>CAWHIZ010000025.1:0-63584 GCA_963829405.1 uncultured Actinomycetota bacterium
TCGGGCGTCAGCTCGTCGAACGCGATGCTGTTGAAGATGCCCGCATTGCTCACCACGGCGTCGAGTCGTCCGAAGCTCTCCATAGCGGTCGCGACGATGGCCTGACCGCCCTCGGGGCTGTCGACGGAGTCATATGACGAAACGGCCGATCCACCGGCCGCGGTGATCTCGTCGACGACCTTGTCGGCGACCGATGCGTCGGCCCCTTCGCCGTGCATGGTTCCGCCGAGGTCGTTGACGACGACGGCGGCGCCGCGGCGCGCCATCTCCATCGCATACAGCCGACCGAGCCCGCGCCCGGCGCCGGTGACGACCGCGACCTGGCCTTCGAAGTCGATCACGGCTGCCTCCCCGGTTCGTTGACTGGCATCGGGTGCGGACACTACGGTGGAACAGATATTTGGTCAATGAGCGAGGTGCCGTGGAGACGGGTTCGACAGACGGTCGACGATGACGGGCCGCAGCGGCTTGCGCTGTTCGCGTCGGCGCTTGCCGGCCGTACCGTCGCGGTCGCATCGGCGGGTAGCGGCGAGCCGGCATGGACCGACGGCATCACGGTTTTCGTCGACGCCGCCGAGACTCCGAGTCGGCAGCTCGAATCGGTCACCGTGCAGGCGTCTCTGCTGGCGGGCGGCGGTCTCGATCCCGATGTCGTTCGCAAGCTCGGCAGGCGGTCCGCGCTGGCAAGAAGGTATCTCGCCGTCGAGGGGAACCGCGCGCTCGCCGCGAACGAGGACCTGTTGCCCTATTCCGTGCGATCGATGATCGACCTGGACCTCGCGACGCGAACCCGTTCTCCCGCCGAGTCCCTCGACATCGCGACGAGCTCCAAGGTCGCCGACCCGCCCGGCAGCTTCGGCGTGATCAAGCCTCGAAGTCTGCTCGCCGCGCATGCGAGTGTCGCGCACGCCGACGGCGAAGAGATGCACAGTCCGCGCAGCAAGCCGTCGAAGAACCTGGCCGACCTCGACGACGACGCCGACGGCACCCTCGGCGACGATGCCGACCCCTTCTCCAGCCCGGTCGGCGGTGGCGGTGCGATCGGGAAACTATTGCAGCGAATGTTGAGCAGGGTCAGACAGCTCAACGGCAGCGGACCCCCCGGCGCCGACACGCAAACGCATCGTTCGCACAACGGGATTCGCGGCGCGGGCATGGTCACCTCAACGGCAACTCCGCCGTCGGAGATCGACGACGGTGGCGACGGCGAGGGTGACGGCAGGAAGTACCCGGAGTGGGACGTCAACCAGCGTCGCTACAAGCACGACTGGTGCACCGTCCACGAGACCGACGCTCCGCAGAAGCAGGGACATCCCCTTGAGCGCCCCGATGTCCATGCGCTACGGCGTCCACTGACTCGCCTCGGCATCGGACTGGATCGCTGTCACCGGCAGACGCAGGGCGATGACATCGACGTCGACGCAGCGGTCGAGGCGAGGGTGGAGTTATTGGCGGGGTCCGCGCCCGACGAGGCCGTGTACGTCGACAGCCTGCGGCGTCGCCGCGATCTGGCCGTGCTCGTGTTGCTCGATGTGTCCGGATCATCAGCTGAGGCAGGAACTTTCGGCCAGACGGTCCACGAGCAACAGCGGGCCGCCGCGGCGGCGCTGACCGTCGCACTGCACGAACTCGGTGATCGGGTGGCGCTCTACGCCTATCAGTCGCAGGGCCGCTCGGCCGTGCACATGATTCCGGTGAAGCGTTTCGACGACAGCCTGAACGCGCAGGTGATGCACCGTCTCGGCAGCCTCGTCCCCGGCGCGTACTCGCGGTTGGGCGCCGCGATTCGCCATGGCGCGTCCATCATCACCGAAAAGGCGGGCACGTCCCGACGACTGCTCGTCGTGCTGTCCGACGGGCTGGCCTACGACCATGGATACGAACGCGTCTACGGCGCCGCCGACGCGCGTCGTGCGCTCGGGGAGGCGCGTCGCCAGGGAATCGGCTGCCTGTGCCTGACGATCGGCGCGGGTACCGACGCCGGCGAGCTCCGCAGGGTATTCGGCAGCGCCGCGCACGCGTCGATACCCAAACCGCGCCAGCTCGCCGATGTCATCGGGCCGCTCTTCCGCGCCGCGCTGCGAACCGCGGACCTGCGCCGCAAGGTTTTATGAGACTCCCAGTCTTGAACCAAACACTTGTTCCGCGCTAGGGTGCATCCGAAGCGGATCCTTCAGAGAGGAAACGATGCCGGTGAAGCCGCCGCGCCCGTACTACGTGCCAGTGGCCAACGAGGAGCAGGTGTTCAAGGCCGCCTACCGGCAGGGGCTGTCCATCGCCCTCAAGGGCCCCACCGGGTGTGGCAAGACCCGCTTCGTCGAGGCGATGGCGCACGATCTGGACCGGCCGCTCGTCACCGTTTCCTGCCATGACGACCTGACCACCGCCGATCTCGTCGGACGCTTCCTGCTTCGCGGCGGCGACACCGAATGGGTCGACGGCCCGCTGACCCGTGCGGTGCGCGACGGCGCGATCTGTTACCTCGACGAGGTGGTGGAGGCGCGTCAGGACACCACGGTGGTGCTGCACCCACTGGCCGACCACCGACGCCAACTGCCGATCGAGCGGTTGGGCGAGACGCTGGACGCGGCACCAGGCTTCTGCCTCGTGGTGTCCTACAACCCCGGCTATCAGAGCGTTCTCAAGGACCTCAAGGACTCGACGCGTCAGCGGATGATCGCCATCGACTTCGGTTTCCCCACACCGGATGTGGAGGAGAAGATCCTCGTCAACGAGGCGGGCATCGGACACGAACGCGCCGCAGAACTGGTTCGTCTCGGCCAGGCGATCCGGCGGCTGGAGACCGGCGGGTTGCGCGAGGTGGCTTCGACGCGAGTGCTCATCGCGGCAGGCCAACTGATCGCCGAGGGGCTGAGCGCCACGCGACGCGGCCCGCGCCGCCATCGCGGGACCGCTGACCGACGACTCGACTGTGACCCGCGGCCTCGTCGAAATGATCGACGTCTACCTGGCAGACCAACAGCCCATCGACTGACGGCGCCGCACACAGGAGGTTGCATGTCCTACGAGAGCACAGCAGAGCCGATCAAGGTCGGCTACCTGATGGACTTCACATTGCCGCCAGGGTTTCCGGAGGATTTGTTCGCCTCCTTCACTCAAACCTTCGACCTCGTCTTCGCGGAGGCGGTCGAACAGGGCGTGCTCGACCGGCCCGTGCAGATGATCTATCGCGAGGTGGAGGGCCTGCCGAAAGGATCGGTCAAGGCGGTCATCGACGCCTACGGGGAGCTCGTCGACGAAGGGTGTCTTGTGGTGTTCGGGCCGAACATCACCGACAACTGTGTGCCGACGCGCGAGGCGATCGAGGAGCGCTTCAAGGTGCCCGCGATCAGCGTCACCGGCACCGATGACTGGCTCGGCGAGTGGACGTTCTCCTTTCCGCAAGGTTCGCTGACCGACGAACCGATCTTCATCGCCGACCTGGTGGCCAAGCGGGGCCTCACCGAGATCGGCGTCCTGGTCGAGCAGAACCTGATCGGTGAGACCTATGTGAAGAACTTGCGTAGTGCGTGTCGCCGCAAGGGCATTCGCATCGTTGCGGAGGCCGCGATCGCGCAGACTGCGCAAGACATCGACGAGGCGGTGCGCACACTGCACGAAGCGAAAGCCGAGGCGATCGTTCACCTCGGCTTCGGTTTCGGCATCGTCTTCATCAACCCGGCGCTGGAGGCGCTGGACTGGGATCCGCCGCGCTTCACCACCACCGCGTTCCAGAACGCGTGGGTCAACCCGATCATGTGGAACGCGTTCATGGGTTGGGTCGGGGTCGATCAATACGACGAGGGCAACGCGATCGGACAGGATTTCCTCGACCGCTACGCGGCGAAGTACGACGGCAGTCGCCCGGAGTTCTGCGTGACCGTGGTCAACCATGACGTCGCCGCCACCTTGGTGCGTGCCTTCGCCGATGCCCACCCGCTGAGCCCGCGCGGTGTCAAGGAGGCCCTGGAGCGGGTGAAGATGATGCCCGCCGCCTCAGGTGCCCCGGGAACCCGGGTGTCCCTTGGCAAAGTGGACGCGCCGAGCCTGGATGGGTGCCGGCTATCTGGTGGCCCGCAACGCTCGACGCCGACGGCATCAACTCCCACCTCGTCGACCGCTTCGGAGAGGACGCGTGACATGACCACACAGGAATCCAAACCGCTTGACGCCGACCAGGACTCAGCGGGTCGCGCGCGCACCGGCCCGAACTGGGGCCGGGTGGTCTCGCTGTTTGCCTGGCTGGGCTTCATCGGGTTGTTCCTCGTCGTCGGCCGTACGGCCGTCGACCCGCGCGTGGCCAACCCGAATGTCGAAGGACGGCCCCGTCCTGTCGAGTTCCTGACCGGATTCGATCACTGGCAGGTCATCCCGCAGGTCGGCGCCCTGATCATGGTCGTGGTGCTGACCATCGTCTTCATCCGGGGCTGGCGGAAGAACCCCGGCAGCCCGGTGCTGCTGATGGTCCTGGTCACCACGCTGATCGTGTGGCAGGACCCGATCATGAACTGGTCGCCGTACGCGGTGTACAACCCGGCGTTGCTGCACTGGCCGGAATCCTGGCCGCTGATCATGATGTCGCCGACCGTCGAGCCCTTCATCGTGTTCGGTTACGTGACGTTCTATTTCGGTCCGTACTTCCCGGCGATCTGGATCCTGCGCAAGTGGCAGGCGAAGTACGGACCTGAGTCCTTCGTCAGCCGGCATCCGCTGATCAGCTTGGGCGGTCTGGTGCTGGTGATCGGCTTCATCTTCGACGCCATTCTGGAGATCAGCTTGGTGCGCACCGGGCTGTACATCTACTCACAGGCCATCCCGTTCGGAACAATGTTCGGCGGCAGCACCTTCCAGTTCCCACTGATCTGGGAGTCGCTGTCGGTGACCTTCGTGATGATCCCCGCGGCGATCCTCGTCTACCGCGACGACACCGGGAAGTCGGTGGCGGAGAAGCTCGCCGCGAAGGCCAAGCTGTTTCCGAAGAAGCCGGTTCTCGGCACGTTCCTGGTGATGTTCGTGATCATCAACGTGTCGTACTTCGCCTACGGCGGGTGGTTCTGGGCGATCAAGGCCAGCGGGTTGGCCACATCGGTCGCCTGCCCGTGGCCGTACCCCGAGGCCAAGGTGTACGACCCGCAGGGCTACTACGAGGAGAACGGGGCAGAAGGCCCGTACTCGGTCGGCAAGTGGTCGACCTGGCAGCAGGGACTGCCCGACGGTCGACCCGACGTCGAGTTGGGCTCCAAGAGCGACCGATGTGCGTCCGAAGCGCCGAATGGCTGAGACGCGAAGCGTCGTCATCACCGGGGCCTCAAGGGGTCTCGGGCTGGCGTCGGCCACGCTGTTGTACAAGCGCGGTTGGCAGGTCGTCGCCGCGATGCGGTCGGTGGACGCCGGTATGGACAAGCTGCGCGCGGCGACAGGTGCGGCCGACGGCGACCCTCGGCTGATCGGCGTCGCGCTCGACCTCACCGACTCCGCGTCGGTGGAGGCGGCGGCGAAGTCGATCGAAGAAGCCGTCGGCGCCCCATATGCCCTCGTGCACAATGCGGGCATCTCCGCGGCGGGAATGGCCGAGGAAACTCCGATGAGCCTGTGGGAGCGGATGTTCGCGACCACGGTGTTCGGACCGGTTGCGCTGACCAACGCGCTGCTGCCGCTGATGCGTGACGCGGGCCGCGGGCGCATCGTCGTGGTGTCGAGCGCGGGCGGCGTGCGCGGAATGCCCGCGACCGCACCATATTCCGCGGCGAAGGGCGCCTCGGAACGGTGGGCGGAATCCTTGGCAGGCGAGATCGCGCCGTTCGGTGTTGGTGTCACGGTCCTGGTCACCGGCACCTACGACACCGACATCATCACCGACGCCGGGACGACCGATACCCGCGACTTCGGCGGGCCGTACGGGCGCCACCACGCCACGATGGACACGCGCGGCAGGCTCGCGATGCGGTACGGCGCCAAGTCGCCTGACCGTTTCGCTACCGGTCTTGCCAAGGCTCTCGACAGCACCAAGCCATTCGCCAGGCGCCCGGTGGGTTTCGATGCGCGGATGCTCCTGATCATGAGCCGGGTTCTGCCGACCGCGGGTGTGCACCAGGTGATCCGCGTGATGATGGGTATTCCGCGATACGGCGCATTGACGTCCCACGAAAGCGAGAAGCATGCCTGAAACCCCAACTGTCCGTTTCGAATCGAAGATGATGATCGACGGCAAGCTCGTCGACGGAGAAGCGGGCACGTTCACCAATATCAACCCGGCGAACGAGGATGTACTCGGCGAGGTCGCCGACGCGTCGAAAGCCGATATGCATCGGGCCATCGACGCGGCCCGCAGGTCGTTCGACGAAACCGACTGGGGTTCCAATCACGCGTTTCGCCAACGCTGCCTGCTGCAGCTGCAGGAAGCCATCGAATCCGAGCAGGAGGAGCTTCGCGAAGAGCTGATACTCGAGGTCGGGTGTCCACGGGCGATCACCTACGGACCACAACTCGATGCGCCACTGGCCGACGGGCTTCGGTATCCGGCCAAGCTGATCGACGAGTACCCGTGGGAGACGTCGCTCGGGGACGCGATGGTTTCCGTCACCGGCGTGAACACCACACGGATGGTGTGGCGTGAACCGGTCGGCGTGGTCGGTGCGATCGTGCCGTGGAATTTTCCGTTCGAGGTCACCCTTCAGAAACTCGGTCAAGCGCTCGCAACCGGCAACACCGTCGTGCTCAAGCCGGCACCGAACACCCCGTACAACGCGACCCGCCTTGGCAGGCTGATCGCCGAGAAGACCGATATCCCAGCGGGTGTGGTCAACGTCGTTACGTCGTCGGATCACTTCGTCGGAGAGGAACTGACGATCTCACCGAAGGTCGATCTGATCTCCTTCACCGGTTCCACCGTCGTCGGCAGGCGGATCATGGAAAAGGGCGCTGCCACGATGAAGCGCCTGTTCCTCGAACTCGGCGGAAAATCGGCGACCATTGTTCTGGAGGATGCCGATTTCGCGCTGGGCTGCATGATGGGTATCGCACCGTGCATGCACGCGGGGCAAGGTTGCGCCAACCCCACCCGAATGCTGCTTCCGCGATCGCGGTACGACGAGGGTGTCGAGATCCTGAAGGGAATCTACGAGGGTGTCGCCGCAGGCGATCCGCAGGATCCAGGAACGCTGTGCGGCCCCGTCATCTCCGACAAGCAGCGCAGCCGCATTCGCGGGTACATCCAGAAGGGAGTCGACGAGGGCGCGACCATGCTTGTCGGCGGCCCCGATGCGCCGGACGGCCTTGACAAGGGATACTTCGTCAAGCCAACGCTTTTCGTGAATGTCGACAACTCGATGACGATCGCCCAGGAGGAGATCTTCGGGCCGGTGCTCTCGGTCATCCCGTTCGACGACGAGGACGATGCGGTGCGCATCGCCAACGACAGCCCGTATGGCCTTGCGGGGAATGTCATGGCAGGCTCCGTCGACCATGCCCTTGCCGTGGCCAAGCGTCTGCGAGCCGGGTTCATCGGTATCAACGGCACTGTCGGCTACGGCGCAGACACACCGTTCGGCGGTTACAAGGACAGCGGTGTCGGACGACAGAACGGTGTCGCCGGCTTCGACCAGTACACGGAAGTGAAATCGGTGGCCTACCCGGCCATTTGATAGGAGAGCAATGTCAGATCTGTTTGATGACCTCGAGGATTTCGGGGCGTTCGATGACGTCGTGTCCGGCAACGTCCGCGACCCGTACCCCGAGTTGGCCAAACAGCGCAACGAGACGCCGATCCAGCGCATCGACATGTCCGCGATGCCGGGCGAGGAGGGCAAGCCCGTCTTCATCGTGTACCGGCACGAGGACATCCAAACGATGTTGCGCGACAACGAGACCTACTCGTCGAACGCCGTGATCCAGATCTTCGGTGACGTGCTCGGCCACGGGGTGATGCTCGGTATGGACGAACCCGTGCACGGCAGGCTGCGGTCGCTGGTGACCAAGGCGTTCACCCAGAAGGCGCTGGCGCGTTGGGAGGACGAGATCGTCGGGCGCATCGGAAACGAACTGATCGACCAGTTCGCGCAGGACGGCAAGACCGATCTGGTGAAGACCTTCACCTTTCCGTACCCGACCCGCATCATCGCCGCGCTGCTCGGCCTGCCGGAAAAGGATTTCCCGCAGTTCCAGCGCTGGTCGATATCGATGCTGTCCTTCACCGTCAATCCGGAGCGCGGCATTGCGGCGTCGCAGGCGCTCGTCGACTACTTCAAGCCGATCCTGCAGGCGCGCAGGGCCGAGCCGCGAGAGGACCTGATCAGCAGCCTCGCGGCGGCCGAGATCGACGGGCACAAACTGGACGACGAGGACATCTACTCCTTCATCAAACTGCTGCTGCCCGCTGGAGTGGAGACGACGTACCGGTCGCTGGGGAACCTGTTGTTCGGCCTGCTGTCGAACGCGGACCAACTCGACGCGGTGCGCGCGGACCGCACGCTGATACCCCAGGCGATCGAGGAAGCGGTGCGTTGGGATGCACCGCTGCTGAACATCACCAGGGTGTCGACCCGCGACACCGAGCTCGGCGGGGTCGCGATCCCGCAGGGGTGCTCGGTGATGCCGATGCTGGGTGCGGCCAACCGGCAGGAAGACCGCTATCCCGACCCGGATCGCTTCGACATCTTCCGCCAGGCGAAGGTTCCCATCAGTTGGGGCCACGGGGTCCACGTCTGCCTCGGCATGCACCTGGCGCGGCTGGAGATGCGCACCGCGGTGAACCTGCTGCTGGACCGGCTGCCCAACCTGCGGCTGGATCCCGACGGCGACGACCCGCACATCAGGGGCATGGTGTTTCGCTCGCCGACGTCTCTGCCTGTGCTCTTCGAACGGAGTGATGCGTGACCGATTTCGAAACAGTCGACTTCTTCACCGACGAGGCGCTGGTACCCGACCCGTATCCGTACTTCGATCATCTGCGGTCGAAATGTCCTGTGACGCAGGCGACGCCGTTCAACGTCATGGCGGTCACCGGTTATGAGGAGGCACTGGCCGTCTACAAGGATCCGGCGTTCTCGTCGTGCAACTCGGTGGCGGGCCCGTTCGCGGGGATGCCGTTCGGCCCGGGCGGTGACGATGTCTCCGAGCTGATCGAGGAACACCGCGCCGCGGTACCGATGAGCGAGCACATCACCACGCAGGATCCGCCGCTGCACACCAGAACGCGTGGGCTGATGAACAAGCTCATCACCCCCAAGCGTCTCAAGGAGAACGAGGACTTCATGTGGCGGCTGGCCGACAAACAGCTCGACACGTTCGTCGACCGCGGTGCATGCGAATTCCTCGAGGCCTACGCAAAGCCGTTCTCGCTCTTGGTGATCGCCGACCTGCTCGGAGTGCCTGCCGAGGACCACGACGAGTTCCGTGCCGTCTTCGCAGGCGAGTTGGTCGGCCAACTCGGCGAGGAGGCGCCCACCGCGCACAATCCACTGCAGTGGTTGAACGACAAGTTCTACGCCTACATCGAGGATCGCAGGCGCGAACCGCGCGGTGACGTGCTGACCGAACTGGCGCAGGCGAAGTACGAAGACGGCTCGACACCGGACATCGAAGACGTGATGAACCTGTCGACGTTCCTGTTCGCCGCCGGAACCGAGACCACGACCAAGCTGGTCAGCTCCGCGATGCGCATCATCGCCGAAAACCCCGAGTACGAAGCGTTTCTGCGCGAGGACCGCGGCCGTATCCCGGCCTTTCTCGAGGAGACACTGCGGACGGAGAGCCCGGTCAAGTCGCACTTCCGGATGGCGCGCACGTCGACGACCATCGGGGAGACCGAGATACCGGCAGGCACCACGGTGATGGTGCTGCCCGGCGCGTGCAACAGGGACGCGCGAAAGTTCTCCGATCCCGACACCTTCCGCCCCGATCGCCGCAACGTCCGCGAGCAGATCGCGTTCATCCGCGGCGTGCACTCATGCCCTGGGGCACCGCTTGCCCGCTCGGAGGGCCGGATCTCGGTGAACCGGATCCTCGATCGGATGACGGACTTCAGGATCTCGGAGGAGCACCACGGCCCCGAGGAGGCCCGTCGCTACAACTATGAGCCGACATTCATCATGCGCGGACTCGCCGAACTGCACGTGGAGTTCAAGCCGATCCCGTAATCGGGTGCGGGTCGCTACGTTGTTCACATGAGCAGGTTGGCGGCCAACTATGCGAGCCGGCTCGCAGGTGCGTATCTGCTGTCGATCACCGCCGCCGTCGCCATCCTGATCCCGCTCGGCGGCGAGGCGCTCACCGGGGCGCAGAACTACTTCACCAGGTCGAACATCATCGGCTCTGCGGTGCTTGTGGTCGTCGGCACGCTGGTGATCTGGGTCGGCGGCGTGCTGAACATCTCGCCGACGCTGAAATGGTTCAACCACGGCCTCGAACCAGATGATCGGCAGCGAAAAGGGCTGACGCGACTGCTCGCTCGTCAGTCGGTGCTCCTCGCGGGTACGTGGATCGTCAGCGGCGCAATCTCGATTCTGCTCAACTTCGGCGGTGGGATCGGCGTCGTCGTCGCAACCGCCTTCGGGGTGGTGCTCGGCGGATCCGCCGCGACGGGCGTCGGTCTTCTGCTGACGATGGAGCTCATTCGCCCGATGCTCGCCGCCGCGACCCACGCATCCGAGCGACTCGTCGCGGCACCCAGCGTCTTCGCGCGCCTGATCCTGCTCTGGCTGCTGTGCAGCGCACTGCCATGCCTCGTCATCGCGGCGCTGGTCGTGGTGCGTGCCAACGGCTGGCTCATCCCGAAGACGGCATCGGTCGAGAATCGCGACGCTGGTCGTGGCACTGGCGGCGTTCCTTCTCGGGTTGCCGACGATGATCCTGACGTCGAGGTCGATCTCCGACCCGATCGGAGAAGTCGTCGACGGCATGGCCGCGGTCGAGAAGGGTGATTTCGACACCGAGGTCGCCGTGTTCGAGCGCTCCGAAATCGGCAGGCTGCAAAGCGGATTCAACCGCATGGTCGCCGGATTGGCCGAGCGCGAACGGGTCCGCGACCTGTTCGGCCGTCACGTCGGCGCCAACGTCGCCCGCCGCGCGATCGAAGAGGGCGCGTCGATGTCGGGTGACGTCGAAGAGGCGGCGATCCTGTTCATCGACTTGACGGGTTCGACGGAGTTGGCCGCGAGCTATCCGCCGGAGAAGGTCGCCGAGGTGCTCAACGACTTCTTCCGGATCGTCGTCAACGCCGTCGACGCCGGCGAAGGGATGATCAACAAGTTCCAGGGCGATGCCGCGCTCGCCGTGTTCGGGGCGCCGTTTCACAGCGACGGCGCGGCTTCGGCGGCGCTGGCGACAGCGCGCACCCTCGGTGAGCAGTTGCGGGTGCTGCCGCTGGTCGACTTCGGGATCGGCGTCTCGGCCGGCTCGGTCTTCGCGGGCAACATCGGCGCCGAGAACCGCTACGAGTACACGGTGATCGGGGACCCGGTGAACGAGGCCGCGCGGCTGGCGGATCTCGCGAAGGCGTCGGATCGACGGATCCTGTGCTCGTCTGCGGCGATCGAGCGGGCCGATGATGCCGAACGCGGTCATTGGGCAGCCAAGGGCAGCGAGGTGTTGCGCGGTCGGTCGGAGGCCACCGAGATCTCCGCACCCGACGCGACGGGGCGGTAGCCTCGTCACGTGGCCGGACTGACGGCCGTCAGCGCCGACGAACTCGCCGCCCTCGAAATATTCAAGGGTTGCCGTCCGGATGCTTTGGTGTCACTGGCGGCGCAGCTACGCCCGCTGAATGCGGCGGCGGGCAAGGTTTTGATGCGCCAAGGAGAGCGCGCGGAGTCATTTCTGCTCATCGATTCCGGAAAAGCGCAGATCACCCACACCGATGGCGACGGCGTGCCGACCGTTCTGGAGCTGTCGCCGCCGCTGATCGTCGGCGAGATCGCGCTGCTGCGAGAGACGCCGCGGACCGCGACAGTGGTCGCGACAGAGCCGTTGACCGGATGGGTCGGCGGCCACGGCGCCTTCGCCTCCATGCTCGACCTGCCCGGCCTGATGGACAAGATGGTGCGGACGGCGCGCCAACGGCTCGCCGCGTTCATCACGCCGATCCCGATTCAAATGCGCGACGACTCTTGGCTTTACCTGCGACCCGTGCTGCCAGGCGACAGCGAGCGCACCACGGACGGCACGATCGAATTCTCCAGCGAGACGCTGTACCGCAGATTCCAGACACCGCGCACACCGAGCAAGTCGTTGATGACCTACCTGTTCGAGGTCGACTACAAGGACCACTTCGTCTGGGTCATGACGGAGGGTGAGGAGGGCCCGGTGGTGGCCGACGCCCGCTTCGTGCGCGACGAAACCGATGCGACCGTCGCGGAGGTGGCGTTCATCGTCGGCGACGACTACCAGGGACGCGGTGTCGGCTCATTCCTGATGGCGGCGTTGGCCGTTGCCGCGCGGGGCGACGGTATCAGGCGGTTCACGGCGCGAGTGCTGTCCGACAACGTCGCGATGCGCAAGATCCTCGACCGGTTCGGCGCGCACTGGCAGCGTGAGGATCTCGGCGTGGTGACCACGGTCATCGACGTGCCCTCGTTGCGCGATATGTCGATCTCGAAGGATCTCTACCGCGAAATACACGGTATGGCAAGGCAAGTCATGGGAGCGGTCGGCTGATGCGTCCACCACTGAGCAAGGACACCCGGTTGTGCATCTCGCTGGCCGCAAGGCCGAGCAACATCGGCACCAGGTTCCACAACTATCTGTACGACCTGCTCGGACTCGACTTCATCTACAAGGCCTTCACCACCACCGACATCGACGCGGCGATCGGCGGGGTGCGCGCACTCGGTATCCGTGGCTGCTCGGTGTCGATGCCGTTCAAGCAGGACGTCATTCCGCTCGTCGACGAGGTCGAGGACTCCGCGCGGGCGATCAACGCCGTCAACACGATCGTCAACGACAACGGACACCTCACCGCGTCGAACACCGACTACATCGCCGTGCAACTCCTCATCGAGGAGCACGGGCTCGACGGCTCGCAGTCGGTGTTGATCCACGGCAGCGGGGGAATGGCCAGCGCCGTCGGTTCGGCGTTCCGCGACAGCGGCTTTCACAACGGCCTTCTCGTCGCCCGCAACGACGAGACCGGTGCGGCGCTGGCGCGCCAACTCGGCTACGACTACGCATCCGAAGTGGGTTCGCGGACCGCGGACGTCATCGTCAACGTGACGCCGATCGGGATGGCCGGCGGGCCCGAGGAACGGTCGAGCGCATTCGATTCGTCGACAATCGCCAAGGCGCACACCGTCTTCGACGTGGTCGCGCTGCCGTCGGAGACGCCGTTGATCGTCGCTGCCCGCGAGGCGGGGGTGAAGGTGATCACCGGAGGTGAGGTGATCGCGTTGCAGGCAGCCGAGCAGTTCCAGCGCTACACGGGGGTGCGGCCGACGGCCGAGCAGGTGGCCGACGCGTCGGCGATTTCGCGGGCCTGACTACGGCGCGTTGACGACGACGATCGGCCTGCGGACGCGCTCGATCTGATGGCTGGTGAAACCCGAGTAGAAGATCCGTGCCCCGATGAACCAGGACAGCGACGAGTGCACCGCCGTGGCGGTCGGCGCGGCGTCGGCGGGCAGCGGCAGTGCGAACGGAAGGCCGAACTCGGTGCCGCCGTGCATCGGAATCTTCTTGCCGAGGTGCAGGGGTGGGCCGTCGAGCGATCCGCCCTGCCCCGGATAGCGTTCGAGCGGATGGTGACTCGCGCTCACGTTGCCAGTACACCGCGATGTCGGCGGTCGGCAGATCTTGTTGCGGACGACATGCGAGGTGCCCGGTGATCGGTTCGCCCGCCCGCCACACAGGCGACGGGATCACGATGTCGATCTCGGTGTCACCGTTTCCCATATAGCGTTCCATCGGCTCTTCGACCGCGTCGACATCGTCTGCGCCGATGACGACCTGGAACTCACCGCGCTCGTCGACGTCACGACCACCGCGGTCGATGACGAGGCGACACCCCCACCGCGCCACCTGGGGCGACGAACCCGGCGCCCACGAGGGCACTTTGAAGCTCGCCGAGGCCTGGGTGAATTCACTTGTGGCGGTGGGCACCTCGACCCGCGTCACGCACACCCAGTCGTCGGTGTCACGCTCACCGCCGTAGTTGGTCCCGACCTGACCGGCCGTCCACAGCGTGTCATTGCCCGCCGCGGCAGCCGAATCTGCGTGCCCCGCCCAGTGATACCGGTAGAAGTTGTCGTAACCCCATTCCAGACGCGCCGACGTGACCTTGTCGAGCGGCTTGTCGACGCTGACGGTGGCCGTGACCGTCTGGCGCGGTCGGACGACGGCCGGCGCCACAGTGACGTGAGCGCCGGCCGACCGATTGAATAACCCCACCGATTCCGCCGGCTACTTCTTCTTCGCGTACTTGGCCCGGTTCGCGGCGTACTCCTCGGGATGATGCTTCTTCTGGTGTGCCCGAACAGGCCAAAAGAGCAGCCACAGAACGGGATAGACCGTCACGTAGAACAGCGCGTGAAACACGGCGCCAGCCAGCACGGCGAAGATCCAGGCCGGATAGATGAGGATCAGGCAGAACTGAATGAACTGCTTGATCACCACCGGGTACCCATCGGCCATCGACCACAGCATACCGAGGGCTCATTACCTTCAGGTACTGCTTGACCTTCGACGTCTCGGCTTCAGCTTCGGCTTGTGCCTCGCTGATGTCGCGGCCCCGCTCCTCCAGCGTCTGACCGCGCTGCGGCGGTGGCGGCTCGTTGGGAGCGGGGGGTTGGACCGCCGTCACGGGGCCGGAACGATCGTCGTCTGCTCGTCGATCGACACCCGTGGCGTCCATCAGGAGGCCCATCTGATCCTCGGTGCCGTCAGCGTTGAGCTGCAGCACGAACAGACCGTCGGCGCCAGGGATCACGACCGTCTTCTGTGCGACGGCATGCTTGGCGCCGTCCTTGATGTACATGCCGCCGACCTGCCAGGCGTCGAAACCGCCGAGCTGGCTGGCCGAGCCGACACCGTCGCCCTCATAGCCGGGCAGGTTCTTCATCTCGCCGGGTGCGAACTCGAGGATCTTGGCCGGGTCGACGTTGCCCTGCAGCTTCGAGAGCAGCGCGATGATCGTCGGCGGCGCGGCGGCCATCGCGGGGTCACCGGTGAACTTGATTCCGCCCCAAGCCCACTCGAGGCGTTTCGGGACCCATGTCCTCCCAGCCGGAGGGAACGGAAGGTTGATTTCGGGAGATCCCGGGTCGCCGTTCTTCACTGGAGACTCTTGGATCCCGTTCTGCTTGATGTAGTCGGGGATCGAGAGGTTGGGCTTGGCGGCCTCCTGCGACGGGGGAGCGGCCGCGGCCGACGACGAGCTGCTCTTCGAGCTCGAGGTGGTCTCCTCGGCCTTCTTCTCGTCGGATCCGCAGCCCGCAAGGCCGAGGCCGACCGTGACGGCCAGGATCGCGATGCCGCCAGCCCTCAGTTTCTTCATTGAGTCTCCCGTGTCAGTTGAAATACGCGCCATGACTCTACGGTCGGCAAACCGTCAGATGGAAGGAAAATCGCCGCGAAGGTCAGCCGTTCGTAACCTGGAGCTGACCGGATGGGACAACGGTTTGCCCAGGTGGACTGGCTCAACAGCCTGTTGAGGGCCATGGGCAGTTCGGTTCCTTTGAGCGGGGAAACCTGGCCCGTTTCGCTGTCAATTCATTCATCTGTGGTGCAAGATGCTTCTGTGCTGCGTGTTGAGCATCGCGGCAGTAGAGTTTTAGGTTTTGCGTCGCCGTGGGGTGGCGAGGCCAGGGGAAGGTCGGAATATGAAGGCGATTGCGCGTTCGCTGGTCGTTGATCATGGTGGCGCTGATCGCGGTGCCCGCGCTCGTCGTGTCGGTCACGCTGACGGCGGCCGTTCAGCTACTGGCGGCGACGGCGTTGATCATGGGTGGCACCGGCACTCGCTGGGGCCCGACGACGACCAGGCTTATGTCGCCGACTACCTGGACTGGGCGGTCAACGGCTTCATCGATCCCGCTGGTGGCAACGCATTCCGGCGTCGCCCGGCTACAACGCGTACGCCGTGACCTATCCGGCGCAGTTCTTCCCGGTGTCCGGCACGACGACGTTCGACGACTCGGTTGATGATCGGCGTCGACAACCTCGGAAGCTGCCTCGGCGCGTCCGTGGCGACTGCAACGAGGACGCCAGTTCGGATGACCTCTCGCGCCGAGCACTCCAGGTACCGGGCACGCCTTCATCGTCTTCGGCTACTCGCAAAGTGCCGTCGTCGCGTCGCTGGTCAAGAACGAACTGATCGACGCCATCCCGACGACCGACCTGGACGGCACCGAGTTCTACCTGATCTCGAACCCCATGCGGCCCAACGGCGGCATCCTGGGACGCGGGATTCGAAGGGCTTCACCATTCCGATCATCGGCATCACGTTCTACGGGCCGACCGAGAACAGCTGCCCGGCGGACGGTGCTGCCGACCGCGGAGACGACTTCGTCACCCCGACCGTCGACGTCGCGCAGCAGTACGACTTCCTCGGCGGCGACGCGCCCGCTCGGCCGCTCAACGTCCTGGCGATGACGAACTCGATCATGGCGTACGCGCTGCTGCACGGGAACGTGCAGAACCACACACTCAACGAAGCCGGAATCATCGACCAGGGGCAGTACGGCGACACCCACTACTACATGATCGCGGCCGACACCGTTCCGCTCCTGCAGCCGCTCGTGACGGCGGGTGTGCCGGCACCGGCGCTGGCGATTCCCGACGCGATCCTGCGGGTGTGGATCAACGACGCCTACAACCGCGACACGAGTCCCGGCGAGCATGTGCAGTTCCAGTTGAGCCCGATCGGCAACCCGATCGGCCTGATCGGCAACACGCTCGGCGCCATCCCGGTCGGCATCGACGACACCGTCGACGGCTTCGCCGGAATCCGTCCGCTCGAACACGCAGCCGTCAGGCCCGTTCGGCGTCGGCGGTCCGCCCGCGACGACTCCAGAACCCGGGACTCGGCTTCCGGCTCGCGGCGGCTCCGCAGCTGACGGTCGTCAAGGACGAGCCCACGCACCGGCGACAACAAGCTGGCCAAGGACAAGGTCAATGGACAACGCTCGGCAACGACACGACGCCGCCGAAGGCCACCACACCCGAGGCGATCAAGCCGCGATGCCCGTTCGAGAAGCTGCGCGAGTCGCTCAAGGCCGATCCGGAAAGCCGGCCGTTCGGGATCAAGCCAGGCGAGGGTCCGGTCTCGCGCATCGTCAAAGCATTGACCGGTCAGCGGCCCGAAGGCCGCCGAGCCCGACGCCAAGGACGAGTCGACCGAAAAGGACAAAGACGCCGCCTGACGTGCGCGACAATTAGACCCTCGGCGCCGGAGTGAGTCGCGTCGCGGGAAGGCTCGGACATGAAGGCGATCTCGCGCTTTTTGGTCGTGATTTTCGTTGCGCTGATCGCCGTCCCCGCTCTGGCGGTGACGCAAACGATCACCACCGCAGTCCAGCTGCTGGCGACGACAGTGCTGATGATGGGCGGCACCGGCACGCCGCTGGCGCCGAGCACGCCGATCGAGAACCAGATCTACATGTCCACCATGCTCAACGGGTTCTTCGTGCCGAAGGGAACTTTGACGGCGGTCGAGACGCCCGAGGAGTTCTGGCCGAGCACGGGCAACGATGACCTGATCTTCGACGAGTCGGTGGCTGAGGGCGTCGACAAACTGCACGTGGCCATCAACTCGGTGAACTATGCGAGCCGGCGATAAGGCCATCGTCTTCGGATACTCGCAGAGCGCGGTCATCATCGCGAAGGAAAAGCAGAAGCTCGCCGACTGACCCGATGGCTCCGGACCCCGGAAGATCTGGAGTTCGTGGTCGTCGGCAGCCTCAGCAATCCCGACGGCGGTCTGTTCACCCGGCTCCCGGGCTTCGTCATCCCCGGTCTCGGCGTGACGTTCGAGCCGCCGATGCCGAACGACGAATACCTGACGACGAGCTACGTCCGCGAGTACGAAGGCCTCGCCGACCTGCCCGACAATCCGCTCAACCTGCTTGCCCTGGGGAACGCACTCGTCGGCGCGGCTGTGCTTCACCCGGACTATCGAAGCGTCGACCCGGGGGATTCGGCCAACATCACGCTGCCGACCACCAATCCCAAGAGTGTCTACGTCCTGGTGCCCACGCCGAGGCTGCCGATCCTGATGGTCCTCGATGGGGTTGTGCCCGAACCGATCCTCGCGGGCCTCGACCCCGTTCTGCGCTGGGGCGTCGACCTCGGCTACGACCGGACCACGCCCGCCAACGTGCCAACGCCTTTCACCCTGCTTCCGACCTTCAACCCGATCACCGCGGCGAGCGAACTACCCAAGGCGATCGCCGACGGCGTCGACGCCGCCGCGAGCGCGGCGAACGTTCCGCTGGCGGCTGCCTTTGCAGTCGAAATCGACGCCACCGCAGTCGAATTCCAAGCAGGTGCAACCGACCGCGAAGCCAACCGCACCTAACCCGGCCGCGGCCGTTGCAGATACTGCGCGAGTCGCTGAAGTTCGGTCCGGAGAACCGGCCGTCGACGACCCGGTCCAGCGGCGGTGGACCGCTGAAGCGGATCGTCAACGTGTTGACCGGCCTGCGGCCCAAGTCCGCCGCGACCGACGAGTCAGCCGACGCGCCGAAGCGCCGAACAGCAACAGGACGACGAGGCCGCTTAGGTTCGCGCGTCGCAGTTGAGCGAGACGGTGATCGTCCTGCGCACCACGACCTCGATGTAGTCGAAGTCCCGCTTATCGCCCTTGCGGCCGTTGTCGACCCTGATCGTCCGGGTGATGTCCTGCGGGTTCCGCACGCTGGTGACGATGCACTGGTCGAGCGGGGCACTACCCACCCGGTCGATGTTGACGTCGTAGCCGGATGCCTCCAGCTGCCCGATCGTCGCGTAGGCGCCACCCGGCTGAATCGGCTCAGCCGTCGCGATACCCGTCGCGGTGAGCGCAATGCCCGCCGCCAAAAGCCCCCCTGTCATAGCCAGTACTGCTCGCATGACAGTTTCTCCGTACTTCTCATAGGCCCGACCCATTAGTTGATCGCTCTAGACACGCAAAACGTTGCGGATCGGTTCAAAGCCCCTCGTGTGGTATCAAACGGGCGTGTGCCGAAACGGGCTCGTCCTCGCGGTCGCGGTGCTGTGCATCGTCGACCGCCTGTGGTGCGCCAGGCACGTCGACCGAGACCTCGACGGCCGCGACGTCGACGGCAAAACCGCAGGTCAACCCCGCCAAGATCAGCCGGGTGCGCAGCGAGCTGCCCGCGGGCTACGAGGTGGCCGACATCGTCGGCCCGGCCTCGCCTGCGGCGTTCTGGGGCTTCAAACCCGGCTGGGTCACCGAACCGCCGCAATGCGGAGCGCTTGCGGGCCCGGTCACCGACGACGCGACGACGAAGGGATGGTCGGGATCGGGTCCGGGCGGCATCGTGCACGCCGCGGTCACCGGGTCGCCGACGTCGCCGGTCGCCATTGACCCGGTCCTGCCGACCGAATGCGGGCAGTGGACGGTGATGTCGGGAAACACCACCGGCACCGTCAGCCTCATCGACGCCCCTGCCATCGACGGCGCCACGACCGTCGGCATGGACACCCGGGCGGTGACCGTCGTCGAGGGCGGCACGGAGACGGCGTCCGCGGCGTACACGTTCAGCGCCTATTTCGGGGACTACCTGGCGTTCGTCACCGTGGTGACGGATCCGGGGTCGCCGAATCCTCCACTCGGCCAGGAATTCGCCGCCGATCTATTGGTCAAAACGGTGTCTGCGTTACGCGGCTGAAGCCGTGTCGGCGGGTACATTGGCGGCGATGTTGAACCTGAGGGCGGTGCTCGGCATCGCATGCGTCGGCGCGCTCGCCGCGTGCGGATCCGCCGAATCGGCGGAGCCCGACCTGTCGCACGCCGACATCGCCAACATCAAGAGCCTTCGGCAGAATTTTCCCGCGCCGTTCAAGGTCACCGACGTCGCGCCGACGGCCATCGACCCCCGCATCGTCGAACCCCAAAAGCTGCCTGCGCAAATCAAATTCGAGCCTGCGGACTGTGCGAAGTTCGCGAACCAACAGGTTCTGCCCGCCGGGGTGAAGGGCAACATGGCGGCGCTCACCGCCGAGGGCGAGGGCAACAGGTTCATCGTGATCGCGGTCGAGACATCGGAGAAGATACCGGTGAACGGCCCGCCCGAGAATTGCAAGAAGGTCGGATTCACCGGTCCGGGGATGCGCGGCCTCATCGAGGTCGTCGATGCACCGAAGATCGACGGCGTCGAGACGCAGGCTGCCCACCGGGTCATCCAGACGACGGTCGGCGGAAAGCCCCGCACCGGCGAGCTTTACAACTATGTGGCCCGAATGGGTTCGCTTCTGGTGATCGTCACCGCCAACCCGCTCGTCATCCCCGACAAACCCGTCGCCCCGGTCGACACCAAGCGCGCGGGCGAACTGCTCAGCGCGGGTGTGTCCGCCGTGAAGGCTTGAGGCTCAACGCACGTCGTGCGGCCGGAACTGGATGCTGATCCGCGGACCCACCGGCTTCACGGTCTTCGGGATGGCGTGCTCCCACGTGCGCTGACACGAGCCACCCATCACCAACAGGTCGCCGTGCCGGTGCTGCAGCCGAAGCGATTTGCCGCCACCGCGCGGGCGTAGCGCGAAACCCCTTGTCGCGCCCAGACATACGATCGCGACCATGGTGTCCTCGGTGCTGCTCCTGCCGATGTTGTCGCCGTGCCATGCCACGCTGTCGTCGCCGTTGCGGTAGAGGCACAGGCCCGCGGTGGTGAACGGTTCGCCGAGCTCGCCGCCGTAGGTGTCGTTGAGCCGTCTGCGCATCTGCTTGAGCATCGGGTGCGGGACGGGCTCGTCGATCAGGTGGTGAAAGCTGACCAGGCGGGGCACGTCGAGGACGCGGTCATACATCTGCCTGCGCTCGGCACGCCACGGGATGGCGTCCATGAGTTCGTCGAACAGCGAGTCCGCATCGGTCAACCAGCCCGACCGCACCTCGACCCATGCGCCGCTGCCCAGGTGTTGCCGCTCGGCGGGGGGGTCGAAGAGCGAGTTTTGAAGCGCCACCTCCATGCGCAGAGTTTATCGCACAAGCGTTCGAATTCGGGTCTGCGAAAAATTCTCGGAAAAAAAATGTGCCATTCGGGGCGGCTGGCTCCTCCTAGCCCCCGAACGCAGCCCATCCGGGGCTTGCGACCACCTAGAGGAGAACACAATGAGCACCAACCGCAAGATGATCGCCGCCACCATGCTCGCCGCCGCGGCGGTGAGCAGCGCAGTCGCCACCGCGGCCCCTGCGAGCGCAGCCACCAAGTACATCGCCGTCTCGTACTCGCAGGCCAGCGGCCAGTGGGGTAGGGCGCAGGCCGGCAACCTCGACGCGGCGATAGCGGGCTCGCTGAGCCAGTGCGGCGGCCACTGCGCCGTCGCGAGCTGGTCGAAGAACGGTTGCGTAGCGCTGGCCGTGAACCAGAGCCGTCAGTACAACGGCTGGTACGGGCTCGACCCTCCGCGATGCGCAGCAGGGCACCTTCGCGAGGAGCGCCCCCGGCTCATGGATGGTCTGGTCGGGCTGCGTGAAGTGAACGCTGCGTGAAATTGAACCGAACGCGTCGGCCCATCGTCCTCTCAGATGGTGGGCCGACGGGCGGTTGGCTCGACCTCGTCGATGCCCGCACAACGAAAGTGACACATGACGATCGCCCCGCCCGAGCGTGCCGATGCGCTCGATGACGCCGATACTCGCCCAGGCCGCTGCACGCGGCGACCGCATTGCCTTCACCGCGATCTACGACCGGTACGCCGACCGGCTGTACGACTTCTGCGCAGGCATGCTTCGTGACCGCGACGCGGCGGCCGACTGCGTACAGGACGTGTTCGTGATCGCCGCGAGCAAGCTGTCCCAGCTCGAAGACCCGGACCGGTTGCGCGCGTGGCTGTACTCCATCGCCCGACACGAGGCGCTGGCGTGTCTGAAGAAGCGGCGTCGCGAACGGCCGAGCGACGAACTGCCCGACATCGTCAGCGGTGACCCCGATCTCGCCACGATCGCGGCCCGCCATGAGCTGGCCAATCTGATCGAAGAGGCGTTCGGGGGACTGTCCGACCGCGATCGCACCGTCTACGAGCTGGCCTACCGTCACGGGCTCGACGGTCAGGAGCTTGCCGACGCCCTCGGTGTGAGCCACACGAATGCGCGCACGCTCCTCGGTAGGGTGCGCGACGGGATCGAGCGGTCGCTGGGCGCGCTGTTGGTGTGTCGCCGTGCCAAATTCGAACCCGCGGCGTGCCCCGGGCTCTGGGAGCTGCTCGCGGCGTGGGACGGCGTGTTCACAGTGCTGATGCGCAAACGCGTCGCACGCCACATCGACGACTGCGCGACCTGCGAGTCCGAGCGCCGCCGAATGGTCAATCCGACCGCACTGCTCGGCGCTGTGCCGTGGTGCTTCCCGCGCCGGCGTGGCTGCGAGATGAGGTGCTCGACGAGGCCACCGCCGCGTTGCCGTCGAAATATTCAGTCGAAAAGCGCACTGCGACAGCCGTGTCGACGACACAGAGACGTCTGCTGCGTGCAGCGCTCGGCGCAGCGCTTGCGCTTCTCGGCATCGCAGCCGTGACGCAGATAATCGCATCGCCGACCCCGCCTGTGATGCAAGTCGGTACGTCCGTCGACAAGTCGACGACGACCACGTCGACGTATGCGCAGGTGTACAGCATCGCCGGGCTACCGCTGTCCGCCGCAACCATGACCAAGTCGACGTCGACACCGCCACTGCGCGCCGCGCCGAGCACAGTCCAGATAGCCCCGACGCCTACCGTCACCGCCGCGCCGCCCGCACCCGAGCAGACGCGCACGTCGCGCGCGACTCCGACGAGGTCGTTCGCCCCCACCCGGATTTCGCCTACTGTCGCTAGGCCCGTGACGCGGACCAGTGCACCGTCCAGTGCCCCGAGCATGCCGGGGTCGATGACGGTCAGTCCGATCCCCGGATCTCCGCCAGTGGTCGAACCGCCTAGCGACCCGATCGAGTGAACTAGAGCCGAACCGCGCCGGGTCCCTGCTCGGCCAGGACATCGCCGGGATTCGACAGCGCGCACGTCTTCAAGCTCAGGCAGCCGCAGCCGATGCAGCCGGCAAGGTTGTCGCGCAAGTCGCTGCAGGTGCAGGATCCGCTCGTCGAGGTCGTCACGCCAGCCGGCCGAGAGCCGCGCCCAGTCCTTGCTCGTCGGGACCCGGTCTGTCGGCAGCGTAGCCAACGCTTCGCGGATCCGGGCGAGCGGGATGCCCGAGCCGCTGCGACATGCGGATGAATGCGACGCGGCGCAGCGATTCCCGAGCGTAGCGGCGCTGGTTGCCCGACGTGCGTCTGCTGTGGATCAGCCCTTCGCGTTCGTAGAAGTGCAGTGCAGACACCGCCACGCCGCTGCGGTCGGCCATCTCGCCGGGCGTCAGTTCGGTCATGTCCATGACCTAAACCATAGTTGAGGTGGCACAGGATTGGCGTCGGATACGGTGCTAGATGTGACCGGTTCCGCGCTGGGCTGAATTCCGAGGTGGGCGCGCTGCGGGTGGTCATCCTGCACCGTCCCGGCGCCGAGCTGCAGCGGCTGACGCCGCGCAACAACGACGCGCTGCTGTTCGACGGGCTGCCGTGGGTGGCGAGGGCGCAACAGGAGCACGACGCGTTCGCCGACGCTGCTGCGCTCGCGCGGCGTCGAGGTGCTGCTGCTGGCGGAGCTGTTGACCGAGGCGTTGGCCAGTGGGGCGGCGCGGATGCACGGCATCTCGGCGGCGGTGGACTCGCGACGGCTGGGCCTGCCGCTGGCGCAAGAACTTTCGGCCTATCTGCGCACCTTGGAGCCGCACCGCTGGCTCACGTGCTGATGGCGGGCATGACGTTCAACGAGTTGCCGTTCGGCGAGAGCGAGCTGTCGCTGGTGCGGCGCATGCACCACGGCGCGGACTTCGTGATCGACCCGCTGCCGAATCTGCTGTTCACCCGCGACTCGTCGTTCTGGATCGGGCCGCGGGTGGCGATCACGTCGCTGGCGCTGCCCGCCCGCGTGCGCGAGACGTCGCTGACCGACCTGATCTACGCCCATCACCCGCGCTTCCTCGGTGTGCGGCGGGCCTACGAATCGCGCTCGGCCCCCGTCGAAGGCGGTGACGTGCTGCTGCTGGCGCCGGGCGTGGTCGCCGTCGGGGTGGGGGAGCGGACGACGCCCGCGGGCGCGGAGGCGTTGGCGCGCAGCCTGTTCGACGACGGTCTTGCCCATACCGTGCTGGCCGTGCCGATCGCCCAGGAACGCGCGCAGATGCACCTCGACACGGTGTGCACGATGGTCGACATCGACGCCGTCGTGATGTACCCGAACATCGTTGACTCGTTGTCGGCGTTCACGATTCGGCGCAACGGCGAGGGCGTGAAGATCGACGCGCGCCGCACCGTTCGTCGACGCCGCGGCCGATCGCGATGGGGATCGAGAAGTTGCGCGTGATCGACACGGGCCTCGACCCCGTCACCGCCGAGCGCGAGCAGTGGGACGACGGCAACAACACGCTGGCGCTGGCGCCTGGCGTGGTGGTGGCCTACGAGCGCAATGCGGAGACCAACGCGCGCCTGAGCGAATCGGGTATCGAGGTGCTGCGGATCGCGGCCTCGCGAGTTGGGCACCGGTCGCGGCGGACCGCGCTGCATGTCGTGCCCCGCCGCCCGCGA
Source organism: uncultured Actinomycetota bacterium (assembly GCA_963829405.1). Classification (GTDB taxonomy): domain Bacteria; phylum Actinomycetota; class Actinomycetes; order Mycobacteriales; family Mycobacteriaceae; genus Mycobacterium. Next base: position 24,765 of record CAWHIZ010000025.1, read on the forward strand.
CCCGCTGTAGTTGGCCGCGACCCTAGTCTGCGCCCGCTCACTGACGACAGCAGCTCACGTCGTTGCGGTCGCCCGTCAACGACCACCACCGCTGTCTCGGCGCGAGGCCCACGCCGCGAGCTACCCGGGCCAGGATGTCGCCGAGGCCGATCCTCGGCGATGACCTTGAGGTGATGCCAGCCGATCTGTCGCACGCGCCGCAGGCTTTGACGTCCCAGGCGATACCGCATTGCGGTCGGTCCGATGCTGATCACCGTCGTACTCGACGGCGATCATCACGTCGTCCCAGCCCATGTCGAGATACGCGAACGTGTGGCCCCAGTCGTCGACCACCGGTATCTGGGTCGCGGCCGCGGGTATCCGGCGTCGATGAGCAACAGTCGCAGCCACGTCTCCTTCGATGTGATTGCGCACCGCCGTCCATCAAGGTCGATGGCGGTCCGCAGCTGCCTGAGACCGCGTGCCCCCTTGTATCGCGCGATCAGCAGACGACGATCATCTTCAGCCGCGAGACCCGTTGCGCGTGACAGCGCGTCGAGATGAGCGACCGCCACATCCCGCGGCAGTGCCTCGCCGAGGTCGTAGGCGCGCGCTGCGGCGTGGCCGCCGCAACCGTGCAACGCTCCCATGGACCTCGTCCGACGCGAAATGATCGTTGCGCGTGATGATGCCGCTGGGTGGTCGATTGTTCGGCGCAGAGCAGTTCAATCGCAGCGTTCTCGTCGACCCAGAGCGACCCATGAAGTGCGGCGGCGGCACGACCGGTGACCGGCCCTTTACGGCCTGACCACAACCATGCGCCGACCGTATTGGTGTAGAGCGACGGTTCGGCGCCATTCGGCGTGTACACGTCTGGATAGATCGCGCGATATTTCCACCGCAGTTGACCCCACGTGACTTCATCGCGGTCGATGGCTTCGCTGCCCAAGAAGATGGTTCCCATGAGCGATGAGCGTGATCGATGCTCCGACACGCGAGGAGCCAGTAGCCAAGATCGACCGAGGGTTGTGGACAGAGGCAGACGCCGTCTCGACGACGCAGTGTACAAATGTCGTAGGCTCGGCGAGGACGTCCCTACCGCCAGCTGGGCAGCCAGATCTGCATGTTCCAGGTCGACTGCGAGATCGGCAGGCCCGTGAGGATCGGGTACATCCACGCGAAGTTCGTGATCACAACGGCCACATAGCAACGCACGACGAGCAGGCCGAGCGTCTGTCGCTCGGCGTTCTGCTTCGGTGCATAGCAGGATGTCGCCGAGGATCATCGCGATCGCCATCACCAGGAACGGCGCCATGGGCGCGGCGTAGAAGAAGTACATCTGCCGGTCGATGTCGGCGAACCACGGCAGGAATCCCGCGCCGTAGCCGACAAGCGCCACGGCATACCGCCAGTCGCTCTTGACGAACGCCCGCCACAGCGCCCAGCCGAGCACCGGCACCGCGATGAACCACATCGCGGGCGTGCCGACCAGCATCACGGCCTTGACGCACGACTGCGCGCCGCATCCGGCGACGTTCTCCTGGTCGATCGCGTACAGCACGGGCCGCAACGACATCGGCCACGTCCACGGCTTCGATTCCCACGGGTGGTGGTTGCCCGTCGGCGTTGGTCAAGCCCGGAGTGGAACTTGTACGCCGCGTAGGTGTAGTGCCACAGCGACCGGATCGCGTCGGGCAGCAGACCGCCGCCGGCCGATCGACTGGCCTACCTCGTGGCGGTTGACCGCCGGTCTCCGACGCGAACCACGGCGCATACGCCGCCAGGTAGACACCGAACGGGATCAGGCCAATCACGTACACCGTCGGCCCGAAGTCACGCCGCAGCGTGCCCAAGCCACGGCCGCGGCACCCGGTACTGCCGCCGCGCGGCGACGTCGAACGCCAACGTCATCAACCCGAAGAACAGGACGAAGTACAGGCCCGGACCACTTGGTCGCACACGCCAGTCCGAGCAGCACGCCCGCGCCGAAGCGCCACCACCGCACGCCGAGCCGCGGGCCCCACGGCGTCTCGCCGATGCGGCCCTCGAGCAGCGCGACGTGCATCCGTTCGCGAACCTGGTCGCGGTCGACGATCAGCGCGCCGAACGCCGCGACCACGAAGAACACGAGGAAGACGTCGAGCAGGGCGGTGCGCGCCGAGACGAAGTTGACGCCGTCGGCGATGAGCAGCAGGCCCGCGATGCCGCCGATCAGCGTCGAGCGGGTGATCCGCCGGACGATGCGGGCCACGAGCAGCGACGCCGATGACGCCGCACACCGCGCCGGTGAACCGCCAGCCGAGCCCGTTGTAGCCGAAGATCGCCTCGCCGATCGCGATCAGCTGCTTGCCGACCGGCGGGTGCACCACCAGCCCGTAGCCCGGGTTGTCCTCGACACCGTGGTTGCCGAGCATCTGCCAGGCCTGCGGCGCGTAGTGCTTCTCGTCGAAGATCGGGGTGCCCGCATCGGTCGGCGAGCCGAGGTTGAGGAACCGCGTCATCGCGGCCAGCGACATGATGACCGCCGTCATCGCCCAGCCCTGCAGGCGGTCGACGGGCCCGAAGTCGGCGACCGGCATCAGCGGGCCCGGACTGATCACCGGGACCGAGCGCGCGGCCGACTGCGAGTTCGGTGGCGGTGGCGGTCACGCGAGCGATCGTAGGCTGTGCGGAATGACGTCCCGGTCGACTGCTGCTGGCGGCCACGCCGCTTGGGCTAGCCCGCCGACGCTTCCGCGCGCCTGGTCGAGGGGCTGGGCAGCGCCGACGTGGTCGCCGCCGAGGACACCCGGCGAGTCCGGACGCTGGCGCAGGCGCTCGACGTCCGGATAGCGGGCAGGGTCGTCAGCCTCTTCGACCAGAACGAGGCGACGCGGGTGCCCGCGCTGGTCGACGAGATCAAGCGGCGGCGCGACGGTGCTGGTGGTCAGCGACGCGGGCATGCCGCTGATCAGCGATCCCGGGTATCCGGCTGGTTGTCGGCCTGCGTCGAGGCCGGGCTGCAGGTGAGCTGCCTGCCGGGGCCGTCGGCGGTGACGACGGCGCTGGCGGTCTCGGGGCTGCCCTCGGACCGGTTCTGCTTCGAGGGCTTCTCGCCGCGCAAGCAATCGGCGCGCAAGACGTGGCTGGCCGGCCTGGCGGGCGAGCAGCGCACCGCGGTGTTCTTCGAGTCTCCGCGCCGCCTGGCCGACGTGTCTGCAGGACGCGGTCGACGTGCTCGGGCCGCGAGCGCCGCGCCGTGGTGTGCCGCGAGCTGACCAAGACCCACGAGGAGGTGGTTCGCGGCTCGCTGGCCGAGCTCGCCGAGTGGGCCGCCGACGGTGTGCTCGGTGAGATCACCGTCGTGCTTGCCGGGGCCGAGCCGCACGCGGACCTCGAGACGCTGGTGGCCGAGGTGACCGCGCTCGTCGACGGCGGGCTGCGGGTCAAGGACGCGTGCGCGCAGGTCGTCGCCGCCAATCCCGGGTCTCCGTCGCGGCGCGAGCTTTACGATGCGGTTCTGCGGTCGCGCGACTGAGAGGAGGCGCCATGGCACTGCCCGACTGGTCCTCGTCGCACGGCGGTCAGCACGCCGCTGACTGCTGGGATCTGACCGTCGACGAGATCCACCGCTGGCACCGGATTCGACGTGCTCGCGCGTCGATCTGCCCGGCCGCCGGCGACAAGCCGGGCGACCTTCGCAACGCTCACATCGACGACTGGGTGGCCTCAGTGGTCGCCGACATCGACGACGCGGGCAGCGACGACGTCGTCATCGTCGGCCATCCGATGGTCGGGACTCACCGGCCCGGTGTCGTGACCAGTCGGCCAATCGCGCGTCAAGGAGATGTCTCGCGGCGGCGTCGTCCGCCGAGGGCTCGTCGACACGTCTCGGGTCGATGGTACGCGTCGCGGCCGCAGGTCGGGACACTGCCGAACGCGTTGGCGGTTCGTGTTCTGCAACGGGATGACGCGCGCGCAGCGTCAGTTCAACCGCCTCAGGTTCCACGCCGAGTCGCCGTCTCATCTTCGACAAGGCCGACCGATCCGGCTTCCCGACGAGGTGCCGCGCACCTGGATCCTGACGCTGCGCGACCGCGCCCTCTCGGTGGCATCACAGCGCCGGTCCATCGCCGCCCTCGGCGGTGTGCAGACCATGCTGCCGATGGACACCTGCCACAACCTGATGGTCAGCGAGCCGACACTGCTGGCCGAACTGCTCCTCGAGCGCTGCCGGAGCTATGCCTAGCGCCGATGATCGGCGCGGCCTTGTGCAGGCATTCGTCCCATTCGCGGTCCGGGTCGGAATCCGCTGTGATGCCGCCGCCGACGCCGAGCACCGCTGAGCCGTCTGCGCCGAACTCCACGGTCCTGATCGCCACGTTGAGTTCGCTTCCGGCAATCGGCGATGCCAAACCGACTGTGCCGCAATACACCCCGCGTCGATGCGACTCCCAGCCCGCCAACAGCTGACGGGCCCGCAACTTCGGCGTGCCGGTGACCGACGCCGGCGGGAACGCCGCCTCGAGCAGTGCGGCCATCGGCACGTCGACCGGCATGCGCGCCGACACCGTCGACACCAGATGCCACACGCCGGGCGCGGGCCTCACCGCGAGAAGTTCAGGCACCGTCACCGATCCCGTCGTCGCAACCCGGCTCAGATCGTTGCGGACCAGGTCGACGATCATGATGTTCTCCGCGACGTCCTTGACCGACGCGCGCAGCGCCGCGGGGTCCGCCGACCGCGGCAGCGTGCCCTTGATCGGGCTCGACGTCACCGCGTCGCCCACCCGCCGCAGGAACAACTCCGGGCTCAGCGACGCCACCGCGCCCCAGTCACCCGCCAGATACGCCGCCCGCGCGGGCGACGTGCGTTCCACCGCGTCGACGAAGAAGTCGATCGGCGCACCGTCGAGCGCGCCCGCGAACTGCGTGCACACGCACGCCTGGTAGATCTCACCCGCGGCGATCGCCTCGAGGCAGTCGAGCACACCCCGGCGATGCGACTCGCGATCCGCGTCTCCCCAGCTGATGCCGAAGTCGCTCGCAGGCAACGGATTTCGCAGTGCTTCCTCGACCCATCCCGAAAGTGCTGCGCCGGAGAGGCTTTCGTACCACCAGTGCCCGTCACCGTCCTGCCGCAGCACGCAGTCGGTCCAGCCGCCTGCCGCTTCGGGGATACGCCCGGGACGTCCGTCGGCACCGGCATCGGGGTAGGACAGGTACCCGAACCAGCCACCGCCAACAGCGTCGGCGCCCGCGACGCCAGGCGGAACGTCGAACACCTCGCCTGCGCTGACCTCCGACACCGACAGCGACGGCGCGATCACCGCTCCCGAGCCGAACCATTCGCCGATCAACGCGGCGGGCGGCGCCAGTCCGCGGCGCTGCGCGGCAGCAGCGACCGCCCGCAGCACCTTCGGCGCGCTGCCGAGGTCGCCGAGCCGGTCGATCCTCATCGGCTCAGCTTGTCAGACGTCGCGGCTGATCTCCCGCGGGATGTCGACGGCGGTGAGTTTGTCCGGATTCCGCATCACGTAGAAGTGGCTGATCAGGCCATCGGTGATCTCCACGGTGATCAGGCCCTCGAAGCGCTCGCCCAGATAGAGCTTGAGCGCAGGGGCGTTGTTGTACATCGCGGGTTCGACACGTCCGGTCTCCGCGGTGATGCGGGCCATCCCGACAAGCAGCTTCGCGATCTTGTCGGGGCCCAACACCGGCTTGCGGGCCGCGGTGGCCTTGCCGTCGCTGTCGGCCGTCCACACCACATTGGGGGCCAGCATCTCCAGCAGTCCGTCGACATCGCCCGTCGAGGCGGCGGTGAAGAACTTCGCGGTTATCTCGAGCGAGCGGTCCTGGTCGACGGGTTCGAACCGCTTGCGGCGAGCCTGCACGTGTCGGCGGGCCCGGTGGGCGAGCTGGCGCGTCGCACTCACGGACTTGCATATCGTCGACGAGATCTCCTCGTGGTTGAAGCCGAATACCTCGTGGAGCACGAAGACCGCGCGTTCCTCCGGGCTCAACGTCTCCAGCACCACCAGCATCGCCATCGAAACCGATTCGGCGAGCACCACATCGGCCGACGCGTCCTTCTGCTCGAGCAGCAACGGCTCGGGCAGCCACGGGCCGATGTAGTCCTCGCGCCTGCGGGACTGCGCCCGCAGGAAGTTGAGCGACTGCCGGGTGACGAGCTGGGCCAGATAGGCCTTCGTGTCGTTGACCGTTTCGAGGTCCACATCGGCCCAGCGCAGATAGCTGTCCTGCAGCACATCATCGGATTCCGTTGCACTGCCCAGGATCTCATAGGCGATCGTGAACAGCAGCGGACGCAGAAGCGTGAAGCGCTCGGCGTGTTCGTCGCCCGGCTTGGACGTCATGATCGGCTGATCATGCGGGGGACCATGATGCCGACGAGCTTGTCCGGGTTGCGCATCGCATAGAGGTTGGTGATCTGGTCTTCGATGATCTCGAACACGAAGACGCCTTCCAGCTTCTCGCCCTGGTAGACGACCAACGCGGGGCGCTGTTGTAGTTCGCGATCTCGAAGCGGATGTCCATCCGCTGCGACGCCCGGAAGAGCGCCATCATCACCGCGGCCACCTTCCTCGCGCCGACGATCGGACGCGGCAACGCGCTCGCCTTGCCGCCGTGGTCGGCCGTCCAGGTGGCCCCTGGCGCCAGCAGCGTCAGCAGGCCGTCCATATCGCCGGTGCTCGCCGCGGTCAGGAACTGCTCGGTGATCGCTGCGTTGCGTTTCGCGTCGACCGGCCCGAACCGCTTACGTCGCGCCTGCACATGCTCGCGGGCGCGGTGCGCCATCTGGCGCACCGTCGCAGCGGATTTGCTTACCGCCCCGGCGATTTCGTCGTAGTCGAAGCCAAACACCTCGCGAAGCACGAACACCGCCCGCTCGTCGGGTGTCAGCGTTTCCAGCAGCACGAGCATGGCCATCGAAACCGATTCCGCGAGAACGACGTCGGAGGACGCATCGCCCTCGTCGAGCAGAACCGGCTCCGGCAGCCACGGGCCGACGTAGTCCTCGCGACGACGGGTCCGCGTCCGCAGCGCGTTGAGCGCCTGGCTCGTCACCAGCTGCGCGAGATAGGACTTGGTGTCGCGCACCGTCGCGAGGTCAACATCGGCCCACCGCAGGTAGCTGTCCTGCAGCACATCGTCGGATTCGGTTGCCGAACCGAGGATTTCGTAGACGATCGTGAACAGCAGCGGCCGCAGGTGGGTGAACCGCTCGGCGTGTTCACCCCCCGCGGCGGCCGCTGCAGGGCCGTGGGTGGTCACGGGTTCGCGACCACCTGTGCTTCGCACCTGCCTGCACGGAACGCCTTGCCGCCCTTGAAGTACGGGCTCGATCCGCCGGCTTGCGGGCCTCCTGGCGAAGTCCCCACAGCGTGCCCTTGCAGACGGCCTCCTTCACCTTAGCGGCCAGCCGACCGCTGAGGTGAGAAGTTGATCGGGCGTGTCGTCCTTGCGGGCGAACTGAAGCATTCCGCCGTGCCGGCCCGAGGCTGGTGCACGTGCCGACGAACCCGGCTGTCGATGACGGCCTGGGCGTCCTCGCCTGCGATGCGGCTCAGCACGGTGTTGGCGGCCTGCGTGCCCAGCGGGCCCGCCGCCTGGCAGCTCATCCGCAGCGGCTGGCCCGACGGCGCCGCGCAGTCGCCGGCGGCCACGATGCGGCCGTCGTCGACGCTGGTCAGCGTCTCATCGGTGAGCAGACCGGCCGATGGCGTCGGTGCGAAGTCCGCTGGCGGCGGCCAGCTCGGGTACGCCGAATCCCGCGGTCCAGATGGTCAGCGCGCTCGGACGCACCGCGCCGTCGGCGAACACCACCGCATCCTTGCGGACCTCGGCCACCACGTCCTGTCTCGAGAACCGTCACGCCGTGCTTGCGATCCACTTCGCGGTCGAGCGCCTGCCTCCCTCGGACATCGACGGAGCCAACTGCCCGCCGCAGACCAGCGTGACCTTACGGCCCTGCTCGGCGAGCTCGGAGGCGGTCTCAATGCCGGTCAGGCCTGCGCCGACGACCGTCACCGGCGCATCGGGGTGCAGCTCGTCGAGCGTGTCCCGTAGCACCTGCTGCGTACTCCAATTCGCCTATGGGATAGGCATATTGCGGCTGCGCCGGGAATGGCCAAGCGGGTACCGCGCCCGTGCTTCCGACCGCGTAGATGACGTAGTCGTAGGGCAACGCCTTGCGGCCCGACGCGAACTGCACGGTCTGGGTGGCGGTGTCGATCTTGCTTGCGCTGTCGACGACCAACTGGATGCCTTCGCCCAGCAGTGGGCCGTAGTCGGCGGTCGCGTCGTAGTTGCCCGCGACGAGTTGGTGCAGCCGGATCCGTTCGACGAACTTGGGTCGCGGGTTGACGAGGGTGATGTCAACGTCGGGGCGCAACCGCAGATGGTTGGCCGCCAGCGTGCCCGCGTAGCCCCCGCCGATTACGACGACGTGTGTGCGCTTGCCGGTCATGATGTCTCCTGTTCACTCGGTGATGCCCTCAAGACACCGCCGAGGTCCGAGACGTGACAGAACGTGACGCGCGTCACTCACCCTGGTAGCGCGGGAACACCCCGACCGGGGCTGGCAGGTGCGTGCCAGGGGCCAGCCGAGTGCCGATCGCGGCGAAAGTCCGCAGGTCGTCGGGCTGGCCCAGCAGATCGAGCAGCTTGGCCGAGGACTCCGGCATCACCGGCTGCGACAGCAGCGCGGCGACGCGGACCACCTCCATGGTCGTGTAGAGCACGGTGCGGAACCGCTGCTGATCGGCTTCGGAGTCGGACTTGCGCAGCACCCACGGCTCCTGCGCCGAGAAGTACCGGTTGGCCTCGCCGAGCATCTGCCAGATGGCCTCGAGCGCGAGGTGCATCGCGGGCACCTCGAAATGCGCCCGCACCGTCGACAGCAGCCCGTCGCTCGCGCGGTCCAGCATCGCGCGGTCGTCGTCGGTGAACTCGCCGGGCTCGGGGACGATCCCGTCGAGGTTCTTGGCGACCATCGAGAGCGACCGCTGCGCCAGGTTGCCCAGCTCGTTGGCGAGGTCGGCGTTGACGCGGTTGACGATCGCGTCCTCGCTGTAACTGCCGTCCTGCCCGAACGGCACCTCGCGCAGGAAGAAGTAGCGCACCGGGTCGACGCCGAACGTGTCGACGAGGTTCTCCGGGTTGACGACGTTGCCGACCGACTTGCTCATCTTCTCGCCGCGGTTGAGCACGAACCCGTGTGCGAAGACCCTGCGCGGCAACTCGATTCCGGCCGACATCAGGAATGCGGGCCAGTACACGGTGTGGAACCGGATGATGTCCTTGCCGATCATGTGCAGATCCGCAGGCCAGAATCGACGGAAAGCCTCGGAGTCGGTATCGGGGAAGCCGACGCCGGTCAGGTAGTTGGTCAATGCGTCCACCCAGACGTACATCACGTGGTCGGGATGGTCGGGCACCTGCACGCCCCAGTCGAACGTCGTGCGGGATATCGACAGGTCGCGCAGCCCGCCGGACACGAAGCTGACCACCTCGTTGCGCCGGACGTCGGGGCCGATGAACTCCGGGTGCGCCTCGTAATGGGCGAGCAGCTTGTCGGCATAGGACGACAGCTTGAAGAAATAGGTCTCTTCCTCGGTCCACGTCACCGGCGCCCCGGTCTCGGTCGCGATGCGAACTCCGTCGGTGCCGACGGTGGTCTCGGCCTCGGTGAAGAAGCGCTCGTCGCGAATCGAGTACCACCCCTTGTACGAGTCCAGGTAGATGTCGCCGGAGGAGTTCATCCTCTTCCAGATGTCGATCGACGCCTCGATGTGGTCGGCATCGGTGGTGCGGATGAATCGGTCGTAGGAGATGCCCAGCTTGTCCTGCAGCCGCTGGAACACGTCGGAATTTCGGCGGGCCAGCTCTGCGGTCGGAATGCCCTCGGCCGCAGCGGTCTCGGCCATCTTCAGGCCGTGCTCGTCGGTACCGGTCAGATAGCGGACGTCGAAACCGTCCAGCCGCTTGAAGCGGGCGATGGCGTCGGTGGCGATGTATTCGTATGCGTGCCCGATGTGCGGAGCACCGTTCGGGTACGTGATCGCTGTCGTTATGTAGTACGGCTCGCTCATTTCCACCCCACCTTATGGTGTGCGTGTGAGCAGTAGCCGTCCGGCGCCACCGCCTCCGGAGCCGTTGGCCCCGCTGATCGACGCGCACACCCACCTCGACGCGTGCGGCGCCCGAGAGCGCCGACGATGTGCGCGCCATCCTCGACCGCGCGGCCGCCGTCGGCGTGCAAGCCGTCGTCACCATCGCCGACGACCTCGACTCGGCCCGGTGGGCCACCGAGGCCGCCGACTGGGATCCGCGCGTCTATGCCGCCGTGGCCCTGCACCCGACGCGGGCCAACGCGCTCACCGACGAGGCGAAGACGGTCATCGAACGGCTGGCAGGCCATCGGCGGGTGGTGGCGGTCGGGGAGACCGGCATGGACAACTACTGGCCCGGCAAGCTCGACGGCTGCGCGACGCCGGCCGAGCAGCGCGACGCGTTCGCCTGGCACATCGACCTGGCCAAGCGAACCGGCAAGCCGCTGATGATCCACAACCGCGACGCCGACGCCGACGTGCTCGACGTGCTGCGGGCCGAGGGCGCGCCGCCGACGGTGATCTTCCACTGCTTCTCGTCGGACGCCGAGATGGCGCGGACGTGTGTCGACGCGGGATGGGTGCTGAGCCTTTCGGGCACCGTCAGCTTCCGCAACGCCCACGCGCTGCGCGAGGCCGCCACGCTGATCCCGCCAGGGCAGCTGCTTGTGGAGACCGACGCGCCGTTTCTGACCCCGCATCCGTACCGCGGCGCGCCCAACGAGCCCTACTGCTTGCCCTACACGGTGCGGGCGCTGGCCGATGTCGTCGGGCGGCCCGCAGCCGACCTGGCCGAGGAGACGTCGGCGACGGCGGGCCGGGTCTACGGCTTCGCGGTGAACGGACGGTGAACGGGGCGCGAGTTGCCGTTGCTGGGACGGTTGGTTACCGTTCTGTGATCTATATCGGGGGGCACCGAAGCACACCGGGGTCCGAGTCGGGATTAGCACTGATTTGAATGCATTGAACAAGCTCCATGAATCGCGCTCGCCGCATCTGCGGGCGCTCGTCTTCGTGACGTTGCTGGCATTGACGTTCGCCGGCGGGTTTGCGGTGGCCGCGCACAAGACCGTCACGCTGACCGTCGACGGCACCGAAATGTCGGTCGCGACGATGAAATCGCGCGTCATCGACGTCGTCACGGAGAACGGCTACGACGTCGGCGACCGTGACGATCTCTATCCGGCAGGCGATCAGGCTGTGCACCAATCGGAAACGATCGTGCTGCGGCGCAGTCGCCCGCTGCAGATCTCGGAGGACGGCCAGGGCAGCCGCGAGGTATGGACGACCGCGTCGACCGTCGACGAGGCCCTTGCCCAGCTGTCGATGACCGACAAGGCGCCCGCCGCGGCGTCCCGGGGCAGTCGCGTGCCGCTCGGTGGCATGTCTTTGCCGGTGGTGAGCCCCAAGAACGTGCAGATCAACGACGGTGGCGTGGTGCGGACAGTGCGTCTGGCCGCCCCGAACGTCTCCGCTCTGCTGACCGCGGCAGGCGCCCAGCTGGATCAGAGTGACTCGGTGGTCCCCGCGGCCTCCGCACCCGTGGTCGAGGGAATGCAGATTCAGGTCACGCGTGTCCGGATCGAAAAGGTCACCCAGCAGATACCCTTGCCGCCGAATAACAAGCGTGTCGAAGACCCGACCATGAACATGAGCCGCCAGGTCGTCGAGAACCCCGGAACACCCGGAGTTCAGGACGTAACGTTTGCCATCGCCAAGGTCAACGGGGTGGAGACCGGAAGACTGCCAGTAGCCAATGTCATCGTCACCCCATCGGTCGACGGGGTCCTCCGGGTGGGCACCAAGCCCGGTACCGAGGTGCCGCCAGTGAGCAACGGCGGCGTCTGGGATGCGCTCTCGCAGTGTGAGGCGGGCGGCAACTGGGCCATCAACACCGGCAACGGATTTTTCGGTGGTGTGCAATTTGATCAAAACACCTGGGAGCGACAGGGTGGTCTGAGGTATGCTGCGAGGGCAGATTTGGCAACACGTGAAGAACAGATCGCGATTGCTGAGGTCACTCGGGCCCGTCAAGGTTGGGGTGCTTGGCCCGTATGTAGTGGGAGAGTGGGGGCGTCCTGACTATCAGACTGCTGGGTCGTACCGAAATTCGGCACCTCGCGAAAGAACTCGACTTCAGGCCGCGTAAATCGTTCGGCCAGAACTTCGTGCACGACGCCAACACCGTGCGACGTGTGGTTTCGGCATCCGGTATCAACCGTGCCGACCACGTCCTAGAGGTTGGACCAGGGCTCGGTTCGCTGACACTGGCGCTGCTCGACCGCGGCTCGCGGGTCACCGCAGTCGAGATCGACCCGGTGCTGGCGGCCCAACTGCCGCACACCGTCGCCGAGCACTCACACAGCGAGATCAACCGGCTTTCCGTGCTGAACTCCGACGTGCTCGACCTGGCGCCGGGCGACCTGCCCGAGCAGCCGACCGCGCTGGTCGCGAACCTGCCGTACAACGTCGCCGTCCCAGCGCTGCTGCACCTGCTCGCCGACTTCCCGACGATCCGCACCGTCATGGTGATGGTGCAGGCGGAAGTGGCCGAGCGACTGGCGGCCGAGCCCGGCGGCAAGGACTACGGCGTGCCAAGCGCCAAGGTCCGGTTCTACGGCAAGGTGCGCAGGCACGGCATGGTGTCGCCGACGGTGTTCTGGCCGATCCCGCGCGTGTACTCGGGCCTGGTCCGCATCGACCGGTACGAGACCCCGCCGTGGCCGACCGACGACGGCTTCCGTCAGCAGGTCTTCAAGCTGATCGACATCGCTTTCGCTCAGCGCCGCAAGACGTCTCGCAACGCGTTCGCCGAATGGGCGGGCAGCGGCAACGAGTCGGCTCGACGGCTGCTGGCCGCCAGCATCGATCCCTCCCGACGAGGCGAGACGTTGTCCATCGCCGACTTCGTGAGGCTGCTCGAGCGCTCGGGGGTCTGGGATCCCCAGACGAAAAGGGTGATCGAGCCCGCCGAGTTGCCGTAGCCGCTAGCCGAGCGCGCGACTGAGGGCTTCGATCAATCTCTGTGCACGAGTCGTAACGGCTGTCCGGGATCTTCGCCAATGCCCTGTGCAGCCACGTGTCGAAAAGGCGTGGCACCCAGGCGATCTTGTTCGAGTAGCTGGGTACCGGCCTGCTGAGATGCGCGTCGACCAGTTCCATCCACGTCTCGGCTGAATACGGCGGCTTGCCGATCAAGAGCTCGACGGCCGTGCACGCCAGCGCGTACTGATCGGTCAGCGCCGACGGCGGCCTGCCGCGAAGCAGTTCGGGTGCCGCATACGGCAGCGACGCCTCGATGCGCGTCGCGTGCCACCCGACGGTCTCCGCGACCGCGACCGCGATGCCGAAGTCGATCAGCACGGCGCGGGAGAAGCTCTGCGACACAAGAATGTTCGATCGGCTTGACATCGCAATGCACGATTCCGTGCTGATGGGTGAAGTCGAGGGCATCGGCGATCTGGGTGAGCGCCCGCAGCTGATCCTGACGTTCGGTCAGCACGGTCGCGGTGCCGCCCTCGACCAGCTCCATGGTCAGCCAGCCGTGGCCGTGCTGATAGACGGCGATGACGTGCGGATGGTCGAGTTGATGCGCGAACTCGAATTCTCTTCGAAGCCTGGCGGTTTGGTCCTCGCCGCGATGATGATCGTCGAGAACCTTCAGCGCCACAGCGCGATTCGGGTCGGCCGCGGTGTGCGCTCGATACACGGTGGCGTATCCGCCACGCCCGAGGGTGGCGTCGACGACATAGCCTTCAAACTCCGCGCCGGCGGGAAGCACCGTTCCAGCCTAGGGCGGCGATCCGGGCCGCCTTTCTGGTCGCATGACTACTTGCGCGCGGCGTGTCGGCGATAGTGTCGTGCCGTGTCCAACGGCAGCACCGCATCCGAGTGGGTTCCCACCGGCTCGGTGACTGTGCGGGTGCCGGGCAAGGTGAACCTTTATCTGGAGGTCGGCGACCGCCGCGACGACGGATATCACGAGCTGACGACCGTTTTTCACGCCGTTTCGCTGCTCGACGAGGTCACCGTCCGCAACGCCGATGTGCTGTCGCTCGACCTGCTCGGGGAGGGCGCGGACACACTTCCCGCCGACGAGCGCAACCTGGCCTGGCGGGCCGCCGAACTGATGGCCGACCACGTCGGCCGCAGCCCGGATGTGGCGATCACCGTGGAGAAGACGATCCCGGTCGCAGGCGGAATGGCGGGCGGCAGTGCCGACGCGGCGGCCGTGCTGGTGGCGATCAACTCGCTGTGGGAACTCGGCGTGCCGCGCCGCGACCTGCACACCCTGGCCGCCCAGCTGGGCAGCGACGTGCCGTTCGCCCTGCACGGCGGCACGGCGCTCGGCACCGGCCGCGGCGAGGAACTGGCGACCGTGCTGGCCAGGAACACCTTCTACTGGGTGCTGGCGTTCGCCGACGGCGGCATGTCCACCCCTGCGGTTTTCGCCGAGATCGACCGGTTGCGTGAGTCCGAGGACCGCAGCATGCCCCCACAGCTCGAGGATCCCGAGCCGGTGCTGGCCGCCCTGGCCTCCGGCGATCCCGCGGCCCTCGCCCCGCTGCTGGGCAACGACCTGCAGCCCGCCTCGCTGAGCCTGAACCCGGGTCTGCGCAGGACGCTGCGGGCCGGCGTCGAGGCAGGCGCGCTTGCCGGAGTCATTTCCGGATCCGGCCCGACCTGCGCTTTCCTGTGCCCCTCGTCGTCTGCCGCCGTCGATATCGGCGCCGAACTTGCCGGGGCAGGAGTGTGCCGCACGGTGCGGGTGGCCAGCGGCCCGGTTCAGGGCGCGCGGGTGGTTCCCGCACCCACCCCGCAGGTGTGACACAAAACTCAATTACTGCATAAGTTTGGCAGTTACTTAAGAGTTGCTTAAGATGACTAACGGTGAAAAACAGCGGTCAAGCAACGGACGCGAATACTGCAGCCGCCGGACTACCCGGCGGGCGGTCGCGCCGCTCTTTCGCATCACCGAATCGAGACATAACCGCGCCCCAAATGTGTGCGTGCCTGCGTGAAAGCGACGCCTACCAGGCGGAGCATTACACCTTGGCATTTGCGGGAACCACCAGGAGGCTGTCGTGAGCAGATTCACCGACAAGATGTACCGCAGTGCCAAGAACGCGACTACGGGCATGGTCACCGGTGAACCGCACGAACCCGTCCGTCACACCTGGGGTGAGGTGCACGAGCGCGCCCGCCGGGTCGCGGGTGGCCTCGCCGCAGCAGGCATCGGTCATGGAGATGCGGTCGGCGTCCTCGCGGGACTGCCCGTCGAGATCGCCCCGACCGCGCAGGGCCTCTGGATGCGTGGCGCCAGCCTGACCATGCTCCATCAGCCCACTCCGCGCACCGACCTCGTCGTGTGGGCCGAAGACACCATGAACGTCATCAGCATGATCGAGGCCAAGGCCGTCATCGTGTCCGAGCCGTTCATGGTCGCCATCCCGGTGCTGGAGGAACAGGGCATAACGGTCTTGACCGCGACGGATCTGCTCGCCGCGGAGCCGGTCGACCCGGTCGAGGTCGGCGAGGACGACCTGGCCCTGATGCAGCTGACCTCCGGCTCGACAGGCTCGCCGAAGGCCGTGCAGATCACGCACCGCAACATCCACTCCAACGCCGAGGCGATGTTCGTCGGCGCCGAGTACGACGTCGACAAGGACGTCATGGTCAGCTGGCTGCCCTGCTTCCACGACATGGGAATGGTCGGCTTCCTCACCATCCCGATGTACTTCGGCGCCGAGCTGGTCAAGGTCACCCCGATGGACTTCCTGCGGGACACCCTGCTGTGGGCCAAGCTCATCCACAAATACAAGGGCACGATGACCGCGGCGCCGAACTTCGCCTACGCGCTGTTCGCCAAGCGGTTGCGCAATCAGGCCGAGCCCGGCCAGTTCGACCTGTCCACGCTGCGGTTCGCGCTCTCAGGGGCTGAGCCCGTCGAGCCCGCCGACGTCGAAGACCTTCTCGATGCGGGCAAGCCGTTCGGCCTCAAGCCCGAGGCGATCCTGCCCGCCTACGGCATGGCCGAGACGACGCTGGCGGTGTCGTTCTCCGAGTGCAATGCCGGCTTGGTGGTCGACGAGGTCGATGCGGACCTGATGGCCGCGCTGCGGCGTGCGGTGCCATCGACAAAGGGCAACACCCGCAGGCTGGCGTCCCTCGGCCCACTGCTGCAGGACCTCGAGGCTCGCGTCATCGACGAGCACGGGAACGTGATGCCTGCCCGCGGTGTCGGCATCATCGAGCTGCGTGGCGAATGCGTGACCCCCGGCTACGTGACGATGGGCGGTTTCATTCCGGCTCAAGACGAGCAGGGCTGGTATGACACCGGCGATCTCGGCTATCAGATGGAAAACGGCCACGTGGTCGTCTGCGGTCGCGTCAAGGACGTCATCATCATGGCCGGACGCAACATCTACCCGACCGATATCGAACGCGCCGCAGGCCGCGTCGAGGGCGTGCGCACCGGGTGTGCCGTGGCCGTACGTCTGGACGCCGGACATTCCAGGGAGACCTTCGCCGTCGCGGTGGAGTCGAATGCCTGGGAGGACCCGGCCGAGGTGCGCCGCATCGAGCACCAGGTCGCGCACGAGGTCGTCACCGAAGTGGACGTGCGACCGCGCAACGTCGTCGTGCTCGGACCGGGCAGCATTCCCAAGACTTCGTCGGGCAAGCTGCGCCGCGCCAACTCTGTCTCGCTGGTCACCTAGGGCCACTCTGCCGCGAGTGTGGGGTCTGCACCCGACACGCCGACCTAATGCGGCATTTTGCGCACGCCCGCGACCGCTGCTGACGGCGCCAACTGGTCATAGACCGTCCACCAGAGCGCTTCGTGGTCGAGCGGCGACATGCCTTCCTCGTCGACTTGCTCGTCGGCATACATCAACGTCATCGCCCGCTTCAGCAGCTTGTCGCGAGCGGCGATAGTGGCCGTATCGGTGTAGCCGGCCATGGTTACTACGGTCATCGCCCGGACCTGCGTGCGTGTGTCGCCTGTCTTTGCCAACGCAACAACAGCCAACGCGAGGACGGTGCCCGTGGAGATCGCAAGCGCAGACCACGAGCCGATCCACTGCTGGAGGAAGATCTCCGACAGCACCCACAGCAGCGCACCCCATATCGGCGAGCCCCGCCAGATACGGAGCCGACGGCGTTCGGCGGCGCAGATACCCGGCGGGTAGACCACCAGGCGGTAGCGCGTCACGCCGAAGCGGTCGGCCTGGATGCGGACGAAGCCCCAACTGTTCTCGCCGTCGAGCAGCCGGGCGCCCCAGCGTTGCAGGCGGCCGGGGCTGGGCGTCTTCTCGTCGTACATACCTCCGGGTGTACCCGCGCCGATCCGCCGCACGCGCGTTCCGAACGGTTTCTTGACGCCCCCCGAGGGGTTCTTAACGCCGCACAGCGGAGACGGTCCACCCGGGCAGAATCGGCGCCCGGGTGAGGAAGTGGTCGCCCTGGCCGATGCTGCGCAGGAGTTCCTGCGTGCGCAGGATGCAGCAGCCCATCCGGACCATCGCGAACACCTCATACCAGTGCAGGCCGACGAGTGGACGCCCGATCATCTCCTCGTAGCGCCGGATCACCTGCTCGCGGCTGTCGAACCCGGGCAGCTCGGGGTCCAGGTCGAGCCCGTTGACCTCGAGCGTCTGTCTGCGGGTCGCGAGCCACCACGCGAAGTCGGTCTCCGCGGGGCACAGGCATGCCTGCTCCCAGTCCAGGGCGCCGACGATCTGGCCCGTGTCGTCGAAGATCGCGTTGGACAACCGGGCGTCGTTCCAGCAGATGCTCAATTCGCCGGATTGGTCGGGCATCTCGCGCGCCAGCCAGTCGAAGGCCTGTGCCATGACGTCGGGGACCTTGTTGTCGGTTCCCCACTTCGCGTACTCGCGCCACCACTTCAGCTCTGCGACGACGCCCGCGCCCGCGGGCCGCTCCAGCCATGACGCTTCACTGACCGGTGCGCGGTGAAGCTGTGCAAGCGTCTCGAGAAACGAGTCGTGCACCCGCCGCTGCACTGCGGGCCCCGCATCGTGGAGCCAGCCGCGCGTAGCGTACGTGGTGTCCGATGGTGTGTGGCCGACAATCCGGGGCATCACAAGGAATTTCGAGCCGATCCACTCACGGTCGGGTTCATAGAGGATCGGCGACGGAGTGGGAATTCCGTACTCGTGGAGCAGCTCCTGGGTCAAGGTCTGGGTGCCGAGGTCGTAGTGCGGAAAGATGCCGCCGCCCGCCGGAGGGATGCGGATGACGTATTCGTCCGTCTTCCCTGCGGTTTCGGCGCTGAAGGCAAGGCTTTCGCTCGACCAGCCCACGGCCCTGTTGGCCGCCCGCAACTCCGACACCACCGTACGGCCGGAGAATCTGTGCTCGAACCACGCCTGGAGTTGCGTCCGGGTGGCTCCCAGATCGCGTTGGGTCAGCGCAATGCCTGCCATGCGATCACATTTACATACGCACCATCATATGTAAAGTCAGCAGTGGTTACGTTTGCCGTATGCGGTGTAATACGCTCGCCGGGTGACAACACCTGGACCACGCACCTTCGGAGACATCGACGACGCGTCGCTACCGCTGGCCCTCCTGGTCCACGGCTTTCCCGACACACCCCACACGTGGCGCCATCTCGGACCCGAACTCGAGGGCCGCGGCTATC
The DNA here is from genome assembly GCA_963829405.1 of uncultured Actinomycetota bacterium. Lineage (GTDB taxonomy): Bacteria > Actinomycetota > Actinomycetes > Mycobacteriales > Mycobacteriaceae > Mycobacterium. Next base: position 43,521 of record CAWHIZ010000025.1, read on the forward strand.
GCGTGGTGGCCCCGTGGCTGCCGGGTTACGACGCATCCGTCGGCAAGCCGATCAGTGTCGGGACCTACGCCCGCGCCGTCCTCGACGCGCGGCGCGAGTATCGCGGCGACGCACGCGCGATCCTGATCGGCCACGACTGGGGAGCTATCGCCGCGTACGGAGCGGTGGTCACCGAACCCACCGCGTTCTGCCGTCTCGTCACCCTCGCCGCGCCGCCTGCAGGCGTCCTGACGGCGATGTTCAGTTACCGTCAGCTCAAGCGGTCCTTCTACATCTGGCTCATTCAGCAGGTCGGGCTCCCGGAGACGGTGCTGCTGGAGCCAGGATTCTGGGAGTCCCTCTGGGCCGACTGGTCGCCGGGGTATGACCCGGGCGAAGACGTCGCTGAACTGCGAAGACATGTCACCGCGGACAACATAGCCAACGTCATCGCTCCGTACCGAGCGTCCTTCAACCCGGACTTCGCGGACCAGGACGCGAAAGCCGAAGCCTTGGCGACGTTGCAAGATCCGCCGGTGCCCACGCTGTATCTCCACGGCGCCGACGACGGAGCGCTCGGCGTCGACATTTTCGGGAATCCGGCTGAACACCTACCGGCTGCTGGGTCTGCGTTCGAAATCATCGGGGGCGCAGGGCATTTCCTACACCTGGAGCATCCTGAGCTGATCGCGACGAAGATCGCAGACTGGCTCGACGGCTAGCCGGCGACCGCCCGCGACAGGCGCCGCCGAGAGGTGTCGAGGCCCGCGGCGTGGCGCAACTCGGACAGGAACTGGCTCGGGCTTCCGCTGGCGATCATGTAGTGGCACACAGCGATACGCACCACCGCGGCCGCGGCGATATCGCTGTCATCGCCGGGGATGATGCGGGCGATGCGCTCATGCATGATCGGCAGAGTCCGCTTCATCTGATGCAGCACGTGTTCCGGCTCGATATCGGCCAACGAGCCAAGCGAGTATGTGCTCTGGAATTCGACGACGAAGCGCAGGGCCGCGTCCAGCCGGTCGGGGCCGCTGAGGCCCGCCATCGCTGCGGCGATGCCCGAGTCGAAGTTGTCCTGCTCGTAGAGGCCGAAAGCCTCGAGCAGCCCCTCCTTCGAACCGAAATAGCGGTAGAGCGTTGGGCGCGACACGCCCGCCTCCGCGGCGACGTCCGACAGCTGCAACTTCCGACGTCCGTCGCGGGACAGCACGACGAAGGTCGCGGCGAGTATCCGTCGTCGCGTCGATTGTTCGCCGTCAATGTTGCGCTGAGGAGGCACGAGGCAACCTTTACATAGATAGGGTCAAATGTCACACTATCGGCAGTGCTGTGCTTCGTGCCCGTGAGACAGCAGCCCCTATCGAATGTCAAGACTCCGACCGCAGAAAGATGATCGGCTTGCTGTCAACGAATTACGGCGCACTTGTGCCGGAGGACGAACTTCTCACCCACCAGATCGTCGACACCTTCGCGACGGTGGCTCAGTCGGACCCGTCGTGGACGGAGAAGATCTGGACCATCGCGCACGCCCGCGACAACTCGCTGCAGGTTGTCCTCGGCATCGGGAAGTACACCAATCGCGGCGTCTTCGACGGGGCGGCCGGTGTGTGCCGAGGCACCGAGCAGTGGACGGTGCGGGCCGGCCGCCGGCTGTCGTCGGATCCCGCGGGAACCGATGTCGGGCCCATCCACTACCGGGTGGTCGAACCGCTGCGGGCGATTCAGGTGACCCTCGACGCCAACGAGCATGCTCCGATCGCTTTCGACGTCGAACTGCGCGGGAGCTTCACCACCGCGCTCGAGGACCCGTGGCCGGACCGCAGCCCCGACGGCTATCGCGTGACCCATAATGTGTTGCGCTACCACCAGATCGGCGTGGCGTCGGGATGGGTGGAACTCGAAGGCACCCGCACCGAGATCCGGGCCGACGAGTGGATCTCGATACGGGATCACTCGTGGGGCCTGCGGCCGGGAGTGGGTAAGCCGATCCCGGGGTTGCCGCGCGGTGGGCGCAGGATCAAACAGATGTTCATGACCTGGCTCCCGATGACGATGACGCGTCCCGACGGTTCGAGCTACTCGCTGTTCGTGATGTATCAGGAGGAACGCGGCGACGGGTTCCTGGAAATTCGTTGCCAGGCAGAACAACAGAACGACGACGGCACCTCGCACCGGTTCGTTTCGGTGGAACAGGATCTGCACTTTCAGGATGACAATCGCCGGTTCACACACGGAACCATCACCGTGATCGACACCGACGGCACCAAGCGGCCGCTGACGATCACCGCCGCGGGTCCAGGCGGCTTTCATCTGGGTACCGCGGGCTACTACGGATGGAACGACTGGGTGTACGGCCAGTGGGTCGGCGACGAGCGGGTCGAGGGCAACCACGTCACCGAGGCCGACAAGCCCGAGAACGCCCGTGCGCTGCATCAACTACGGGATCTGCTTGTGCGCGTGGATGATCCCGTCGGCGGTGGTTCCGGATTGGGCAATGCCGAGACGTTCGCGCTCGGCGCGTTTCCGGAGCGCGGGCTGACCGAGGAGAACTCATTCCTGTGACCGTCGCGGTCATCGGGGCAGGCCCCGGAGGCATCGCGACGGGAATCGAGCTCGCTGCAGCGGGCTACGAATTCACGATCTTCGATCGCGCCGACGGGTTCGGCGGCACCTGGCGCAACAACACCTTTCCCGGTGCGGCGTGCGACGTGCCGTCGCACTTCTATTCGTTCTCGTTCGCGCTCAATCCGCGGTGGAGCAAGACGTACGCCCAGCAGCCGGAGATCCTCGCCTATCTGGAGAGGGTCGCCGCCGAGTACGGACTCGAGAATCATCTGGTCGGCAACACCCGGGTCACCGAGTTGCGCTGGCACGACGACAAGCGGCGATGGTCGCTATCCACCGCCGATGGTGCGGCGTACGAGTTCGACGCCGTGGTCAGCGCCGTCGGCATGCTCGACGTGCCCAACATTCCCGACATCCCCGGCGCGCATCGATTCCGCGGCCGGACGTTTCACTCGTCGAGCTGGGATCACACCAGATCGACTGCGGGCGAACGCGTTGCGTCGATCGGAACCGGTGCCAGTGCCATCCAGTATGTGCCCGAGATCGCGGCCGACGCCGCGCACCTGACAGTGTTCCAGCGCACCCCGATCTGGGTGAGCCCACGCTACGACGAACCGTTCACTTCTGAGCAGCAGGACCTCTTCGAGCGCGATCCCGATGAGGCGCGCAAAGTCCGAGACGCCGCGTTCCAAGCCTACGAGGCCGCCAATTTCGGCGCCGATTCCGAGATGACGACGGGGCTGACGGATATGGCTCGCTCGTATCTGGCCCGGAAGGTGGCGGACCCGCAACTGCGGGCCAAGCTGACGCCGTCGTATCCCGTCGGTTGCAAGCGTCCCCTGCAGTCGCGAGCCTGGTTTCCGACATTCCTGCGGCCGAACGTGGCGCTGGAGACGTCGCCGATCGTCGAGTTCACCGAGCGCGGGTTGCGCACCGCCGACGGCGTAGACCACGAATTCGACACGGTCATCTACGGAACCGGCTTTCACGCCGCCGACTATCTGCGCAGCCTCGACGTCTACGGGTGCGGCGGAAGGCGCCTGCGCGACGACTGGCGCGACGGCGCTGAGGCGTATCTCGGCACTGTCGTGCCGGGCTATCCGAACCTGTTCACGCTGTACGGCCCCAACACCAACGGCGTCACCTCGATCATCTACATCCTCGAAGCGCAGGCCGAGTTCGTCCGTCGCATCCTCGACGAGATGGCGGAGGCGGAAGTTCGGGCCGTCGATATCAGGCAAAGCATCCACGACGCATACAACGCCGAGATCCAGCAGGCGATGGAGGGCACGGTGTGGCTGGCGAATTGCAACAGCTACTACCGCCATCCCAATGGCAAAGTCGTCACCCAGTTCCCCTACAGCGGAACCACTTTCGTGGAGATGTTGTCGCGGGTGAAACTGGATCACTTCAACAAGGAGGAGGACAGTCGCTTGTCACGAATCCACCATGCGGCGATAGTGACCGCCGACGTCGACACCTCGATGCGGTTCTGGTGCGACGGTCTCGGCTTCACCGAGTTGTTCGACTACACCTTCACCGGCGACTGGCCGACCCTGTTCGGCGCGGCCACCGACCGGCTGCGATCGATCTTCCTTGGCGACCCCGCGAGCCCGGATACCGGCATCGTGGAACTCGTCGTGCTTGAGGGCGCCACCGACGCGGTCCCGTCGCCCGATCGGCCGGCGTCCGGTTTCTTCCTTCTGTCGTTGCAATGCGATGTCGAGCCGACCCTGGCGACCCTTGCCGAGCTGGGGTTCGACGACGGGGTGCGGCGCATCGAGATGCCCGCGCCAGGCGGAAAGACGGTGGCGATGGCGGTGATCACCGCGCCGGACGGCGTGCGTGTCGAGCTGATCGGCCCGCCTGTATGACGGCCATAGTCACCGGCGGGGCATCGGGCATCGGCGCAGCGGTCGTCGAGCGGCTCCGCGCAGCCGACCACAACGTCGTCGTGTGGGACGTCAAGGGCGGCGACATCGACTGTGACATCAGCGATCCCGATGCGGTGTCGGCGGCACTCGATCGCACCGTCGCGAGTCACGGAGTGCCGAGCAGGCTCGTCGCATGCGCGGGTGTCGGCGCATCGGGTCTGCTGCTCGAGCAGACACCCGCCGACTGGCAGCGCGTCATCGACACCAATCTCACGGGTACGTGGCTGACGATGCGTGCCGTCGCGCAGGCCATGGTCGATCAGGGCTCGGGCGGCTCGATCGTCGCGGTGTCCAGCGTCAGCGGGACGCTTGCCGACCGCGATATGGGCGCGTACTGCGTGTCGAAGGCCGGTATCGACATGCTGGTGCGGGTCGCCGCGGCCGAATGGGGAACGCACGGTATCCGCGTCAACGCCGTCGGCCCCGGCGTCACGCGCACGCCGATGCTCGCCAACCCCGAGCAGCTGCCGGGTTGGGTCGACGGGCTGACCGAACGCACCGCACTCGGCAGGCTCGGCGAGCCCGACGACATCGCCGAGGCCATCGTCGCCGTCCTCGAAATGTCCTGGGTCACCGGCCAGACCGTGTTCGCCGACGGGGGCTTGGCGCTGCACAGCCCGATCGACTCCTACGGGCAGGTCCAGCGGCTGCTCGCCCGCCGCACGAAGGACCAGTAGCCCGCGAAACGACGTTCCAGCAGGGGTGCTCTCGCACTTTCGCTGCTGGAATGTCGTTTCGGCGAGGATCTGAGTAGTGTGTACTATACTCAGCATGACGATCGACAACCTGCCGCCGCGGATTGCCAACCACCCGACGGTTCGCGCGGTGCGGTCGCGAGCTCCGCAGGAGAAGCCTGGCATCATCGACGCCGAGTGGTTGCGCCGAATCTGCCTGGACGCGGGCGCTGACGACGTCGCGTTCGCCACGGTCGACAACCCCGACCTGGCATCCGAACGCGAACACGTCGAGAACGCCATGCCCGGCACCCGCAGTTTCATCTCGCTGGTCGTGAAGATGAACCGCGACAACGTCCGTTCGCCCGCACGAAGCGTCGCCAACCAGGAGTTCCATCGCACCGGCGAGATCATCAACGAGGCCGCCCACCGCATAACGCGCGCCCTGCAGGACGCCGGCCACCGCGCGCTGAACCCGTCTGCCACCTTCCCGATGGAGATGGACAATTTTCCCGGTCGCATCTGGGTGGTGGCGCACAAACCCGTCGCCGTCGCCGCGGGGCTCGGTGTGATGGGCATCCACCGCAACGTGATTCACCCCAAATTCGGTAACTTCATCCTGCTGGCGACCTTGCTGGTGGATGCGCCGATCACCGCATACGGTGAGCCACTCGACTACTCGCCATGCCTTGAGTGCAAGCTCTGCGTCGCCGCCTGTCCCGTCGGGGCCATCAAAAAGAATGGCGAGTTCGACTTCGTCGCCTGCTCGACACACAACTACCGCGAGTTCATGGGCGGCTTCACCGACTGGGTGCAAACAGTCGCCGACAGCGACGACGCGGCCGATTTCCGTTCGCGCGTCAGCGATTCGGAGAACGCGTCGATGTGGCAGAGCCTGTCCTTCAAGGCCAACTACAAGGCGGCCTACTGCCTCGCGGTGTGTCCGGCGGGCGAGGAGGTCATCGAGCCGTATCTGGACAATCGGAAGGCCTTCATGGATCTCGTCCTCAAGCCGCTGCAGGACAAGAAGGAGACGCTGTACGTGCTGCCGAACTCCGCCGCCAAGGAGTATGCGGAACGGCGTTTTCCGCACAAGCCGATCAAGGTGGTGGACAGCGGGATCCGCGGCCGATAGCCCGCGACCCTATGTCCAGGCGTGCACGGTGTTCTGGGCGGGCTCGAGGCCATGGGCGAGCAGCAACTCCGTTGCGTCGGCGGCCTGTTCGCAGATCACCGGAACCTCGGGCCGCTCCGCCGCGGTGAAATTCTCCAGCACGAACGACGCTCCCGACTTGCGCCCAGGCGGGCGGCCGATCCCTATCCGCACCCGCTGAAAGTCGTTGCTGCTCAACGAGGACGCCACCGAGCGCAACCCGTTGTGGCCCGCGACGCCGCCGCCGAACTTCAGCCGGATCCTGCCGAAGTCGAGGTCGAGCTCGTCGTGCACGATCACCACGTCGGCGGGCGCAACGGAGTAGAAATTGGCCAGCGGCCCGACCTGGCGGCCCGACTCGTTCATGTACACACGCGGTTTGGCGAGCACGATCGACCGGCCCGCAAGCCTGCCGGTGACGACCTCCGCCCCGGACTTCTTGTGCACCTTGAACTTCTCGCCCATGCGGTCGGCGAGGATGTCGGCGACCATGAAGCCGAGGTTGTGCCGCGTCGTGGCGTAGTTGGGCCCGGGATTGCCCAGGCCCACCACGAGTAGGGGCTCGGCCATGAGGTGAGAGGACTCCGATTACTCGGAGGATTCCTCGGAGGCCGCGCCCTCGCCGCCCTCGCCGGCTTCCTCGCCCTCGGCACCCTCTTCGCCCTCGGCTGCCGCTTCGCCTTCGGCTTCCTCGCCTGCCTCGCCTGCGCCCTCGGCCTCGAGATCCTCTTCGGTCGGCGCCGCAACGACGTTGACGACGAGCATCTCGGGATCAGATATCAGCGTGACGCCGTCGGGCAGCGTGATCGCGCTCGCGGTGAGCTGGGTGCCGATATCGGCGCCCTCGACGGAGATCACGAACTGCTGCGGGATCGACAGCGCGTCGGCCTCGATCTCGATGGTGTTCGTGTCCTGGGTGACCAGCGTGCCCGGAATCGCCTCGCCCTCGATGATGACGTTGACCTCGACGGTCACCTTCTCGCCGCGACGGACGACCAGCAGGTCGGCGTGCTGGATGTTGCGCCGGATCGGGTGGATCTCCAGCGACTTGGTCAGCGCGAGCGCCTCCTCGCCGTCGATGTCGAGCGTCAGCACGGCGTTGGTGCCGGTGTGACGCAGCACCGCGGAGAAGTCGTGGGCGTCGAGTTCGAGGTGTCGGGGGGCCTCGCCGTGGCCGTACATCACCGCGGGCACCCTGCCGTTGCGGCGAGCGCGGCGCGATGCGCCCTTGCCGGTCTCGGTGCGAACCGAGGCGGTCAGTTTGTTCTCTTTGCGGGCCGCTGCCTTGGCCATGGGTGTTGCTCCTCTGATGCCGGTGGTTGATCAGCACGGCCAGGGTCGCAATTACGCAATGCGTGTTCCCGTCGATAACGGTGGCCTGCGAGAAAGGAGCCACCCTCGCCGTGATGCCGGGTCAGGTTATCCGATCACGGCCTCAAAGTGCGAATTCGGTGCCTGTGAGCTGCTCGGACAGCTCCCACAGCGCGGCCGCCTTCTTTGCGTTGCGGGCCAGCGGGCTGCGGAACGTGCGTCCGGTCGGGCCGCGCACGCCGAAGCGCGGGCCGATGAAGCTGTCACCGGGCAGATTCCGCGCGACGGCGTACAGCGTCTGCCGCGCGCCGAAGTCTGCGTCGGTGCCCACCAGCGGCGTGACCGTGTTGACGACCTTCGTCCCGATGGCGTTTCCGGTGTTGCCCTGCAGGTTCGTTTCGGAGTACCCGGGGTGGGCGGCGTGCGCCTTGACCGACGAGCCCGCCGCGGTGAGTCGGCGCTGCAGCTCGCTGGTGAACAGCAGGTTGGCCAGCTTCGACTGGCCGTACGCAGGCCACGCCAGATACGGCCGCGACTTCCAGTTGAGGTCCTTCAGGCTGATCCAGCCGACCATGTGCGCTACGGACGACACCGTCACCACCCGGTCGGTGATCTTCGAAAGCAGCAGATTGGTGAGGGCGAAGTGGCCGAGGTGGTTGGTGCCGATCTGGCTTTCGAAGCCGTCGACGGTCTGCGCGTAGGGAACCGCCATGATGCCCGCGTTGTTGACCAGCACATCGACGGCGTCGACGCCGTCGGCGAAGGCGCGCACCGAGGCCAGGTCCTGCAGGTCGAGCTTGCGCACCTCGACGTCGCCGGTCATGCCCGCCGCTGCCGCGTCGCCCTTGTCGGTGTTGCGGACGGCGAGGATCACCTTCGCCCCGACCCGTGCCAGCTCGCGCGCCGTGACCTCGCCGAGGCCGCTGTTGGCGCCGGTGACGATGACGGTCCGTCCGCTGTAGGAGGGCAGGTCGGCCGCGGTCCATCCACTCATGCCCGCCACCATAACCGCGGGTCGGTTACGACTTTTTGGCGGCGACGTTGAACCCGCCGATGAGCATCTCGATGTCGGGCGCCTCTGCCGCCGCCTTGTCGGCGTACCCGGTGACGGTGAACTGGATCAGGTAGCGCTGCTTGGCCGGCGGCCCTCCGGTCGCGATGACGACCCGGTTGTAGGAGTGCATCCGCCGGCCGTTGAGGTCGTAGCTGCCCTCGATCATCGACGACGGAAATCCCTTGTAGTCGTCGAGCGACGCGTTGAGTTCCTTGAAGTTCTCCGAAAGCTGAGCATCGGCGTTGCCGTGTTCGATCGCCTTCTTCGCGTCGAAGTCGCCGCCGCTGAGTTCGAACACCATCAGCATCGCGGTGGGGTAGGTGTCGCCCTTGGCGATGACGCGGGTGCCGGGCGCGAACCTCGGATTGCTGTACTGCGACCAGCCCTTCGGGCTCGGCATCGTGACGGACAGGTCGGTCAGTTTGTCGGGTGCGACGGGTTGTCCGACCACGCCCGCGCTCTCCAGATACTGCGAGATCGGCACCGGCTTGGCGGTCTCGGTCGGCTTGGCGCTCGTGGTCGCGGTCAACACCGAGGTGTAGTCGGCGGACTGCGCGCCGCAGCCTGCCGCGGCGACGGCCAGCAACGCGAGGATCGCCGCAATGCGGTGACGGGTCACAGAATCTCGCGAACCGAGTCGAGCGGTCGTGCCAGCCGCGTGCCTCGTGGGGTGACGACGAACGGTCGCTCGATCAGGATCGGATGGGTGGCCATGGCGTCGAGCAGTGCGTCGTCGTCGGCGTCGTCGAGATTCAGTTCGACATACAGCGGTTCACGCTTTCGCACCGCGGTCCGCACGTCGATTCCAGCGTCGTTGATCAGCTCGACGAGCTCGTCCCTCGACGGCGGCGTCTTCAGGTACTGAATGATTTCAGGCTCGATCCCGTTGTCCCGCAACAACTCCAGTGCTTTGCGTGAGGTCGTGCAGCGGGGATTGTGATAGATGACGGAATCAGTCACTACGCCGACCCGTCGAAAAGCCCTGTCACCGAACCGTTCTCGAACACCGCGCGAATGGTGTCGGCCAGCAGCGGCGCGATGGACAACACCGTCAGCGCTGGAAACTGCTTGTCCTCGCCGATCGGCAGGGTATTGGTGACGATCACCTCGCGCGCGCCGCATTCGGCCAGCCGCTGCGCTGCGGGATCGGACAGCACGCCGTGCGTCGCGGCGATGATCACGTCCTTGGCGCCGTCTTCGCGCAGCAGGTTCACCGCACCGGCGATCGTGCCGCCGGTGTCGATCATGTCGTCGGTGAGGATGCAGATCTTGTCCCGCACGTCGCCGACCACGCGGTTCGACTTGACCTGGTTGGGCACCAGCGGGTCGCGGGTCTTGTGGATGAAGGCCAGCGGTACGCCGCCCAGCGCGTCGGCCCATTTCTCGGCGACCCGGACGCGGCCGGAATCCGGTGACACCACGACCATGTCGTGGTCGCGGTAGTTCGCGGCGATGTGGCCGGTCAACAGGTTCTGCGCGCGCATGTGGTCCACCGGGCCGTCGAAGAAGCCCTGGATCTGGTCGGTGTGCAGATCGACAGTGAGGATCCGGTTCGCGCCTGCCGTCTTGAGCAGGTCGGCGACCAGCCGCGCCGAGATCGGCTCACGCCCGCGGTGCTTCTTGTCCTGACGCGCATAGGGGTAGAAGGGCAGGATCGCGGTGATCCGCTTGGCGCTGCCGCGCTTGAGCGCATCGATCATGATCAGCTGTTCCATCAGCCACTTGTTCAGCGGCGCCGGATGGCTCTGCAGGACGAAGGCGTCGCAACCGCGGACGGATTCGTCGAAGCGGACGAAGATCTCCCCGTTGGCGAAGTCGCGGGCGGTCTGCGCGGTGACCGGGACGTCGAGCTCCTTGGCGACCTGCTCGGCGAGTTCGGGGTGCGCGCGACCCGAGAACAGCATCAAATTCTTGCGGTTGTCGGTCCACTCGGTGCCCACTGTGTGCCCTTGCCGGTCGGGGATCGATGTCGGCCTAATGGTACGTATCAGAGCTGGACGCGCGTGGCCGGGTTGCCAGAACAAGAACGGAAACCGACCGTCTCACGTCGTCCGGTCGTCCTCGGCGTTCGCGCCTTCGCTGGCCTCGTTGGCCGTCCTGGCCGCCTCCGCGGCGGCCGAACCCGGTCGCTTGCGCTCGACCCAGCCCTCGATATTGCGCTGCGGACCCGCGGACACGGCCAGCGCACCCGGCGGCACGTCGTCCCGCACGACGGTGCCCGCCCCGGTGTAGGCGCCGTCGCCGATGGTGACCGGCGCGACGAACATCGTGTCGGAGCCGGTCCGCACATGCGACCCGATCGTGGTGCGTCGTTTCGTCTCACCGTCGTAGTTGACGAAGACGCTCGACGCGCCGATATTGCTGTGCTCGCCGATGTCCGCGTCGCCGACGTAGGTCAGGTGCGGCACCTTGGTGCCGGTACCGATGCGTGGCGTTCTTCGTCTCGACGAAGGCGCCGAGCTTGCCGACGTCGCCGAGTACGGTGCCCGGCCGCAGGTAGGTGAACGGTCCGACGATGGCGCCGTCGCCGATCGCCGACGCCGACCCGTGCGTGCGGACCACCGTCGCACCGTCGCCGACGGTGACGTCGGTCAGCGTGGTGTCCGGGCCGATCTCGGACCGTCTGCCGATGCGGGTGGCGCCGAGCAGTTGGGTGCCGGGCTGCACGACGGTGTCGCGGCCGATGCTCACGTCGACGTCGATCCAGGTACTGGCGGGGTCGACGACCGTGACGCCTGCCCGCTGGTGGCCGGCCACGATGCGGCGGTTCAGCTCGGCGGCCAGTTCGGACAGCTGGACGCGGTCGTTGATGCCCGCCACCAGCGCGGAGTCGTCGACATGTTTGGCGCGCACGATGCGGCCGTCCTGCCGGATGATCGAGATGGCGTCGGTGAGGTAGAGCTCCTGCTGGGCGTTGTGCGGCTGCAGCCGGTCCAGCGCAGAGCGCAGTACCTCGATATCGAAGGCGTAGACGCCCGCGTTGACCTCGCCGATGGCCTTCTGCGAAGGGCTGGCGTCGACCTCCTCGACGATGCCGATGACCTCGCGGTCCTGCGTGCGCAGAACCCGTCCGTAGCCCGTCGGGTTGGGCAGCGTCGTCGTCACCACCGTCGCCGCCGCGGTTTCGGAGCCGTGGGCGTCGATCAGGTCGGCCAGGGTGTCGGCGTCCATCAGCGGGACGTCGCCGGAGGTGACCACGACGGTGCCGGCGAAGTCCGCGGGCAGTGCGGCAAAGCCCGCAGCGGACGGCGTGCCCGGTGCCGTGCTGCTCGTCCTGCACGGCGATGTCGATCGGGCGACCCAGCGTCTCGGCCAGCTCGGTCACGGCGGGGGTGATGCGCTCGCGGTCATGGCCGAGCACCACAACGAGATGCTGTGGGGCGACCTTGGCGATCGAGTGCAGGGCGTGCGACAGCATGCTGCGGCCCGCCAGCGTGTGCAGCACCTTCGGGATGTCGGATTGCATCCGGGTGCCAGCACCGGCGGCCAGCACCAGAACCGCGGATTCGTGGGAAGTCATCTGTTTGTCCTCAACAGTCGAGCTCCGTCGCCAGGACTCGAACCTGAACTTTCTGAACCAAAATCAGAGGTGCTGCCGATTACACCACGACGGACTGATCAACCCGTGATGTTAGTCCAAGCAACTAGGCTGACAGGTGTGGCAGTACCCGACAAGGAACTGCGTGCACCCCGCGCCCGGATGACCGGTGCCGAGCGGCGTCACCAGCTCATCGACATCGCGAGGACGCTTTTCGCGCAGCGCGGGTACGAGGGCACCTCCGATCGAGGAGATCGCGCAGCGGGCGAACGTCTCCAAACCCGTGGTCTATGAGCATTTCGGTGGCAAGGAGGGGCTCTACGCCGTCGTCGTCGACCGCGAGATGTCGGCGTTGCTGGACGGCATCACGTCGTCGCTGACGAGGACGACCAACAACCGGTCGCGGCTGCGCATCGAGCGGGTCACGCTGGCCCTGCTTTCGTATGTCGACGAGCGCACCGACGGGTTCCGGATCCTCATCCGCGATTCACCGGCCGCCATCACCTCGGGCACCTACTCGACGTTGTTGAACGACGCCGTCAACCAGGTGTCGTCGATCCTGGCCGGCGACTTCTCCCGACGCGGCCTCGACCCCGATATGGCCCCGCTCTACGCCCAGGCGTTGGTCGGGTCGGTGTCGATGACGGCGCAGTGGTGGCTCGATGTGCGCGAGCCGAAGAAGGAAGTGGTCGCCGCGCATCTGGTGAACCTGTGCTGGAACGGGCTCATGCACCTCGAGGACGATCCGCCTCTGCTCGAGGAGTAGCGAATTCGGCGCGGTAATCGACGCTGCGCGCACGTGAGCGCGCCCAATTCGCAAGTCATTAGGATGGATTGCATCATGACCGCATCGGGGACCGTTGGTGTCCAAACCCCGATCGCCGGCCTCGTCGATCTGGCCCTCCGCGATCCCTGTCTCCAAGACGTCATCGGCCGTGCCGCCGACAGGCCCGCCGATCTAGCGCTCGTCGGTCCGGCCAGCGCGAGGGTGTTCGCCGCCTGCGCGCTCGCCCAGGCCGGGCCGCTGCTCGTGGTCACCGCGACCGGCCGCGAGGCCGATGACCTGACCGCCGAGCTGCGCGGCGTTTTCGGCGACTCGGCGACGCTGTTCCCGTCGTGGGAGACGCTGCCGCACGAGCGTCTTTCGCCGGGGGTGGACACCGTCGGCGCGCGGATGATGGTGCTGCGCAGGCTGGCCAAACCCGACGACGAGCGACTCGGCCCGCCGCTGCGCGTTGTCGTCACCACGGTGCGCTCGCTGGTGCAGCCGATGGCGCCGGACCTCGTCGACATCGAACCCGTCACCCTGACGCTCGGTGGGGAGTCCGACTTCGACGACGTGATCCACCGGCTCGTCGAGCTGGCCTACACGCGTGTCGACATGGTCGGAAAGCGCGGCGAGTTCGCGGTCCGCGGCGGCATCCTCGACATCTTCCCGCCGACCGCCGAACACCCCGTGCGCATCGAGTTCTGGGGCGACGAGATCTCCGAGATGCGGATGTTCTCGGTCGCCGACCAGCGGTCGATCCCCGATGTCGACGTCGACGTGATGATCGCCGTGCCGTGCCGTGAGCTCCTTCTGACCGACGACGTCCGGATCCGCGCGTTCGAGCTCGCCGCAGACCACCCGCGGACCGGCAACGAGGTGCCCGGCGCCGTGCCCGACATGCTGGCCAAGCTCGGCGAGGGCATCCCCGTCGACGGGATGGAGGCACTGCTCCCGCTGCTGCGGCCCACCGAGCTCTCCCTGCTCAGCGACCATCTGCCCGCGCAGACGCCGCTGCTGATCTGCGACCCCGAGAAGATCCGCACCAGGGCGGCCGACCTGATCAAGACCGGTCGCGAGTTCCTCGAGGCGTCCTGGTCGACGGCGGCCGTCGGCGGCGACGCGCCCATCGACATCGAGTCGCTCGGCGCATCGGGCTATCTGGACCTCGACGACGTCGCCGCGGGCGCACGCAGTGGCGGGCATCCGTGGTGGACGCTCAGCCAACTCAGCGCGGAGTCGGCGATCGAGCTGGACATCCGACCGTCGCCGTCGGCCCGCGGGCAGCAGTCGAACGTCGACGAGATCTTCGCGATGTTGCGGGCCCACGTCGCCACCGGCGGATCGGCGGCCATCGTCACGCCGGGCACCGGCACCGCGCACCGCGTCTGCGAGCAGCTCGCCGATGCCGACACACCCGCGGCGATGCTCGAGCCCGGCGAAACGCCGAAGGCCGGCGTCGTCGGGGTGCTGAAGGGCCCGCTGCACGACGGCGTTGTGCTGCCGGGCGCCAACCTCGTCATCGTCACCGAGACCGACCTGACCGGCAACCGCGTCACCGCCCCCGACGGCAAGCGGCTTGCCGCCAAGCGTCGCAACGTCGTCGACCCGCTCGCGCTGACCGCGGGCGACCTCGTCGTCCACGACCAGCACGGCATCGGCCGCTTCGTCGAGATGGTGGAACGCACCGTCGGCGGCGCCCGGCGCGAGTACCTGGTGCTGGAGTACGCGTCGAGCAAGCGTGGCGGCGGGTCCGACAAGCTGTTCGTGCCGATGGACTCGCTGGATCAGCTGTCGCGCTACGTCGGAGGCGAATCGCCGACCCTGAGCAGGCTCGGCGGAAGCGACTGGACCAACACCAAGACCAAGGCGCGGCGAGCCGTCCGCGAGATCGCCAGCGAGCTCGTCTCGCTGTACGCCAAGCGGCAGGCGTCGCCGGGCCACGCGTTCGGGCCGGACACCCCGTGGCAGGCCGAGATGGAGGACGCGTTCGGGTTCACCGAGACGATGGACCAGCTCACCGCCATCACCGAGGTCAAGGGCGATATGGAGAAGCCGATCCCGATGGACCGGGTGATCTGCGGCGACGTCGGCTACGGCAAGACCGAGATCGCGGTGCGCGCGGCGTTCAAGGCGGTGCAGGACGGTAAGCAGGTCGCGGTGCTCGTGCCGACGACGCTGCTGGCCGATCAGCACCTGCAGACGTTCAGCGAGCGGATGGCCGGCTTCCCGGTCACCGTGAAGGGGTTGTCGCGGTTCACAAGCACCACCGAGTCGCGCGCGGTGCTCGAGGGCATGAAGGACGGCTCGGTCGACATCGTGATCGGCACGCACCGGCTGCTGCAGACCGGCGTGACCTGGAAGGACCTCGGCCTGGTCGTGGTCGACGAGGAGCAGCGGTTCGGCGTGGAGAACAAGGAGCACATCAAGTCGATGCGCACCCACGTCGACGTGCTGACGATGAGCGCGACGCCGATTCCGCGCACGCTGGAGATGAGCCTGGCGGGCATCCGGGAGATGTCGACGATCCTCACCCCGCCCGAGGAGCGCTACCCGGTGCTGACCTACGTCGGGCCGCACGACGACAAGCAGATCGCCGCCGCGCTGCGACGCGAGCTGCTGCGCGACGGGCAGGCGTTCTACATCCACAACCGGGTGCGGTCGATCGACCAGGCCGCCGCACGGCTGCAGGCGCTGGTGCCAGAGGCGCGCGTCGTCGTCGCGCACGGGCAGATGCCCGAGGAGCGGCTGGAGCGCACGGTCGAGGGGTTCTGGAACCGCGAATACGACGTGCTGGTCTGCACGACGATCGTCGAGACGGGTCTGGACATCTCCAACGCCAACACGTTGATCGTCGAACGAGCCGACACCTTCGGGCTGTCTCAGCTGCACCAGTTGCGTGGGCGGGTTGGACGGTCGCGCGAGCGCGGTTACGCGTACTTCATGTATCCGCCGGAGGTGCCGCTGACCGAGACGGCCTACGACCGGCTGGCCACCATCGCGCAGAACAACGAACTCGGCGCGGGTATGGCGGTCGCGATGAAGGACCTGGAGATCCGCGGCGCGGGAAACGTGCTCGGTGTCGAACAGTCCGGCCACGTCGCCGGTGTCGGATTCGACCTGTACGTGCGGCTGGTCGGTGAGGCCGTCGAGGCATACCGCGCCGTGGCTGACGGGAAAACCGTTGCCGCCGTTGAGGAACCGAAGGATGTGCGCATCGACCTGCCCGTCGACGCGCATCTTCCGCCTGACTACATCGCCAGCGACAGGCTGCGGCTCGAGGGCTACCGGCGGCTGGCGTCGGCCGCCGACCAGGATGCCATCGGCGCCGTCGTCGACGAGCTCGTCGACAGGTACGGTCAGCTGCCCGGACCCGCGCAGCTGCTGGTCTCCGTCGCGCGGTTGCGGCTGCTGGCCCGTGAGTACGGGGTCACCGAGATCAGTGCGCCGTCGGAGACGACACTGCGAGTGTCGCCGATGACGTTGTTGGACTCCGGACAACTGCGGCTCAAGCGAATGCATCCAAGTGCGAACTACCGCGCGACGACGTCGACGGTGCAGGTGCCGGTTCCCCGATCGGGCAGCGGCGTCGGCGCACCGCGAATACGAGATCTCGAACTCCTGCAGATGGTGGCCGGTTTGATATTGGCCCTGAATGGAAAACCGCAGGACGATGTTGATATAACGAACGTCGGAGGTGCACCGCGATGACTGTTGTTCTGGTCGATCCGCGCCGCCCCTCACTGATCCCGGTGGAGGCGATCGAATTCCTCGCCGGTGACGTCCAGTACACCGAAGAGATGCCGGTCAAGGTGCCGTGGTCGCTGCCGTCGGCCCGGCCTGCCTACGAGGGTGACGACGCGCCGACGCTGTTGTCGTCGGACCGCGACCACCCCGCGGTGAAGTCGCGACTTGCCGCGGGCGACAAGCTGATCGCCGCGCCGGACCCGCAGGCCGGTGAGCGGCTGGTCGATGCGGTCGCGATGATGGACAAGCTGCGCACGACCGGTCCGTGGGAGAGCGAGCAGACGCACGATTCGTTGCGCCGCTTCCTGTTGGAGGAGACCTACGAATTGTTCGACGCGGTGCGCAGCGGCAACGCCGACGAGCTTCGCGAGGAACTCGGTGACGTGCTGCTGCAGGTGTTGTTCCAGGCGCGCATCGCCGAGGACGCGCCGCAGCATGCGTTCACCATCGACGATGTCGCCGACGCGCTACAGCGCAAGCTCGCCAACCGGGTGCCCGCCGTTCTTGCGGGCGAGGCGATTTCGCTGGAAGACCAGATTGCGCAGTGGGAAGAGCGCAAGGCGCCTGGAGAAGAAGTCACGCAATTCGATCTTCGACGGTGTGCCGACGGGTCAGCCCGCGTTGGCGTTGGCGCAGAAGGTGATCGACCGGGTGAGCCAGACGGGCCTGCCCGCGGATCTGATCCCTGCATCGATGACGGGTGTGACGGTGTCGTTGGACGGCGATGCCGAAAACGACCTGCGCGCCACGGTTTTGGAGTTCATGGACACCGTGCGCACTGTGGAGAAGGCGATCGCCGCCGACCGTCGGGGTGAAGACGTCCCCGAGGAACTCGATATCGCGTCGCTCGGGGTCATCACCGAGGAGGAGTGGCGAGCGGTCTGGCCGTCGGCCGGGGTCCTGCCCGTCGAAATCGTCCCCGTGGAAGAAGTTGAAGAAGATGAGCCTGCGCCGGATCGGCGCCCGGCGTAACGCTGTGGCGGGAAATCAGCCAGAATCGCGCCGTCAGGTTACGTTCGCCGCAACGCCAGAGTCAGTCGACGAGCTGGTCGCCTAGATACCGGTCGGCACCCGTAATCCCTGGCAGCACAAAGAAGAAGCCGCCGCCGACCGGCATGATGTACTCCTCCAGCGGTTCGCCCTTGAGCCGGTCCTGCACGGTGAGGAACCCCTTCTGCAGGCTGCGCTGGTAGGCGATGAACGCCAGGCCCTGGTCGAGTCGGCCCGCGCCGTCGAACCCGCGCGAGTAGTTGAACCCCCTGCGCAGGATGAGGTTCTGTTCGGTCTCCGTCGTGCGGGGGTTGGCAAGGCGAATGTGGGCGTCAAGCGGAATCCGCTTGCCGTCGGGGTCCTCGGCGTAGGCCGGGTCGGCGAACTCGTCGGTCATCCCGAGCGGGGCGCCGCTGACCTTCTTGCGGCCGATGAGCGTTTCCTGCTCGGCAAGGCGGGTGCGGTCCCAGAACTCGACGAACATCCGGATGATGCGGACGGCCTGGTATGAACCGCCGACCGCCCACTCGGGCTCGCCGTCATCGGGCTGCACCCAGACGTGCTCGTCCATCAGGGTGCCGTCGTCGACGTCGAGGTTTGCCGTTCCATCCTTGAATCCCAACAGGTTTCGCGGTGTCACGGCTTCCGAGGTCGCACCCGCGCCGATGCCTCGGGCGTAGCCGTCGATCATCCACCGCAGCGTCAAATCGCTTCGGGTGCGGCGCATCAACTGCCGTAGCGCGAACTGCACGGTGTCGTTGTGCCCGGCCTCGAGGATGATCGAGATGTCGCCGTGTGACAGTTTCGGGTCAAGCCGGTCGTTGGCCAGGAACGGCATGGTCTCCAGTTCCTTGGGCTTGCGATCCGCCAGCCCGAACCGGTCGTCGAACAGCGACGCCCCGACACCGACGAGCACCGACAGGTTGTCGGCGGGCGGCTTCTCGCCGAGGATGCCCGAGTCGACGGGCGGATACGCCGGATCCCTTGTCTCGGGCGGCTTTCCCGCCATCAGCCCGCGGATCTCCTCGGTGAGCTCCTGCAGCGTCGCCTTGAGGCCCGCCCGCTCCCTGGCGTGCACATTGAACGACGCGATCAGGCCCTGTTCGGGAATCGGCAGCGTCGTGATGCCCGCTTGGTGGGGCCCCTCGAACGGGATGAAAGCGGCCTGCGGCACCGGTGGCGCGGCCGGCTCGGGTGACGAGCACCCGGCCAGCGCCGCGCCTGCGCCCACCGCGACACCGGTGCCCAACGCCCCGGTGACGAAGCCGCGGCGCGAGATCCCCCGACGTGGTGGTCGCTCGGTCACTGCAGTTTCAGGACTCCGGCAACTTGAGACAGGTTCTCCGACAGCCCGGCCAGCTGCGCCTTGAGGGTGTCGACGACCTGCGGCGTCACCGTGACCGCGGGGCACCGTGGCGACGGGAACTCACTGTTCTCCGGGCAGAAGTTCACCCAGCCATCGCCTTGGCGCAGCGGTCGCATGGTGTCGAAGATCTGTGAGATTCCGCCGTCGATCTTGCCCAGCAGGGCTGCGTCGGCCTTCTCGAGTGCGGGCGTCAGCTTGTCGATGGCGGCCTGTGAGCCCTGCAGGTTGGCGTCGAAGTCCCACAGGTCGGTCTTGGAGTAGCGATCCTCCTCGCCGGTGATCTTGCCCTCGGAGACCTCTTCGATGAGCTCGGCCGCGCCGTTCGCCACGTCGAGCGGCGTGACCTCGACCTTTGCGAACTGCGTCTTGAGGTCGGCGATGTCCTTGTCGAGTTGGTCGGCGAACGGTGCGCCGCCGTCGGTGGTGTTCTTCTCGAACAGCAGGTACTCGAGCCGGTGCCATCCGGTGAAGGCAGGATCGTCGACGCCTGCGAAGTCATCGACGCGTGCGTCTACCTTGCCGTCGATCTCCTCGACCAGCCCGGCCAGCGGCTCGATGCGCTCCCACGGCATACGCGACGGGGCGAACGCGTCCTGCGCGGCCTTGAGGTTGCCCGCGCGAACGGCATCGGTGAGCACCTTGACACCGGTGACGAGTTCCTCGATCTGTCCGACCGCGTATCCCTTGTAGTCGGCTGCCGCCTTCTCGAGCTCCGGGCTCGGAGCGGCGGCCGCCGAAGTCGACGTCTCGCTAGCGGAGCTTGAAGCACTGCTCTCTTCGGTGCTGCCGGACTCGCTGCTCGAGCAACCGGCAAGAACCAGGGCCGCGGCCGCAACCGACACGGGCCAGGCGAGATGCAGTTTCATTGAGCCTCCTCGTAGTAGACGCGTGAACATTACAACGTTTTGCTCGCACCAGGGTAGGCACACCTAAATATCCATTGCCTGCCCTTACTTCGCGCCGTTTCGTGCGGCGATTCAGGGC
>CAWHIZ010000026.1:0-18916 GCA_963829405.1 uncultured Actinomycetota bacterium
CAATCGGGGCGCCCACCAGGGAGCCGTATTCCGTCCAACTGCCGTCGTAGTTCTTGACGTTCTTGTGTCCCAACAGTTCCTGCAGGACGAACCAGGTGTGCGATGAGCGCTCACCGATGCGGCAGTACGCGATGGTTTCCTTCTCGCCGTCGAGTCCGGCCTCGGCGTAGAGCGTGGCGAGGTCGTCGTCCGACTTGAACGTGCCGTCCTCGTTGGCTGCCTTGCTCCACGGCACGTTGATCGCGCTGGGAATGTGGCCGGGGCGCTGGCTCTGCTCCTGCGGAAGGTGAGCGGGCGCCAGGATCTTGCCGGAGAACTCGTCGGGCGAGCGAACGTCGACCAGGTTCTTGACGTTGATGGCGTCGATGGTCTCGTCGCGGAACGCGCGGATGGTGTTGTCGGGAGCCTTGGCGCTGTACGTGGTGGACGCGCGGTCGGGCACGTCCGTGACGAGGGGGCGGCCGTCGAGCTCCCACTTCTTGCGTCCGCCGTCGAGCAGCTTGACGTTCTCGTGGCCGTACAGCTTGAAGTACCAGTACGCGTACGCGGCGAACCAGTTGTTGTTGCCGCCGTAGAGGATCACCGTGTCGTCATTGCCGATACCCTTGTCCGACAACAGCTTCGAGAACTGTTGCTGGTCGACGAAGTCGCGCTTGACCTGGTCCTGAAGCTCGGTCTTCCAGTCCAACCGGACGGCGCCTGCGATGTGGCCGCCCTCGTAGGCGGAGGTGTCTTCGTCGACCTCGACGAAGACGGTGTTGGGCGCATCGAGATTGCTCTCGGCCCAGTCGGTGGTGACCAGGACGTCGGAGCGAGCCATGGAGTAGATCCTTTCGGTTGCTTGGTAATCGAGGTATTACGCGGGGGTGGGTGAGCGACGCAGGCGTGCCACCAGCGGGGTAGAGCTGACAGCCAAGGCAGATGGCGAAGGCGGCGTTGAGGAACGCGGCGATCAGGGCGAACCCGGTGGCGATCAATCCGAGCGTGCCGAGCCCCGTTGCGAATCCGACGGCGCCGACGACGGCGAAGACGAACCCGACCAGTTGCGCGAACTTCAGCGGCGGCACCGGTTCCTTCTCGGTGACCGGCGCGAGCCGCGGCGCGACCAGCTTGGCGAAGACCAGACCGTAAGGGTGCTTGCGCGGCCCGCCTGCCGCACCGACCGCGAACACCACCGCCTGCAGGCCGAGGATGACCGCGGCGGCGACGAGGCTGACGCTCGACACCAGCAGCGTGACGACCAGAACCGCCGTGGTGACCCACGCGGCGAAGCGCGGACCGCGAACGTCGACCTGATCGACGCGGGCACTGGTCTTGCTGGGCGATCCGAGTTCGGATGTCATGGACGTCACACTCCTGTTGCTGGAAAGGGCTGGTTGCGAGCGGGCCACATCAGGGCCGCTCCGAGCGAGCACGCGAGATCGCGCGACTGCGCTCAGCAGCTACAACAACAACAGCAACAACCCGCGACGCGGCACAGGTCGACTGTGCGGCGCTTGGTGAGCATCACCTGAAGGCGGGCGGACACGCCGGTCAGCTTACCCAATGACATGGTGATCAAGCCAACAGCGGTTCAAGCGCCGACCGCAGGTCAGCGGCGGTCGGGATACCGGAGGCCCGGTATCGCCGTCGGCCGTCGGCGTCGAAGACGAATGTCGTCGGCAGGGACAGCACCGAGAGGCGGCGGGCGGCGTCGGGATTGTCGTCCATGTCGATCTCGACATGAGCCACTCCCGGCAGGTCCGCGCACACCTGGTCGACCACCCGCCGCACACCTGCGCATGGACCGCACCAAACCGCGCTGAAGTGCACGATTGTCGGGCCGGTCGTCGAAAGACCGAAGTCGGAGGTATCCACCGGATCGGCATCGGCCGTATCCGGGGTCTCCTTGAGCAGGCCGGCCCGCAGGGCGATCAGCCTGTTGATCACGTAGGCGATGCCGAACGCCGCGATCAGCACGACGAGGACGACGCCGAGCGAAGGACTCATGACTGTGTGAACTCATTCAGCGAGACGGTTACTCCCTCGGCGATGCCCTCGATGATGACGTCGGATCCGCGGGCGCCTTCGCTGGTCGGGGCGAGACCGAACGGCAGCTTCAGCCCGGGCATCGTGCTGGTGAACGCGGCAAGCACGGCAGCCGTCTTGTCCTCGGGCACCTCCTGGTCGGCGGTGCCCGCCCCGGTGAGCACGCCCGTCGGGGTGAACACCAGGGTCGTTCGGTCGGGTCCCGCTACGGACAGATCCACCGAGATGCTCACCCGTTCGTCGAAGTCGGCTGCCTTCGGCGTACCGGTGAACACCAGCCCCTTACTGCCCGAGATACCCGATTCGGTGGTTCCGCCGGTGGCGTTGTTGGTCTCCTTGGGCGGTGCCTCCACCAGCAGGTCGGGGATGCCCATGAAGCGCCCGAGATGGGTGGAGTCGATGATGATGCGGCTCTCGACCTCGGCGACCGGAAGTTCGGATTCCGCATCGATGAGCCAGGAATCCTTCGGAACATCGATCGAATACAAGGTCGCCTCGTAGGAAACCTTGCCCGCGACAGGGTGATCTACGCCATTCGCACGGATCTCGATCTGGCTGTAGTGCCGGTCGGCGGCCTGGGAGATGAACGGGAATCCGATGATGCCGACCCACGGGTCGAAATTGAGCTGCGCTTCGCTGCGCACCGCTCTGGCCAGGCGATATTCCGCATAGATCGCCGCGCCGAAGTCGACGCCGACCGCCGCGACCGCCACCGCGGCCACCACCGATACCACCCCGACCACAACCTTGCGCACCCGGCCATTCTGGCCCACCCGCTCGGCCTCGCCCTGCTCGGCGCGGCTAATCAGCATGTGTCGGGTTATCGTTAGTGCACCGGTAACGCCCAGATGTCGAGCACGAATCTGGGAGGTATCCGACGACAGCGATGTCCGTCAGTATCTGCCCGGCACGCTGGAGGGCCCGTGGATCTACTGCTATTAACCGCCGACCCGCACCCTGAGTCGGTTCTGCCCTCGTTGTCGCTGCTCGCACACAACGTGCGCTCCGCCCCCACCGAGGTTTCCTCGTTGCTGGAGGCAGGCAGCGCCGATATCGCGATCGTCGATGCCCGTACCGATCTTGCCGCCGCGCGCGGGCTGTGCCGGCTGCTCGGCACCACCGGTACTTCGGTTCCCGTCGTTGCGGTGGTCAACGAAGGCGGTCTCGTCGCGGTCAACGTCGAATGGGGCCTGGACGAAATCCTGCTTCCGAGCACCGGTCCGGCCGAGATCGACGCGCGGTTGCGCCTGCTTGTCGGCCGCCGCGGCGGCGCGGCGAGCCAGGAGAACGCGGGCAAGGTCAGCCTCGGCGAGCTCGTCATCGACGAGGGCACCTACACCGCCCGTCTGCGCGGTCGGCCGCTCGACCTGACCTACAAGGAATTCGAACTGCTGAAGTACCTGGCCCAGCATGCAGGCCGAGTGTTCACCAGAGCCCAACTGCTGCAAGAAGTCTGGGGTTACGACTTCTTCGGCGGCACACGGACCGTCGACGTCCATGTGCGCCGGCTGCGGGCCAAGCTCGGTACCGAATACGAATCCCTCATCGGCACCGTGCGCAACGTCGGATACAAGGCGGTGCGGCCTGCGCGGGGGCGGACGCCGGCAGCGGGCGCGGATGCACCCGACGACGTCGACGACGCATTCGACGCGCCCATCGGTCTGCCCGAGGAGCTGGCTGACCCGTTGCACACGCAGTGACCGGGCCTTCGATCGCCTGGCGCACCGGCCTCGCCGAGGACGACCAGCGCGAGATCCGGGCGTTGATCGCCGCCGCGAAGAAGGACGACGGCATCGCGCCCGTCGGCGACCAAGTGCTGCGCGAGCTGTCCCACGATCGCACCCGCCACCTGGTGGCGACCGACGGCGACGGCATCGCCGGTTATCTCGATCTCGCGCCTGCGGCAGAAGACGATCCGGCGATGGTCGAACTCGTCGTCCACCCGCGCAGCGCGCAGGCGCGGCATCGGGTCGGCGATGGCACGCGCCGCGCTGGCCGAGGGCGGACGCGGCACCCGGATCTGGGCTCACGGGGATCTGGAGCCCGCGCGCGCGATGGCCTCCTCGCTCGGCGTCGAGGCGGTCCGCGAACTGCTGCAGATGCGTCGTTCGTTGGCCGACCTTCCTCCGGTGAGGACACCGGAGGGGGTGCGGATCGACACCTACCGCGGGCCCGACGACGACGCCGAACTGCTGCGCGTCAACAACGCCGCATTCGCCTGGCACCCCGAACAGGGCGGCTGGACAGAAGCCGAGATCGCCGAGCGGCGAGGCGAGCCGTGGTTCGAACCCGAGGGTTTGTTCATGGCCTTCGACGAGCAGAGCGGCGCGCTGCTCGGGTTCCACTGGACCAAGGTCCACAACGACGGTCTCGGCGAGGTGTACGTGGTCGGCGTCGACCCGGCCGCGCAGGGCCGCGGCATCGGTGCGACCCTGACGCTGATCGGGCTGCACCATCTGGCGTATCGGCTTGCAGGAAACTCCCAGGCAACGGTGATGCTTTACGTCGAGGCAGATAACTCGGCGGCGGTGAACACGTATCGACGGCTGGGTTTCGAGGTGTTCGCCATCGACGTGGCGTACGCCACGAACAAGCGCCCTAGTCCCCTGCAAGCTGGGGAACCCCAGCAAATCAGCTGAACCTGTTCACCGTTCGTTCACCTTCCATCCCACAGCCGTCCACCGCAGCCGCATACGTTGCCGGAGAGTCTGAATGCGTCAGAGTTCCTCAACGGAAAGTGGGAGTAAGTGAAGCTCAACGGCATTGGCAAGGCGTTCGGTACGACGCTGTCCGCGGCGGCGCTCGCCGCTCTGACGCTGTCCGCGTGCGGCAGCGACAACAACGCCGGAACGAGCACCTCGTCGGGTGCGTCGGGAACCGCCTCGTCATCCGCCGATTGCGGCGGCAAGAACTCCCTGACCGGTGAGGGTTCGACGGCTCAGCAGAACGCGATCGCGGAGTTCAACAAGGTGTGGGGCCAGGTCTGCTCGGGCAAGACGTTGGCTTACAACCCGACCGGTTCGGGCGCGGGCGTTGACCAGTTCATCGCCAAGCAGGTCGACTTCGCAGGCTCCGACTCGGCGCTGAAGGACGATCAGGTCGCGAAGGCCGCGCGAGCGCTGCGGCGGCGGCGAGGCGTGGAACCTGCCGCTGGTGTTCGGCCCCGTGGCGATGGCCTTCAACATCGAGGGCGTCGACAAGCTGGTCGTCAACGGCGATGTGCTCGCCAAGATCTTCCAGGGCCAGATCAAGAAGTGGAACGATCCGGCCATCGCCGCGCTGAATTCGGGCGCGACCCTGCCCGACGCGGACATCAAGCCGATCTACCGATCGGACTCGTCGGGCACCACCGACAACTTCCAGAAGTACCTCGGCGCCGCTGCGCCAGGCGCGTGGACCAAGGGCGATGGCAAGGAGTTCCAGGGCGGCGCAGGCGAGGGCGCGCAGAAGTCGTCCGGTGTCGTTCAGGCCATCCAGGCCACCCCTGGCGCGATCGGCTACGTGGAGAAGGGCTTCGCGCAACAGGCGGGCGTGCCCTACGCGCAGATCGACAGCGGTGCGGGTGCGGTCGAGCTCACCGACGAAACCACCGGAAAGGCCGTTGACACCGCCAAATTCAAGGGCGAGGGCAACGACCTGGTTCTCGACCTCGACGCGCTGTACGCCAGCAAGGAAGCCGGCTCCTACCCGCTGATGCTGGCGACGTACGAGATTGTCTGCTCGACGGGCTACGACGCCGACACCGCCGCTGCGGTGAAGTCGTTCCTGACGGTGGCGGCGAACGAGGGCCAGGCGAACCTCTCGGCTGCGGGCTACGTTCCGTTGCCGGATGCTTTCAAGGAGCGACTGCTCAAGTCCGTCGACGCAATCGCGTAGTTACGTGGCGCGTGCGCTCCAATGCGGGAGGATGGGTGCGGCGGAACCGATGACGGATAGGCTCGATGTGACGGAAGCGAACGGGCTGCCTGATCCATCCAACGCGGGGTCGGGTGAAGTGATCGCTTCACCCTTTCCCGAACCGGCGCCCATCTCCACCGATCCCTCGAAGGGCGGCGAAGGTCCGGTTAGGCGACCGGATATTCCGCGGTCTCGCCGAGGGATCGGGCGTCCTGATCGTCATCATCATCGCGGCTATCGGGGCGTTTCTGCTGTGGCGGGCCGTTCCCGCGCTGACACGCAACGAGGAGAACTTCTTCCTCTACAGCGGGAACTGGATCACCACCGACACGTCGGCGATGAGCTTCGGCATCCTCGACCTGCTGCAGGTCACCGTCTTCGTGTCGGTGTTCGCGCTGCTTCTCGCGATGCCCGTCGCGCTTGGTATCGCGATCTTCTTGACGCAGTACGCGCCGCGCCGGGTGTCGGGTCCGCTGGCCTACATGGTGGACCTGCTGGCGGCGGTGCCGTCGATCATCTACGGCGTCTGGGGTCTATACGTGCTCGCGCCGGTGATCAAGCCGTTCGCGATGTGGCTGAACCAGAACCTCAGCTGGCTGTTCCTGTTTCAGACCGGCAACGCCTCGGTGGCCGGTGGCGGAACGATCTTCACAGCGGGAATCGTTCTGGCCGTGATGATCCTGCCGATCATCACGGCGGTCACCCGCGAGGTGTTCGTCCAGACGCCACGCGGTCAGATCGAGGCGGCGCTTGCGCTCGGCGCGACCCGCTGGGAGGTCGTGAAGACGACGGTGCTGCCGTTCGGCTTGTCCGGCTACATCAGCGGCGCGATGCTCGGCCTCGGCCGCGCGCTCGGCGAGACGATCGCGCTGCTGATCATCCTGCGCGGCACTCAGCAGGCGTTCGGCTGGTCGCTGTTCGACGCCGGCTACACGTTCGCGAGCAAGATCGCCGCCGCCGCTTCGGAATTCAACGACCAGTACAAGGCGGGCGCATACATCGCGGCGGGCCTGGTCCTGTTCATCCTGACGTTCATCGTCAACTCGCTGGCGCGGGCGGCCGTCGCCGGAAGGAGCAAGTCATGACGGCGACACTGGACCAGCCGGTCAAGGCGCCGACGTTCCAACGGCTGAGCCTGCGCCGCAAGGTGGCCGACAACGTCGCGACGGTGTTGGTGACGCTGTCGGTGGTGATCGCGTTGGTGCCGCTGCTGTGGGTGCTCTACACGGTGGTCGTCAAGGGCATCGGCGCCGTCATGTCGAGCACATGGTGGTTCAACTCGCAGGCGGGCATGACGGCCTTCCAGGCGGGCGGCGGCGCGTATCACGCGATTATCGGAACCCTGTTGCAGGGCTTGGTGTGTGCGACTCATCTCGATCCCGATCGGCGTGTTCGTCGGCATCTACCTGGTCGAGTACGGCGGCGGAACCAAGACTGGGCAAGATCACCACCTTCATGGTGGACATCCTCACCGGCGTGCCCTCGATCGTCGCGGCGCTGTTCATCTACGCGCTGTGGGTCGCGACGCTTGGCTTCCCGCGTTCCGGGTTCGCGGTGTCACTTGCGCTGGTGCTGTTGATGATCCCGGTGATCGTCCGCTCCACCGAGGAGATGCTGCGTATCGTGCCGATGGATCTGCGCGAGGCGAGTTACGCGCTGGGCGTGCCGAAGTGGCGAACCATCTCCTCGATCGTGATTCCGACCGCGCTGTCGGGCATCGTGACCGGCATCCTTCTGGCACTGGCCCGCGTGATGGGGGAGACGGCGCCGCTGTTGATCCTGGTCGGCTACGCACAGGCGATGAACTTCGACATGTTCAACGGGTTCATGGGATCGCTGCCCGGCATGATGTACGACCAGACCTCGGCAGGCGCGGGCGCGAATCCGGTTCCGACGGATCGGCTTTGGGGTGCGGCATTCACCCTGATCGTGCTGATCGCGCTGCTCAACATCGGCGCGCGCTTCATCGCCAAGTTCTTTTCCGCCAAGAAGGTTTAGGAGTAGACGGATATGGCCAAGCGCCTTGACCTCAAGGACGTCAACATCTACTACGGGTCGTTCCACGCCGTTGCCGACGTGTCGATGGCGATCCCGCCGCGCCACGTGACGGCGTTCATCGGACCGTCGGGTTGCGGCAAGTCGACCGTGCTGCGCACGCTGAACCGGATGCACGAGGTCATCCCCGGCGCGCGCGTCGAGGGTTCGGTGCTGCTGGACGGCGAGGACGTCTACGGCGCGGGTGTCGATCCGGTCGGCGTCCGGAAGACCATCGGCATGGTGTTCCAGCGGCCGAATCCGTTCCCCACCATGTCCATTCGCGACAACGTGGTGGCCGGCTTGAAGCTGCAGGGTGTCCGTAACAAGAAGGCTCTCGACGAGGTGGCGGAGAAGTCCCTCAAGGGTGCCAACCTGTGGAACGAGGTCAAGGACCGCCTGGACAAGCCCGGTGGCGGCCTTTCCGGTGGCCAGCAGCAGCGGCTGTGCATCGCGCGCGCTATCGCGGTGCAGCCCGATGTGCTGCTGATGGACGAGCCGTGTTCGGCCCTCGATCCGATCTCGACGCTGGCCATCGAGGATCTGATCGCCGAACTCAAGCAGGACTACACGATCGTGATCGTCACGCACAACATGCAGCAGGCGGCGCGCGTGAGCGACCAGACCGCGTTCTTCAACCTGGAAGCGACGGGCAAGCCGGGTCGTCTCATCGAGATCGACGACACCGAGAGGATCTTCTCCAACCCGACGGAGAAGGCGACGGAAGATTACATCTCGGGTCGCTTCGGTTAGGTAGTCAGCACCACCCTGGTTCCCGACGGCTCTGCGGTCGTCCACGCCTGCTCCACCTCGGTCAGCGGTCGTGCAAGCGTGCGCAGCTGCAGCTCACCCGACGCCACCATGCCGAACAGTCGTGGCAACGCCTCGGCGCGCGAACGCCCCATGACTTCTGGTGGGACGCTTCCGAGTCCGACGCCGGAGATCACGATTCCGTTGCCGCGCAAGATGCCTGCGGGCAGCGTCAGGGTCGGGCCAGCCATCGAACCGATCTGGATGAAATGGGTGCGGTGGTAGTGCGCCGACGAGTGGCTTGCGCTCAGCGCTTCGAGAACCTGCTCGGCGGGTGGACCCCAGAGGTAGTCGAGCACGGCGTCGAACGGCCGCTCGGCGTGCATCTCCGCGACCCGGTCGCGACGTCGTCTCCGCCGAGAACGATCGAGTCGTCGGCGCCGACCGTGCCCAACCAGTCCAGGCGCGCGACGTCTCGCCCGGCTGCCACCACCCGTCCGGCGCCGAACACCGTCTTGGCCAGCTGGACGGCCATCGAACCGGTCACGCCGGTGGCGCCAAGCACGAGAAGATTCCCGCCTTGTCGCAGTTCGGCGCCGTGTTCGAGGGAGATCCAGGCGGACACTCCCGGGTTGGGGACGGCTGCGGCGGTGACCGAGTCGACGCCGTCGGGCAGTTCGAACCCGCCCTCTGGGCTGATCAGCGTGCGTTCTGCCATCATCCCGTACGGGGCCATCGCGCCGGTGTAGACGCGGCGGCCATCCTCGAGGCGGGCGACTCCGTCGACGCCGGGCACCGTTGGGAGTTGTAACTCCTTGCTGGCGTAGTGCTTTCCGGAAACCAGCCCGCGGGTCAGATTGGTCAGCGCGGAGGCTTCGACGGTGGCGACCACGCCCCCGTCGCGTGGCCGTGGATCGGGGAACTCGGTGTAGCGCGGGATTTCACCCCATTCCGTGACAACTGCTGCCTTCATGGCAACTCCTTCGTTTCATGAGAAATGGTTTCTATGGAAACAATATACGAGCGGGGCGGCCGGATGGCAAGATGGTTTCCATGAAAACCAAGTCGTCGCTGATCTCAGAGATCAACGAGCTTGTCGGCGCTGTCGGCGACAAGTTCGAAGCCGACGAGGACGGCGATGCCGAACGGGACTTCATCGCCGAGCGATGTCCGCCACGGCTCGAGACCGCCGTCCGCTCCCTGCCCACGCTGTCCATGCATCTGCTCGCAGGCATCGCCGACGGCCCTGTCGGCCTTGTCGGGCTTGCGTCACGATCGGGGCAGCTGAAGGGCACCGTGTCCAAGCACGTGCAGCGTCTGGTCGAGGCCGGGTTGGTGGAGCGCACGCCGATACCCGGCAACCGCAAGGAGATCGCGCTCAGCCTGACACCCGATGGGGAGGTCGTCAGCGAGGCACACCGCCAACTGCACGACGAGATGGCCGCGGGGCTGCGCGACTTCCTGACGCGCTATCCGAAGTCCGAACTCGAAGTGCTGGCCAAGGTGCTGCGCGACCTCATGGTGGCCGAGAAGGTCGGTGTCCGGATCACGCAGGGGCGATAGGCCCCGACAGCGGCTACCTGGCGGGCAGCTGCTCGTCCTCGGGGAACCTGCCGGTGGCCTGGAAGATGACTCGACGAGCGACCTCGACGGCGTGATCGGCGAACCGCTCGTAGAAGCGGCTCAGCAGCGTCACATCGACGGCGGCGGTGACGCCGTGCTTCCATTCCTTGTCCATCAGCACGCTGAAGAGATGACGATGAAGGTCGTCCATCGCATCGTCTTCCTCGCTGATGCGCGCGGCCTTCTCCGGATCCTTCGTCAACAGCACCTCTTGGGCGCTGTTGCCCAGTTCTACTGCCACGCGGCCCATTTCGGCGAAGTATCCGTTGACTTCCTCGGGCAGCACATGCTGTGGATGACGGCGACGGGCGATCTTGGCGACATGCAGCGCGAGGGCTCCCATCCGGTCGACGTCCGCGACGATCTGAATCGAACTGACGATCGCGCGCAGGTCACCCGCCACCGGCGCCTGCAGGGCGAGCAGCACGAATGCCGCTTCCTCCGCCTTGGCGCTCATCGCCGCGATTTGCTCGTGGTCGGTGATCACCTGCTCGGCCAGCACCAGGTCGGCCTGCAGCAGGGCCTGGGTCGCACGCTCCATCGCAACACCTGCCAGCCCGCACATGTCGCCGAGCTGGTTGGTTAGGCCGTCTAGCTGCTCGTGATACGCAGTTCGCATATGCCCAGCCTAAGGGCTGATCCAATGAATCGTCACGATGTGCAGGGTGAACGAAAGGTGAATGCCACTTGCCCAGCCGTCGGCTAACGCCAGGCTTACTCGCAGGTGGTGTCGGCGGCGTTGGTGACAGACAGGTCCTCGGGCAGTTGCGTGGGACTGCTTCCGGTCCCGTGAAGGACGTGGACCTGCACCGAAGAGCCGCTCGGTTTGGGCGCGCTCACATTGGAGAAGTCCGACCCGAGCACCACCTGGACGGTGTCGCCCTTTCCGTTGACGCGCTCGATCGTCGGCTCGATGAATGCCGATGCCACCGTCGCCGCGGCCTCTTCATTGCCTGCCGAGAAGAACACCGTCGTCGAGTTGAGCGGGCCAGGGTAGTCGTCGGGAGTCGTGACGTTGAAGCCGTGCTGTTGCAATTCCGTTGCGGCAGTTGAGCCCAGCCCGTCCTGACCGGTCGAGTTCGATACCTGAACGGTGACCGATGTCGGGTCGGTGGTGACAGCGTCGACCATCTCACCGGGATCGGCTGCCAACTCGGGTGTCGGCGTCTCGCTGGTCGGCGACTCGGTGGTTTCGTTGGTCATCGACTCCGGCGTGCCGGGAACCGGTGTGTTGTCGGCGTTGCGCTCCTCGGGCAACGGGTCGTCGTTGATGACCGCGTCGAAGATCGCTCTCGTGTCTTCCTCACGAAGGTGTTCGTTGCCCCACTCGTCCATGTAGCCGGTGGTCGGGACGGTCAGGAAGGTGATGCGACCGGCCGCGACGTTCTGCAGCGACTGGCCGAGCGCCACCAGGTCTTTGGTGTCGATGTTGTCGACGTAGCTGTCGCTGATGAACTGGTTGACCACGTTGTTGAGCTTGCTGAGCGAGAAGAAGACCTCCTTGGAGATCAGCGAGCGCAACAGCGAGGACAGGAACAGCTGCTGGCGCTTGATGCGGCCGTAGTCGCCGTTGGTCTCGGTGACGACCTGCCGCGCGCGCACGTAGTTCAGCGCGGTGTGTCCGTCGACCATCTGGCGGCCCGCGTTGGGCAGCACCGTGCCGAGCTCGTAATCCTCCAGCGGCGTGGTGCTGCACACCTCGACGCCGCCGAGCGCGTCGACCATCTTGGAGAAGCCCGCGAAGTCGACCGCCATGAACCGGTTGATGGACAGGCCCGACAGCTTCTGGATGACCTTCACAAGACACTTCGGGCCGCCGAACGAGAACGCCGAGTTGAGCTTCGTCTCGGTGTAGATCTCGTCGGGGCCGTACTCGCCGGTCTCCTCGTCATACAGCGGGCCGTACTCGCCGGTCTCGGCGTTCCAGGCCTCGCATTCCATCGGCTCGATGTTCAGATCGCGTGGAAACGACACCGCCACAACGCGTTCGCGGTTGGCCGGGATGTTGACGAGCATGATGGTGTCCGAGCGCGAGCCGCCCGCATCCTCGGTGTCGCCCGCGCCCATGTCCGCGTTCTCGCCGAAGCGGCTGTCGATGCCGACGATGAGGAAGTTCTCGTCGCCGAACTGCGCATTGGGGTCGATGATGTCGCGGGAGCTCTGGTCCAGCGCCGAGATCCGGTTGAGCATGTTGTTCTTCGCGGACTGCCACTGCCATGCGCCACCGGTCATCGCCAGCGCGAGCACGGCGAAGACGGCGGCCAGGGAGCGGCCGGCCAACATGACGCGGCGATGCGACTTCCGGTTCGTCTTCTTCGTTCGGCGGATCGGCGGCCGGGTCGCCGACCCGCTCGGGAGCGACGCGCTCGAGGTGTGCCCGCCGCAGCGCGGCCAGGTCGGGAATCTCGTCGGCGTAGGAGACCCTCGGGATGACCTCGGTGTCGGGGTCGGAGAGGTTCTCGGGCTGCGGTTTGGGCCGCAGTGGCTTCGGCTGCCTCGGCGCGCGGCGATGCAGGCGGGGGTGACGCAGGTGGGGGTGTTGCGGCCCGCGGCGGCGGTGTGGCCCGCGGCGGTGATGTGGATGACCTT
The DNA here is from genome assembly GCA_963829405.1 of uncultured Actinomycetota bacterium. Taxonomy (GTDB): domain Bacteria; phylum Actinomycetota; class Actinomycetes; order Mycobacteriales; family Mycobacteriaceae; genus Mycobacterium. The sequence continues at coordinate 12,922 of CAWHIZ010000026.1, forward strand.
GGCGGCGCGGCGCGGGGCGGCGTCGCAGGACGCGGGGGTGGTTCCGGTTCGGGGGCGGCGTGCCTGCTCGGACGGTCCGCAGGGGCGCCGGTGATCTTCGCGATGAGATCGGCGACCGTCACGCCGTCGGTATGGCTACCAGTGGCGGGGTCAGGGTCGTCTTTCCGCGGCTCAGCCGCGGTTCCCCGCTCCCACGGTGCGGCGGCTCGCGGTGGGAGCGGCGATCGGGTAAGCCACTCATTGGCGCCGTCTTGATCGGCGCCGTTTTCGTCGGGCGCGCGTCGGCGGCCAGGAGTGGCGTTATCGCCGTCACTCATGTCCCTACTGGCCTCCGACCATGTGAGCAGCGTGCGCGTCGGTGCGCATCAGCCGCTGCGCTGCCGCCACCTGTGCGTTCAAGCGGCAAAATTCCGTGGCCCCGCGTCTGGAGCCAATAACGACAAGACTCATATCGTACTGAGAGATCCTGAGAGACGTAATGTCGAGTTGGTCTCGGTTCACCCACCGGAATGCATCACATCAGCCCCTTCGGGCACCGTGCAGTCGTCCGGGTCGGCCAGCCAGCCCTCCGGAAGGGCCACCGAGGCCGGTGACCCCTGACGCCCGCGGGGACCGGTCGCGGCCTGCGGGAACTGCACGTCGGGGTCCAGCGTCGCGAGCAGTTCGTCGAGCTCTTTGCGCGTCTTGACCAGCGCCAATGCCCGTCGAAGATCCGCTCCCGCCGGGAATCCGTGCAGGTACCAGGCGACGTGCTTGCGGATGTCGCGCATGCCTTTGTCCTCGCCGAAGTGGGCGCTCAGCAGCTCGCCGTGCCTGCGCACGATCGTCGCGACCTCGCCCAGTGTGGGCGGTTTCACACCCGCACGGCCCGCGAACGCATCGGACAGCTCGGCGAACAACCATGGCCTGCCCAGGCAGCCGCGGCCGATGACGACGCCGTCGCAGCCCGTCGCCGACATCATCGTCAGCGCGTCGCCTGCGTCGAAGATATCGCCGTTTCCGAGCACCGGAATGCCGGTGACGTGCGCCTTCAGTGCGGCGATCTGCTCCCAGTCGGCCGTACCGGAGTAGCGCTGGGCTGCCGTGCGGGCATGGAGAGCGACGGCCGCGGCGCCTTCCTCGGCTGCGATGTGTCCGGCGTCGAGGTGGGTGTGGTGGGCGTCGTCGATGCCGATCCGGAACTTCACCGTCACCGGGACGTTCGACCCCTCGGTCGCGCGCACCGCGGCTGCCACGATCTGGCCGAACAACTTGCGCTTGTAGGGCAGCGCGGCGCCGCCGCCTCGGCGGGTCACCTTGGGTACCGGACAGCCGAAGTTCATGTCGATGTGATCGGCCATGTCCTCGTCGACGATCATCTTCGCCGCCGCGTAGGTGTTCTCCGGGTCGACCGCGTACAGCTGCAGCGACCGCGGCGACTCATCCGGGCCGAACGACGTCATGTGCAGTGTGACCGGATGGCGTTCGACGAGCGCGCGGGCGGTCACCATCTCGCACACGTACAGCCCGCTGACCGTGCCGGCCCGGGCTAGTTCGAGTTCGCGGCACAGCGTGCGGAACGCGACGTTGGTCACGCCTGCCATCGGTGCCAGCACGACAGGGCTGGCCAGTTCGATGGGACCGATCCGCAGCTGCGCGCGGGATTCGGTCAGGACGGAGATGACGCCAGAACTCTCTTGGCTTCCAACCGCTCGGCCTTCTTGGCTTCCCGCTCGAGGCGCTTCTCCTTGGCGACCTCGAACTTGCTTGACGCCTCCTCGAGCTCCTCGATGAGCAGGCCGAGGTCGTCACGCATCCGTGCGGCCTCTCCGCTGAAGTCCTCGCGCTCGAATATGCGCCACTTCTTCAACACCGGCCGCACGACGTCGTCGAGGTGGATCCGCGGGTCGTAAACGCCGCCCACAGCGATGATCACGGCCTTGCGCCGGAACTCGGGAACCGTGAACCCTGGCATCTTGAAGTTGCGCAGGACGCGGTGCAGCGACTGCATCGCCTGGTCCGGAGCGATGTCGAAGCCGGCCGTCGCTGACGTCGCGATAGAAGATCATGTGCAGGTTCTCATCGGCCGAAACACGTTGCAGCAGTTGATCGGCGATCGTCTCGTTGCATGCCTTACCCGTGTTGCGGTGTGACACGCGGGTGGCCAATTCCTGGAACGTCACATAGATGACGGAGTCGAAGAGGCTTTCGGCGAACAGGTCGCCCTGCTGGTTCTGGCCCGGGCTGAAGCCGCGGGTCACCTGCTCGAGGCGCAGCGTCTCGAGCGCGACGGGATCGATAGCGCGGGTGACGACCAGGTAGTCGCGCAGTGCGATGCCGTGGCGGTTCTCCTCGGCCGTCCAGCGGTTGACCCACTGGCCCCACGGGCCGTCCATGGAGAAGTTCATCGCGATCTCGCGGTGATAGGACGGCAGATTGTCCTCGGTGAGCAGGTTCTGGATCATTGCCGTCTGTGCGACCTCGGACAGCTTCGACTGTCCGGGCTCCCAGTCCTGGCCGCCGAGCGCGTAATAGTTCTTGCCGTCCGACCACGGGATGTAGTCGTGCGGATTCCAGTCCTTGCGCATCGACAGGTGCCGGTTGAGGTTCTTCTCAACAACAGGCTCGAGTTCGTGCAGCAGGTGCAGGTCGGTCAGGTTTTCGCGCATTTGGCCTGCGTCCTCCTTGGGGTCGGGGCCATTCGCCATCTCGTGCGGGGCGGCCCAGATTTATCTGTACCTGTTGGTTGCAGTCAATATATCTGTGTAACCCAGACACATCAAGTTGCCACAGCGGGTGTCGTCGCGTCGGAAAGATCACGATTCTGGCCGACAGACCCTCCCGATAATTCGCGCGAAGTAGACACCGGTACTGCTCGCGGGTTGGGCCGCTCGGCGGTATTGTTTCCGCAGGCAATGAAGGGCGCCTGAATTCGTGGCAACCGTAGACCTCAGACATAGGTGGGCAAGTTGAAGAAGATCATCGTTTCGGCCGGCATCGGCGCCGCGGGTGTTGCGCTGGGGTTGTTCGGCGCGGGCATCGCGTCGGCTGCACCCGACGTGGTGGGAATGACCTACGGCGACGCGGTTTCCGCGATCGAGGAGGACGGCGGCTCCGCCAAGATCTCGGTCACGGTCGGTGATCGTCAGGATGCGATGGGCGACTGCCTCGTCACCAACGCTGTCGATGCGCCGTTCACGCGATACAACGATGGCGAGGCGGCGCATGCCGACGGCGAGGTGCTTCTGGCGCTGAACTGCAACCGCGGTGCCGCGACGGCCGGCGTCCCCGGCTCCTCTGCGGCCAGCCCGACGGGCCGTGCGTTCCAGGCCAAGGCCGAGGAGGCCGCGGCCGCTGCGCAGAACGAGCAGGACGAACTCGCGGAGGCCGGCGAGACCCCCGGCGACGCCGAGCCTGAGATCCCGACCGGTTAGTTAACACCCGCCTCACCTTCTCTTCGCGATTTCACAGCGAGCGCTTGCCACGCTCGCAGTCAGACGGAAATCGCGAATGTAGGTGGTGGGCAGATGAAAATCATCGTTTCGGCAGGCGCTGCTGCGGCTGCCCTCGGTGTGGTCGCATTGTTCGGTGCGGGCACCGCTTCGGCGGCACCCGATGTCGAGGGCATGACGTACGAGGACGCGGTCGCCGCGATCGAGGAAGACGGTGGCATCCCGAAGATCGCCGTGACGTTCGGCGATCGGCAGGACGCCATGGGCGCGTGCCTCGTCACCAGGGTGACCGACGGTTCGTATGTCCGGCCGATCGCCGGCGACGTGTACTTCGGGCCCGATGAGGGCGACGTGCTGTTGACGCTCAACTGCAACCGCGGCGTCGCGACGGCGACCACGCCGGGTGCTTCGGCGGCAAGTGTGTCGGGCCGCGACTTCCAGGCGAAGGCCGAGGAGGCCGCGGCCGCTGCTCAGAATGAGGAAGACGAGTTGGCCGACGCCGGGGAGCTTCCCGGGGATACCGGGCCAGGTGGCCGAGTAGGCCTCAGGAAATCGACACCCTGCTGAGCAGCATCTCGACGCAGTAGTCGATGAACTGCTCGCGGGTCGCCGCGAGCCGGCCGTTCAAGTAGGCGGTGAACAGGGCGGTCAGCGCGCCGATCAGGCCGGTGGCCGCCATGGCCTGCACCGCCGGTTCGGTGATGCGGGTCAGCTTGCGCTGCAGCAGGTCGATGAAGCTGGGCATCCAGTCGGCGCCCGAGCGCGTCAGCACCGGTTCGACCGCAGGCGCGAGAAGCAGCACCCGGCCTCGCGTCGGGTCGTCGACCATCAGCGCGACGAACCGTTCCACCGCATCGCGGGCGGTGGTGGATGACGACAGGGTGGACATCGCCTTGGCGCAGACGTCGTCGTAGACCGCCCGCACGAATTCGTCACGGTCGGAGAAGCTCTCGTAGAAGTAGCGCTCGGTGAGCCCAGCCTGCTTGCATGCCGCCCGCACGGTCAGCGCAGGCCCGCCCTCGCTTCCGAGCAGCCCCACACCCGCGGCGATCAAATCGTCGCGACGCAGTGCCTGACGGTCCTCGAGCGGAACGCCCGACCATCGGCCCCGTCGTTGACCGCCAGCCACATCCCTCCTAGAATCAAGTGACAACGTTCGTAGTCAGAATCTACATCGACGCCGACCGGAAGCGCATCAGTGACTCAAGATACTTCTGAGGCATGCCCCGATGACCAACGGGACCACACCTGTGGCGACAGGCTGCCCGGTGTCGACGGGCGGGTACGACGCCCTGCCGGCACCGCTCGGGCCCGACTCGCTGACCTGGAAGTATTTCGGCCGGTGGACCGGCATGCTGCAGGGGCCGTGGGCAGGGTCGATGCAGAACATGCATCCGCAACTGGGCGCCGCCGTCAAGGACCACTCGATCTTCTTCATGGAGCGGATGCCGCGGTTGTACCGGTCGGTGTATCCGATCGGCGGCGTGGTGTTCGACGGCGACCGTGCGCCGAAGACCGGTGCGCAGGTGCGCGATTACCACATCGGCATCAAGGGCGTCGACGAGCAGGGCCGCCGCTACAGCGCACTGAACCCCGACGTCTTCTACTGGGCGCACGCCACCTTCTTCAAGTCGACGATGCTGGCCGCGGAGTGGCTCGGCGGCGGCCTGACCGAGGACAAGAGGCGTCAGCTGTTCGATGAGCACATCACGTGGTACCGGATGTACGGGATGAGCATGCGGCCGGTCCCGAACACCTGGGAGGAATTCCAGGAGTACTGGGATCACATGTGCCACAACGTGTTGGAGGACAACTACGCAACGCGGGAAGTGCTCGACCTGTCCACCATGACCAAGCATCCGTCGCTGGAGTGGATGCCTGACTGGCTTTGGCGGCTGAATGTGGCCGGGATGCAGCGGTTCTTCAACTTTGCGACCGTCGGGCTGTTCGACCCTGCTGTCCGTGAGCTGCTGGGCTACACGTGGTCGCCGCGCCAGGAGCGGTTACACCGGCTCTTCGGCAAGGCGGTGTACTGGACGACCCGGCTGCTGCCGAAGCGAATGCTGATGCACCCGCGTAAGCGAAGCGCCATCGACCGGGCGACCGGTCGACTCCCGTCGGACTCGCCTCTGGTGGAGACACCTGCGCGCAACCTCCCGCCGGTCGAATACCGCGGCGACGGAAAGCATTACTGCCCGGTGCAAGCCGTATAGCCGGTCCACGACCCGCCGTCGAAATAGCGCAGCTGCGAACGGTTCTGCGGATCCGGGAACCAGCCCGGCTGCACCGGCGGATAGCGGCCGTAGATCCCCCTCGGATCGCCCCCGAGGTTCAGCCGATGTTCGTATTCGGCACGTGCGCGCAGTCCGGCGTCGCGTAGCGCGTCGGCCCTTCTGCGTCTGCGCACGTAGATGCCCAGCCACGAAAGAGCCGACGACGGCGACGAATAGATAAGCGCCGTTCCACAGCAGCCAGACGGCGACCAGCAGGCCCGCGGCGGCCATCAGGCGTTGCCGCAAGGGTCGGTGCACGGGCTGGTAGAGCATCATCACGATGGTACCCAC
>CAWHIZ010000027.1:0-27855 GCA_963829405.1 uncultured Actinomycetota bacterium
CCGTCACCCAGGCGCTGCTGCCTGCTTTGATCGACAGCTCGGGTCGCGTCGTCAACATCAGCTCCGTCGGCGGCAAGGTAGCGATGACCACCTATGGGCCTTACGCGGCAACGAAATTCGCGATCGAGGCGGTCAGTGACTCGTTGAGACGCGAGCTCGCCCCGCACGGCGTCGGAGTGGTCGTGGTCGAACCGGGTGCCGTGCGGACGGAGATGCTCGGCAGGGCGATCGCCACCGCCAAAGAGACGATGTCGGCTATGACGCCCGAGCAGAGCCGGCGCTACGGCGGATTGGTGCAAGCGGTCAACGCGCAGGCAATGTCGTCCACCGAGTCGGGCCTGCCCGCCGCCGCCGCGGCGACGGTGATCGCCAAGGCGGTGACGGCGCGCAGACCGCGTACCCGCTACACCGTCGGCCGCGACGCCGCGATGATCACCCGCTTGGTCCGCGTCCTGCCCGACCGCGCACTCGACCGCGTACTCGCCGCCGCTCTGCGCCCGCACTTTTCCAACGTGGGCTAGCCCCAGCCCAGCTGGCGCATGGTGTAGCCGTCGTTCCAGATCTTCGTCATGTGGCGGATCTTGTCCCCGTCGAAGTCCATGACGTAGACGTAGTCGGCGGCCGCGCTCTTTCCGGTCGGCGGCACAGGGCCGCCGTCGCCGCTGTGCGTCCCGCGAAAGACGCCGAAAGCGACCACGGTGTTGCGCGCCTCGTCGACGGCGAAGGATTTCAGCTCCGCGATGCCGTCGGGCAGCGGCGTCAGCAGGTTCTTCATCCACTCGGTGTACGCCTCGAGGGTGTCCACCTCGGCCAGTGCATCGGTCTGGCTGCTGAACGTCGCGTCGGCGTGGCAGTACTGGGCGCAGCCGGCCCAGCCCTTACCGGTCTCGCATGCGTCGAAGAACTGTCCTGCGGTTTCCTTGATCGTGCCCATACAGCGATTCTGGCGCGCTAACCGACGCTCAGCGTCGCAATTCGCGCCGAATTCACCCGTTGGGGCGGACGACGACCTCGTGGATGTGGGCGTCGGGCGGCGCGTTGACCGCGTCGGCCACGACTTTCGCGACCGTTTCGGGGCTCAGAAACCGAGCCGGGTCGTAGTCGCGGCCCTCGTAGGCGACCAGCCCTTCCTGCATGACCGTCGCGATCCGGCCCGGATGGATCGACGTCACCCGAAGCGAGGGCTCGTCGTTGCGCAGCGAGTCCGCGAAGCCGCGAAGGGCGAATTTGCTTGCGGTGTAGGACGCCAAACCGGGTGAGGCGTTGATCCCCGCGCCGGAGTTGATGAACACGACGTGGCCGCGGGCCTGATGCAGTGCGGGCAGAAGCGCGAGCGTAAGCGCCACTGCACCAATGACATTGACCTCCATGGTGATGCGCCACTCGTCGACCTCCGACTCCGCGACGCGTCCGGGGAAGGCGGCACCCGCGTTGTGGATCAGCACGTCGAGCTCGTCGATCGGTTCGACGACCGATCCGATGGCGTCGGTGTCCTGAAGATCCAGCGGCCATGTCGTGGCGCCGAGTCGCTCGGCCAGTGCGTCGAGCCGGTCCGACGGCCGACCGCCGAGAAACAACGTATGGGTGGGTGCGAGCGCATCGGCGATCGCCGTGCCGAGGCCGCCCGCCGGCCCGGTGATGAAGGCGGTCGGCATGCCGGTCACCCTACCGACTGCGATCATTGAGCAGATGGCACCCGATCCCAGCTTCGCTCCCACTCAGCTCGCGGCCCGCGCCGCGTACCTGCTGCGCGGCAACGACCTGGGCGTGATGACCACGGCGGCGCCGCTGCTCTACCCGCATATGTGGAGTTGGGACGCCGCCTTCGTCTCCATCGGCCTCGCGCCGCTCAGCGTCGAGCGGGCCGTCGTCGAACTCGACACACTGCTGTCGGCGCAGTGGGCCAACGGCATGATTCCGCACATCGTCTTCGCCAACGGCGTCGACGGCTACTTCCCTGGACCAGCCCGGTGGGCGACCTCCGCGCTGGCCGCCAACGCGCCGCGGTCGCGGCACACCTCCGGGATCACCCAGCCACCGGTGCACGCGATCGCCGTTCAGCGCATCCTCGACCACGCCCGCTCGCGGGGCCGATCCACCCGCGCGGTGGCCGAAGCGTTTCTCGACCGCCGCTGGGATGATCTTGTGAACTGGCACCGCTGGCTGGCAGAAGCCCGCGACCAGAAGGGGCACGGCCGCGTCACGGTCTATCACGGCTGGGAGTCCGGCATGGACAACTCGCCGCGGTGGGATGCCGCGTACGCCAACGTGATTCCGGGCATAGTGCCCGAGTATCAGCGCGAGGACAACGCGATCGTCACCGACGCCAGCCAGCGGCCGTCCGATACCGAGTACGACCGCTATCTGTGGCTGGTCGAGGAGATGAAGTCGGCGCACTACGACGACGAGCTTCTTCCGAAGGTGATGAGCTTCGCGGTCGAGGACGTGTTCGTGTCGGCGATCCTTTCGGTGGCATGTTCGGTGCTCGCCGAGATCGGCGAGGACTACAAGCGGCCGCACGCCGATGTCAGGGACCTCTACGCGTGGGCGGATCGGTTCCGTGCGGGCGTCATCGAGATGACCGACGAACGCACAGGCGCGGCAAGGGATTACGACGTCCGCGCGGGCAGGGTGATCGCCACCGAAACCGTCGCGCAGTTCGCGCCGCTGCTGTGCGGCGGCCTGCCGCACGACAAGGAGCGCACGCTGCTGAAGCTGTTGGAGGGCCCGCGGTTCTGCGGGCACCCCGACATGAAGTACGCGTTGATCCCTTCGACCTCACCGGTGTCACGCGACTTCCGGTCGAGGGAGTACTGGCGTGGACCGGTCTGGCCGGTGATGACCTGGCTGTTCTCCTGGGCGTTCGCCCGCCGCGGCTGGGCCGAGCGGTCGCTGATGCTGCGGCGCGAAGGCCTGAGGCAGGCCAGCGACGGCACGTTCGCCGAGTACTACGAGCCGTTCACCGGCGAACCGTTGGGCAGCATGCAGCAGTCGTGGACCGCCGCGGCGGTACTTGACTGGCTGGGTTAGGCCCCGTCGTGGCCGGTTTCCCGATCGGCCAGCCGCTCCATCGAGCCCACCGCCCTGGTCAGGGTTTCGACGTCGTCGTCGGTGAGCTTTCCGAGCATCGCGGCCAGCGCGGCGCGCCGAGCGGCAAGCGCTTCGCGGTGCTGGACGAGGCCACGCGGGGTGACCTCAACGAGGACGGCGCGCAGATCGGACGGGTCGCGCGACCGTTTCACCAGACCGAGCTTCTCGAGCCTGCGGATGGCCACCGTCGTTGTCGGGGTGCGGACGCGCTCGTGGGCCGCCAGATCGGTCATCCGGATCGGGCCCTTCTCCAGCAGCGTCAACAGGATCGACAGCTGGGCCAACGTCAGGTCGCCCGCGGTGCCGCGGTTGGCGTCGCCGCGGCGAAGGACGGAGAACAGCTTGGAGAGGACGCGCTGCAGCTCAGCCGCCAACTCGTCGACCTGCGCCTCGGTCTCCACCATAGTTCGCTAGTCTAACCTGTCAGGGTCTGACGGTATGTAATCACGCAATGTTTGTGGTTACAGAACCTGAGACAGGAATCTCTGTAGTCTTTCGGTCTCCGGACCGTCGAATATCTGCTCAGGCGGACCTGATTCGACGACTTTGCCGTGATCCATGAACACCACCGCGTCCGATGTCGAGCGGGCGAACCCCATCTCGTGCGTCACCACGACCATCGTCATGCCGTCGGCGCCGAGGTCGGCGATCAGCGCGAGGATGCCTTTCACCAGTTCGGGATCCAGCGCCGAGGTGGCCTCGTCGAAGAACATCACCTGGGGTGTCATCGCAAGCGCGCGGGCGATGGCGACCCGCTGTTGCTGTCCACCGGACAGGGTGCCTGGTCGCGCATCGGCCTTGTGCCGCAGATCAACCCGCTCCAGCTGAGCCAACCCCAGCTCGCGGGCCGCGTCGGCGCTGAGCTTCTTGAGCTTGCGCGGCGCCAACGTCACGTTGTCGAGCACGGTGCGGTGCGGGAAGAGATTGAAGTGCTGGAACACCATCCCGATCCGTTGGCGCAACGCGTCGGGGTTGTCGCGCAGCACCGATTTGTCATCCAGCAGGATGTCGCCCTTGTCGGGCTCGTAGAGCCGGTTGAGCGTACGCAGCAGCGTCGACTTGCCGGATCCGGACGGACCGATCACCGCGGCGGTGGTGCCTGCGGGCACATCGATGTCGACGCCGCGGAGCACCGCGTTGGGGCCGAAGGACAGATGAATATCCTTGCCGGCCAATGAGACTGGTGCGGGTGCGGCCGGCATCAGATCATCTCCTGGGATGCGGGGTTCAGTGGCGACAGCGGATCCTCCGGTTCTGCGGGTTTGCCCTTGCGCAGACGGCCGTCGATGTAGTTCACCAGGTGGGTCAGCGGAATCGTCAGCACGAGGTAGAACAGGCCCGCGGCCACAAGGGGCGACAGGTTGCCGGTCTGCGCGTTGAGGTCGCGGCCCACCTGAAACAGCTCGCGCTGGTTGGCGACCAGCCCGAGGAAGTACACCAGCGAGCTGGCCTTGAGCAGCGAGATGAACTGGTTGACCAATGCGGGCAGCACCCGCCGAATCCCCTGCGGCACAACGACAAGTCGCATCGATGACGGGTAGCTGAAGCCGAGCGCCCTCGAGGCTTCGAGTTGGCCCGGCTCCACGCTCTGGATGCCGGAACGGAAGATCTCGCCGATATAGGCCGCGGCCATCAAGCCGAGCGCCGCGATGCCGAGCGGATACGGGTTGTTGCCGGTGAGGCCGCCGACGATGGGCCCGACGCCGAGGCCGATCAGCAGGATGATCACGACTTCGGGCAGGCCGCGGAAGATGTCGGTGTAGATGCGTGCGGGCCAGCGCAGCCAGCGGGACCCGGAGATGCCCGCGACGGCCAGCGCCATGCCGAGCAGCAGGCCGATCACGCTGGCGCTGACGGTCAGGATCAACGTGTTCGGCAGACCCGTCTTGAGCAGGTCGGGAATCGCCTGTTTGTACAGATCCCAGTCGAGGAACGAGGCGGCCAGCTGTGACAACGTCGACTTCGGTTGGGACTGCAGACGAATCCGTTTGCTCGCCCTGGTGGCTGGCCGCGATCGCAGCGAAGTCCGGCAGCTGCGGCACCGGCGCCGCCTTGGATCCCGGCTTCCAGCCGGGCGGCAGCTCACGCGGCACCCAATCGGAGTACAGCCGCGACCAGGTGCCGTCTGCGATGACCGCGTCCAGCCCGGAGTTCAACGCGTCGATCAGCGGCTTGTTCTCCTTGGCGACCGCGTACGCCACGAAGTTGTCCAGGCTGAAGGTGTTCTCGATGATCTCGGCCGGATCGCCGGGCTGCACGGTGCCCTGCGCCTGCTGCGACGGCGCCACCCATGCATCGATCTGCTTGGACTTCAGGCTGGCGTAGACGGTGTTGTAGTCGGGGAACTTGACCGGGTCCAGCTTGAGCGAGTCGACAAGATAGGCCTCCTGCACGGTGCCCTGCACGACGCCGATGCGCTGACCCGCGGCGAGCTTGTCGAATCCGGTGATCGGCGACCCCGTCGGCACGACGAGGGAGAAGTAGCCGAAGTCGTAGCCGTTGGTGAATCCGACGGTGCGCCGCCGTGCATCGGTGGTGGTGATCGACGAGGAGCCGACGTCGAAGCGACGCGACGCCACCTGTGCGAGCAGGCCGGAGAATTCCGTGCCGACGAAATTGATTCGCAGACCGAGCTTTTCGGCCACCGCCCGCAGCAGCTCGTTGTCGAACCCGGTGAAGTCGCCCTTCGAGTTGATGCAGATGCTCGGTGGCGCGTCCGACAGGGTGCCGACGGTGATCACCCCTGGCGTGCCGAGACCCAGCGCGTTGGTGTTGACGGTGTCCAGCGGCGCGACGGTGGGCGTCGTGTACTTGTCCTCGGCGGGCCCGGCGGCGGCAGCTGCGAGGTTGGTCGGGACGGCGCTCGCGCTGTCGACGCCGGGCGGCGCGCATTGATCGGCGTCGGCGAGTGCGGGCGTGGCCATCGGGAGGCTGAAGACCAGCAGCGCGATCAGCGCGAGTGCGAATGCCTTACCTGTCCGGCCCGTGAAGGGGGTCATTCAAGTCAAAGTAGCCGCCGGGCAGGCGTTGGAACCGGCTTGCGCTCAATCAGAACGCAACCGACGGCTGCCTGGCCAGGGCCGATGGGTTGAACACGCCGCGGCGAACCAGTTCGGCGACCATGATCCGCCCCATGGCCTCCGACCGGCCCGCGCAAGCGGCTCGCGCACCATCGGGGTCGCGGGTATGGATGGCGGTGGTCTCGGCCTCATAGAACGGCATCATCTCGTCGTGGTTGTTCAGGTAGGTCACCCAGAACGACCGCGGGATGAAGCTCTGCGAAGCGCGGATCTCGGCAAGTAGCCGCGGACCGGCGTACTCCTCGTTGATGGTCTGCCGGTACTGCCAGGCCGACTCCTGAAACGCGCGCGACTCGCGGTTGGCGCGCATGAAATCGGTCAGCGTGTCGAGTTGGGACAGCACCTGCGGACGAGGATCGTTGGCGGCGCGCGCAGATGCGATGCCGAGCAGGATGCCGTGAAGCTCGTGGTGCTCGAGCACGACGGATTCGTCGAAGCGCTCGACGAACGCGCCGCGGTGATACCGCGTGGACAAGATGCCGTCGTGTTCGAGCTGAACGACGGCCTCCTGGATCGGCACACGGCTCAGGCCGAGCTCGTGCGCGATCTCATTGCGGTCGACCCGATCCCCCGAACGCAGCTTGCCAGTCAGCACCAGGTTGATGATGTGAGAAACAACCTGGTCCTTTTCTTTTACCCCGTACCTCTTCGGCATTGCGGCGCAAGTTAATCACGCGAATTCGTCGCTAGGACAAAAATGACAGAATGAGACACTTTCGTGTCGGCCGGTTCGCGCAGCCTAAGCTCAGTTACTTTTCAGCTCGCTGATCGCGCCAGCGGCACAACGCTTCAGCGTCGCTCAGATCGTAGTCAGGGCCGTTGACGCCGACGGTCAGAAGCGTGACTCCGAGGCCCGCGAGCGCGTCCGCCTCGGCGAGCAGCGCGTCGGTTCCCTTGCCGGAGACACCGGCCGAGCGTTCGATCGCCGAGGGATCGCGACCGACGTCGGCGCAGTGCCGAGCCAGCACCTCGGATTTCTGCGGGTATTCGCCGCTGTCGCTGAACGAGTGCCAGATATCGCCGTATTCGGCCACCAGGCGCAGCGTCTTCTTCTCTCCGCCACCGCCGATCAGCACCGGGATGTCGCGTGTCGGCTGCGGGTTGAGCTTGCCCAGCCGGGACTTGATGCGCGGGAACGCCTCGGCGAGATCGTCCAGCCGGCTGCCCGCCGTGCCGAACTCGTAGCCGTACTCGTCGTAGTCCTTCTGCTTCCAGCCCGACCCGATGCCGAGGATCAGCCTGCCGTCGGAGATGTGGTCGACGGTGCGCGCCATGTCGGCGAGCAATTCCGGGTTGCGATACGAATTGCAAGTGACGAGCGCGCCAATTTCAATGCGCGACGTCTGTTCAGCCCAGGCGCCGAGCATCGTCCAGCATTCGTAATGTGGACCGTCGGGGTCGCCGTATAACGGGAAAAAGTGATCCCAGTTGAATGCGACATCGACGCCGATGTCCTCGCATCGCCGCACGGCATCACGGATATGGCTGTACTGGGTGGAATGTTGCGGCTGCAGCTGCACGCCGATACGAATTTTTGGCACGACGCCATCATTCCCGGTTTGGTCAAACGCCAATCTGGCCGTCGGTCTTCCACACCGCGACGACCGACGGGCGCGCCGTACCGTTGCCGCCCTCCGGCCACCGGGACAGCGGGTTGTCGATGTCGTTGTCGTCGTGCTCGCCGGGATGCTGGACGCACACGGTCACCAGGTCGTCGGTGATGACGGGCCCACAGGTCTCCGCGCCGAGCGGCACGGTGAGGAACTGCTTGGTCTCACCGCGGTTCGGGCCGTCGAGCGCGACGGCGAACAGTCCGTCGTTGGAGTCCAACGCGTTGCCGTCGGTGGAGATCCACAGGTTGCCGTGGCTGTCGAAGGCCACGTTGTCCGGACACGAGATCGGGCTGACCTTCGACTTGTCGAACCCGGCGAAGTACGTGTCCGCGGCTGCCGGGTCGCCGCACACCAGCAGCAGCTCCCAGGTGAAGTCCGTGCCTGCGTGGTTGTCGGTGATCTCGAGGATCTGCCCACTCTTGTTGTCGTTGCGCGGGTTGGCGGCATCCGGCCCCGCCTCGCCCGGTGCGCCGCGCTCGTCGTTGTTGGTCAGCGCGACGTACACCTTGCCCGTCTTCGGGTTCGCCTCGAAGTCCTCGGGGCGGTCCATCTTGGTGGCGCCCGCCTTGTCCGCGGCGAACCGGGTGAACACCGCGGCTTCCTGCGCCGTCACACCGGGAACGAGCGACTCGGCCTGACCGTCGGGGCCCGAGCGCAGCAGCGGAAGCCACGTCCCTGTCCCGCGGAAGGCGCCCTTGGCGGGCAGCGTGCCCGAGCCGTCGATCTCGGCGGGCGGGATGTCGCTGGACAGCTTGGCGACGTACAGCGTGCCTTCGTCGAGCAGCGTCATGTTGTGCGCAAGCGCCGCAGCGTCGCGCCCTGGCTGCATCTTCTTGCTCGAGACGAACTTGTACATGTAGTCGAAGCGTTCGTCGTCGCCGCTGTAGGCCACAACGGTGTCGTCGTCGGTGATGTAGATGTTGGCGGCCTCGTGGCGGAACCGGCCCATCGCGGAGTGTTTCACCGGAGTCGAGTTCGGGTCCCACGGATTGACCTCGACGATGTAGCCGAAGCGGTTGGGTTCATTCGGGCGTCTTACTCACATCAAAGCGCGGGTCGAAGGTCTCCCACAGCAGTTCGGACGGCTCCAGCGGAATCCCGTAGCGGTCGTAGCGGTCGGCGTCCACCGGGTTGGGCTTCGCCGAGCCTTCGACCGCGCCGAAGTACTCCTGGAAATTCTCCTCGCCGGAGAGCACTGTGCCCCAAGGGGTTACGCCGCCCGAACAGTTGGCGAAGGTGCCGGCAACCGTGCGACCTTCCGGGTCGGCGGCCGTCTTGACGAAGTCTGTGCCTGCCGCGGGCCCGACGAGCGTCATCGGGGTGTCGGCGGTGATGCGCCGGTTGTATCGCCCCATCACGGGTTCGAGGCCGCCGCCAGGCACCCGTTCGACCTCGACGACACCCATGCCGATCGCGGCGATCTCGACGTCGAACTGCTCGCGGGTCGGCGCGTCTTCCTTGTAGCCGGGGAACATGAACATCGGCGTGACGTACTCGTGGTTGGTGACAAGAAGGAACCGGTTGGGCTGGCCGTCTATCGGGAGCAGACCCGCGAAGTCGTTGTTGAAGCCGAACTGACCACGCTGGGCGGCACCGGTCTGGTTGCGGACATCGAACTTCGGCGCACCGTCGAGAATCGGGTCGCCCCAACTGATCACGACGCCCTGCTTGTAACCCTCGGGGATGACGACGGCGTCCTCGCTGTTGGGCGCGACGGCGTCGAACTTCATGCCCGCGGGTGTTTCGGCCGGAGGCTCCGTCGACGAGGTCGGGGTCGCTGCGGGCTGTTCGCCCTTTCCGCATGCGGCCAGCACCGAACCTGCGCCGACCGCCAGCACCGCGACACCGCTGGCCTGCAGTATCGAGCGCCGCGACACCTCCTTGGCGATATCGCCGAAGTACTCGTTGTCGCTGGTGTTGCGGACCGGCTTGGAGCAGGCGTCGCCGCACTTGTAACGGCACGTCACATGCTGTCGCCTGGACTTTCCGTCATGGGTAACGAAGAGGTTCAACGGCACGAGTGCCATGGGCGCGGTTCCTTCCACACGAATACCGGCCGGGGGCTGTCGGCCGCACGCGCCGAAACCTACGACAGCCGGGCTAGCAGCCGGCAATCAGAAAGTTAACAGCAGACCAACGCCGGATTTGCCCATTCGGCAAGTTCGTTTGCCATCAGCGGACCCGGTCGGCACCCTTGCGACATGGCCGAGCACGAACTCGACAGATCATTCTGGGAGCAGCGATGGAAGACCGCGCGCCGCGCATCTGACGACGCGTCGCTTCCACCGAATCTCACGCTGATCGATACGGCGACCGAGCTGCCCGTCGGAACAGCGCTCGACGCGGGATGCGGTGAAGCTGCCGACTCGCTCTGGCTCGCCGAACGGGGATGGACGGTCACCGCAGTCGACTTCGTCGCCAGCGCGCTCGAGCGCGGGAGAAGCCGCGCCGAAGAGATGGGCCCCGACGTCGCGGCCCGGATCGAGTGGCAGGAGGCCGACCTCAGCACGTGGACGCCACCTGCGGCCGGCTTCGACTTGGTGACGTCGCACTATATGCATGGAATCGCCAACAGGGAGAGCGCCTTTCGGCGGCTCGCCGCCGCGGTCCGGCCCGGGGGCACGCTTTTGGTCGTCGGTCATCATCCGTCGAACGCGGACAGTTCGGGCGAAGCGATGCCGACGGCCTTGTTCTTCGCCACCTCGGACCTGACCGCGGTGCTCGACGATGACTGGGAACTGGTGACGGTCGACGACGACGTGCCGCGCCGAACACTCAACCATGACGGGCAGGCGGTGAAAGTGCGTGCCGCCATGGTCCGCGCGCGGCGCGCGTAGTCAGGCGTCGAGCACCGCGCGCAGGATGTCGACGAGCGCGCGCGGCTGATCACCCTGGACGGAGTGGCCCGAGTCGGCGACGACGTGGGTGCGCTGAAAGCCGGGAGCCCCCTTCGCGAACGCGTCGGCGTCGTCGTCGTTGACGAAGTACGAGTTGGCGCCGCGCACCAGCGTGGTCGGCATGGTGATGGCGGGCACGTCGTCCCACAGACCGGTGAACGACTCGGGCATCTTTTTCTTCTCGCCGCGGAACGTGTCGTAACGCCACGTCCACGTGCCGTCGTCGAGACGCTTCGAGTTGTGGAAAACCCCGCGCCGCAACGACTTCCGATCTCGGTGCGGGGACGCCTCGACCGTCACATCGAGCATCGCCTTGAAGGTGGGGAACTCCCGGTCACCCTGGACCAGCGCGACGGCGCCCAGTTGGGCCTTCGTCATCTCCTCGTGGCGTTCCGGCGCGGACGGGGTCACGTCGACGAGGACGAGCTCTCCGACCAGCGCGGGTTCGGTGGCGGCGATGCGCAGCGCGGTGAGGCCGCCGAGCGACATCCCGACGACGAGCCGCGGGTTGGGCGCCCACTCGCGCAGCAGCGGCCGCAGGGTGTCCGCGCTGAGCTTGGGCCCGTAGTCGCCGTCCTCACGCCAGCCGGAGCGGCCGTGGCCGGGCAAATCGATGGCGAGCGCGGGCACGCCGAGACCGAGGATGACGGTGTCCCAGGTGTGCGCGTTCTGCCCGCCGCCGTGCAGGAACACCACCTGCGGCGGCTCGTCGCCCCACTTGAGCGCGCTGATGCCGCCGGACTCGATGCGGGTGACCGTCGGCAGCGGGCCGGTGTGGCCGATCTGTTCGGCGTTCTCCGGCAGCAGCGCGAATTCGTCGAGATTCAGCAGGTCGTCGTCGGAGATCTCGGCCATGGCTCGACATTACGCACCACTGAAATTCAGGTGCTATCGGTGCGGAGTTGTGTCAGCGTCAACTACATGGCTCCAACGGCGTACGTACCGAAAGGACTGACGATCCGCACCGCAGAGGACGCGGATTGGCCTGCCATAGGCGTGGTCGCCGCGACATGCTTCGGGCACTGGCGGCCGGAGGAGGCGAACGACGCGTGGCGAACGATGATGCCTGAAGGCAGCGTCGTCGTCGCATGCGACGGCGAAGACATCGTCGGCACGGCGTTCTATCTGGACTTGAAGCTCACCGTTCCTGGCGGCGCCGTGCTGCCGATGGCCGGCTTGTCCGGCGTGGTGGTCTCGCCGACACATCGGCGACGCGGCGCGCTGACGGCGATGTTCACCGAACTGCACAGCCGGATGGGCGACTATCCGATCGCCGGATTGGAAGCCAGCGAGGCAGGCATCTACGGCCGGTTCGGATACGGGCCGTCGACCGTATGGCGTGAGCTGACCGTCGACCGGCGCGAGGCCAGGTTCCACGATGACGTGCCCGACCCAGGTGGCGTCAGGACGGTGCGGCCCGCGGAGCACCGCGACCAGCTCGAGGAGATCTACGAGCGGTGGCGGCTGCAGACGCCCGGCGGCTTGCACAGCCCGCGCCGGTTGTGGGACGAGGTGCTCACCGACCGCGAGGAGTTCAGGTACGGGCGGCACTGCGTTCTTCTGTCTGCTGCACGCCGACGGCTTCGCGATGTACCGGGTGCACGGCGACGAGAAGAAGAAGGTCGAGATCACCAAGTTCGCCGCGGTGACGCCGCAGGCGCACATCGCACTGTGGCGGGTCCTGCTCGGGATGGACCTCATCGAGAAGGTGGTGACGTGGACGCATCCCGACGATGTGCTGCCGTACCTGCTGACCGACCCGCGACTCGTTCGGACCACCCTGGTGGAGGACGCGTTGTGGCTGCGGATTCTCGACGTCCCCGCGGTGTTGGAGGCGCGCAGCTACGCGGCGGATCTGTCTGTGGTGCTTGACGTCTCGGACGGTGTGCTCGGCGCGCGGCGGTCGATACGAGCTCGATGTGCGCAACGGTAAGGCACAGTGCGTTCGCACGGACGCCGCCGCCGATGTGCACACCGAACTGTCGGTGCTCGGCAGCCTGTACATGGGCATCCACCGCGCTTCGTCGTTCGCGACCGCGAATCGCCTGCGGTGCGACGACTCCGAGGTGGTCGCCGCGCTGGACGCGGCGTTCGCCACCGATGTTCCAGCTGAGCTCGGCTTCGGCTTCTAGCCCTCGATGAAGGTTTCGAGCTGCTCGCGGGCGATGTCGTCGGGCAGCTGCTTCGGCGGGCTCTTCATCAGGTAGGCCGATGCGGCGACAACCGGGCCGCCGATGCCGCGGTCCTTGGCGATCTTCGCCGCGCGGACCGCGTCGATGATGACGCCTGCCGAGTTCGGCGAGTCCCACACCTCGAGCTTGTACTCGAGATTCAACGGCACGTCGCCGAAGGCGCGGCCTTCGAGCCGAACGTAGGCCCACTTGCGGTCGTCGAGCCAGCCGACGTGGTCGGACGGGCCGATGTGCACGTCCTTGGTATTGAACTCGCGCTGCAGGTTGGAGGTGACGGCCTGGGTCTTGGAGATCTTCTTGGACTCCAGGCGCGAGCGCTCGAGCATGTTGAGGAAGTCCATGTTGCCGCCGACGTTGAGCTGCATCGTGCGGTCGAGCTGCACGCCGCGATCCTCGAACAGCTTGGCCATCACGCGGTGGGTGATGGTGGCGCCGACCTGGCTCTTGATGTCGTCGCCGACGATCGGCACACCGGCATCTTCGAACTTCTTGGCCCACACGGGGTCAGACGCGATGAACACCGGTAGCGCGTTGACGAACGCCACCTTGGCGTCGATGGCGCACTGCGCGTAGAACTTGTCGGCCTCTTCGGACCCGACGGGCAGGTAGGAGACCATCACGTCGACGTTGTTGTCCTTGAGCACCTTGACGACGTCGACGGGGTCGGTGTCGGAGACCTCGATGGTCTCGGCGTAGTACTTGCCGATGCCGTCGAGCGTCGGTCCGCGCTGCACCGTCACGTTGGCGGGCGGAACGTCGGCGATCTTGATGGTGTTGTTCTCCGACGCGAAGATCGCCTCGGAGAGGTCGAACCCGACCTTCTTGGCATCGACATCGAAGGCGGCGACGAACTTGACGTCCCTGACGTGATACGGGCCGAGGCGCACGTGCATCAGGCCGGGAACCGTTTTGTTCTCGTCGGCGTCTTTGTAGTACTGCACACCCTGAACAAGCGATGCTGCGCAGTTACCGACACCGACAATCGCGACCCGCACCTGGGGATGCGCGGCAGGCTCCGGTGTTCTCAGTCATGGCGACGTTCTCCCTCTCGATCCAGCCATTTGGAAATCTGTTCGTTCGTACTAGTTGGGGGTCTGCTCGCGACCCTGGGCGACCTGCTCGGCCGCGATCAAATCGTTGAGCCACTTCACTTCGCGCTCGCTGGACTCCAACCCCAACTGGTGTAGTTGGCGCGTGTAGCGATCAAGCGAACTGCTGGCCCGTGCGACCGCTTCGCGCAGACCTTCTCGGCGTTCCTCGACCTGACGACGGCGGCCCTCAAGGATCCGCATCCTGGCCTCGGCCGGGGTGCGGTTGAAGAAGGCGAGATGAACGCCGAATCCGTCGTCGGTGTAGTTCTGCGGACCGGTGTCGGCCACCAACTCGGCGAAGCGCGTCTTGCCCGCGTCGGTCAGCTGGTACACCCGGCGTGCCCGGCGCACCTTCGACGCGCCGTCCGGCGCCGCGTCCTCGACGATCAACCCGTCGGCCTGCATCCGGCGCAATGCGGGATACAGCGAGCCGTATGAGAACGCCCGGAAAGCACCGAGCAGACCGGTCAGCCGCTTACGCAACTCGTAGCCATGCATGGGCGATTCGAGCAGAAGACCCAGCACTGCGAGCTCCAGCATCGAACCACCTCCTTTGCCTACCGCTACGACGACTCAACACCTCGCACAACTGTATCGCGCCGATATATACGCCGCTACATCGGGGTTACGGAAGTGGCCTGACCTGCGGCTTAGCTGGGCTCGTTGATCTGCTTGATCGAGCCGTCCGGTGCAAGGTCGATGAATCCGCTGCCGAACTCACTGCTGATGTAGATGCGAATGTTGACCGCGTCGGGTGTGGCGGGATCCTTCGACGGTTCGATGTCGATCCAGGTGTCGGAGATGTCCTTGCGCTGGATCTTCAGGCTCTCGGGAGCCCCGCGCAGCACGGCGATCGTCTGCTCGAAGTCGAATTTCGCGAGGTCGACCACGCGATCGTCGCTGTCGACCGTCGTGGTCGAGTAGGGGTCGCCCCAGCCGCCGCGGTAGTCGTACATCAGCTTGCGGCGCGGGTCTCGGTGTCGGGGCGGTAGAGCGTCGCCCGGTCGGGCCGGATGTTCATCTCGAAGCCCCTGGTGTCACCGAATTTTGCGCGCATCTGCTCGAACAGCCCGTTGAGCCCGCCCATCGACTGCAACTGCCGAGGTGCCGTCAGCACCTTGGCGGGAACTCCGTCGGATTTGGCGCCAGGGTCGGTCTCAAAGCTCAACGGTGAACTGGTGTTGCCGTAGAGGCCCCACCCGATGCCCATGCCGAGGAGCACCAGCACCGCGGCGGTCGCGAGGCGCAGACCCCAGCCCGCGCCAGGGGGCAGACCTGGCCGCCGCTTCAGGTTGGGCATCTGCACCGGCGCGTTGGCCGTCTGCAAGTCCGTGACCAGTGACTGCAGCTCGCCGAGCGTGGCGGCGTTGGTCGCCCTGCTCACCCGTTGCCGGTGTTCCTCCATCGAGAGCTGGCCCTCGGAGAGCGCGCTGTCGAGCACCTGGCAGGTGGTGGAACGGTCGCTGTCTTTTGCCCGCGTTCCTGGAGTCTGCCGCGTCGCCACGTCGATGATCGTAGATGTCAGCTCGGGTATTCGACGCGCTTGATGTTGCTCGCGCCGTCGAGGTAGATCCATCCGTCTGCGCCGGAGGTCGTTGTGACCTTGACCAGGAGTTCCAGCGCTCCAGCCTCTGGCGGCTCTGCGACGTGGTCGACGTCGATGAATGTCTTCGAAACATCGCCGGGTGGGATCCGCAGCGTCTCGGGCGCGGCCTGCAGGGCGGCTGCCGCCGCCGCGACGTCGAACGCGCCGAGATCGGTCAGGTCGTCGGTATCGGAACGCGGACTGTTGGACGGGTCGCCCCAGCCGCGCTCGAACGAGTAGATGAGCTTCGACTGATCGTTCGTGGGATCTGGACGGGCGAGTATCGCCTTGTCGGGCATGATGGCGAGCTCGTAGCCCATCGTGTCGCCGAACCTCGTGCGGATCTCGTCGATCACGCGGGTCATCCCCTCCACGGTGTGCAAGTTCGGCGGTGGTGTCAGCACGACCGGCGGCGGGTCCTCGGGCGTCGCGGTCGGCGTCGACGCCGCGGCTTCGGTGGTCGGTTCGGAGGCGAGCGCATGTTTCTCCGGCGCCTCGGCAGTTGGGCTCGCGGCGGCTGGTTCGGGGGTCGAAGCCCCGGCACCCATCAGCGCCCAGGCGACGGCGCAGGCGATCACCACCGCGACACCGATCACCGCCGTGATGACGACGCGGCCGCTACGCAGGTTCGACCGTTGCGTCACGAACGGTTGCACCGCACCGGGCGCCTGCAGGTCGTCGACCAACGAGTGCAGCTCACCCAACGTGGCGGCGTTGGTGGCCCTGCTCACCCGCTGTCGATGCTCTTCCATCGACAGCTGTCCCTCGACCAGCGCGCTGTCGAGCACCTGGCAGGTCTCGGTGCGGTCGCTGTCCTTCGCGCGGGTGCTCGGTGTGTTGCCGGTCGCCACGAAAGAAGATCGTAAGAGGTCGGGTCCCATCACCGCAGACAGACGCCGACGCGCCAGCCACCTGACCCCGTCACGGCGCCATGCCGGCGGGGCCCGACGTACTCTGGTCAGCGTGCGATTGCAGCGACAGGTGGTGGACTACGCGCTTCGGCGGCGGTCCCTGCTGGCAGAGGTCTACTCGGGACGCACCGGCGTCTCGGAGGTCTGCGACGCGAATCCCTACCTCCTGCGGGCAGCGAAATACCACGGGAAGCCCAGCACGGTGATGTGCCCGATCTGCCGCAAGGAACAGCTCACGCTGGTGTCCTGGGTCTTCGGCGACCACCTCGGCGCCGTCTCCGGATCGGCGCGGAACGCCGAGGAACTGGTGCTGCTGGCATCGCGCTACGACGAATTCTCGGTCCACGTGGTGGAGGTATGCCGCACCTGCAGCTGGAATCATCTGGTGAAGTCGTACGTGCTCGGCGCGGTTCGGCCGCCGAAGGGCTCGCGTACCCGGACCGCGCGCAACGGTGCGCGGACGGCCAGTGAATAGCGAAGGGCGCCACAACCGGTCAGCCAGCGATGTCCCCGCGGGACAGGCTGCTGACGGTGTGGACGAACGCGAAACCGTCGAAGTCCAACGGCCACGCCCGATTCGCAGGCCGGTAAGTCACTTCGACGACCGCCACACCGCGATCATTCCGCAGGTACGCGACGACACCCGGCCGCTGCGCGATCCGATCGAGGCCGTCAAGGCTGCGCTCGACGGCACGCCGCCGCCCAAGCCGCCTCCACCGATGCCGCCGCGCCGTCCACCGCCAGGCGGCGGTGGAACCGGCGGGCCAGGAGGGCCGGGCGAGCGACCGCCCCGCAAGCTGCCCGCCCTCGAGCAGATCAACTGGAAATGGGTCCGGCGCAGCATCTATGTCGCGGTCGTCGCCGTCATCCTGCTGCCGATCATCACATTCGGTATGGCCTACATGATCGTCGAGGTGCCCAAGCCGGGCGATATCCGCACGAACCAGGTGTCGACGATCCTGGCCAGCGACGGCAGCGAACTCGCGAAAATCGTTCCGCCGGAGGGGAACCGGGTCGACGTCAACATCGACCAGATTCCGGTCCACGTTCGTGACGCCGTGATGGCCGCAGAAGACCGCGATTTCTACTCCAACCCCGGTTTCTCGTTCAGCGGTTTCGCGAGGGCCGCCAAGAACAACATCTTCGGTGAAGGTGACACCCAGGGTGGTTCGACGATCACCCAGCAGTACGTCAAGAACGCTTTGGTCGGTGACGCGCGATCAGGGTTGGGCGGCCTCATCCGTAAGGCCAAGGAGTTGGTCATCTCGACGAAGATGTCCAGCGAATGGTCCAAAGATCAAGTGCTGCAGTCCTACCTGAACATCATCTACTTCGGTCGCGGTGCGTACGGTATCGGAGCGGCGTCCAAGGCGTACTTCGACAAGCCGGTCGAGCAGCTCACCGTGGCCGACGGCTGCCTGCTCGCCGCGCTCATCCAGCAGCCGTCCGGTCTGGACCCGGCCGTCAATCCGGAAGGCTCGGTGACACGGTGGAACTGGGTGCTCGACGGCATGGTCGAGATCGGTGCGTTGTCGCCCACCGACCGTGCGGCGCAGGTCTTTCCGCCGACGGTGCCGCCCGACCAGGCCCAGAACCAGAACCAGACGACGGGCCCGAACGGGCTGATCGAACGGCAGGTGCAGAAGGAACTGCTCGACCTGTTCGACATCAACGAACAGACCCTGAACACCGAGGGCCTTCAGGTGACCACCACCATCGACCCGAAGGCACAGGCCGCCGCAGAAGAGGCGGTAACGGAGACGCTCGACGGCCAGGAACCCGACATGCGTTCGGCGGTGGTCTCGATCGACCCGAAAACCGGAGGCGTCAAGGCGTATTACGGCGGGACCGACGCACAAGGCTTCGACTTCGCCCAGGCCGGGTTGCCGACCGGATCCTCGTTCAAGGTGTTCGCCTTGGTGGCCGCGCTCGAACAGGGCATCGGTCTCGGCTACCAGGTGGACAGCTCACCGCTGGACGTCAACGGCATCAAGATCACCAACGTCGAGGGCGGCGGCTGCGGCACCTGCAACATCGCCGAGGCGTTGAAGCGGTCGCTGAACACCGCCTACTACCGGCTGATGCTGAAGCTGAAGAACGGTCCGTCCGATGTCGCGAAGGCTGCCCATGAGGCCGGCATCGCCGACAGCTTCCCCGGCGTCGAGCACACCCTTTCCGAGGACGGCGAGGGCGGCCCGCCCAACAACGGGATCGTGCTGGGTCAGTATCAGTCTCGGGTGCTCGACATGGCGTCCGCGTACGCGACGATCGCGGCGTCGGGCGTCTACCACCGGCCGCACTTCGTGCAGAAGGTCGTCAACGCAGAAGGCCAGGTGTTGTTCGACGCGGCAGGCGAGGACAACTCCGGCGAGCAGCGCATCGACAAGGCCGTGGCCGACAACGTGACGGCCGCGATGCAGCCGATCGCCGCCTACTCCAACGGGCACGCCCTTGCCGGCGGAAGGCCGTCGGCGGCGAAGACCGGTACCAACCAGCTCGGCGACACGGGCGACAACCGCGACGCGTGGATGGTCGGCTTCACCCCGTCGCTGTCGACGGCGGTGTGGGTCGGCACGACTCAGGGCGACAAACCCCTCCAGAACAAGTGGGGTGGAGCGGTGTACGGCTCCGGCCTGCCGTCCGACATCTGGAAGGACACGATGGACGGCGCGCTGGAGGACACCGAGAACGAATCGTTCCCGAAGCCGACGGAGATCGGCGGCTACGCGGGTCCGCCCGCGGCACCGCCACCACCTCCGCCGTCTCCACCACCGCCAACGGAGACGACCATCCAGCCGAGCATCGAGGTTGCGCCGGGTGTCACGATTCCGTTCGGTCCGCCAACGGTGGTACCAGTCGGCCCGCCCGGTGCGCCCGTGCCCGATCCGAACGCGCCCGTCGCACCGGGGGCACAGGTTCCCCCTGGCGTGCCCGGTCCAGGTCCGCAACCACCTCTACCGCCCCCGTGACCGACGGCGGGGATAGCGAAATCGAAGACGGAGCGACTGGCGAGTCGCTCCGTTCGACTGTGTCCCCGCAGCAGCTTGCCGGCGACACGCGAAGCGCCGACGATCGCGATATGCCCAGCCGCACCGACGTTTTGGGGGGCGCGCTGGCGCAGGTGATCGGCGGCCCGGTCGGTCGCCATGCCTTGATCGGACGTACCCGCTTCTTCACCCCGCTGCGGGTGATGCTGGTGATCGCGGTGATCTTCCTGTCGCTGGGCTACACATCGAAGGCGGCCTGCCTGGTGAGCACCGGCGAGGGCACCGCCTCCCAGAAGGTGGCCAACTGGCAGAACCAGCGGGCCTATTACGAGCTGTGCTACTCCGACACGGTGCCGCTATACACGGCGGAGTTGTTGAACCTCGGCAAGTTCCCGTACAAGTCGAGCTGGATCGAGAAGGACAGCGAGGGTCGCCCGCAGAAGCAGTTCGACGGCAATATCGCAGTGCGGTACATGGAGTATCCGGTCATCACCGGGACGTACCAGTACATGTCGATGGCGCTCGCGAAGAGTTACTCCGCGTTGAGCAAGCTGGTGCCGGTCCCATCGATCGCAGAGGTGGTGATGTTCTTCAACATCTCTGCGCTCGGGACTCGCATTGGCATGGTTCGCCACGGTGTGGGCGACGTCGAAACTCGCGGGCAGACGCATCTGGGATGCGGCGCTTGTGGCGGGCTCGCCGATCGTCATCTTTCAGATCTTCACCAACTTCGATGCTCTTGCAACGGCTTTCGCGACGGGTGCCGTGCTGGCCTGGGCGCGCCGAAGACCCGTGCTTGCGGGCACGCTGATCGGGCTGGGCGTCGCGGCGAAGCTGTACCCCATCCTGCTGCTGATTCCGATCGCCCTTATCGGGCTGCGTACCGGGCGGCTTCGAGAAGTGGGTAAGACGGCGGCCGCCGCGGCACTCGCCTGGCTGGTGGTGAACCTGCCGATCATGGTGATGTTCCCGCGGGGTTGGTCGGAGTTCTTCCGGCTCAACACCCGACGCGGCGACGACATGGACTCGCTGTACAACGTGGTCAAGTCGTTCACCGACTGGCAGGGCTTCGACACCGGCCTTGGCTTGTGGGAGCCACCGACGATCCTGAACACCGTCGTCTTCGTGTTTTTCGTATTGTGTTGCGCCGGTGTCGCGTACATCGTGCTGACGGCGCCGCGGCGCCCGCGCCTGGCGCAGGTGGCTTTCCTGATCGTCGCGTTGTTCCTTTTGACGAACAAGGTGTGGAGCCCGCAATTCTCACTGTGGCTGGTGCCGCTGGCGGTGCTGGCTCTACCGCACCGCCGCCTTCTGTTGGCGTGGATGACCGTCGACGCCATGGTGTGGGTGCCGCGCATGCTCTTTCTGTTCGGCGAACAGAACCGCGGTCTGCCCGAACAGTGGTTCACCGTCACGGTGCTGCTGCGGGACATCGCGGTGATCGCGCTGTGCGCATTGGTGATTCGTCAGATCTATCGGCCGGAACTGGACCTGGTGCGCAACCACGGCCGGATCGACGACCCGTCGGGCGGAATATTCGACGGGGCGCCTGACCGCCCGCCGGCCTGGCTGCCTAAGCGGTTACGACCTGCAGAGAAAGAAAGCGCGATCACAGTTCCCGAAGAGAGGCCGGCGGCTATCCTCAACGCGTGAGGCCCGCAATCCGACAGGTAGGCGTATTGGCCTGCGCCGTGGCGGCTTTGGTCAGCTCGTGCAGCGGGACCAGAACTGTGCAATCCGACGCACCGCCGCAGGGGACGAGCGCAGCGGCAGAACCCACCAATGCAGCGCCCGCGGCCGGTGGCGCCGTCCGGTATCTCGCGCTCGGTGACTCGTTGACACAAGGCGTCGGCGCCCCCGACGAAAGTACCGGCGCGTTTCCCGCACTCCTCGCCGAGCACTGGCGGGCCGACGGTTGCGAGGTCGAACTGCAGAACGTCGGCATCAGTGGGTATACGGCGGCGCAGATCCTGGCCGAGCAGGTGCCGCAGATCGAGTCATTTCAGCCGAACATCATCACGTTCCAGGGCGGCGGCAATGACATCGCCAACGGAGTCCCGATCGACGAGTATCGCGAGAACATCAAACAGGTGCTGAGTTCGGCGAAGGGGAGCGGAGCGCGCGTCATCGTCCTCGCGCAGAACGAGTGGGCACGGTCGCCGGTGGGCGTCGACTACGGTGAAAGCGTTCCGTCACAGCGGGTGGCGTATGACGAGGTGCTCATCGAAGAGGCATCTGCCGAGGGTGCCGAATTCGTCGATATGCGACCGCTTTACGCGGAGCAGGCGGACCAGAACCTGTGGGTCGAAGACGGACTCCACCCGACGCCCGAGGCCTATCAGGCATGGGCCGACAAGTTGTCGGAGGAAGTTCCGGCACCCTGCAAGTAGTCGCGCTACGTCGCCACCGCGAACAGGTGCCAATCGCCGGGCACACCCTTGAGTTCGTGGGTGCCGCGGTCATCGAATTCGAGTCCTGACCCGATGACAAGATCGCGCAGCGTGCTGGACACGAGCACGTCGTTCGGTCCCGCCAGTGCGCTGACGCGCGCGCCGATGTGCACGGCAATGCCGCCGATGTCGTCGCCGCGCAGTTCGCACTCGCCGGTGTGAAGGCCGGCGCGCACCTCGATGCCCAACGGCTGCACCGCGTCACGAATTGCCATGGCGCAGCGGATCGCCCGCTGCGGGCCGTCGAACGTCGCGAGGAAGCCGTCGCCGGAGGTGTTCACCTCGCGGCCGCGGAAGCGCGCCAGCTGTGACCGCACGACGGCGTCGTGCGCGTCGAGCAGCGCGCGCCAGTTGCTGTCACCGATCTCCGCCGCCATCCGCGTCGAGCCCACGATGTCGGTGAACAACACTGTCGCAAGCACGCGGTCGTCGGCGACTTCGGCTTGGTGGCCAGTGAGGAACTCCGCGATCACCTGGAACGAGTCCCGCCACGGTTCGACGAAGTGATACATATTGCGCCCCGGCAGTTCAACGTATTTCGCTTCCGGTATGTGGTCGGCAAGTGCTTGCCCATTGCGGGGACGATCATCGCATCGTCGGAGTGTTGGACGACGAGGCTGGGCACGCGGACTGATGGAAGCAGCGCGCGCACGTCCATCGCAGAAACCATCGGCATCATGAGGGCGACCGTCGCCGGACTGGCTGCTAGGCGTTCCATGCGAGCCCACGCTGCTCGGATCTCTTCATTCCACGGCATGTCGGGATTGAGCACATGTTGAATCTCGCCCGTTCCCCATCTGCCGACCATGAGCGGAGGTCGCTCTGCTCCGCCCGATCGGCGCCGCCGATCGGATCTGCGTAGCAGTCGAGCGCCACCAACGCTTTCGTGCGGGATGGGTGCGTCGCTGCAAACAGCGCCGCCGCGGCGAAAGCGCCGTCGGTAGCGAGGAGGACCGCTTCCCGGCTGTCGAGATCGTCAAGCACCGCCGTGATGCTGTCTGCCCATTGCTCCAACGTCGGCAGTGCGCCCGGCGCGATGGGATCGGACGCTCCCGTGCCCGGCTGGTCGAAGAAGATCACCCGGCCAAGCGAGGTCATCGCCTCGAGCCAACCCCGAATGGATGGCAACTCCGGAATGACTTCGCAGCACGTGAACCAGTTCGGCACGAACACGATGTCGCGCTCTCCTGGCGGCGACGCCCTGTAGGCCACGCGCAGATCGCCGTTGAGCGCGTATCGCGTCTCGGAGAACACGGCCGAAGTCTAAGACGGCGGCTAGCGCGATTTCGCAGATCAGCAGGGGTTCCTGTAACCTGGCCCGGTTGCCGACGCAGGCGACCCTCCTGCCACGGACACGCCGTGGCCGACTAGCCCATAGGAGGTGATGAGGTCTTCATGCGTCCATACGAAATCATGGTCATCCTCGACCCCACCCTTGACGAGCGCACTGTCAGCCCGTCCCTGGAGACGTTCCTGAACGTCATCCGCAAGGACGGCGGAACTGTCGACAAGGTCGACATCTGGGGTAAGCGCCGTCTTGCCTACGAGATCCTCAAGCATTCCGAGGGCATCTACGCGGTCATCGACGTCAAGGCCAACCCGGCCACCGTCACCGAGCTCGACCGTCAGCTCAGCCTGAACGAGTCCGTGCTGCGGACCAAGGTGCTTCGGACCGACAAGCACTAAAGGCTGTTGGGAGTCGGAGGCGCTGCGTAGGCTCGCCCACGACAACCACTGGCCCCGCGATGAGCGTTTACGCGAAGAGCCGAAACTACTGCCCAGGAGGACCTCGTGGCTGGTGACACGATCATCACCGTCGTCGGAAACCTGACCGCCGATCCCGAGCTGCGCTTCACGCCGTCCGGCGCGGCCGTCGCCAACTTCACCGTTGCGTCGACTCCGCGGATCTTCGACCGGCAGAACAACGAGTGGAAAGACGGCGACGCTCTTTTCATGCGGTGCAGCATTTGGCGAGAGGCCGCGGAGAACGTGGCGGAGAGCCTGACGCGTGGCGCGCGGGTCGTCGTGCAGGGTCGGCTGAAGCAGCGGTCGTACGAGACGAAAGAGGGCGAGAAGCGCACCGTCGTCGAGCTCGAGGTCGATGAGATCGGCCCGTCCCTGCGCTACGCAACCGCCAAGGTGAACAAGGCCAGCCGCAGCGGCGGCGGCGGAGGCGGCGGCGGGTTCGGCAGCAGCGGCGGCGGCAGTGGCGGCGGCGGCGGCGATCGCGGCGGCTCCCAGCAGCCCAAGGATGACCCGTGGGGCAGCGCACCGGCGTCCGGATCGTTTTCCGGCAGCGACGACGAACCGCCCTTCTGACATAACCCAAATCAGCGAGTGAGAAAGAGATAGACACATGGCCAAGTCCTCAACCAAGAGGCGTCCGGCACCCGAGAAGCCGGTCAAGACACGTAAGTGCGTGTTCTGCTCCAAAAAGGGCAAGAACCAGATCATCGACTACAAGGACACCGCGCTGCTGCGCACCTACATCAGCGAGCGCGGCAAGATCCGCGCCCGTCGCGTGACAGGTAACTGCGTGCAGCACCAGCGTGACATCGCGATTGCGGTCAAGAACGCGCGCGAGGTCGCCCTACTGCCGTTCAGCTCGGCGACGCGGTAAGCAGAGGACACACGAGATGAAACTGATTCTTA
The DNA here is from genome assembly GCA_963829405.1 of uncultured Actinomycetota bacterium. Classification (GTDB taxonomy): domain Bacteria; phylum Actinomycetota; class Actinomycetes; order Mycobacteriales; family Mycobacteriaceae; genus Mycobacterium. Next base: position 24,549 of record CAWHIZ010000027.1, read on the forward strand.
CCGCCGAGGTCGACCACCTCGGTACAGCAGGCGACACCGTTGAGGTGAAGGACGGCTACGGGCGCAACTTCCTGCTGCCGCGCGGTCTGGCGATCGTCGCCACCAAGGGTGCCGAGCGTCAGGCTGACGGCATCCGCCGGGCCCGCGAGATCAAGACAGTCCGCGGCATCGAGCACGCCAACGAGCTGAAGACCGCCCTGGAGGGTCTCGGCTCCGTGGATCTGCCCGCGAGAACCGCATCCGACGCCGGCAAGTTGTTCGGCTCGATCACGGCTGCCGACGTCGTCGGCGCGATCAAGAAGGCCGGCGGACCGAATCTCGACAAGCGGACGGTGCAGCTGCCGAAGGGGCACATCAAGACCCTCGGAAGTCATCCGATCGCCGTGCGGCTGCATCCTGACGTGGAGGCGGCCCTGTCAGTGAACGTCGTCGCCGAGGCGTAGACACAGCTGTCAATTGGCGGCGTGAAGGCCTTGTCGGCCTTCACGTCGCCGTTGCTGTATTTCTGGCGAACTGTAATGGGCCTTATCCCCCCAGCGAAGCTAACCTGCCGTTAACCTGGGCGGCGCAACCCCGAAACACAACACGCCCGAAGGCGCAACCCGGCCCGACACGCCGATGAATTTGTCATCCACAACTAACTCCCACCCCTGTGGTCCGCTTAGCAGCGGGGATGTGGCTGACGCCGTCGTTCGTCCACAGGTTCTCCCCAAGGGTTCAACACGGGTGAGCGGAGATATCCACACTCCATCCACAGGGCCATGCACAGGGCCCCCTTGCGGTCCCTCCAGCAACGTCTAGCGTTGGCCATCGCGAGGCTGGTGCGGTGCCGGGGCGGTTGTTCCCGTCGGGGGTGTGACCTACAGTCGCGATAGCACAGTCGAACGCACGTTCGATGACTGAGGGGAGGTGGGACGCGTGGCTGTCGTGGACGACCGAGGCCGTTCGGGTATCGACGACGTTCCACCGCCCACCGAGGACTTCGGTCGCCAACCGCCGCAGGACGAGGCCGCAGAACAGGCCGTGCTCGGCGGCATGCTGTTGAGCAAGGACGCCATCGCCGATGTGCTCGAGCGGCTCCGGCCCGGCGACTTCTACCGCCCCAACCATCAGAGTGTCTACGACGCGGTACTGGACCTGTACGGCCGCGGCGAGCCCGCGGACGCCGTTACGGTGGCCGCCGAGCTGGATCGGCGGGGTCTGCTCCGCCGTATCGGTGGCGCCCCGTATCTGCACACGTTGATCTCCACCGTGCCAACCGCCGCCAATGCGGGCTACTACGCCACCATCGTGGCGGAGAAGGCGCTGCTGCGTCGGCTGGTCGACGCGGGCACGAGGGTCGTTCAGTACGGCTACGCGGGCGCTGAGGGCGCCGACGTCGCAGAGGTCGTCGACAGGGCGCAGGCCGAGATCTACGACGTCACGGACGGCCGGACGTCGGAAGACTTCGTCGCGCTGGAGGACCTCCTGCAGCCGACGATGGACGAGATCGACGCGATCGCGTCCCAGGGCGGTATCTCGCGCGGTGTGCCGACGGGCTTCCTGGAACTCGACGAGGTGACGAACGGTCTCCACCCCGGCCAGATGATCGTCATCGCGGCCAGGCCTGGCGTCGGGAAGGCGTTGTCGCTCGATACGCCTCTGCCGACACCGACCGGTTGGACCACGATGGGCGAAGTCGCGGTCGGTGACGAGTTGATCGGTGCCGACGGTAAGCCGACGCGCGTCGTCGCCCTCACGGACGTGATGCACGGACGACCGTGCTACCGCGTCACGTTTTCGGACGGCACGGAGATCGTCGCCGACGAAGCGCATCAATGGCTGACCGAGACGAGGGCGTCTCGGAAATCGGCACAGGCTGCCGCGGTTCAGTACAACAGGTACAAGAATCAGGGCACGTTCGCGGCTGTGCGGACGACACGCGAGATAGCAGAAACACTGCGATGCCCGACAGCCGACCGTCGCTTGAACCACTCGGTGTCCAACGCCAAGCCGCTCCAGGGCGAGCCCGCGGAACTCCCGGTGCCGCCCTACACGCTTGGGGCGTGGCTTGGTGACGGCACGACGGCGGCCGCCCAAATCACGTCTGCTGACCCTGAAATTGTGATGCGCATCGAGGCTGAGGGCGTCGTTGAAGGAACGTTGCAGGCGCGGCTTCGGACTCTCGGCGTCCTCGGGAACAAGCACATCCCGCTCAACTACCTGCGCGCGTCCGAAGGACAACGGCGCGCTCTGCTCGCCGGACTGCTCGACACGGACGGCACGGTGAGCGCAGGCGGAGCGATCCAGTTCTCTGTGACGAACGAACGGCTCGCGTCCGATGTGCACGAGCTCATCGTCAGCCTCGGTTATCGATGCCATACGACGACCAAGCGCGTGAAGGGCCGCACCGAGCAGTCATCGACTGCGTACACGCTGAATTTCTCGACCGACGATGAGGTCTTCGGTCTCACCCGTAAAGCGTTGATTCACAAGGATCGTCGGCGAAGCGTGGGGACAGCCCGAACCTGCTCAAGGTTCATCGTCGACGTGGAACCCATCGAGACCGTCCCGGTGCGCTGCGTCCAGGTCGACAACGCCGATCACATGTATCTGGCCAGCCGCGCTATGGTGCCGACGCACAACTCCACCCTGGGACTCGACTTTTTGCGGTCGTGCTCGATCAAACACCGGATGTCCAGCGTCATCTTCTCGCTCGAAATGAGCAAGTCCGAGATCGTCATGCGGCTGTTGTCAGCCGAGGCGAAGATCAAGCTGGCCGATATGCGGTCGGGCCGGATGAGCGATGACGACTGGACTCGGCTGGCCCGACGGATGAGTGAGATCAGCGAAGCGCCGTTGTTCATCGATGATTCGCCGAACATGATGATGATGGAGATCCGCGCGAAGGCGCGTCGGCTCAAGCAGAAGCACGATCTGAACCTGATCGTGATCGACTACCTGCAGCTGATGACATCGGGCAAGAAGGTCGAGTCACGTCAGCAGGAAGTCTCCGAATTCTCTCGGCAGCTCAAGCTTTTGGCGAAGGAGCTCGAGGTGCCGGTGGTCGCGATGAGCCAGCTGAACCGCGGTCCGGAGCAGCGCACCGACAAGAAGCCCATGCTGTCGGACCTTCGCGAATCGGGCGCGATCGAGCAGGACGCGGACATGGTGATCCTGATGCACCGTCCGGATGCCTTCGAACGCGATGATCCGCGCGGCGGCGAGGCCGATCTGATACTGGCCAAGCACCGCAACGGCCCGACCAAGACCGTCACGGTCGCACATCAGCTGCACCTGTCGCGCTTTACCAACATGGCGAAGTAGT
>CAWHIZ010000028.1:0-60570 GCA_963829405.1 uncultured Actinomycetota bacterium
CCTACTTCGTGATCGATATGCACGGCGCAGGCGTCGAGACGCGGCCGCTGCGCCAGATGACCGGCCAGGCGGAGTTCAACGAGGTCTACTTCACCGACGCGCGGATCCCCGACAAGCACCGGCTCGGCGATATCGGAAACGGCTGGAACGTCGCCATGACGACGCTGATGAACGAGCGGACCGCGTTGGGCGGCAGCGCAAGTCGGCGCGGAGCGGGCACCATCTCCGAGGCGGTGACGCTGTGGGCGTCGCGTCCGCACCGCCAGACGCCCGTGCTGCGCGACCGGCTCACCCAGCTGTGGCTGCGTTCGGAGGCGCAGCGCCTGACGTCTGAGCGCTCGCGCGCATCGGCAGGCGTCGGAGGCCCTGGCCCCGAGGGCTCGATCGGCAAGCTGGTGGGCGCCGAGCTCAACCAGCACATCTACCAGTTCTGCATGGATTTCCTTGGGCCGGAGGGGATTCTGTACCACGGCTACGACAGCGGCGGCCGGATCGGCGAGCGGGACTGGCAGGGTCCGATCCAGCAGAGGTTCCTCCGCAGCCGTGCCAACACCATCGAGGGCGGCACGTCCGAGGTGATGCGCAACATCCTCGGCGAGCGGATCCTCGGCTTACCCGGTGACCTGCGTGCCGATTCAGGCATGCCGTGGAAGGAGATCCCGCGTGGCTGACGCTGAGTTCGTCTTCACCGAAGAGCAGGGCCAGTTGCGCGCAGCGGTGCGCAAGTTCTGTGCGGAGAACTTCGACGAACAGTCGGTGCGCACGCTGATGGAGTCCGAGCCGCCGTTCGACCCGAAGGTGTGGGCGCGGCTCGGCGCCGAGCTCGGCGTGCTCGGCCTTTCGGTGCCCGAAGCCGACGGCGGGGTCGGCGGCACACTCGTCGACCAGGCGGTCGCGGTCGAGGAGTTGGGCGCATCGCTGGCCTGCGGACCCCTGTTCGGCACCGTGTACCTCGCGATCCCCGCGTTGGTCGCCGCGTCCGCGGGCGAGGCGCGTGACGGCTTGTTGGCCGACCTCGTCGAGGGCAGCCGTACCGCCGCGTTCGCGGTGCCCGACACGGCGGGCTCGCTCGGCGAGGTCGCGGTGACCGTCGAAGGGGATGCGCTCACCGGCACGGTCGAGCGCGTCGTCGATGCAGGTGCGGCGGACGTTCTTCTTGTCGCCGCGAACGGTGCGGACGGCGTCGCCCTGTACGCCGTCGACGCCTCCGCGTCGGGTGTTGCGCGCAGCCCGCTGGCCACGCTCGACCTGACCCGGCCGCAGGCCACCGTCGAGTTGTCGGCTGCGCCGGGCCTGCTGGTAGCCGGTGCAGGCGAAGCCGACCGCGTCATCGAGCACGCGTTGCAGGTCGGTTCTGCGCTGCTGGCCGTCGAACAGGTCGGCGCGGGCCAGCACCTGCTCGACCTGACGGTCGAATATGCGAAGACGCGGCTTCAGTTCGGCAGGCCGATCGGCTCCTTCCAGGCCATCAAGCACAAACTTGCCGACCTGCTCGTCGACCTCGAACACGCGCGCTCGACGGCGTATCACGCCGTATGGGCGTTGACCGACGGGTCGGACGATCCCGCGCTCGCGGTGAGCATCGCGCAGGCGACCGCCTCTGCCGCGCTGGCGCGGATCGCGGCGGACACCGTCCAGGTCCATGGCGGGATCGGGTTCACCTGGGAACACCAGGCGCATCTCTACTTCAAAAGGGCCACAACCGATGCCGCGCTGTTGGGCAGTGCCGAGGAGCACCGGTCGCGGGTCGCCGAACTGGTGCTCGACACCGCCGAGTCCGACCGCGGTCCGCGGGTGGCCGACGGGTCGTTGACCTGAGCCGTTAGACGGTCGGCTAGACGGGAAGCGTTGTGCCGGTTTCTTTTTCGGCGAACTCGAACAATCGCGCTGCGGCGTCGTAGTCGCCTGCGAGCGCAGTCCGGCCGAGCATCTCCAGCGGACCCTTCAGCCCGAACGCGCCGTCGTAGCCGATGTAGCTGCCCGGTGGGATCGGCTCGCTGATGCAGTACAGCGTGGTCGCGGCGCCCTCGTCGATGTCGTTGCCGATCACATTGGCCGCCTTTCGCACCACCCGGTCGGCGGCGGCCATCAACGGTTTGTCGGAGACGCTGGACAGGTTCGAGGCGACAAAACCCGGATGCGTCAGTTGGGTGACGACAGGCGAATTCGCGGCCCGCAGCCTGCGATCCAGTTCGAGGCCCCACAACATCACCGCGAGCTTGGAGCGCGCGTACGCGCCCATCACCGTCCATTTGCCGGTGCGCAGGTGCATATCATCGAGCCGCAGCTTCGCCCTTCGATGCGCGTGCGATCCCACGTTGATGATCTGAGAGCGCACTTTGGGGAAGATCAGATTCGTCAACGCGAACGGCCCGAGCAGGTTGGTGCCGATCGTCTTCTCGAACCCGTCGACGGTTTCTTCACGGGTTTGGGTGAGCAGGCCCGCGTTGTTGATCAGGATGTCGACGTCCTCGTCGAGCGCATCGGCGAACGCGCGGACCGAAGACAGATCAGCCAGGTCGACCTTCATGATCGACGTCGAGCCGCCGATCTCCTTGGCGCGCTGCGCACCGAGTTCGTCGTTGCGCACCGCCATCACCACGTGCGCGCCTGCGCGGGCGAGGGCCCGCGAGGTGCCGAGGCCGACACCGCTGGTCGCTCCGGTCACGATGATTCGTTTGCCCGTCATGTCGCCAAGCCGGGCCGGTGTCCACTTCGCTGTCACGGTGCCAGGCTAGTGGGTTGGTTGTCGCGCACCCCGCGGTACATCCCCCACCGCACGATCACCGGCATCAGCACCCGGTCGAATGACCATGCCGGGAAGCGGAACGCCTGCCCCTTGGGGGTGAAGACCTCGAGCCCGTTGGGCTGCACACCCAGCACAGAACCCCAGCGCCGCTTCGGCGCACGGTAGGCGCGCAATGGCTTGCCTGCGAATTCCGCGCGGATGTTGCGGGCGAGGATGCCGTCCCCGCGGTTGCGCGCCGAACTGCGAAGCGGGTCGGTGGCCGCCACGTCGCCGACCGCGAAGACGTTCGGGTGGCCGGGCACCTGCAGTTGCGGCGTCACCCTGACGAACCCGTTTTCGTCGAGGAGGTCGGCGGGCAGCCAGCCGGTGTTGGGCCGGACCCTGCCGATGGCCCACACCACCGCGTCGGCCGACGTCTGCTGCTGCCCCGTGCTCCACTCGACCGGCGCGCCGGTGATCTCGTCGCACATGAAGCCATCGGGTATCGCAGCGCGGTGGCCCGGATGAAGCCGAACACCTGCGTCGGTGAGCCTGCGCTGCACCTTCTCCCAGATCTTCGGGTGGTGCGACGGCAGCGCCCGCTCGCCTGGGAAGTACAGGTCGACGCGCTTGCCTGGCCAGGTGGTGGCGATCTGCGCGGCGGTGCTGATCGCCGCGGCGCCGCCACCGATGACGACCACCGATTCGGCACCGGTCAGGCGGGTGTGCGCGGTGCGAAGATCGTCGCCGATGTCTTTGTGCGACTGCAGGTTCGGTGTACGCCAGAAGCCGTTGGCGACACCGGTCGAGATGACGAGCGCGTCGTATTTCTCACTGACGCTGGATCCGTCGTCACCCCGCACGGCGACGGTGCGCGCGTCGAGGTCGACGCCGGTCAGATTGCCGTGCACGGTGCGCACCCGGTCGAGGGCGCGGAACCGGTCGAACGGAATCCAGTTGGCCCTCGCCCACTCCTCGGGCCGGGACAGCCGCCACCCGAGCTCCTGGCCGCTGACCAACGCGGGCTTGGCCGATACCCCGACCACGTCGAAGTGCTTTGCCAGCCGGATGGCGGTGAGGACACCGCTGTCGCCGAGCCCGGCGATCACGACGCGTTTGCGGCTCATCAACCGACGTGCGGAATCGACATGCTTTACATTTTGTAGCGTCCGCTCGTCCTGTGCCAGCCAAAGCGCGGTCGACTTCTCCGTCGACTGTGAGCCGACCGTCCGCGCCGGAATCGGTGAGGCTAACCTAACTTGAATGGCTTACTCCCGGGCGAGCGTCGTCGAGGCAATGCAGTTGAGTTCGCGGCTGCGCCGGATAGTTCTGCAGATAGATGATGCCGAGGCGCTGGACGTCAAGCGCGGCGGTGATTCCGCCGTTGGCGTCTACTTCGACGGGAACCCCGACGGCGAGGGCCGCAACTACTCGGTGAGGCAGCACAGCGGCGACCGGATCACGCTGGACGTCGTCCTGCACGCGCGGGGGCTCGCAACAACGTGGGCTCGCGGTGCCCGCCAAGGGGACAACGTCGGGCTCGACCATGCGCGCTCCTGGTACCGGCCCGAGTCGAGCACACAGTGGCAGCTGTTGGTCAGCGACCTGTCCGGTCTGCCTGCTACCGCGCGAATCATCGAGGAGCTACCTGGCGGCATGCCGGTGACCGCAATCGTCGAAGTCGCAGAACAAGACGATCTGGAATACCTCCCGCCGCACCCGGACGTGACGATTGTTGCCAGCGTCGGTAGCGGAAACGGCTCAGCGCCAAGCCGACTCGCACAACTCGTGCGCGAATCCACGCTGCCGACGGGACGCGGCTACTGCTGGTTCGCCGGCGAGGCCGCGGAATCCCGGACCGTGCGCAAATATCTCCGCGGACTCGGCTGGACGATCGACCAAATGGACGTCACCGGCTATTGGCGGTTCGACTCGGAGACCTGGGATGCCAAGTACGCCTTGGTGGCCGACGACGTCGAGGCGGTCTGGGTGAGTGCGATGAAGGAAGGCAAGAGCGAGAGGGCAGCGGACGAAGAGTTCGACGAAGCGTTAGAACGAGCGGGCCTCTAGGCGTCGTGGCCGTTCAGACTCCGACGCAGGCCGCGGTGACGAAGACCGCGCGCTATCCGACCACGCGGCGCCGAGCGGCAGGCCTGGCCGGTGCCGCCGCACTGCTCGCCGTGACCTGCGTGGCCAGCCTGGCGATCGGCACTGAAAACGTCGGCCTGGACACCGTCTGGCAGGCCGTCACCGGCTACCGGGACATCGGCGACCAGTGGATCGTGCATGAGTTGCGCATCCCCCGTACCGCGCTCGCCCTCCTCGTCGGACTGGCGCTCGGTCTGTCGGGGACCTTGATCCAGGCCGTCGGCCGTAACCCGCTGGCCGACTCCGAGATACTCGGGATCAACTCGGGCGCAGCGCTCTTCATCGTCTGCGCGATCGCATTCCTCGGCATGTCGGGCATCTGGACCTACATCTGGTTCGGCTTCGCCGGTGCGCTGTTCGCCATGGCACTCGTCTATCTCGTCGGCTTGACCGGACGTTCCGCCGTCACACCCGTCCGGGTTCTGCTGGCAGGCGTCGCGGTCGGGGCGGTGATGGACGGCATCGGGTTCACCGTCCGACTGCACAGCCCGCGGGCCTTCGACAACATGCGGTTCTGGGACGCAGGCGCACTCGACGGAAGGCCGATGGACGTCGCCGCGACCATCGCACCGTTCATCGCGATCGGCGTGGTCCTGTGCGTCGTCGTCAGCCGCTCACTGAACGTCACCGCCCTCGGCGACGATCTGGCGAAGAGCATGGGCGGCAACGTCGCCCGCACCCAGGTGCTGAGCCTGGTCGCCGTCACGCTGCTGGCGGGGGCGGCCACCGCGGGGGCCGGTCCGATCGGGTTCGTCGGCCTGATGGTGCCGCACGCGGTGCGACCGTTCACCGGCCCGGACTGGCGGTGGATACTCGCTTACGCCACGGTCGCCGCGCCGACACTGCTGCTGGCCGCCGACATCCTCGGGCGGGTCGTCATTCGGCCCGCCGAACTGCCCGCGGGCATCGTCACCGCGTTCGTCGGCGCCCCGGTGCTCATCTGGCTCATTCGCAAACGCGGGGCCGACCGAACATGACCGTCACCGCGAATCACGTCGCGTTCCGCCGACGACAGTGCATCGTCCGGGTCGGCCCGATGTCGGCACGCGCGTCGTGGCGCGCGGTGGTGGTGGTGACCGCGCTGCTGGCAGGTGCGCTTGTCGTCGCGGTGCTGGCCGTCGGCATCGGCAAATACTCCGTCGCACCGCTCGACGTACTCGGCGTCCTCGCCGGGACCAATGACTCCTTCGACCGGGTGGTCGTGTTGGAGTGGCGGACGCCCCGCATGCTGATGGCCCTACTCATCGGCGCCGCCCTCGGCGTATCCGGCGCGATCTTTCAGGCCCTGACCCGCAACGCGCTCGGCAGCCCCGACATCATCGGGATCAACTCGGGCGCCTACACCGGCGCGCTCGTCGTCATCGCCGGGCTCGGTGGCGGCTATTACGCGATCGCCGCGGGCGCGCTGGTCGGCGGCCTGGTTATCGCGGTCGTCGTGTACGCCCTTTCCTACCGCAACGGCCTCGCGGGCTATCGACTGATCGTCGTCGGCATCGGTGTCAGCGCAGTACTGAACTCCGTGAACCAGTGGATCGTGCTCAAGCTGGACTACCACACCGCGGTCACCGCGGCGGTGTGGCAGCAGGGCACGCTCAACGGGCTGGACTGGACACAGGTGCTGCCGATGACGGTGTGCCTTGTCGTGGCGACCGCGGCGCTGCTGGCGCTCGGCCCCCGGCTGCCGGTGCTGCAGATGGGCGACGACGCCGCAGGTGCCCTGGGATTGAGCCCCGACCGGGCCCGGCTCGGGTATCTCGTGATCGGTGTCGGACTGGTCGCGGTCGCATGCGCCGCCGCGGGCCCCATCTCGTTCGTCGCGCTCGCGGCGCCGCAGATCGCGCGACGGCTCACCGCAGGCCCCGGCATCGGCCTGGTTCCGTCCGCTGCGATGGGCGCGGTGCTCCTGTTGGTCAGCGATGTGATCGCCCAGCGGTTGTTCCGCGGCAGCGAGTTGCCGGTTGGTGCGGTCACCGTGTGCCTGGGTGGCATGTATCTGATCTACCTACTCATCGCACAGGCCAGGAGCAGGACATGACCGACGAAGACGACTCCGGCCCGGCTGCGTGCCGATCACCTGTCCATCGGCTACGACGACACCGCCGTCATCTCCGACTTGTCCGTCGACGTGCTCGACGGGCGCATCACCGCGATCGTCGGCCCCAACGCATGCGGTAAATCGACGCTGCTGCGCGGGTTGGCTCGGCTGCTCAAACCGACTGGCGGGCAGGTGATTCTGGACGGGGAGGATATCGTCAGCCTGCACACCAAGGAGGTGGCCCGCCGGCTGGGACTGCTGCCGCAGACATCGATCGCCCCTGAGGGAATCAGTGTCGCCGACCTGGTGTCGCGGGGACGGTTTCCGCACCAGAAGGTGCTGCGCCAATGGTCGCGGGACGATGCCGCCGCGGTCGAAGAGGCGATGCGCAGCGTCGGTGTGACGGAGTTGGCCGGGCGACTGGTCGACGAGCTGTCCGGCGGGCAGCGCCAACGGGTTTGGGTTGCGGTGGTGCTCGCCCAGCAGACTCCGCTGGTATTGCTCGACGAACCGACCACCTTTCTCGACATCGCCCATCAGGTGGAACTGCTTGACCTGTTCGCGATGCTGAACCGGGAGCAGAACCGCACGATCGTGGTGGTGCTACACGACCTCAACCACGCGTGCCGCTATGCCGACCAGGTCGTCGTGATGAAATCAGGAAGCATTGTCGCGCAGGGTAATCCGAACTCGACCATCACCGAGCGTCTCGTCGAGGACGTCTACGGCCTGAAATGCCAGATCATCGACGACCCCCAAACCGGCACCCCTCTTGTGGTGCCACGGGCATCTACGTACGTACAACGCATCAGGCGTCCGACAAGTCAGCTACCGGTCGGCCGTTGAGCGCGTTGCCGAGTTGCGGCGTGAGAACGTCGAGTGCGTACAGCAGCGCATCGGGCCCGCTGTAGGTCAGGGCGCCGCTCAGATTCGACTCGAACGCGGTGTACAGCGTGCGGTCGTCACGGACCACGCCAAGGCGCGCGAACGCGGGTGATTCGAGCATCTGCTGCCTGGTCGCTCCGTTGACGAACAACACGTCTCGATCGAGCAGCCCAAGCTTCTCCTCGCTGACGTCGCCGTCGACATCCTGGGTGCTGAAACCCAGCTCAGTGAACAGCGATCGCCGCGGATCGTTCTGCGGCAGTAGGTAGTGTCCGCCGGCTTCAGGGCCGAAATCGACGACGAGCGTCTTTCCGTCGAACTCCGGGTTGGCCTTGCGCGCCTCGCCGATGCGGGCTTGGACCCTGCCGACGAGGTCCTTGGCTTCGGCCTCCTTGCCGAGGGCTTTACCCGTGGTGAGGAGTTGCACGTCCCACGGCGTCTCCTCGTCGGGGTAGTCAGCCGATTGGATCACTGTTGGCGCTATCTGCGACAGCCGATCATAGGTATGTTGGTCGATCGTTTCGTAGATCGCCATGATCACGTCGGGTTTCTGCGCCGCGATCGCCTCGAAGTCGATTTCGTCTGCGCCCCATGTGGTTACGCCCTCGCCGTCGGTTGCCGTCTTGACCCAAGGATAATTGTTGTACTCCTCAAAGAATTCCCGAGTGCTCACCGGCACCACTCCGAGTGAGAGCACGAAGTCTTGATCGGTCCATCCGACCGTGACCACCCGGCTCGGGTCGGCGGGCACCTTCGTGTCGCCGAACTTGTGGGTGATCGTCACTGTCTCCGCTTGCGGTGTGGATTCCCCGCTCGCCCCACATGCCGTCGCGAGAACCGCGACGAGTACTACAGCGCTGACACCCGTGACGACGCCACGCCACCTGAGGTAGTGCTTCACAAGTAGAACCCTTCAATCGGTAGTATTAACGTAATTAGCGTAGGCTAACCATGGTCGTGTGCGGGTCCTCCGCCGCTTAAAGTGAGGTCGGCGCAACCCCGAGGAGCCACATGACCTACTCACTGCGACGGCTGACCACTGCGGCGCTCACGGTTGCAGCACTGAGCGCGACACCGATGGCCGTCGTCACGATCGTCTCGCCCGCCGTCAGCTCGGCCTGCCTGCCCGGCGAGACGGCAGGCGCCAGCGCCTGTGCACCGTTCTGCTTGCCCGGCAAGGCGCTCGACGTCCAGACCGGATTGTGCGTGCCGGTGCCGGACCCGGCTCCCAACGGAGTCAACCCGCCGATCAACAACTACTGAGCCGACCGACGGCGTCGCAATTCACTTCTGACGCTTTGGTTTCAGGCATCACAGTTCCAGCATCGTTGTCGGTGTTCGAATGTATGTTCGAGTCATGTCGGTGGTTGCGGTGCGGGAGGCGATGGCGAACCTGTGCGCCGCCTACGACGCCTTCGACGCCTGCGATGTCGATGCGTTGACCCGCGCCGAGGTGGTGTCGGTGATGGACGATCTCGAGACACTGACGTGCCGGATGCCGACCCAGACCCATCGGCTGTTGGCCCGGCTGCAAGCCGAAACCACCCCGCGGGAGATGGGCGCCAAATCCTGGAACGAGGTGCTGCGGATCCGCTGGCGGCTGTCGACGGGCGAGGCGTCGCGGCGGCTGCACGAGGCCGCCGACCTCGCCGCGCGCACCAGCCTGGCCGGTCAGCCGTTGGCGCCGCTGCTGCCCGCGGTGGCCGCCGCCGCAGTCGGCGGGACTGATCACCGGTGAGCACGTCAGCGCGATCCGCGCCGCCATCAAACGGCTGCCATCGTGGGTCGACACCGTCACCGCCGCGCAGTTCGAGGTCGACCTGGTGCGCGTCGCGGTCGGCGTCGGACCCAAAGAGCTGCGCGAGACCGCCGACCTGCGGCTGTTCCTGCTCGATCAGGACGGCCCCGAACCCGACGACACCGAACGGGAACGCAAACGCCACTTCACCACCACCGCCCAGGGCCGCGACGCGATGACCGCGGCCAGTGCGAACTTCACCCCCCACGCGTGGGCGGTGTGGGAAGTGATCTTCGCCAAATACGCCGCCCCAGGCATGTGCAACCCCGCCGACGAGCGAGCCGTGCACCTCGGGCACCCCGTCACAGGCCCAGATCGACAACGACGACCGCACCCTGGCCCAACGCCAGCACGACGCGATGCTGGCGATCGGGCGCATCGCGTTGATGAGCGGTGAACTCGGCCACCTCAACGGGCTCCCGGTGTCGGTGATCATCCGCACCACCCTGCAGGACCTGGAAAGCCGCGCCGGCATCGGCGTCACCGGCGGGGGCACCAAACTGCCGATCGCCGACGTCATCGCCATGGGTGCGCACGCCAACCATCACCTCGCCGTGTTCGACGGCGCGACCGGTCAAGCGCTGGCGCTGTATCGCACCAGACGGGTCGCCTCACCCGCGCAGCGGATCATGCTGATCGCCCGCGACGGCGGCTGCACCAAACCGTGCTGCACCGTGGGCGCCTACGGCTGCCAGGTCCACCACGCCGACCAGGACTGGGGCAAAGGCGGCAACACCAACGTCGACGACATGACCCTGGCGTGCGGACCAGACAACCGCGCCGTCGATGACGGCGGCTGGCAGACCCGCATCAACACCCGCGGTGAATGCGAATGGACAACCCCCACCCGACCTGGATCACGGCCAAGCCAGAATCAACTACTACCACCGCCCCGAAGCACTCCTGCGACCACCCGAAGACAGCGCAGCGCCCGAACCGACACCGCTAAAACGCAAGCCGCACAACGCTACCCGCGTCAAGCCGCCAAGACTCGACCCCACCGAAAAACCCGGCGGACCCGAACCACCCGACAACCAAGCCGCCTGACTCTCACACCCCGAATCCCAACGATCACGTGAAGGTGACCGTTGGTCAGGCCGACGGGCTCGGCCCCGCGCGAACACGGTCAAAACGTACGAGGCTGACAGCGAGTGCGACGCCTACGACTGGAGGAACTCAAGCAGGTCGGCGTTGATGACGTCGGCGTGAGTGGTCGGCATGCCGTGCGGAAAGTCCTTGTAGGTCTTCAGGATTCCGTTCGGTAGCAGCTCGGCGGACTTCGGCCCGGCCGCGACATACGGGACGATCTGGTCGTCCTCGCTGTGCATGACCAACACCGGGATGGTGATCTTCTTCAGGTCTTCGGTGAAGTCGGTCTGCGAAAACGTCACGATGCCGTCGTAGTGCGCCTTGGCCCCGCCCATCATCCCCTGCCGCCACCAGTTCTCGATGATCGCCTCCGACGACTCGACGCCGGGGCGGTTGAAGCCGTAGAACGGCCCAGACGGCAGGTCGCGGTAGAACACCGACCTGTTCGCGGCAAGCTGCGCCTGCAGATCGTCGAACACCGCCTTCGGCAGACCCTCCGGGTTGGCGTCGGTCTTGACCATCAGCGGCGGCACCGCGCTGATGAGCGCCGCCTTGACCGCCCGACTCTCACCGTGGCGGGCCAGGTAATGCGCCACCTCGCCGCCGCCGGTCGAGTGCCCGATGTGGACGATGTCGTGCAGGTCGAGGTGCTCGACGACGGCCGCCAAATCGTCGGCGTAGTGGTCCATGTCGTGGTTGTCGGCGACCTGAGAGGACCGGCCGTGGCCCCGCCGGTCGTGCGCGATCACGCGGTAGCCCTTGGACAGGAAGAACAGCATCTGGGTGTCCCAGTCGTCGGCCGAAAGCGGCCAGCCGTGGCTGAAGACGATCGGCTGGCCCGAACCCCAGTCCTTGAAGAAGATCTCGACGCCGTCGTTGGTGGTGATCGTGGGCATGGCCATGACTCTAGAGAAGACTCACATCAATTGTTGCGCAGCGCGAAGACCGCTGACGTACGCACCGTCCGCGTAGCCGACGCGCGCGCACTGCGTGTGCTCTCCGGCGAGAAGGATCCGTCGTTGCACCGGCTCAGCGAGCACATCGTACATCGACGGGTCGGCGCCAAGAGGGCAGTGACTGTAAGAACCGCCCGTCAACGGATCGTTCGCCCACGCCGTCACGACCGTTGCGATGGGTTCCGGCACTGGATGGCCGAAAACACCTGCCAGAACACGCTTTAACCAGTCGACCGCGTTAGCGTGCGACTGGTCGAGAGCATGCGGTGTCAGTGAATGGAACAGATGCGCGCACAGCACCGGACCCGCGCCGAACGCATCGAGATCGAAGATCCACATCGACGGCTCGTCTTCCGCTTCCGGGAACACGACCAGATGCGATACCCCCTCGTCGCGCCAGAACGGCTTCTCGAACCGCAGCGCGATCTTCTCGTAGCGGCCGAAGGCGAGCTGCTCCACCGCACGCTGCACCGCCGCGGGTAGCGGTGGGGTGAAGCGCGGGCTGCCGCGCTTGAGCACGCCCAGCGGCACCGTGACAATGGCGTGCGAACTGGACTCGACCGAGCCGTCCGAACATGCGACACGAACGCCGTGCTCCTCGACCTCGATGGACACCACCTCGGTGTTGCAACCGCACGTCGATACCCGGTGCCAACGCCTCGATCACCGATGCGTAGCCGCCGCGCGGTAGATCGCCGAACAGGTCTCCCTCGAACTCCTCGTCCATGGCCAGCCAAGCAACGACTGGTCGCCGACCGGGCCTGGCGCGTCGGCCTCGACTTCGGCGCGCAATGTCCTGGCGCGTCCGCCGAGCATCCGCACCTGTGAGCTCCCGTTCGGCGATGTACGCCTCGATCGCGTCGTGCGCAGTCGCGTTCGGCCCAAGCCGCTCGCCAAGCACTTCAAGCGCGTCCCAAAAGGCGTCGGCTTCCACCTCGCAGTACCTGGCGATCTCGTCGTGGTCCAGGCGTCGGCCCTCGGTCGGTCATATCCCGAGAGAGAGGGCATCGGGTCACCGGGATCGCGCGCGACGTCCAGCTCGTCGCACAGCGCCGACATCGGGTTTCCGACCGGATGGTGGATCCACGACCCGCCGAGATCGACCGGCGTGCCCGCGAGGTCGATGGTGTGCAGCCGCCCGCCGATGCGGTCGCGTGCTTCGAGCACCACGTAATCGATGCCCGCCGCCGTCAGCCGCGATGCGGCGGCGAGCCCCGCGATCCCGGCGCCGACGATGACCACCCGGTCGACGGGGCAGGCGATTTCGGTCACCCGGCCATAGTGCGTTACGCCGAGGGCGTGGGAACCCAATTGCCGTGGAATCCGGCAGGAACTCGATGCGGGACCTTGATGCTCGCGACGTCCTCCAGCGTCTGGGCGTCGAGGATGGCCAATTCGCTGCGGTCGGTGGCGCGGTCGTAGACGTAGCCCATCAGCACGCCGTCGTCCTCGGCGGCGTCCGACGCGGACGGCTGAAAGACGAACTCGCCCAACGCCTTATCCGACCCGAAGGTGCGTGCAAGCGCTCCGCCGCCGATGAAATCGTGCTTGAGCAACACGTCGTTGCCGCTCGTGCCGACGCCCACAGTCGGTGCGTAGCCGTACCTGTGTCGCTTGCCGACCAGTCGCTCGTCGACGCGGGGGAATTCCTGACCGCGGTCGTCGACCCTGGATTCCCGAACCTTGCCGTCGGCGAGGTCGACGGTCCACCGATCGAGCGTCGGAGGTCCTTCGTTGGGTCCCAGATTCTCGGTCGCGAACATCTTCGGATGGCGAACGACGTCTACCACGATGGTTTCGCCGTCGTCGTAGGCGTTCATCGGGTGGAAGACATAGCAGGGTTCGACGTCGAACCAGCGCACATCGGAGTTGTCGCCGTCGCGCGGCATGACCCCGATCCTGGCCGGATACTTAGGGTTCCACGAATAGGGGAACCGGCGATCGGCCCCGTCGCCTCGCGGCTGGCGGGCCGAGATCGGGTCGGGGATGCGGACCCGTCCGATCAACGGCCGACAACAGGAGCCGGGCCGGAAGACGCATGTTCCGGGGCACCGTCATCTCGACCGCCTGCCTGCTGTCGAACGTGACGGGCAGGTCGTAGAAGATCACGTGCTTCTCGGTCAGCGACATGTCGTGCATCATCGGGCTGCCCGTCACCTCGATGTCCACGGTTCGCCGCGCCCGTCCGTCGGCGCCGATGACGGAGTACTGCACCGTGTTGCCGCGGTACATGCTGTAGGAAACGGCATGCAGCTCATCGGTATCCGGGTCGCGCTTCGGATGCGCGGTGTAGCCGCCTGTCAGCGTTCCGTCGAAGTCGCACGCGCCGACCGTCTCGAGTTCGTCGGTGAGCTCGACGTTGGAGACGCCGGACTCGATGAGCGCGAGGGTCTTTCCGGCATGCCCGATCACGTTGGTGTTCGCCCCGATACCGGACAGCCGGAAGTCACCGCGCGGCGGCTGCTCGCCGAGCGCTTTCGCGGTCTGCGGACCACGCACCCATCGGTTGCGGTACCACTCGGCCTTTCCGTCGCGGATGCGGATGCCGTGCACCATGCCATCGCCGACGAACCAGTGGTAGAGCGCGGGATCGATCTCGCCGATCGGGTTCGGGCCGTTGCGCAGGTACCGGCCGTCGAGATAGTCCGGAATCTGTCCGACCACCTCCAGATCGGTCAGCGTGTACTCACGGTCGACCGGCGCGAACTCGCCCTCCAGGTAGCGGTTCGTCATCGCGACACTCCCTATAACAGTGTTATGGATTAACTCTGTATAACACTGTTATGGCAGCATGGCAACCGTGAGCGGGATCCGGGAGCTGCTGGTCGAGGGCGGCATCCGAATACTCGAACGAGACGGCATCTCCGCGCTCAGCGCCCGTAAGCTCGCCGCCGAAACGGGCACGTCGACGATGGCGGTGTACACCAACTTCGGCGGCATGACCGACGTGATCGAGGCCATCGCCAGCGAAGCATTCGCCCGGTTCACCCGCGCCCTCACCGAGGTTGAGCAGACCGACGATCCGGTGGCCGACTTCTTCGTGATGGGTGCCCACTACCGCGAGTTCGCATTGGCCAATCCACAGCGTTACCAACTGATGTTCGGCACGGCGGTCGGTTCACTGAACCGCTATCGCGCCGACCTGACCGCGACCGGCAATGCCAGCGCCAGTGCCGAATTCGCGGTGTCTTTCGATGCGCTGTTGACCGCGGTGCGAAGGATGATCGGCGCCGGCCGCATCCGCGACGACGGGGAATCCGTTGTCGCAGGACGACTCTGGAGCATCACCCACGGCGAGGCGCTGCTCGAGATCGCGGGCTTCTTCGGTCACGAGGACCGCGGAATCACCGAAGTCCTCGGACCGCTCACCGTCGACGTGCTCGTCGGGATGGGCGACGATCGCGAGAGGGTCCTCGAGTCGTTCGCCTCTGCCGTGGCGCGGATCGGGTACTAGGCGCCGGCCAGACCTGTCCGAAGGAGATCCCACGCGAGACGGCGCGCCTCTGCGGCCTTCTCGTACATGAGGCGCTGCACAGCCGGGATGGGATTGGGCTCGGTCGCGCGCCCTTCGACGATGTCGTCGCATACGTCCTGCGCGACCTGAATCCCCATCAGGACGGCCTCGTTGACACCCTCGAGCGCCTGGTTGAGGCGAGTGTCGTCGACGATCTGATGAGCGTTGGCGAGCTCGACCGAGAAGTCGTTCACGACCTGGCCGATCTGCTCGAAGATCGGCAACATCGCCTGCTCGCGCTCGTCGCGATCCGTGCTGTTGAGGATTCCCGCACCCCGGTTCCACAGCGTCGCCAGCATCTGGGTGTGCAGGCTCACCGCCCGCGACACCTCGATCACCGCTTGCTTCTGCAGTTGGTTGAGCAGGTGAGTGCGCTCGAGCGCCGCCTGCTGCCGCTGGGCGTCCAACTCCGCGCGGTGCGCCTTGCGCTCGTTCTCCAACTCGGCCGTGTGGAGTTTCTGCGTCAGCGCAAGCTCACGTGACGACCGCTCCTCGGCGGACGCGCGCTCACGCTCCCACGTTCCTCGGCCATCGCCCGCTCACGGGCCATCCGTTTTTCGGCCGCGGCCAGCTCACGGCGCAGTCGGTCGGCGGCCGTGGCGGCCCTCGCGTTCGCCTGACGCTGGGCGTTCACGGTTTGCCACATGACGACCAGCACCGCGCACAGCACGGTGGCGCCGAAGAACCAGTCGGACTTCGAACCCGCCTCGCCGGGAGCAAGCAGGATGAACCACGCGATCGCCAGGCCGCCCGCGGCGCCACAGGACAGCCATCCGATTCCGCGCCAGCCGTCGATCGCAGCGAACCACCCGCCGTCTGCTCCACCGGCGAAAACCGGTTCCGTTCTGGGGTCCGTGGTGTCCCGCACCTCGCCACGTTCTGACTGGTCGTCGGCCGTGGTGGATTCGACTACTCCGGTCATCTGGATCTCCCGTTCCGCACCGAGCCTCCCCACCGTGCGGGGTACAGACTAAGTGCGCACCGCGCACTATCTTCACACCGTCCGTCGGGGTCGTCTCCCCCGAGGTTTCGGGCCGCGTCTAATCCGCAGGTCACGGCGAAGCGCGGGACTCGCGGTGACGCGGCGGGCGGACGCCCGCTAGTGTCAATCCGTGCTCAAGTCGAGCGGGGCGACGGGGAAGCACGCGTCGTCGGCTGCTCATCGCTTATGGAATTGACCGGTAGAGATTCGAGGGCCCATGGGACAGTCCGCGCCACAAGACGATTCGTCGATCATCGTCAGTCTTTCCGAAGCGGCGATGCATATGTACAGCGCCGCGATCGACGCACTGCCGTTCGCCGAGGACAAGAAGTTCCACAAGCGCGCGGATGTCGTATTGGAGGGCATGCGCAAACTGCGTTCAGCCCTGGCCGACGCAGCAAGCACCAACAGACCCTCGTCCGCGGTGATCGTCGAGCTCAGCAATGTGCGGCGGCGCTACGACTCGCTGATGGAACACGCCGCCGCGGCACCGGGGTCGAGCCTCGGGCAGCAGCTGTACGTCACCCGGCTGCACGCGAAGCTCTCGGCCGAGGAGGTGGCCAACGGCGCAGGCCTGCCGACCCACCGGCCCGATGAGCTCGAAGCGGGCGACGCACCCAACGATGACGAGTCAGCAAAGATCAGGGACACGATCGACGCGCTCGGAGGCGTGCCGGGCACCGAGCATCAGCTGTACCGCGAGGCTGAGCCCGAGCACCACGAACCCGAAACCCATGACCACGACGAGCACAACGTCAACGGTCACGAGGAACAGTTCGCCGAAGAGAACGCCGGCTGAGCCCGCGTAGAACTCGTCTCGAAAAAAGTGTCCGGTTGACCGGGCACCACGACTCCTACCTATGACGGCGGCTCACAGAGGGTCGCGCATATCAGAGGAGACATCCGATGCTCAATACTCTTGCCTACAACCCGCTGACCTGATCGAATAGCCGCACAACCCATGTCATTGGGAAGCGCAGTCATGACGGCAGTACCGCATTGGGACCTCGTTGGTCCCGCCGACACCGACGCGGACCTCGCCCGCGCCGCGGCCGCCGGTGACCGTTCGGCGTTCGCGGGCATTTACGACCGTTACGCCGACCGGCTCCACGACTACTGCGTCGGGATGCTTCGCGACCGCGACGACGCCGCCGACTGCGTGCAGGACGCGTTCTGCACCGCGGCCACCCGGCTGAACCAGCTTCGCGACGCCGACAAGCTCCGTCCGTGGCTGTATGCGATCGCACGCAACGAAGCGCTCCGCCGCCTTCGGGACCGCCGCCGTGAAACCCTCTCCGATGACCTACCTGAAACCGTGTCTCAAGAACCTGGCCCGGACACCCTGGCCGCACGCACCGAACTCGCCGATCTGATCTCCGACGCGGCGGGCGGGCTCTCCGACCGCGACCGCTCGATCCTGGAGTTGACCTACCGCCACGGCCTCGACGGGCCCGACCTCGCCGAAGCCCTCAACGTCAGCCCTGTCAACGCCACCAAGATGGTGCAGCGACTGCGCGACACCGTCGAGCGTTCCCTCGGCGCGCTTCTCGTCGCCCGCCGAATCCGCAACACCGGAAGGGGCTGCGCCGAACTGGCCACGGTCCTCGACGGGTGGGACGGCCACTTCACCGTGCTGATGCGCAAGCGCATCGCCCGCCACATCGAGGCCTGCCCCACATGTCATGACGACAGGCAGCATCTCGTCAGCCCGGTCGCGCTCCTTGGCGCCGCACCGGCGTTCATCCCTGCCCCGGGATGGCTGCGCGAACGCACGCTGAACGAGATCGAGCTGACCCCGTCGACCACACCGATCCCGCCCGAAAAGCCGGCGCCCCAGGCCGCGTCTTCTGGCGGCTCCGGCTCCGGCGGAGCCGCCGCGAGCCCGGCACCGGTGGTCGACGCGGGCGGCGGTCGTCGCCGACGCGTGCTGATGGCGGTCGGCTTGCTCGCCGCCACTCTCATCGCCTCGCTCGGGCTGAGCTTCGTGTGGATGCAGCAGCAGAAGAGCGTCACCGTCGTCCCCGTCGATGTGAAGGATTCCAAGTCGGCGACGGCGACGCCGACCGCGACACCGAAGCCGACGCCGAGCAATCCGATACCGGCGCCGCCATCGGCGACGCCGACATCGACAACCCTCGCTCCGGTGCCGCCGTCCGCCGAACCTCCGATTCCGACGCCCACGTACGAGGCTCCGCCGCCGCGAGCCGTCACACCGGATCCGCCCGCCGTTGTCGAGGAGCCGATACCGTTCACCCCTCCCGAACCGGATGTGCCCGATACGCGACAGCCGGCCTCCGATCTACCCAACGATGCCGTGGGGACGCCGCCGAACGTGCGCTCGCAGCCACCTGCCGGTATCGCTGCCCTCCCTCCGGACACGACCGCAGAGCAGCCGAATCGAAGCGGCGATTGAAAGCCCGCCGCCGGCGCCGAAACGCTCCGACCCGCGGGCGATCGACGGACTACCGCCCGCCGACCCGGACCCGATTCGCTGACCGCACACGCCGCGGGCATGCTGAGGTGATGGACCGCATCGCAATCATCGATACCGAGTCGCGGCGCTTCGCCGACGTGCTTGCGTCGACCGATCCCGCCGCCCGCTGCCCGACGTGTCCGGACTGGTCTGCCGCCGACCTGGCATGGCATCTGACGGAGGTGCACTACTTCTGGGCGGGCATCCTTGCGCAGAAGGTGTTGACAGAAGCCGGGCTGCCCGCGGTCGAAGCGGCGAAACCCGCACGGCCATCGGCGATTTCCGACATCCTCACACTGCGCGCGGAGGCGACGGCGAAGCTGTGCAGCGAGCTGACCGACCGGAACGACGAGGAGCCGTGCTGGTCGTGGTGGCCTTCCGACCAGACCGTCGGGTTCACCCGGCGCATGCAGACATACGAAGCGACCATGCACAGGGTCGACGCCGAGCTGGCGGCAGGCGTGCCGGTGAGCGCGATTGCACCCGACGTGGCCGCTGGCGCCGTCGACCACGCCGTCGACGTGATGTGGGGCTGGATGCCCGATGACGCCTCCGCTCGCTCCGGCAGCGTGGTGGAGTTCGTCGCGACCGACACCGGCGCCCGCTGGCGTGTCGACGTCGGCTCGTGGACCGCACCGACGGGAGCGTCAGGGCCGAGGGCAACGCGAGGCGGCGCGGGCGAACCGGCCGCCGTCGTCACCGGGCCCGTGGAGGACCTTGCACTGTGGGCGTGGACCCGCGGCGGCTCCGTGTCGATATCGGGCGAGCCGCAGGCAGTCGCCGCACTCGACGCGTTGCTCACGCAGGGCATGCAGTGACTCAGCGGTCGAGCTCACCCGTGATTCCGCGTTCGATTGCGGCGCGGGTGCGCTCCGGCAGCACCACCAGCCCGTCGAGTTCCCTGCGCGCGACGTCGAAGGCGTGTTCGCGCTCCTGCGGCGTCGCGGCGGCGTCGGTGGCGATCCGCATCGCGCCGTGCGCGCGCGACAGCCGCTGCTGATCCTCCCGCGAGAAGCCGCTTCGCCGTTTACGGATGGCCTCGGCCTCCGCGACGTCGAACGCCGTGACGTACTCCTCCACTGCGTCGAGGTACGCACGCGTGGCCTCGCTGTCGTCGAGCAGATCGCCTGCGTCGGCGGGACGCAACATGTCGGCCCGCAGCTTGGCGCGGTGGAACCGCTGCGTGAGCGGGTCGCGCATATCGGTCATCAGCGGGTAGTCGAGCAGCTTGCTGATGTCGATCTCGTAGTCCAGCCAGCGGGTGTCGGTGCGGTCGTGTTCTCGCACCATCCGCATGATCGCCTGCCACTGGGCCGCGCTGTTTCTCCGCTCCGGCTCCGTGCTGCCCTTGCTCCTCGCGTCCGCGGAAGCGTCGATCGGTGCGGGGGCGTCGGCGCGTTCCCTGACCTTGGACACCGCCTTGTAGCCGCCGTAGATCAGGCCGATCAGCGGCACGATCACGATCAGCAGCTCGACGATCCGGACGATGAGCAAGCCCACACCGCCAGGTTACGGCGGAGTCTCCACCCGCGTCTGTGACGATTCTCGGGCACCGAGCAGCAGCGCGACGACGACGAGCGCGATGCCCGCGACTTCGGGCACCGTCGGAATCTGACGCAGCACCACGACGCCGATCAACGACGCGGTGACCGGAAGGAGCGCGAGTAGCAGCGCGAACTTCGCGCTTCCGATCTGCACGAAGACGAGTTGGTCCAGCACGTAGGGGATCGCCGTGGACAGCAGGCCGATGCAGAGCGCCGAGCAGCCACGTCCGTGGGTCGGCGAAGACCGACGCGTCGATGGCGGCCTGCGGAAGCAGGATGGCCGGGGCCGTGACGAGCGCGGCCAACGCCATCCCGACCGCGAGCGAATCGAGCCCGGAGCCTGCGTCGGCGACCCGCTTGCCGACCACGATGTAGCCGGCCCACATCGCCGCGGACACCAACGCGAACAACACCCCGACCAGGTTGGCGTCGAACTCGACGCCTGCCAGCAGCAGGACACCCGCCGACGCCAGCGCGACAGAGGCGAAGTCCCTGCGGCGACGCGACCCCAGCGCCGCCACGGCCGTCGGTCCGAGGAATTCGATGGCGACCGCGGTGCCGAGCGGGATCCGTGCCATCGCCTCGTAGATGGCGATGTTCATCGCGATCGTCACGAGACCGAACATCAACGCGACGCCCGCCTGCCTGCGATCCCACCGTCGACGCCACGGCCGCCGCCACGCCACGAGCGCGACGGCCGCGGCCGCGACCCGCAGCCACGCGACGGTGGAGGGTTCGGTCGTGTCGAAAAGGAACACGCCGATGGCCGCGCCGACGTACTGCGAGATCGCGCCGACCACGAAGACGATCGGGATCGACCATCCCGGCAGCAGCGATTGAGAACGGATGAGTCGCAACCCTACTGCGTCGGCATAGTGTGGCGGGATGGGCACCAAAGACAATCCCGAGGAGCGCGCCGGGGTCAAGCTCACCAACCTCGACCAACCGCTGAGCCCGGACGCCGGCGCCACCAAACGTGACCTCGTCGACTATCTCGACGCGGTCGCGGACAGGATGCTTCCCGGGCTTGCCGGTCGACCGCTCACCGTGCTCCGGATGCTGCGCGACCAGAAGCCGTTCATGCAGAAGAACGTGCCGAAATACACCCCGGACTGGGTGAAGACGGTGCCGATATGGGCCGAGGCGTCGAAGCGGGAGGTGCACTATGCGCTGTGCGATGACCGCAGAACTCTGCTGTGGTTCGGCAACCAGCGCGCGATCGAGTACCACCCGACGCTCGGCCTTGCCGACAACATCTACCGGCCCACGCATATGGTGCTCGACCTCGATCCACCCACCGACGACGACTTCCCCGCCGTCGTTGCGGTCGCGCATCTGGTCCGTCAGGCCCTGTCGGACAGCGGTCTGTCGGGGGCGGTGAAGACGAGCGGCGCCAAGGGAATTCACATCTTCGTACCGATCGACGATTCCGCCCCCGTCGAGGATGTCGCAGCAGCGACCCGCGCGCTTGCGGCACGGGCGGAGGCACTCGACCCCGCCATCGCGACAACGGCGTTCATCGTCGACGACCGCGGCGGCAAGGTGTTCGTGGACTCCACCCGAGCCGGCGGCGCCACGGTCGCCGCCGCCTACAGTCCGCGGCTGCGGGCAGGAACCCCGGTTTCGTTTCCGCTCGACTGGGCCGACCTGGACCGCGTCAACCCCGCCGACTTCACGGTGCACACGGCGATCGAGGCCCTCGACGGGCGCGACCCGTGGGCGGAGACGATGGGTGAACCTCAGCGCCTGCCAACCGATTTGATCGAACAGGGCCACACCATCCCGGTTGCCCGTGTCGCCGCCATGCACGAAGGTAAGCGTCGCGCCCGCGCTCGACGGCAGAGCTAGTCCTCGATGAAGGTGACCGTCTCTTCGATCGGGGCGCGCAGGGTCCGGATGTATTTCTCTGCGGGGTCCTGGTAGCCGATCGACATCCCGCAGAAGAGCATGAGCTCCTCCGGCGGCGCCACGATGTCGGCGACGGTCTTGCGGACCTGCGACCACGCCATCTGCGGACAGCTGTGCAGCCCCTCCGCACGAAGTAGAAGCATCACCGACTGCAGATACATGCCCAGGTCGGCCCATTGGGGTCGGCCGAGGTCGCGGTCGATGTAGCAGAACAGTGCGGCGGGCGCGCCGAAGCAGTCCCAGTTCGCGATGGCGGCGCGCTGCCGCGACTCCCAGTCGTCCTTGACGATGCCGAGTGCGCTGTAGCGGTCCCGGCCGAAGCCGTTGCGTCGCTCGACGTAGGAGGACCTCATCTCGTCCGGGTACATCGTGAACTCCCGCTCGTCCCACGGATCGCCGTTGGCCACCCGCTCGGTCGCGATCTTCTTCAACCGTGCCAGCGGTTCACCCGTCACCACGTAGATGTGCCAGGGCTGAAGGTTCGATCCCGACGGAGCCCAAGCCGCCGTCTCGAGCACCCGCTCGAGCACGTCGATGGGCACGGGTTCGTCGGTGAACTTGCGCACTGCCCGCCTGCTCGTCACTGCTTCGTAAACGTCCATGCTTCAAGCTTCGCGCCCGACGGCGGCCTGCGAACCCTTGAAAGTCCGTAGTCCCATCGGACCACCGGCCACCGGATGAGTTCGGGTGGGTGAAGGCGTTCTGGTCATCAAAGGGCTTATCTCTCACCAGGAGTAGACGATGACCGAACAACAGATGGCTGCCTCGGTGCTCGTCATCGGCACGGGCGGGTCCGGACTGCGCGCGGCGATCGAACTCGCAGAACTTGGGGTCGACGTCGTCATCGTCGGCAAGCGGCCGAAGTCCGACGCCCACACCACGCTGGCCGCGGGTGGCATCAACGCCGCGCTTGCCACCATGGACGCCGACGACAGCTGGCAGCAGCACGCGGCCGACACCATCACCGAGAGCTATCTGCTCGCGGATCCGGAGACGGTGCAGACGGTGACGGAGGGTGCGGGCGAGTCCATCGCCGATCTGGAGCGCTACGGCATGGCCTTCGCCCGCGAAGAGGACGGCCGGATCTCACAACGCTTCTTCGGCGCCCACACCTACCGCCGCACCGCCTTCGCGGGCGACTACACCGGATTGGAACTGCAGCGCACGCTGCTGCGCAGGACAAAGCAGCTGAACATCCGCATCCTCGACTCGGTATACATCACCAAACTGCTCGTGCGCGACAACGTCATCTTCGGTGCTTACGGGTTCGACCTGGCCAACGGCACCCGCTACACGATCCACTCTGACGCTGTCATTCTCGCCGCGGGCGGACACACCCGCATCTGGCGGCGCACGTCGTCGCGCAGGGACGAGAACACCGGCGACTCCTTCCGGTTGGCGCTCGAAGCGGGCGGACGCATCCGCGATGCCGAGCTCGTCCAGTTCCATCCGTCCGGTCTGATCGAGCCGGAAGACTCGGCAGGCACCCTGGTTTCGGAGGCCGCCCGCGGGGAGGGCGGAATCCTGCGCAACGACCTCGGCGAGCGCTTCATGAAGCGCTACGACCCCGACCGGATGGAGCTGTCCACCCGCGACAGGGTCGCGCTCGCCGCGTTTACCGAGATCAAGGAGGGCCGCGGGACGAAGCGCGGGGGCGTCTGGCTCGCTCCAGCGCGCGCTTCGCAACGCCATGACCGAGCATGCCGGCGTCGTGCGGGATGAGACCGGGCTACTCACCGGCCTGGACACGGTGGCGGAGATCGAGGGGCGGGTGCACCATCTTGGTGTGCACCCCGATATCGCCGGGTTCTACGACCTCGCGCACGCCTTCGATCTGAAGGCCAGCGTGATCGCCGCGAGGGCAACCATCGAGTCGGCGTTGGAGCGCAGGGAGACCCGCGGTTGCCACAATCGCTCTGACCATCCCGATCTCGACGAGTCGCTGAACGTCAACCTCGTGTGGTCGGGGCCGGGCCGAATCGAACACCAACCGATCCCTGGCATACCCACCGACATCGCAGCGCGGATGCGTGAGGTGTCCAGCCACGGCAAGCTGGTCGAATGAACTTACGGGCTAGGAATCGGGCTGCAGCGAGATCACGGTGATGTCCGGCGGGGCACCCACCCGCACGGGCGGCCCCCAGAAGCCTGCGCCGCGAGTGACGTACAGCTGCGTCCCGTCGACCGTCGACAGCCCGGCGAGCGACGGCTGCACGGCCCTGACGATGTAGTGGAACGGCCACATCTGGCCGCCGTGGGTGTGGCCCGGACAGCTGCAGATCCACATCGCGCGCGGCGGCTTCGCGTCACCTGAACCGGTTGGTGGGCAAGCAGAATCGTCGGGCGCGACCCGTCGACACCGGACAGCGCGCGGTCGAAGTCCGGTGGGTCCGAATGCTCCTCGCCCGCGATGTCGTTGACCCCGGCGAGGTCGAATGTCGCGGTTCCACGCCGGATCGCCGTGTTCTCGTTGCGCAGCGGCTGCACCCCGAGCCGCTCGAGTTCACGCAGCCAGGACGCGGTGTCGTCGACGAAGTACTCATGGTTGCCGGTGACGAAGAAGGCCCCTTCCCGGGACGCCAAGTCCCGCAAAGGTTCCGCCGCCGAACCGAGCTCCTCCACCGTCCCGTCCACCAGATCTCCGACGATCGCGACGAGGTCCGGTTCGGTCTCGTTGATCACCCGGACGATCCGCTCGGTGTGCGCGCGGCCGGCAAGCGGACCGAGGTGGATGTCGGACACCACAGCGATCCGAAAACCGTTGAACGCGGGGTCGAGACGACGCAGCCGCACCGGGATTCGCAGCGTGTCGGGCGGGCCGAGCGCACTGGCCATTCCGACGCCGACGAGGCCGACTGAGGCGGCGCCCGCCGCGGCCGCGCTCGCCCTTGCGAGGAACACCCGCCGGTTCACGGCCGACGCGTCATCGTCGGTTACTTGCTTCGGTGCGCGCTTCACCCAGGGGCGCAACGCAAGTCGGACCGGCTCGAGCACCAGCAGGGTGAGGAACAGGTAGACGACGAGCCCGAACCAGACGTAGCCGGGCCACGCGAACCACGAGGGCTCCCGCCATCCGAGCAGCCTCGGCAGCAGCAGGGTCGCCATAAGCAGAATCAGCAGCGCGACGAGAGCGGCGGTCAGCGCCAGGCGAACGCGGCCGGTCGCGGTGTCCTTGATCAGCCGCTTCCACACGTACAGGTGCATCAGCCCGAGGACTGTGCCGAGGACGACGATGAACATGCGTCAGCAGGAAAGCGGCGGCAGGGCGTCGACACGGACAACGCCCGTGTTCGTCGGTGGCTGCTTACCGGTTGCGCCGAGCCCGACGGCGATTGTGCCGCCGTTGGCACCTCCGACGGACGGGCGCAGATAGGTGAGCGCACCCGACCGGGTGTCGACGACGGTCGCGGCGGTATCGGACGCGTTGTCGGTGCGCCCCCGGTCGAGCACCACGTACGACCCGACCACATGAAGCGGTATCGCGGACTTCCCGCCAGAGGGGATCTTGCCGGTGACCGACACCAGGCCGGAATTCGGTGACCAGTACGCCAGGCCGGGATCGCCCTGCGCGGTTCCGGTGAGCCACGCGTAGGCGTTGCCGTCGGTGGTGAGCGTGAACTGATCGCGACCGGTGCCGACGACTCCTGCAACCTCGGGCGGCAGCGCGTCCGGGATCTTCAATTCTGCTCGGGGACCGGTGTTCTGGTCCCAGGCGACATCCCACGCAAGGCCTGCCGCGGTGGTTCGCACGTTGCGCATCTCGCCCGAGGCGACGTCGGTCACCGCACCGGTGTTGAGGTCGTAGGACTGGATCTTGCCTGCGTTGCCGGGATACGTGTCGCGGGTGATCCAGTACACCTTGCCGCCGAAGAGGGCGACCGAGTCGATGGTCTTGCCACCTGACTCGAGATCCTCCGGCGGGCTCTCCGCGACGTTGCGGATCGGACCGCCCTGCCTGTCGATCACATCGATACGCATCAGGGTGGGCAGGACGCCGTTGGCGCCGCGCGGGGCGCGTTCGACTCCGACGACGACCCAGCGGTCGTCCATCGAGACCGTCCCGATCGAGTTCTGATCGGGCTCCGCCACGTCATAGATCTCGTTCACGGATTTGTCCGCGCCGATCAGCAGAAGGCCCCGACTGTCGCCGCTGTCACTCGAGACGGCCACCTCGCCGCGGCGACCGACCGCGATGGGCACATTTGCGACGCCGCCGGTGTCGACCGCGCTCTCGTCGAGCGCCTTCTGCCAGGCCGCGGGAACGGCGATCTCGCAGGTCGGACGCGTGGTCGGCGGCGGGGCAGCGGGAACCGTCGCCGTGCTGGTTGCGGCCCGCTCCGCGACGGACCCGTCCGAGCACGACGCCACGGCGACCGTCAGAACGGCTATCGCGACGGCACCGGCGCCCGCGCGCAGCGCAACTTGGCTCACATCCGGACATTAGCGCGTCTGGCGAGGAATGCTCAGCGCGAAGCGCTCAGGCTCACCGCGCGTACACAAAGGTCGGTCTCAGCCCGCTCAACTCGTTTCGTTTCGTTGTTCTGCGGTAACTCTCCAGCGCACGTAGCTGCGTCAGCCCGTATGCGGCTACCACGAGAGAAAGGCTCGCAGCATGGCGCTCGACGATGACGACATGACAACATCCAGCGGTGGCGGAGAGGGAACGGCCGACGGCGGCTCCAACCCCGAAGGCCACGACGGCGGAGCAGACGGCAGCGCGGGCGAAGGCCCCGCCGACGGCGGCTCGAACCCGGAGGGCCACGACGGCGGTGCAGACGGCAGCGCGGGCGAAGGCACCGCCGACGGCGGCTCCAACCCCGAAGGCCACGACGGCGGTGCCGACGGCACGGCCTGACAGCTGCCCGATGCTGAGCCGCTGCATCTCGACCGATCCCCAGACTTTCTCGACCGAGTACTGGGGTCGTAAGCCGCTGCTCAGCCCGGCAAGCGCGCTCCCCCGCGACTTCGGCGATCTGCTGTCGTCCTCAACGGTCGACGAGTTGATCGCCGAGCGCGGGGTGCGCGCACCCTTCATCCGGCTCGCCAAGGAAGGCGACGTGCTGGCCAAGGACTGCTATCTCAGCGCAGCCGGGTTCGGCGCGGAGATGCCGGACCAGGTCGATTCCGCCAAGGTTCTGGCCCAGTTCGCCGCCGGGGCCACGATCGTGTTGCAAGGGCTGCACCGGCTGTGGCCTCCGCTGATCGACTTCGTCCGGCAGGCCGTCGACGAACTCGGCCATCCCGTGCAGGCGAACGCCTACATCACGCCGCCGACCAACCGCGGCTTCGATCCGCACTACGACGTCCACGACGTCTTCGTCCTGCAGGCCGCGGGACAGAAACGGTGGATCGTCCACGAACCCGTCCACGACCATCCGCTGCCCTCGCAACCGTGGACGCAGCACCGCGCCGCGATCGCCGAGCGCGTCAACGACGACCCCGTCATCGACACGGTGCTCTCGGAGGGCGACGCGCTGTACCTGCCGCGAGGGTGGATCCATTCGGCGCAGGCCATGGAGACCACGTCCGTCCATCTCACGATCGGAGTGTCTCCGCTCACCGGAATCGACATCGCGCGGACCGTGATCGACGAACTCGCGACGGTCGACGCCTTCCGTAGGTCACTGCCGATGGGGGCCGACCCGACCGATCGAGATGAGATCATCGCCACCGTGACCAAGGTGACGGCAGAAGTGGTCGACGCGTTGCGCGACGATGCGTCGACGCTGAGCGTTGGTGCGGCCGCCAAGCTGGTTGCGCGCCACGCGGACCGGACCCGGCCTGTGGCCGTCCGCCCGCTGGCCTCGTTGCACGCCGGTGAAAACGCCTCCACCGCAAGGGTTCAATGGCGCCGCGGCCTCGTCTCGACGATCGATCACTCTGACGGGCAGATGGTGCTGCGACTGCCCGACAAGGTGATGACACTGCCCATGTCGTGCGCCGACGCCGTCGCGGCGTTGCGCACCGGGCACGTCACCGACGCGGACAGCCTTCCCGGCCTCGACCACGCCGACGGGGCGGTGCTGATCCGCAGGCTGCTGCGGGAGGCGGTCCTCATACCGGTCGACGAATGACGGCTGCCAAGCGGGCGCCGTGCAGCGACCAGTCGCTGGCCCGTGACGATCCGATGTACGGCACTGCCTCAGCCGGCTTCACCTGGGTGCTGCTCGAATTGCCCGGCGCCTGGGGGCATTCGGCGTTTCTCCAGTCTCCGAACATCATCGATCCCGATCTCGGGCGTGCGATCGTCCGCCGCTTCGAGACGGCGAAGATGCGCATCGCGGCGATCCGTCGTCCCGGTCGTCGGGCATCGCAACCGCGGTGGCGTTGGTTCGTCGCACATTCGCGTGAAGGCAGCGAGGCGCTGTACA
The DNA here is from genome assembly GCA_963829405.1 of uncultured Actinomycetota bacterium. Taxonomy (GTDB): domain Bacteria; phylum Actinomycetota; class Actinomycetes; order Mycobacteriales; family Mycobacteriaceae; genus Mycobacterium. The sequence continues at coordinate 28,432 of CAWHIZ010000028.1, forward strand.
GCGGAACCGTCAGCGATCCCGCGCGACTATCTCGACATCGCCCTCGACGGCAGCGACGGGACACTGTCGACCGACCCCGTCGTGGCGATCTGCGCGCACGGCAAGCACGACCAGTGCTGCGCCGTCCGCGGCAGAAGCGCATGTCAGGCGATCGCCGCACGATATCCCGAATTCACTTGGGAATGCTCACATTTGGGCGGCGACCGGTTCGCCGCCACCATGCTCGTGCTCCCCGAGGGGCTCTGCTACGGGCGGGTCGACACGGCGGACTCGGCGGAGCTGGTTCGGCTCTACCTCGAGGGCCGCCTCGACAACACCTTCCTACGCGGACGGACGTCGCTACCCCACGCCGTGCAGGCCGCGCAGTACTTCGCCCGCGAGGCGTACGGCGACGACCGCATCGCCAGCCTGTCACCTCTGTCGGTCGACAAGGGCGAGCACAGAATCCACGTGGTGCTTCGCGCGCAACCCGGTCCGATCGAGGTCGTTCTGACCGAAGAGATGTCGGAGCCGCTGCTGTCGCAATGTCACGCCAGTGTCGAAGGCCGAGTCCGGATGTTCCGCCTGGCGTCGATTCAGAGAGACACCGTCCCGTAGGAGCCGATGTCCGCGATAAGCGTGCGCATCTGGTCGTCGGCGGTCCCGAAGGTGTTGTCGATAGCCGTTAGTCGGGCGGCGTAGTGCCCCACCGGATACTCGGCGGTCATCCCGATACCGCCGTGCAACTGGATGGCCTCCTGCGCGATATGTCGTCCGGACCGTCCGATTTGCAGCTTGGCCCTCGCGGCGACAACAGGGTCGAATCGGCCGTCGGCGATCGACATGGCGGCATAGAAGCTCATGCTTCGCGCCAGTTCCAGCGAAACGTACATGTCGGCGGCTCGCTGGGTCAGGGTCTGGAAGTTGCTCAGCGGCACGCCGAATTGCTTGCGTTCGCCGAGATACCCGGTGGTCAGCTCCAGCGCTTCCTCCATCGCGCCGACGGCTTCGGCGCACAGAGCCGACTGGTACCGGATCACCGTGCGCGCAATGTGGTCTCCCGCGTCACCGCCGGTGCCGAGCGGTTCGGCGGCTACGGAGTCGAAGTCGAGCTGGGCTGCCCGTCGACCGTCGAAGGTGCGGTACGAGTGCCGCATCGCTGCGGCGCCGTCGATGAGGAACAGCCCTGCTCCCCCATCGGGGAGAGCAGCGGTCACGATCACCTTGTCGGCCGAATCGCCTGCCAGCACAGGGTTTTTGCGGCCGGTGATCGTCCAGGAGTCGCCGCTTCCTTCTGCCTTGGTGTTGAGCTCACCCACGGGAACCCGCACGCCCGGCTCATCGTGCGCGAAAGCCAGTAGCACCGCACCCGTGGAGACGTCGTCGAGAATCGCCTTCTGCTCATCGGTGCCCGCTTCGGCGATCAAACCGCCGGGAATGAGCGCTGCCTGCGCAACCGGTTCCGGCGTGAGCCTCCTGCCGACCTCGGTCATGATGACCATGACCTCGATAGGGCCGGCTTCGTCCGGATCGAATCCAAGGCCGAGCAGGCCCATTTCGGCGAGCTGACCCCATACCTCGCGGTTCCATCCGCGATCGCTTTCGATGACTTCGTTGTAGCGCGCGATGTCATAGTTGCGCGACAACACGTCGCGGGTGACATCGCGCAGCAGCTGCTGCTCCTCTGTCAGATCGAAGTTCACTATCGGCTCACAATCCCAGAATGGTCGACGCGATGATGGTGCGTTGAATTTCGTTGGTACCGCCGTAAATCGACGTCTTTCGATAATTCAGATACCGAGGTGCGGCGTCTTGCGCCCATGCCGGTACGTCGATGTCGTCGCCGGCCTCGAACGGCAGCGCGGCAGGACCTGCGACCTCGACGAGCAGCTCCGTGGCCGCCTGCTGCAGTTGGCTGCCACGCAGCTTGAGGATCGAGGACGCGGGGTTCGGCTTGCCGTCGGCCTCCGATCCACTCACCCGCATCTGCGTGAGCTCGAGCGCGAGCAGTCCGTTTTCGATCTCGGCGACCCGCGCGGCGAACAACGGGTCGTCGAGCAGCGTCGCCCCGTTGGCGCGCACCTGGGCGGCGCGCTCCTTGACCTGCGACATCCACAGTTTGGTGTTGCCGATGCGCGCGATGCCGGTGCGCTCGTTGCCGAGAAGGAATTTCGCGTAGGTCCAGCCCTGATTCTCCGCGCCCACCAGCTGATCGGCGGGCACGCGTACGTCTTCGAAGAACACTTCGTTGACTTCATATCCACCGTCGATCAGCTTGATCGGCCGCAACGTTATGCCCGGCGTGTCCATCCGGGCGACCAGGAACGAGATGCCCGCCTGCCGCTTGGGTGCGTTCGGATCGGTGCGCGCGAGCAGAAAGATCCAGTCGGCGTACTGGCCGAGCGTCGTCCACGTCTTCTGGCCATTGACGACATAGCTGTCCCCGTCGCGAACAGCGGTTGTGCGCAACGACGCCAGATCCGATCCCGCTTCCGGCTCGGAAAACCCTTGACACCACCAGATGTCGAGGTTCGCCGTCGGGGGTAGGAACCGCTTCTTCAGTTCCTCTGAGCCGAACGCAGCGATCACCGGGCCGACCATCTTGGCGTTGAACGGCAGCGGCTCAGGCACGGCGGCCAATTGCATCTCGTCGAGCCAGATCTGCCGCTGCAGCGGTGACCAGTCCTTGCCGCCCCATTCGACGGGCCAGTTCGGAACGGCCAAGCCGTGCTCGTTGAGGATCCGCTGGCTGGTCACCAGGTCGTCGGGGTAGCGGAGCTTGCCCGCCTGCGCCCGTTCGCGCAGGTCAGCCGGGATCTCGGTGGTATAGATTCGCCGCAAATCCTCGCGGAACGCGGCATCCTCGTCGCTCAACGCCAACTTCACGTCAACCCCGTTCTGTGGTGCACTGCAACCATTGCTCACACGAGATACCCATTGGGGCGACGCCCATGTGGCGCCGGACAAAGAAAAAGGAAGGGATCGCTCCCTTCCACTATCAACATATATCGCACAAGGGGGCTTGCGGCAAGGCCCCGGTCATGACTCACAATCGTCCCTGACCTGCGGTAGGGGACCCAGGCCTAGACGACGAACTCGACGATTTGGGGGCATGTGACCACTCGAGAATACGAAGAAGAACTTCAATCCGAACAGCAGCACGTGGCAGAGCTGTACACGCGCCTCGACGCGGAACGCGCGCGGGTGAAGAGCGGCTACGCCGCGGCGTTGCGCAGCCCGATCGACATGAAGGACGGCGGCACGCTCGTGCAGCGCGACTCCGAGGTGCGCGCGTTGGCCAAGGAGATGCGGCGGCTCGGCGTCGCGGACAACGGGCTGTGCTTCGGCCGGCTGGACTCCCTGTCCGGCGAATGCAGCTACATCGGCCGGATCGGCATCTTCGACAAGGACAACGACTACGAGACGTTGCTGACCGACTGGCGCGCGCCCGCGGCCCAGGCCTTCTACACCGCGACCGGCGCGAATCCGGAGGGCATGCGCCGCCGCCGTCAGTTCCACACCCGCAGCCGCACCGTGGTCGCCTTCACCGACGAACTCCTCGGAAGGCCCGAAGACACTGAGCGTGGGGGCAGCGGCGATGCCGCTCTGCTCGCCGCGGTCAACGCACCCCGCGGCGACGGCATGCGCGACATCGTCGCCACCATCCAGTCCGAACAGGACGAGATCATCCGGCTGGACCATCCCGGGGTGCTGGTGATCGAGGGCGGACCCGGCACCGGCAAGACGGTGGTGGCGCTGCACCGCGTGGCGTACCTGCTCTACACGCAGCGCAGGCGGATCGAAAACCACGGCGTCCTCGTCGTCGGACCCAACTCCGCCTTCCTGAACCACATCGGCCGTGTGTTGCCCTCGCTCGGCGAGACGGACGTGGTGTTCATGACGACCGGGGACCTCGTGCCAGGGCTGCACGTGACCGCCGACGACTCCCCCGAGGCCGCCCGCGCCAAGGGATCGCTGGAGATGCTGGAGGTGCTCGCCGCCGCGGTCGCCGATCGGCAACGGCTGCCCGAAGATCCGATACCGATCAAACTCGCAGATGTCACGGTGCAAATCGACTCCGAGACGGCGGAGTGGGCCAGAGACGAGGCGCGCGGGAGCGGCCTGCCACACAACGAGGCTCGGGCGAAGTTCATCGACATCGTGACGTACGTGCTGACCGAACGCGCGATAGCGCGTATCGGACGCGGCTGGCTGACCAGGGAAGATCGGAAAGCGTGGGAGCAGCTGCGGAGCGACCTGCTCAAAGACCTGGCGGACAACGCCTCATTCACGGCAGCGATCGACGAGCTGTGGCCGATCCTCACCCCGGAATCGCTGTTGGCGGCGCTGTACTCGTCTGCCGAGCGCTTGCGGGCGGCGGGCGCAGACGAAGCGCTTCTACGGGCAGAAGGCGCCGCGTGGACGGTGCCCGACGTGCCGCTGCTCGACGAACTCGTCGACCTGTTGGGCCCCGACAAGCCCGTCGACGATTCCGCGGAGCGGGAACGGAAGGCGGAAGCCAAGTACGCCGAAGAGGTGCTCGACATGATGGTCAGCCGCGAAGATTTGATGTCCGACGAGGACCACCTGCTCGCGACGGACCTGCTCTACGCCGAAGATCTTGCGGATCGTTTCGTTCAACGCGACACCAGGGAACTCGCTGAGCGCGCCGCCGCGGACCGGGACTGGACCTACCGGCACGTCGTCGTCGACGAGGCGCAGGAACTGTCCGAGATGGATTGGCGGGTGTTGATGCGCCGCTGCCCGAGTCGCTCGTTCACGGTGGTCGGCGATCTCGCACAGCGCCGCTCGGCCGCGGGCGCGACGTCGTGGGATTCGATGCTCGAACCGTATGTGCCCAATCGCTGGGTCTACCGGTCGCTGACGGTGAACTATCGCACCCCGGCAGAGATCATGTCGGTCGCCGCCGCACTGCTTGCGCAGTTCGCACCGGGCGTCGAGCCTCCCGAGTCAGTGCGGGCGACGGGCGTGCAGCCGTGGTCGCGGCAGGTCTCCGAGGCCGAATTGGCTTCGGCTATAGCGGATTTCGTTCGCTCGGAGGGCGGCCGTGAAGGCACGAGCGTCGTGATCGGCCCTCCGGGTGTGGAGGGTACGGTGCCACCGTCGGAGACGAAGGGTTTGGAGTTCGACGCGGTTCTGGTGGTGGAACCGGAGCGGATCATCGCAGACGGTCCACGCGGCGCGGCCGAGCTTTACGTCGCCCTGACCCGCGCGACGCAGCGCCTCGGCGTCCTGCACGTCGGGCCCCTGCCCGACGGTGCTGAGCGGTCTCGCGGGAGATTAGACGTCGCGGATATCGGCCTTGAGCTGATGGGGTTCGGTGTCGGTGTCGTCGATGCCGAAGCTGATGATCCGGGTCGGTGTGACGCGGATGATCGCGGAGTCGAGGGCGTCGCCCGCGGCACCCGAAGCGCGCGGATCGCGGTGGCCTGCTCTGCGGTGCCGCGGATCTCCAGACACCGCACCCGCCAGGGGTTTCTCGATGCGATGTCGTCGACGACGAAGGCGACCTTGGGATTGGCGGCGATATTGCGGTATTTCTGGCTCTTCGACATGTTGTAGCCGGCGATGTCGATGGTGCCGAGATCGGCGTTGTAGGTGAAGCCGACGGGACTGGCCTGTGGCGTGCCGTCGCGCTGCACGGTGGCCAACCTGCCGAGGTCAGCGCTGCCATGTAGTCGAGTTCGTGCTGCTTGAAGGTCATGTTCACACGCTAAGACCTCAACGATCGTTGAGGTCAAGGGTGAATGTGGCTGCGGTCAGCGTGCGCAGAGGCGAAGCACTACCGCGTCATGGTGCGTCGTCACGAGAATCGAGCAGTGCTCCCTGGTAGGACGGGTGCCTGCGCATCGCGGCCATGAGCTCGTCTGATCGCCGCTGCCTCGAGCGCCATACGGGATGCGCTTCGAGAGACACGACGTTCGAGTTCGCACTCTTCGCGGTCATCGCACACCCACTTCGTTGAACAACACACGGCCATTTCTGCTTGACGCTTCCGATGGTGCCCGGCGAAGCTGAGCATCGTCGTCAGCGCTACCCGTGAACTTGCTAAGAAGTTCCCCGGCTTTCAGATCTGTAAACCTGCAGCCCGGGTGACGTATTCCGGCTACCGCCAGGCGAACACCGGTTGTTCCAGCTCGTCGACCGCGTCCTGGCGCCCCTCCAATCCCAGCCAGCGCAGCTGTAACAGCACTGCACCGGTCGGCGCGTGGATGAGGTCGTTGCCCAGCGGAATCTGGACCACCGGCCGCGGGCTCTCCGGGATCGTGATGAATCGCGGTGAATCCTCCCGCTGCAACTGATGCAGCCCGACCCGGTAGACGGCGACGACCTCGTCGGGTGCGGGATGCGGGTCGAGTCGTCCGCCACCCCAGATCACCACGGGCGTGATGACGTAGCCGGATCTGGTCGGGTAGTCGTCGAGGAGGCCGATGACGTCGGATTCCGACAGCCGGACACCGACTTCTTCGTCGAGTTCCCGCAACGCGGCGTCGACGACCGTTTCGCCCGGATCGAGGCGGCCGCCGGGCAGTGCCCACTGCGCGGCGTGCGAGGACAGCCGGGTTGCCCTGCGGCACAGCAGGAAGGCTGCGCCGCCGGAGACGTCCACCATGCGGCCGTCGAGGCCGGCCAACGCCACTTCGCGCCCGTCGTGTCCGTCGTTCCAGTCGGCCACGTCCACCGGATCGATCCTGTCGTCGCCGACTTCGGAGTCGACGAGCACCACGGCGACGGCCGCGTGCCGCTTCGTCGGATCGTCAACGGTGCGTCGCGAATGACGCTCGAGGTTCGATCTGATCCTGGCGCGCAGCGCGTCGTCGTAGGTGATCGTCACTGCTCGACCATAAGCCGGGCACACATCGGTCAGCACTGGGCGTCGACTGGGCCAGCGCCTGGTTGCCGGCTAGCGCCAGTCGCGGAACGCGTTCAACAGCCGGTCGCGAAACGCCGGATCGAATGTCTCGTCGTCGATCTTGCCCAAAGTGTCGACCGTGGAGCGGAACTGCCGCAGGTAATTCTCGCAGCCATCGCATTCCGTGAGATGCACGTCGAAGCGAGCCCGCTTATCGGGATCAAGCGATCCGTCGAGATAAGAGGTGACGAGCTCGACGAGCTCGTTGCAATCCATTCCACTGGTCACTTCGGATCCTTCAGATAGTCCTCGAGAACCTGACGCACCGCCGACCGCCCGCGGTGCAGAAGCACGCGTTGATTGGCCACGCTGATGTCGAGGAGTTCACGTACTTCGGCCGAGTCGAGGCCGAGCATGTCGCGCATCGTCACCACGATTCGCTGCCGCTCGGGCAGTTTCTCGAGCTCGGCGCGTGCCACGGCGATCAGCTCGTCGCCGAGCACCGAGCCCTCCGGAGTATCCGGAAACGGTGCCGGTGACGCGTCCTCACGCCAGTGTCCCGGCCACGGGTCGTCCGCGGAGCGGAAGCGGGCGGGGTCGACGGACCCGCCGGTGAACGCCATCACCTCGACTTCGGCATTGCGGCGCTCCCGCAGCGCACGCGTCTTGGCGATATTGACCAGGACGGTGAAAAGCCATGTGCGCAAGGAAGACCGGCCCTCGAACTTGGCGATTCCCTTCAGCAGCGCAATCCAGGCCTCCTGGACCACTTCCTCGGCGACGGCATTGGTCCGCACATATCCGCGTGCGACGCGCAGCATCGACGGTGTGTGGCGGTCGACCAGTTCGGCGTAGACCGCCTCATCACCGGCCCGCAGGCCGGCGATGAGAGCGGTCTCATCGCTTGCGGTCGTGGTCATTTCAGCCACAGCGTATCCGCTCAACCGGCGGTCCTGGCCGAACGAAGCGCGTCGGTCAGCGTCCAGAGTGAGATGCCGAGCAGCGCCACGTCCTTGATGAGGAACTGGCCCGATGTGGACAGCATCGGGAAGCCGCCCTGCGACGCTTCGAACACACCGGGTGTGGTGAAAAGGAAGGTGATGGTCGCGACGAACAGACCGATCGCGATGACGCTGCCGATGGCCGAGAGGCGCGGCGCCAAGGGCTTGACCGCCAAGAGCACGGCGGCGGCGACCTCCACGACACCCAGCAGCGCCGAGAACGTCGTGACGGAGAAGATGCCGTACAGCCAGCTCATCAACGGGCTGTTGGCCACCAGCGGCTCGATGCCGTATGCCTCGAAGGACGTGAACTTCATCAGGCCGATCCAGCCGATGACGACCACGAGGCCGTAGCGGGCGAAGTGCCCGGCCAGCCCGTCGAGGGCCGTCGCCGGTGAAGCGGTGGTGGTGTTGTACGTGTTCGTATCGGTCATGACGTGGGCTCCTCCATCGGGTGAGCAGTTGTTGTATCTGCTCAGTGCCGACGAAGGGCAGAACCGTTACACGTCCCGCGTGGTATACCGTCGTCAGCGTCGCGGTTGAGCGCGGCCTCGAAGAACGCCAGTTCCAGCTGCATCGCACGCCGATACGCGGTGCGCACAGGCACCGTGTCGGCCTGTTCGTCGAGCAGCCGTTCCAAAGCCGCGGCCGTCGCCTCGAACTCGGGATCGGCGTAGGTCTGCACCCACTGTGCGTACGGCCCGGCGGTGTCGGCGTCGAGCGACGATCCGAGCCACGCGTACAGCCTCATGCACGGTGTCATGGCCGCGAAGATCACACCCAGATCCTGTGTCGCCGCCGTCGCGAGCAGGAACTCGGTGTAGGCCAGGGTCGCGGGCAACGGCTCGACGCCTGCCATGTCGATACCCCAGGAGCCTGCGTAGGACGCGTGCAGCCCCAGCTCCTGCCGCACCCCGGCCAGAAGATCGGCCAGGGTGAGCAGCGTCGACGTGTCGGTGCTGCGCGCGAGCGCCAAAGCATATGCGCGAGCGAAGGATTCGAGGAAGAAGGCGTCCTGCGCGATGTAGCCCGCGAATGCCTCCTTGGGCAGCGAGCCGTCACCGATTCCGCGCACGAACGGATGCGCGAGCACGTCGGCAGCGACATCGGCGCTCTCCGACCACAGCTGCGCAGACAGTGTCATGTCGAACCGGTCAGCGCTTGAGCCAACTCCTGACAGCGTCCAGATCCCTTGATGTGGACATCAGGATGCCGTCCTTGTACAGCGCGCCCCCGCTGATCGCGTGGCTGCCCTGCCAGACGATGTGGACGCGGTCCGGCCTGCGCAGGTAGTAGTCGCTGCGGTCGGCGTCCCTGTGCTGCCAGCCGGCCTGCTCAGCGAGGCTGATCACCTCGTCACGCTCGGCGGTTGCCGCCATGGCACGTACCTCCTCTATTACATGGCCTACGGTATCGCCGCGCTCAGACCTGAGACAAACCGCCGTCGACGCACAGTTCGACGCCCGCGATGAAGCTGCTCTCGTCGCTGGCCAGGAAGAGGGCCGCCGCCGCTATCTCCTCGGGTCGACCGAGGCGGCCGATCGGGATGGTCGATACCAGGTCGGAGCGGACCGCTTCCGGCACGGAATCGAACATCGCGGTGTCGGTGGGGCCGGGGCTGACGACGTTGACCCTGATACCTCGCGGCGCCAGTTCGGTGGTCCACGTGCGTGCCAACGCCCGCACGCCGGCCTTGGTCGCGCCGTAGACGCTGAACCCCTCGGTGCCGACATTGGCGGCGATCGAGCCGATGAGGACCACCGTCGCGCCTCGACTCATCAGGGGCAGCGCCGCCTGCACGGCGAACAACAGGGCCCGCAGGTTGACCCCGACCATGCGGTCGAAATGGTCCTCGGTGATGCTCTCGATGCTGCTCGGCTCGGTGTACCCGGCGTTGACGACGAGGACATCGATCCGGCCCGAATGCGAGCCGACGTGATCGACAACGGCTTTCACATCCTCGAGCCTGCCTGCGTCGGCCAGAACCGCGTGCGAGCGATGTCCCACCCGGGCGTGGGCCGCATCGAGGTCGGCTTGCCGTCGGCCGGTGAAGTACACCTCGGCGCCTTCGGCGGCGAACCGTGCCACGATCGCCAACCCGATGCCGCTGGCGCCGCCGATCACCAACGCCACCTTGTCGTCGAGTCTGGTCATCGCCGAACTCTAGCCCCGGCGCAGCGTTGCGGCACGCAGCGTGAGGTGGTTGCGTTCGGGGATGCTCTGCGCCTGTTCGGCCGCCTTCACGTAGAGCTGCACCGCCGTGTCGATGTCGCCGGCCCGTTCGTGGAAGTAGGCGACTGAGGCGGTGTGCCGGGGCAGCGTCGGGTCGAGTTCGGCCAGCGCCGCCAGCCCGGCATGCGGACCGTCCGCCTCACCGACGGCGACGGCGCGGTTGAGGCGTGCGACGGGGCTGTCGGTGATCCGGACAAGCTCGTCGTACCACTCGACGATCTGTACCCAGTCGGTCTCGTCGGCCGTCTGGGCGTCGGCGTGCAGCGCCGCGACCGCCGCCTGGGCCTGGTACTCGCCGAGCCGGTCGAGGGCCAGCGCGGCTTGGAGCACCGCGACGCCCTCGGCGATCAGGTCGGTGCGCCAGAGACCGCGGTCCTGCTCGGCCAGCGACACGAGGCTGCCGTCGGCGCGCGTCCTGGCGTCGCGTCGTGCGTGGTGGAGCAGGAAGAGGGCGAGCAGCCCGGAAACCTCCGGGTCATCGGTTGTTGCCGACAGCTGCCGCGCCAGCCGGATCGCCTCTGCGGAGAGGTCGAGGTCGCCGCTGTATCCCTCGTTGAAGACCAGGTAGAGCACCTTGAGCACGGTGCGCAGGTCTCCGAGCCGATCGAGGCGGACATCGCTGACTGTGCGTTTGGCACGGGAAATCCGTTGCGCCATCGTCGATTCGGGCACGAGGTAGGCCTGCGCGATCTGACGCGTGGTGAGGCCGCCGACGGCCCGCAACGTCAGCGCGACAGCCGATGCGGGGCTCAGGTTCGGGTGTGCGCACAGGAAGTAGAGCGCAAGCGTGTCGTCGGCGGATTCAGCAGGCCCTGCCGGTGGCTCGTCAGAACACAAGGGACTCGCGGTTTCGCCGTGCCGCGTCGGATCGCGCGTAGTCGACGAAGCGACGCCAGGCGGTGGTGATGAGCCAGCCCTTGGGGTCGTCGGGCGGCTGGTCGGGCCACGTCTCGACGGCTCGGATCAGCGCCTCCTGGACGGCGTCCTCCGCGGTCGCGAAGTCCGCCCCGCGGTGGACGAGAACCGCCAGCACCTGGGGGATCAGCTCCCGCAGCTGCGTCTCGTCCACCGCACCGGCGGCCATTACTCAGTGACGGTCGTCGGAGAGCCCATGAACGGCCGCACCTCGAGCCACTCGTGGATCGGCCTGCCGCCCGCGCCGGGCGCTGCGGACAACTCCCCGGCCAGCTCGACGGCGCGCGCGTAGGAGTCCACGTCGATGATCATGAATCCCGCGATCAGGTCCTTCGTCTCGGCGAACGGGCCGTCGGTCACCGGCGGCTTGCCCTCGCCGTCGTGGCGTACCCATGCGCCCTCCGAGGACAGGGCCTGACTGGCGACGTACTCACCCGTGCCCTTCAGGCGGTCCGCGAAGTCGTCCATGTACTGCATGTGCGCCTCGATCTCGGCGGGCGTCCACTGGTCCATCGGCACGTCGTTGACCGACGCGGGCGCACCCCGGTAATGCTTGAGGAACAGATACTTCGCCATCGTTTTCTCCCTTCAGGTTCGCGACCCTAGTTGGTCGCACATCCCTGGGACGGAGCCGTCGCGGCGTTCTCGACATCCCCCGCGAAAAAGTGTCATGAGGAGGGGTGCTCGCTGCTCTTACCGGTAGAGCGGTCCGTCGTGGGCCGCGCAACCGCAAGGAGCACCAGATGAATACCGGACGCACCACGATGGTCGTCAAGCTGGCAGGCGCGTTGGCATGCGTGGGTCTCGCCTTCTCCGGCATGGCCAACGCCGCACCCGCAGCCGACCTGGGGACATCCCGGAAGTCGACGAGCAGTTCGCGTTCGAATACGCCGCCGAGCACGAGACCGAACTCTGCACCCTGCTCGACGACGAGTGGACGCAGAAGAAGCCCTCCATGTACCTGCTCTACCGAGTCGTCACCCAAGTGGCGGACCGCGGTGGGTTCAACGAGGAGACGGCCGGCTTCGTCCTCGGCGCGGCGATGGCGGGCGGCTGCCCGGAGCACGCCGCGATGTTCGAGGCGATCACGGGTATGGACCTGGTCTAGCCGCGGTACTTGGCGACCTGATCCGCGTAATCGTCGAGCAGGCGCAGCGACTCGTCGTGCGGCTTGGTCGGCAGCAACAGCGCGACCTGCCCGAAACCGAGTTCTTCGGCTGCCTGCCAGTAGTCGAGATCGACCGGTGTGCCGAACTGTGCGAGCGGAACGTCGTGGCCTGCGCCGTCACGGATCTGGCCGATGCGCTTCTTCAGGTGCTCGGCAGGCAGCGGGTTGGAGATCCAGCCCGCGTCGTGTCGGATGATCCGCTTGACGGTGGCGTTGGAGTCACCGCCGATGTAGATGGGCGGGTGCGGCTTTTGAACCGGCTTCGGACGGAGGTACGACGAGTCGAAGTCGACGTACGTGCCGTGGTACTCGGCCGGCTCTTTCGTCCACAGCTCCTTGATGGCCTCGATCCGTTCGTCGAGCAGCGCGCCGCGCGTCTTCGGATCGGTGCCGTGGTTGCGCAACTCCTCGATGTTCCAACCGGCGCCGACGCCCAATGCGAATCGGCCGTTGGAGATCAGGTCGATGCTCGCGGCCTCCTTCGCGGTGATGATCGGGTCGCGCTGGATGAGCAGAGCGATGCCGGTGATCAGCTCGATCTTGGATGTCACGGCCGCCGCTGCGGCGAGCGTCACGAACGGGTCCAGCGTCCGGTAGTAGATCGACGGCAGTTCGCCGCCCATCGGATAGGCCGACTCCCTGCTGGCGGGGATGTGCGTGTGCTCGGCGATCACCAGCGATTCGAACCCGCGCTCCTCGATCGCGCGGGCCAGTGAGACCGTGTCGATCGTGTCGTCGTTGACGAATGTGGAGATCCCGATCTTCATGTGCGCTGGCAACGCCGCTTGCAGATGGCGCTATTCCCCGCGAGTGACTGTTTCGAAGCGTCGCGACGGGCAACTCTGTCGCGTATGGCCGACATCATCGAACTCGTCTACGCAGATCACGACTGGCTGCGCCGACAGTTCTTCCTGCTCGACGACGCGAAATCCGACGACGAGCTCGCGGCCGTCTGGGACCTTCTCAGCACTCGGCTCGACGCGCATGCCGACGCCGAGGAGACCGTGTTCTATCCGGCCCTGCTGAAGGTCGGCGGTCGCGACGAGCCCGGCAATCCGGAGGGCGACCCCGAAGACGAGACCGAAGACGCCATCACCGACCACAACGCGATCCGCGACGCGGTGCGCCGGTCGCGGAGGCTCAAGCCGGGAAGCGAAGAGTGGTTCGAGGCGGTGATCAAGGCGCGCACCGAGAACGGCGAACACCTCGACGAGGAAGAGCGCGAGGCGATGCCGGACTTCATCAAGAGCGCATCGCTCGAGCTACGGCATGAGCTGGGAATGCAGTGGTTGAGCTTCTATGCCGAACGCGCAGACCATCACGGGTGTCGACAAGAGCGACAAGGACGCCGACGAGTACATCGAGAAGCACTCGTGACTGCGTCGTACCTCCGGACTGCATCACAAGCGGCCCTTGAGGATGCCGGTGCCAGTAAATCTGCGGCAGCACATACCGGTCGAAGGCCCAAGCGAGCCGGCTGGGTTTGGTGGAATCGACGAACGACGGCAACGACGACGCGATTGCGCCTGACCGATCGAATTCACCCGCGATGAGCTGGTGTGTGTCAGTCGCCACCGGCGCAACGGTGTAGCCGTCGTATTCGGTCATTTCGCCGCCGCTCCGCGCGGCCAGCAGGTTGTCGACGAGGATCTTGATCTGTCTGCGCAGCGCTCCGCCGGAGGGATCGGTGTCGACGGCGGCGACGTCCCCCGCCGCCCAGATGTTCGGGTGGGTGCGGTGTCGCAGGGTCTTGGAATCGATGTCGACCAGCCCGTGGGAGCCCTGCGCAGTCAGGGACGAGGTCTGCAGCCACTGCGGCCCGCGAAACGGCGGCACCAGATGCAACATGTCGTACGGCAGGTGTTCGGTGCTTCCGCCGTTGTCCACGGCGATCGAATCCGCTTCCGGCTTGAGCGCGATGACGGAGGTGTTGAGCAGTACGCGAACGTTCCACTCGCGCAACAGCTTCGAAAGCTTGTCATCGAGCGCGGGAACCCCGAGCAACTCCGGCCGATCGATGACCAAGGTGATGTCGAGGCTCGGCGAGTCGCCCTGTCCGCCACCAATACCCGGCCGCAAGGAACAGCGGCTTGACGGTGGTGCCGGTGCAACTCACCGGCGGGCGGGGCACCGTGAAGACCGCGCGTCCCCGCGCCGGCATCGCCTCGATGAGATCCCACGTCTTCTCCGCGAGGTTCAGGTAGTTGCTGGCGACACCCGGTGTGGATAGCGCGGCATCGATGCCCGGTAGCTCATCGGTGTCGGGTTCCAGCCCGGTGCCGATCATCAGGTCGTCGTACCGGTACGGGCCGTTCGCCGCGCACTGCACCGTGCGATGCGGCGGTTCGACGGCCACGGCCGAGTCCCTTATCCAGGTGCAGCCATCCGGTATCACCGAACGCTGACTGCGTTCTGCGCTGCTCAGCGATGCCTCGCCACCGCCGACGTATGACAGCAGCGGGCGGTAGGTGTGGACCTGTTGCGGCTCGACGATCCCTACCCTGCGGACACCTTTTCTGATCAGCCTCGCCGCAGCGCTGATGCCGGCGTTGCCTCCGCCGATGATCAGTACGTCGAAATGTCGGTCGTCGTCGGCGCTCATTTGTGGGCGTTACCCGCATTGGCCGACACCGATCGCCCTGCGCGAAATCTCGCCGCCAGACCACGGTCGATCGGCGCGGCGTCGGTAGCGTCGTCAGTGATGACAGACACTCCGGCCGAAGTAGTCGAGTCGACGGGACCACCGCGGCGGTCCCGTCGGCAGTGGCGCCGCCTTGCGGTGGTGCTCACCGTCATGCTGCTGCTGTTCGGCGTGCCCGCGTGGACGCTGCTGGCTCCCGGCGCGGCCTGGCCGCCGGCGGTGACCGTCGCCGGCGCTCTGCTCTTCGCCGCCGCCTTCGTCGCGTTGCCGCTGGCGATGTATTTCGGTCACGGTCGCAGACATCGCGACCCGGCGGCCGTCGCAGGGGACGTGCTTCTCGGTGCGGCGTGGGTGCTGTTCGTCTGGTCGGTCCTTGGTCAACTGCTGAACCTGGCTCTGGTCATGACCGGCGTGGGAGACCCGCTGAGATCACGGGTGGTCGCGGGCTTCGTCGTCGCGATCGTGGTTGCGCTGCTCGTCTGGGGTTACCGCCAGGCGATGCGGGTACCGCGGATCAGGCGCGTCGACGTCGACGATCGACGGACTCGGGCGAGGGCTCGACGGCCTGCGCGTCGCGATGATCACCGACACGCACTACGGGCCGATCGATCGTTCGCGTTGGTCGGCAGGCGTCGTCGCACGTGTCAACGAACTCGACGCCGACATCGTGTGCCACGTCGGCGATATCGCCGACGGAACCGTCGACGTCCGTGAGCACCAGGCCCGCCCGCTCGCCTCGGTGCGAGCCACGTCGGCGCGGGTCTATGTCACCGGCAACCACGAATACTTCAGCGAGGCGCAGGGCTGGCTCGACTACATGGAGAGCATCGGCTGGGCGGCACTGCACAACCGGCACATCGTCGTCGAGCGCGGAGGGGACCGCCTCGTCGTCGCGGGCGTGGACGACGCCACCGCCAAGGCGTCGGGCATCGGCGGACACGGCGCTGACCTCGATGCGGCGCTTGCCGGCGCCGACCGCGCGCTGCCGGTGCTTCTCCTCGCGCATCAACCGAAGCAGGTGACGCACGCCTCGCGAGCCGGGGTCGCGCTCCAGATCTCCGGTCACACTCACGGCGGCCAGATCTGGCCGTTCAACGTCCTGGTTCGGCTCGATCAGCCGGTGGTGCACGGACTCAGCAGGCACGGCGACACGCAGCTCTACACGAGCCGCGGCACCGGGTTCTGGGGCCCGCCTTTTCGGGTGTTCGCGCCGAGCGAGATCACGCTGCTGACGCTGCGCAACCCGTGAGGCAGGTGACGTCCGATCGTTGATCCGGGCGTAGACGAAAAACATCGAAGTGCTATGTATATATGTATGCATTCTGCGACCGCGAGCCGAATCCCGGCTGCCGGATGACCGCGGAAGCCACTGCCCCACCCCGGCCCCGCAGCGCGCTGGGGCTGATGTTCGACCCGGTGTTCGGGGCGCTGTTCTGGGGCAAGATGTTCGCGGTCGTGGCCGTGTGGACGCACGGCATCGTCGCCGCGATCGTGATGTACGACGCGACGGGATCGGCGCTGATGGTCGGGCTGGTCGGCGTCGTGCAGTTCGGGCCGCAGCTGATCCTGAGCCCGACAAGCGGTAAGTGGGCCGACACCGGGAACCCGGCGCGCCAGATCCTTCTTGGCAGGGTGCTCTGCGTCGCGGGCTCCGGTTTCGCGGCCGTGTGGTTCTTCGTCGATCCGGGGCTGCGGGGCATGTCGGCCGCGGTGCCGGTGCTCGCCGGATCGCTTCTCGTCGGTTTCGGTTTCGTCATCGGCGGCCCGGCGATGCAGTCGATCGTTCCGAATCTCATTCGCGAGGGCGAACTTTCGACTGCGATGGCGCTCAACAGCATGCCGATGACGATCGGCCGCATCATCGGGCCTGCATCGGGTGCATACCTGGCCGCACACCTCGGTTCGGCCGCCGGGTTCGCCGTCAGCGCGGCGTTGCATCTGGTGTTCGCGATCTTCCTCGTCGCCGTGCGTTTTCCGTCTCCGCCGCAGCGACAAGCCGGCGTCGACTACCGGGTCCGTACTGCCGTCAAGTACGTCTGGCGGGACCGTCCTCTGCTCTTGGCGCTCGTCGCGGTGACAACGGTCGGCATCGCGTCGGATCCGTCGATCACACTGACGCCGTCGCTGGCCGCCGAACTCGGCGGCGGTACCGGTCTGGTCGGCACGTTGTCGGCCACATTCGGCGTCGGTGCGGCAATCGGAATGGTGTCGCTTGCGCTGATGCAGGGCCGGGTTGCGTCGGCGCGGGTGTCCTCGATCGGTTTGGCGGGTCTGGTCGCAGGCAGCACAGTCCTCGCTCTCGGCACAGAGCCGGTCGTGGCGATGATCGGATTCGCGATGGCCGGCCTGGGTTTCGGGTGGGCCATGACCGGGCTCGCCACTGTGGTTCAGGAACGCGCGCCGGAGGTCTTACGGGGCCGGATCATGGCGTTGTGGTTGGTCGGGTTCGTCGGTTCGCGGCCGATCGCGGCGATCCTCCTCGGCGGCACCGCCGACCTGGTCAGCGTTCAGGCGGCATTCGCGGTGGCTGCCGCGCTGAGCGCCGTCGTCGTGCTGTTGTGCCGCCCGTCGCGGTTGACCGGGCCGCTGCCCACAACCGTCTGATTACCTTCCTGCGCTCAGGGTACGAAGACGGCATGACATCTCCAGACGAGAATGTAACGCCCGAGACCGCTGCCCCCGACGAGGAAGTTCTGGCTCCCGCTACGCCAGGCGCCGAGGCGCTTCCGCTGCCTGACGACGAGGTCGACAAACCCTCGGAGGGGTAACTGCGCGTCGGCGCGTTAGTGTTCTTCGGTCGGACTCAGCGAACAAGCCGACGGAAGAGTTGAGCAGATTCATGACCGCAGCAGCACAAACGTCGCCGCTCGAGGCCCGGGTCGGCCACTGGTACCAGATGGACGGCACCTACCAGGTCGGCCGCGAGAAGCTACGCGAATACGCCCGCGCGGTGCAGGACTATCACCCCGCACACTGGGACGTCGCCGCCGCCGCTGACCTGGGTTACTCGGATCTGGTGGCGCCGGTGACCTTCACGTCGACGCCCGGCATGACCTGCAACCGCCGCATGTTCGAATCGATCGTCGTCGGCTACGACACCTACCTGCAGACCGAAGAGGTGTTCGAGCAGCACCGCCCGATCGTGGCAGGCGACGAACTACACGTCGACGTCGAGCTGACATCGGTGCGCAGGACCGCGGGCAGAGACTTCATCACCGTCACGAACACCTTCACCGACGCCGCGGGCGAGCGGGTGCACACCCTGCACACCACCGTCGTCGGCCTCACCACCGAGGACGTCGATCCGGCGATCAAGACGGCCGTGCAGAAGATGATGATGCACGACGTGGACATCATGGGAGTCGGCTCATCCGACTACGTCAAGGAAGTGCGCCCGGCGGGCGAGGTTCGGATCGCCGAGAAGGATCCGAGCCGCGACGCCGGGAACGCCGTCCTTCGATGACGTGAAGGTCGGCGACGAGCTGGCGGTGCACCACACCCGGCTGTCCCGCGGCGATCTGGTGAACTACGCAGGCGTCGCAGGCGACGCCAACCCCATCCACTGGGACGAGGACATCGCCAAGCTGGCCGGGCTGCCCGATGTGATCGCCCACGGGATGCTCACCATGGGGTTGGGCGCCGGATTCGCCTCCGCATGGTCGGGCGACCCGGGTGCGGTCACCCGCTACACGGTGCGGCTGTCGGCGCCCGCGATCGTGTCGTCTGCCGAGGGCGCGGACATCGAGTTCGGCGGACGGATCAAGTCGCTGGATCCCGAGACCCGCACCGGCGTCGTCATCGTCACCGCGAAGTCTGCCGGTAAGAAGATCTTCGGCCTCGCGACGCTGGACATCCAGTTCAGCTGACGCCGCGCCGCGGTCCTTGAGGCACGCTGGTCCTCACGATGTCCCTCCCAGCACCCTTGCTCGACGACCAGGGCGACCTGTCCGCCCTGCGCGCGAAGGCCGCAGACCCGGACGAGCTGTTCGCCGACTTCGCCGGATGGGCCGAGAACAACGGCACCGCCCTGTACCCGGCGCAGGAGGAGGCGCTGATCGAGTTGGTCAGCGGGTCGAACGTCATCCTGGCGACGCCCACCGGTTCGGGTAAGTCGCTGGTCGCGACCGGCGCCCTGTACGCGGCTCTGGCAGCCGGACGGAACAGCTACTACACCGCGCCGATCAAGGCGCTCGTCAGCGAGAAGTTCTTCGCCCTCTGCGGAGTGTTCGGCGCGGCGAACGTCGGCATGCTGACCGGCGACGCCGCGGTCAACGCGGGCGCGCCGATCATCGCCTGCACCGCCGAGGTGCTGGCCAACATCGCCCTGCGTGAGGGCGCCGACGCCGACATCGGGCTCGTGGTGATGGACGAGTTCCACTTCTACGGTGACCCGGACCGCGGCTGGGCCTGGCAGGTCCCGCTCTTGGAGCTCTCCCGCGCCCAGTTCCTGCTGATGTCCGCCACGCTCGGTGACGTCACGTTCCTCCGCGACGACCTGACGCGAGCGCACCGGCCGACCGACGGCATGGGTCGCCAACGCCGAACGCCCCGTTCCGCTGCACCACTACTACGCGACCACGCCGATGCACGAGACCATCGGCGACCTGCTCGACACGAAGCAGGCACCGATCTACGTCGTCCACTTCACCCAGGCCGCCGCACTGGAGCGGGCGCAGGCACTGATGAGCGTCAACGTCAGCACCAAGGAGGAGAAGAAGGCGATCGCCGACATGATCGGCGGTTTCCGGTTCTCCACGGCCTTCGGGACAACCCTGTCGCGACTGGTCCGGCACGGTATCGGCGTGCATCACGCCGGGATGCTGCCCAAGTACCGGCGGCTGGTGGAGCAGCTGGCGCAGGCCGGCCTGCTCAAGGTCATCTGCGGCACCGACACCCTCGGCGTCGGCATCAACGTGCCGATCCGCACCGTCGTCTTCTCGGCCCTTTCGAAGTACGACGGCACCCGCACGCGGTTGCTCAGTGCCCGCGAGTTCCACCAGATCGCCGGGCGGGCCGGACGGGCGGGCTACGACACCGCGGGCACCGTCGTCGTCCAGGCCCCCGACCACGAGGTGGAGAACCTCAAACAGTTCGCCAAGGTGGCAGACGATCCGAAGAAGCGTCGAAAGCTGGTGCGCCGCAAGGTGCCCGAGGGCATGGTGCCGTGGAGCGAGGCGACGCAGAAGCGGTTGGTCGATGCGTCGCCCGAGCCGCTGACAAGCAACATGCGGGTATCCACCGCGATGATCCTCGACGTCGTCGACCGGCCCGGCGACCCGTTCATCGCGATGCGGCGGCTCCTGACCGAGAACCACGAACCGCGCAAACGCCAGCTTGCCCACATCCGGCAGGCGGTCGGCATCGCCCGCTCGCTGCTGCAGGCCGGCGTCCTCGAGCGGCTCGACGAGCCCGAGCCCGACGGCGGCGCTATCGACTAACCGTCGACCTACCGCCCGACTTCGCCCTCAACCAGCCGCTGTCGACATTCGCGCTCGCCGCGGTGGACGTGCTCGACCGGGAATCGGAAACCTATGCGCTGGACGTTGTTTCGGTCATCGAGGCAACCCTCGAAGACACCCGCCAGATCCTGGCCGCGCAGCTGAACAAGGCCAGAGGCGAGGCCGTCGCCGAGATGAAGGCCGAGGGCATCGAGTACGACGAGCGGATGGAGCTGCTCGACGAGGTCACCTATCCCAAGCCACTCGACGAACTGCTCACCCATACCTTCGAGGTGTACGTGCAGAGCAACCCGTGGGCCGCCGACGGACACCTGTCGCCGAAGTCCGTGGTGCGCGAGATGTGGGAGCGGGCGTTCACGTTCCGGGAGTACGTCAGCGTCTACGGGCTGACCCGCTCCGAGGGTGCGGTGCTGCGGTATCTCTCCGACGCATTCAAGGCACTGCGGTCCGGGGTACCCGCTGTCGCGCGCACCGAAGAGGTCACCGACATGGTCGAGTGGCTGGGTGAGCTTGTGCGTCAAGTCGACTCGAGCCTGCTCGACGAGTGGGAGCAGCTCACCAACCCCGACGATCCGCTCGATACGCCCGTCGCGGTGCCTGCCCGCCCCCGCCCGCTCACCGGGAACGAGCGGGCGTTCACCGCGATGGTCCGCAACGCGCTGTTCCGGCGGGTCGAGCTGTTCGCGCGGAGGCGCGCCTATGACCTCGGCCAGCTGGACACCGACTCGGGATGGAACGCCGAACGCTGGCAGGACGTCATCGACGCGTACTTCGACGAACACGACGACGTCGGCATCGGCGCCGACGCCCGCGGCCCGGCACTGCTCATCATCGACCGGCAGCCCGGCGTGTGGCGGGTGCGACAGATCCTCGACGACCCGGCGGGCGACCACGACTGGGGCTTCGACGTCGAGGTGGACCTGGAGGCCTCCGACGAGGAGGGCGCGGCTGTCGTCCGGGTGGTCGACGCCGGCCGGATGGGCTAGGTCGGCCTCACTTCATCGAACCAGGATCGCACCCGAGCTCTGAAACGTGATCTCGCGAATGTGTCCTCAGAGCGGGGGTGGCTGTCCTACCAGTGAGCGCGGCCCGTCGGGCCGTGGCGACACAGGAGCACATCGTGACGACCACTTCGAAGTAGCGCGGCATGAACGTTCGGCAGAAAACGACCAGACAGCCAGGAGGCCGCCCGGTGCTGTCGATCGACGAAACGTCGCGGCCACTGAGAGCGCCGCCGTCCACGAGAGCGAACGATGTGGCTGAGGCCGCACCCCGGGTGATTCTGGCCAGCGAGACGCTCCGATGTCCGGCTGGGCCCGCACCACGAGCACGATGTGAGCTGACGTGGTCCCTGGAACCCGGGCTTTACCTGGCGACCTTGACCGTCACCGAGAGCGGCGCGCCCGCGCCGGTACTCGTCCAGCCGGTGGGTTCACCGCCAAGCAGGGGCATCGCGCCGCTGTCCGGTCAGCGAAGGCAAGAACGACACGGCCGATGATGCCGCGGCATCACTATCAGCGCCACTCGTGCTGCGGGCCACGTCACCACCGAGAGGCCTCGACGGCAATCACTTCGGCTGCGCGATCAGCGCATTAAGACCTCGACGTCTGCCGCACGGTGAATACGCAAAGATGCAATCGAGAGCAGCAAGACTGCGATCATCACACTCGAGGCCAGCGCCGATGTAGTTGAACGACGACGGTAGCTGGGGTAATCCGTCCGCAGTGGTCTCTTCCAATGCAACGATTCTGCCGACCCAGAAGTGGACGCCGCCGCTTGCGAACCTGGACTCGAACACGACCTACCACTACAACGTGCGGGCCCATGACACCAACGGCAATGAGCAGTTCAAGACCGGCAGCTTCAAGACGCTGACGCGGCGCGTAGTCGTCAACTTCGCCGAGATCGAGATGATCGATGACAGCGATGGCTTTGGCGCTGGCAACTGGCACGCTTCTTTTATTCAATGCCGGCAGAGTGAAGAACCAGATGGAATGGGGTCACATCTCGGACCCGGAGAGCATCGAAAGCGGTACCGAGCGTCCACCCGAACATGTGCAGGACCGACGACGACGCGCCAGGCGAGATCCGTAGTCGCGCAAAGGGATGCGATGACGACACCGACTTCGGTGAGATTCTGCTGCACGGGCACCGGCTACGCCGATAACCGGGGCCGAGAACTGGCGAATCCAGTGGCAACTGCGAAGAGTGCCTGGAGTTGGCCGGGGATCAGGTGCTGGTGAGCGCTTCGCCGCCCCGGCAGGGATGCCGACCTTGAGCACAGCGACGTAGACGCGCCAGTTCACGGAACCGTTCACCATCTCGGTGAGCGGGGAGCTGCCGAACAAGGTCCAAGGGACCTCCAGGTACCATGTGGCATGAACCGTCAGCGCAGGGGCCGTCATCGATGACGGCACGTACGCGATCGATCGTCAGCCCTCCGGGTCGAATCGGTGCGCCTCCACGTGGAGCCCGCAGCGGCGTAGGCCGCGACGTCGGCGCTCGGGGCGCACGGACGACGATGTCGAATGACCTGTCGGCCTGCGCTCTCGCGGAAGTGCGGCGAGGGCATCCATAGCCTCGGCCGACCTGCTCAGGTGATTCGAGGTTGACGGGGAAGTAACCGTCGAAGCGTGCCGCGCGACGCAGGAGCACCACGTTGCCGGGAAAGCCCGCGATCCAGATCGGGCATGGACGGCTAACAGGTTGTGGTAGTCCGATTGTGTACGCAAACGGTCTTTTGTCGTGCCCGATGGTCGACAATTGGACCGCCCACTCACGCCGTGGAAGGATTGACAATCCCTCCGAGCATCTCGCCGCGAACTCGTCCGTCATCGTCACCGGTCGGAGATCACATAACCGAAGCGGTCGTCCCGAGCCCCGCGAGCAGGAGCCAGCCCGCCGCCGCTGGCTTGAGGGTCGCCGTTCGCGGTTGTCGCAGCTTCCAGCACATGGCCTCATCCTTCGGAATGTCTGGTGTCCAGCCTCGCGGAGCACCGACAAGAGCCTAGGAGCGAGCGGGAGGACCGCGATAAGGGTGATGCCCAGACGATCCTGGCGGGGTTTGAGATGTTGCCTGCGGCGCCCGCCACACCTCGTGACGTGATTACTTAGTTCAGGTAACGTTTCTGGAATGGGGTTTCTTGGCCCGTGGGGCGATCTGACGATCCTTGCTGGAGTCGTGGAATTCATCTTCGCCACCGGCGTATTCGTGTACATCAGCCGGTTGGAGAAGCGGACATCCCACCCCTTGGGTGAGAAGGTCGGCGCCCACAAGGCTGTGCTGGCCAAGCTCCGTAAGCGCGAACCGATGTCGCAGGACGAGGTCGACTATGCGACCGAACTGGTCGCCGACGCTCGATCGCCGCTCGCGTACGCGATACCCGCCGCGCTGTTCACCATTGGGTTCTTCTACGTGGTCGGCTGCCTTTTCGTCCTGCACATACATGGCGGACATCCCTCGTTTCGAACGTTCATCGGCGGCATCCCGATGCTGACCTCCATGAACATGGCCAACCAGCTTCGCAGGGTCGCGGGGTTGAAGGGGCGGCTGCACGAGGTTTCGGTATCGGAGCCCGAGCCGTCCGACGAGCTCGCCAGGGTCTAGCCGCGTCGCGGCAGATCGGAAGGAACCGGGCGATCCCCGTCCTCCCACAGGGACAGTTGGCGCTGCTCCGCGCTCGACGGCGAACGACTGCGGGACGGGGCGCTGACGCACGTTCAGCGGCCACCAGAACCAGCGGCCGAGCAGCGCCGCGACGGCCGGAGTCATGAACGATCGCACGATCAGCGTGTCGAACAGCAGGCCGAGGGCGATCGTGGTGCCGATCTGACCGAGGATCCGTAAGTCGGCGAATATGAACGAGGCCATGGTGGCCGCGAACACCAGACCGGCCGCCGTCACCACCGCGCCGGAGCCCGCCATCGCGCGGATGATGCCGGTGTTCAAGCCGGCGCCGATCTCCTCCTTGAACCGTGAGATCAGCAGCAGGTTGTAGTCCGATCCCACCGCCAACAGCAGAATGATCGCCAGTGCCAACACGATCCAGTACAGCTCGATACCGAAGATCTCCTGCCAGATCAGCACGGAAAGCCCGAACGAGGCGCCGAGCGACAGCGCCACGGTGCCCACGATGACGAACGCGGCGACGATGCTTCGGGTGATGAACATCATGACGAGCAGGATCAGCGAGAGCGCGGCGATTCCGGCGATGATGAGGTCGTATTTGGCGCCGTCCTGGATGTCTTTATAGGTGGCCGCCGTGCCTGCGATGTATATCTTGGACCCGGCAAGTGGCGTGCCCTTGACGGCTTCCTGCGCTGCATGCCTGATGGTGTCGATATGTGAAATGCCTTCGGGCGTAGCGGGATCGCCGTCGTGGGTGATGATCATCCTGGCAGCCTTGCCGTCCGGCGACAGGAACAGCTTGAGCCCCCGCAGGAATTCCGGATTGGTGAAGGCCTCCGGCGGTAGGTAGAACGAGTCGTCGGTCTTCGACGCGTCATACGCCTGGCCGAGGGCGGTCGCGTTCTCCAGCGCCGCGGCGGTCTGGTCGTTGATCCCCGAGGTGGTGGCGTAGTTGGTCAGCGTCAGGTCGCGGTTGGTCTGCTGAGTCTCGATCTGCGGCGGAATCAGCGCAAGCAGCTTGGGCTGCAACGCATCCAGCTTGGCGATGCTGCCCGCGACGTTGCCCAGTTCATCGGTCAGTGCATCGATGCCGTCGAGCGCATCGAACAGCGATCGCAGCGCGGCGCAGACCGGTATGTCGAAACAGTGTGGCTCCCAATAGAAGTAGTTGCGTAGCGGCCGGAAGAAGTCGTCGAAGTCGGCGATCTTGTCGCGCAGGTCCTGCGTCGTGGCGACCGTCTGCTGGAATGCCTTGGCCTGTTCGTCGGTGACTTCGCCGGATTGTTGTTGCAGCGCATACTGCTGCCGCAGAGTGTCGATCGAGGTGTTGATGGTGTCGACCTGTTTGAGCAGGTCGACACCGCGGGCCTGCTGGAACGGCAGGTTGTTGATCTGAGATGCGCTGCCCGCGCTGATCTGGAACGGGATCGACGTGTGGTCAAGCGGCGTGCCCAAGCGGCCGGGTGATCGACTGCACCTGCGCGATGCCGTCGGTGTGGAAGACCGCCTTGGCGACGCGCTCCAGCAGGATCATGTCGGTGGGGTTCCGCAGATCGTGGTCGGCTTCGACCATCAACAGTTCGGGATTCAGCCGTGCCTGCGAGAAGTGGCGTTCCGCTGCCGTGTAACCGACATTGGCCGGGGCACTGGCCGGCATGTAGCCGCGAGCGTCGTAGCTCGTCTTGTACGCGGGCAGGGCGAGCAGACCGATGAGGGCGATGGCGACCGTCGCCATCAGGATGGGCGCGGGCCACCGGACGATGGCCGTGCCGATGCGCCGCCAGCCTCGTGTGCGCATCGGGCGGCTGGGTTCGAAGAGCCCGAAGTGGCGACCGATCATCAGCAACGCAGGCGCCAAGGTCAGCGCCGCCACCACCGCGACCATCACGCCGATTCCGGCCGGGACGCCAAGGCTGTTGAAATACGGGAGCCGGGTGAAGGTCAGGCACAACACCGCGCCTGCGATGGTCAGGCCCGAACCCAAGATGATGTGCGCGGTCCCGTGGTACATCGATGTGAACGCCGCGACGCGATCCTCGCCTGCGTAGCGCGCCTCGTGGAAGCGGCCGAGGATGAAGATCGCATAGTCGGTTCCTGCAGCGATGACCAGGAGCGTCAGCAGATTGGTCGAGTACGTCGACAGCTCGATGATGCCCGCGTTGGCGAGCACGGCGACGACTCCGCGCGACGCCGTCAGCTCGATCATCACCGTGAAGATCACGAGAAACACCGTGGTCAGACGACGGTAGAGCACTAACAGCATCACCATGATCACCCCGAGGGTGATCAGGGTGGTTTTCAGGGTGCCGTGGCGGCCGACCTCGAACTGGTCGGTGACCAAGGGCGCGGCACCGGTGACATAGGCCCTGATACCGGGGGGCGGAGGGTTGTCGTTGACGATGTCGCGAACCGAATCGACGGACTCGTTGGCCAATGACTCGCCCTGGTTGCCTGCGAGGTACAGCTGAACCAGTGCCGCCTTGCCGTCGGAGCTCTGCGAGCCCGCCGCGGTCAGCGGGTCGCCCCAGAAGTCCTGAATGTGCTGAACGTGCTTGGTGTCTTTGGAGAGCTTGTCGACCAGGCCGTCGTAGTAGTGATGCGCGTCGGCGCCGAGCGGCTGATCGCCCTCGAGGACGATCATCGCCGAACTGTCCGAGTCGAACTCGTCGAACACCTTGCCGATACGTTTGGCGGCCTGCAACGACGGCGAATCCTGCGGGCTCAGCGACACGTTGTGTGATTCGGCGACGGTCTCCAGCTGCGGCACGAAGACATTCGTCACCACCGCGAGGCCCAGCCAGAACAGCGCGATCGGCACCGAGAACCGTCGCAGGAAATCCGGAATCCGGTTCTGTGGTCATCCGGACTTGTCCAGGCAGTAGGTGAAGGCGTTGCGGGTGTTGACCGATCTCTCATCCTTGACCGCGTCGTCGATCCTGATCCGGCAGCCGATGGACTCGCGGTCACCCTGGGCGGACACGTTGACGAACACCGCGGGTTGGGTGGTGGTTGTGTCGTAGGCCCAGGGCAGTTCGACGGCGTTGGCGCGCTGCGGTTGGGCATTCACATCGGTATAGGTGATGGTCGCAACCGTCCCCGGCGGCCCGAAAACCTCCATGAGGACGTGCTTCGGGTTGAAGGGAACGATCTCGTTCGCCGCCCCGCTGGGGGTGGACGTGACGTCGGCGGAGCCGAAGATTCCATTGAGCCGATACACGGCGAATCCGGCCACCGCGACCACAGCCACCGCGACCAATACCATCCAGCGTCGGCCGAGCCGGCGGCTGATCGAAAGCTGCTGCAACCGTGACCCTTTCATGAGCGGCGACGGGCGCGGACGGTGGAGATTCACATAGTGGAGCTAATCAACTAGGTTGACGGTACGACACGCGACAGGACTCCACAACACTGGCGTTGCTGCGACGACGCGCCTTCGCTGGGAAATCGCTGTGGCGCTCCCATCGGATAACCTCACGGCGTGGGGTGCAGCTGCGGTGACGGTGGCGAACACGGGGCGATGTCGCGACGGACGATGCTGGCGGCGTCCATGTCCGCCGTCGTCGGCGGAGCGGTCCTGAGCACCTCGGCGTGTAGTGACGGCCGAACCGGATAAGCCGGGCAGTCCCGCGCCGCTGCCCGAGAACGCCTTGGTCACTCTGGGTGTCCAGGCCGGGCCGCCGCCCGTTCCCAACAGAACCGGGATCTCGTCGACCCTCAAGGTCGGAAGCGACGTCTACCAGATCGACTGCGGCTTGGGTTCGTTGAACGCATTCACCAACGCGGGGTTCAAATTCGACGATCTGAATGCCATGTTCATCACCCACCTGCACACCGACCACATGGTCGACTACTGGAGCTTCTTCCTCTCCGGTGGCTACACCGCCTCGAAGGGCAAGTCGGCGGTCATGGTGTACGGACCGGGCGCGGCGGGCGGGCTCCCGCCGAGCCGGGTGGGGAACGCCGATCCCGCGACGATCGACGCGGCGGCTCCGACGCCGGGGTTGGCCGCCGCCACCACGGCGCTGCAGCAGGCCTTCGCCTACACCAACAACATCTTCATTCGCGACATGGGCACCGACGACATCGAGCGCTTGATCGACGTCGTCGAGATCACGGTTCCGCCCGGATCCGACTACCGCGACAGGGCGCCGAAGACCGGCCCGTTCCCCGTGGCGTCGGACGAGAACGTGACCGTGACGGCCACGCTGGTGTCCCACTACGACGTGTACCCGGCATTCGGGTTCCGCTTCGACCTGAAGAAATCCGGTGTTTCCGTGACGTTCTCGGGCGATACCACGAAGTCCGACAACCTCATCGCCCTCGCGAAGGACACCGACATCCTTGTGCACGAGGCGCAGTTCAGCCTCGACGACGCTTGGGGTGACAACAGCAGGTTCCCGCCCGGCTATCTGGTGAAGTCGCACACGTCGGCCGAGCAGGTCGGTGAGGTCGCCGCGGCAGCCAATGCAGGCCGGGTGATCCTGAGCCACTACTCCCCGGCGGATCTGCCCGACTCCGAATGGCAGGACGCGATCGGTAAGCATTACTCGGGCGAAGTCACCGTGGCGCGCGACGGCCAGGTCTTCGCTCTCTAGCCCGCCCCGATGCTGTCCGGGATCAGGCCGCCGAAGAGGCGGATCGCGTTCTCGGAGCTCACCTTCCGGCGGGTGGCGTCGTCCATCGGATACGACGCCATGAACTGCGCGCCTGTCTGGTTGTCGTCCATGGGGTAGTCCACCGAGAACATCACCCGGTCGGCCCCCATCACGTCGAGCGTGCACGCGAAGGACGGCGGGCAGAAGTTTCCGCTCGTCGTGACATAGAAGTTGTTCCGAAGATAGTGCGACGGCAGGTGCTTTAAGCCACGGCTCGAACTTCCCCCGCCGCCGAGGCCGTAGTACCGGTCGGTTCGGTAGGCGGCGAACGGCAGCATCTCGCCGAGGTGGCCGATGATCATTTGAAGCCCAGGGAACTTGTCGAACAGGCCTGAGTAGATCAGCCGCAGCACGTGCGTGCCGGTCTCGACGGCGAATCCCCATGAGGCGAGGTGCATTCCGTCGGCGGCGTAGGGCGCAAACCAGGCCTCCATGACGGCGGGATGCGGCGTCGTGGGGTGCAGGTAGATCGGTGCGCCGAGAGACTCCGCGCACGCGAACAGCGGTTCGTAGGCGGGATCGTCGAGATAGCGGCCTTGGCAGTGGCCGTTGATCAGCCCGCCGGCAAGTCCCAATTCGGTTACCGCACGCTCGAATTCGGCCGTCGCCGCGTCGGGATCCTGCGTCGCCAGGGTGGCGAAGCCGCCGAATCGGTTGGGGTTGTCGCGCACCGATCTCGGCCAGGTCATCATTGGCCCGCCGGGCGAGGTCGATGGCCTTCGCGACGTCCGTCTCGTCCTGGACGCCGGGGTCGAACAGCGACAGGATCTGCAAGTCGATACCTGCGGCGTCCATCTGCTCGAGGCGAAGCGGTCCCCTGTCGTACAGCCGCTCGTAGCCGACATGGTTGTTGGATTGAAGCCAGGTGGCGACGACGTTGCCGTCACTCGCCGGATCCCAGGCGTAGTGCTCCTCCAGCGCGATCAACGACATGGCACCCCCGCGGTCATCGTGCGGCACTGTGTCGCAGGTTACGCCAGCCCACATCCGATAATGGCTGCAACTCGCGGTACAACCAGCGAGTCCATCGGCACAAGGACATGACATGGGAACCAGAGGCGCTCCGACCGGGGGCGACGTCGCCCGCCTCCTGAAACCCGACGAGACGTGCTGGCGCACCGCCCACGCCGACCGCTTCAGTCGGATCACCGACGGCGCCCACTATCTCAGGGATGTGAAGTCGGCGATGCTGGGCGCGGAGCGCCGCATCATGCTGATCGGGTGGGATCTCGACTATCGGACTGCTTTTGAAACGGAGTGACGCACGGCTGCCAGGCCCGAATACACCTCGGCCTGTTCCTGCACTGGCTGGTCTGGCGAAGGCCTCATCTCCAGGTGTACCTGCTCAAGTCGAATCTGCGACTGCTACCGGCGTTCGACGGATTCTGGTTCGGCATCGCGCCTGTGAGCATCTTGAATCAAATCACCTCACGCCGAATGCATTTCGAGGTCGACGGCGCCCACCCCACCGGAGCGGTGCACCACCAGAAGCTCGTGATCGTCGACGACGCGGTGGCGTTCTGCGGCGGCATCGACCTCACGCTGGGGCGCTGGGACACCCGGATGCACGCCCCCGGCGACCCCCGCAGGTCCGCTGCGGGGCAGTCGTACGGCCCGCGTCACGAGGTCGCGGCCGTTGTCGATGACGAAGCAGCCCGCGCGCTCGCCGAGCAGGCTCGCGATCGATGGCACGCTGCGACCGGCGAGGCGCTCACACCGGTCGAGCCGACCCGGCCCCTCTGGCCGGCTACGGCGACCGCAGGATTACGCGACGTGCGACGTGGGCATCGCCCGGACGCTTCCTGCGCTGCCCGACCGCGCCGAGATCCGCGAGGTCGAGGCGCTGAACCTGGCCGCGATCGCCGCCGCACGCAAAGTCATCTATCTCGAGAATCAGTACCTCGCCGCACGCAGCCTGGCCGAGGCCCTCGCTGCGCGGCTACGGGAGCCCGAGGGGCCGGAAGTGGTCATCGTCCTGCCGCGCAGTTCGGAGAGCCGACTCGAGCAGCGGTCGATGGACAGCGCCAGAGAGCGCTTGCTGCGACTTCTCTGGAGCGCGGACACCCACGGACGGTTGGGTGTGTATTGGCCGGTCGTCGCCGGTGGCACGCCGGTCTACGTGCATTCGAAAGTCATGGTGGTCGATGACCGATTCCTGCGCATCGGCTCGTCGAATCTCAACAACCGATCGCTGGGCTTCGACAGCGAATGCGATGTCGCCGTCGAAGCGGTACCAAGAACACGGGGTTGCGTCGACATTCGGCGCGAGGTCTTGTTCGCCCGCGACGATCTGGTGTCCGAACACCTCGGCGTGACCGTCGAGCAGTTCCGCACCGAGCTGGCCGGTAACGGCTCATTTGTCGCGACGGTGGATTCGTTGCGCAGCACGGGAAGGTCGCTGCGCAAGTTCACCGAACTCATGGCGATGGCCGATGCGGGCCCCTTCGCCGAGAACGACCTGATGGATCCCAGCCGAGTTCCCGCTTCCCTCGCCCACAGCGTCCTCAGCCTCGTCAGCGGGCTCGTGCTGTGGCCCTTGACAAGGCTTGCGCCGCAGACCATCTCGGCCGGCCGCGCGCTGCTGGACGCGGTCGCGTCGGCGTTGAAAGACACCGAGCCGTACCGGGATGACGCCGACGGGGCGCCACGCGAGGGCTGACGTCAGAACTGCAGCAGCGTGTAGGCGCCGCGGTAGTTCCGTGTCGGGCGGAACTCCCAGATCGCAGGAAACAGCGTTCTGAACACGAACCCGCGGCCTTTCGGCATCGGTAGGTCGTACACAGCCCGGATTCCGGGAACCGTGTTCGCGAGGTCGGCGAGCTGGGCGGCCGACAGGCTGAACGGCATCGGTGGAACGCGGTATCGCGACGATGACCGAAGACCCTTCGGCGCGAACTTCTTGACCAGCACCGGTGGCAGGTCGAATATCATCTGGGCACCCGGAAATCGCCTGGCGCACTGTTGGATCAGTCCCATCGCCTCGTCGGGCTGCAAGTACATCAGCAGGCCTTCTGCGGTGATGAAGACTCCGTTGTCGGTGTCCACCTCGTCCATCCAGGAGTAGTCCAGCGCGGACTGCGCGAGGGTTCGGATCCGGTTAGGCGAGGGAAGCAGTTGCCTGCGCAGTTCGATAACGGGTGCGAGATCGATACTCAACCAACGGAACTCGGCGCTCGGTAACGCCTTGTCCAGTCGCCAATAGCTGGTCTGCAGACCTTCGGCCAAGGCGACAACAGTCGCGGCCGGATGCTTCGTCAGGTACTGGATCGCCGCCCTGTCGAAGGCCAACGACCGCAGCGCCATCTCTTGACCCTTGCGACCGAACTTCTCGAAATCGAACTCGATCGCATCAGCGAGTCGGATCGCCATCGGGTCGTCGATGATGGCCTGCGGATGGCGCGCCTGGTACGCCCTGCCGTACAGAGTGAGGAGCGCGGTCTCCGAAACTCCGGACAGCAGACCGGCGTCGACCTTGTCGCCACCTGACTCGGTCACCGTTCTAGGCACATCTCGGCGTGAACTCCTGCCGTCAGTTGTTGAGTTGCCATACCGCGAAGTTCAGGCACAGCGCGAACGATGTCCAGGCC
>CAWHIZ010000029.1:0-97464 GCA_963829405.1 uncultured Actinomycetota bacterium
CAACGATGTCGTGCAGGAACTGCGCCAGCCCCGGCTCCACGTCGTCGTAGTACCTCGTGAACCGCTCGTCGGTCAGGTACATCTCCACCAGGCAGCGCTGCATGTCGTCGCCGCACTCGTAGAACTGCTCGATCGATGCGCGGTGCCGCCTCGCCAACTCGCCTGCGCGTTCCGACCCCGGTGCGACCCCCGCGCGCTTCGCCTCGGCCAGCGCGGCCAGCAGCGCGTCGCCGTCGGCCTTGATCCGGATCCAGTCGTCCTTGGTGAAGCCTGCCGTCCGCTGCTGCGACTGTGTCCAGGCGTCAGTGTCGCCCCACCTCTGCTCGGCCTCGACGGCGTACTCGTCGCCGAACGCGGTGGTGCCGAAGATCTCGACCTGTTCCTCCGCCGACAACTGGATTCCTTTGCGGTGTGCGTTCATCAGTTCCTCCACTGCCTTGATCGTGTCGTTGAGGCGGTCGGCCTGTTCGCTCAGCAGCGCGTGCTGGCGCCGCAGGTGGGCGACCACGTCGGCGTCACCGTCGTCGAGCAGGGTGCGGATGTCGTCGAGTGGGAGCCCGACTGCCCGGTACACCAGCACAAGGTGCAGGCGCTCGATGTCGGCGTCGGTGTAGCCGCGATAGCCGGCCGAGGTGCGGACGCTCGGCACCACGAGACCGATGTGGTCGTAGTGATGCAGAGTGCGGACGGAGACACCCGTGAGGGCGGCTACCGCACCGACGGTCTTGGCGTCCATACCGCCACTATCGACCCTGAGTCGCGTGAGGGTCAAGTGATTCGTCAGTCGTCGCCGTGGCGGCGGGCCACCAGCACGAGCAGGATGGCCAGCACGCCTGCGGCGATCGCAGCGGCGAGCGGCACGCGCGACTGCTCGGGCCCGACCAGCGGCACAGTACCCGGGCCCGCCGCGGGATTGCCCGCCGCGGCCACAGTGGATTTCGCTTGTGCCGCTGTCTGTTTGGCCGCATTCGCAATGTTGCGATCACCGTTGGTTTCGGCGAGCTTCGGCGTGATCTTCGGCGGACCCGCAGGGGGCGCCTTGGGCGGAGCCTTCTTCGGTGCCGACTTCTTCGCGGCCTTCTTGGCCGGTGCGGCCTTCTTCACGGCCTTGGCCGGCGTCTTCTTCGGGGGCTTGGGCGGAACCTTCTTCGCGGCCTTGGCCTGTTTGGCTGGCGGCTTCTTCTCCGGAGGTGGCGGCGGAGCCGCGGGCGGCTGCGCGGACGGCGGGGTCGCAGACGGCGCGTCCGAGAACTTCGGCGTGGGTGCAGGCGGCGGCGCGGGCGGTGGGGCGTCAGGCTTTTCGTCGGGTCGATCCTGCTGGTCGGCCATCAGGCTGCTCCTTTGCAGTGTCTCCTCACTCATTCAACCCTAACCGGTCACCGACAGCGCAGCGGCCATGGTCAAGGCCACCGCCATGATTGCCAGCTCGGTGAGCGATCGGGATCGAGAGACGTACGCGGTGACGCGGTGCGACTTTGCCGCGGGCAGCCAGCGGGCGCGGTTGCGCCAAGCTAGCGCCATCAACACAACAGTTAGCACGATCTTGATCAGCAAAATGCGGCCGTATCCGGTAGCGAACAACTGCGCAGGCGAACCGACCGCAACCAGCAGCGCCGATCACGCCACCGGCCAGCAATGCGATCACACACAACAGCGACAGTTCGGAGAAGCGCGGAAGCACACGGGCCCACTGCCCCCGATGTTCGACCGTCAACGCCAGCGCGGCCAGCGTTCCGCACCACATGGCGGCGGCAAGGACGTGGATCGCGATCGCAACGGAGCCGAACGCGCTTGCGGACATGTGGCCGCCGATCGTGCGAGCGACCAGCCCCACCGCCGTGACCCCTGCGGCGGCGACAGCTGCGGGCGGGGTCCTGGCCGCGACGAGTGCGACGAGCAAAACCGAGGCTGCGGCCGCGACGCTGAACACGCCGGACCGCCCGGCGGAGGTGGCCGTCGCGAACTCCGCGGTCGTGCTCGAGGCCGACGCGCGTGACGGGAATCGCGGCGGCGTCGGCGGCGCCAACGACCAGTCGGCACAACTCGGCGAACAGCCAGAAGCCCGCCGCCCAGGCGAGCGGACCGCTAGCCCTGCGCGTCAGCTCGTCGCGATACCGGCCTGCGTCCAGCATGGGCACCACGGCCAGGCCGAGCGTGGCGGCCGCGGCGCAGTCGGCAAGCGCCCTCACCACTGTCGCGGCGGGCGCAGCCTGCGGATATGCCAACGCCCATGCCGCGGCCGAGGCGCCGAGAACGACGAGCACACCCCCGGCCGCGGCGCGCGGTGCGCTCACGTCCTTCGCCGCGCCGTCCACAGAATCCCGCAGCCGATGATCACTGCGCCCGCCACCAGGAAGGGCCACACCGGGATTCCGCCGCCGCCCCCGGGCTCGGCGGGTTTTGCGGCCGACGGACCTGGTGTGCCGGTCGCGGAGACCGTGAGCCGAAACGTCCACGAACCCGATACCGGGTGGCCGTCCGCCGACGTCACCCGGTAGTTCACCGTGTAGCTGCCCGACGGGCCGAGCGGGCGAACGCCCACCGACAGCACCGCGCCCTGAACCTGCGGATCGCCGCTCGACCACAGGTTCCCGTCGGGCCCGACGACGGTCATCGCGGCGAACTCGGGCTGCATCTGCTCGTTGAAGGTTGCGCTGACGCGCTGCGGCCCCGCGGCCAGCGCCGCATTCTCGGCGGGGTCGTTCGTCGATGCGGGCCGCGTGCGCGGAGGCGACGGGAGCGCCGGCAAGCGCCATCGCGGCGACAAGGGCGACAAGGGCCGCTACGAGCGCCAGCCGCAGCGATCGGATCATGTGCGCCTCCTGGCGATCAACGCCGCGGCCACGGCGACCGCGGCCAGCATGAGCGCGCCGCCTGCCAGCCAGCGCGCGGTGTCGTCTGCGGTCGGCGCAGTCCGCACGGCCTGTGCCGTCATCTCATCGTCGTCCATCCCGTGTGATCCGGTGGCGCCGGTCAGGCTCAGCGTCGGTACCGGATATTCGGGTTCACCACCGTCGGGCAGCGGCGCCTGGTCCCAGCGCACCACCGTGCCGTCGGAATACGTCTGGGTAGTGGGGAACGAGACGCTGTCGCCTTCGGGCAGTTTCACCGACACCCGGAACAGTGCGAACTGGTCGGACGAGATGCCGATCTTGGGGTCGGCGGTCCAGGTGACCGAGCGGACGGTACCCGCGGCGCGTATCCCGGTCGATGGCGGCCGACCAGCCGGGCATCACCTCGGTGCGCGCGGACGCGACGTCGGGCAGCTTGACGCTCAACTTGGTTGTCAGAGAGCCATTTTCGGACTCGCCGGGCACTCGGAACGTCACCACCGCGGTCGATCCGGGTGCCGGGTTGTCGGCGTCGGCGTGGACGTGCGCGGACGCGGGTCCGGCCCCGGAGGCCAGCCCTATGCACATGGCTACGCCCGTGCCGGCGACGGTGAAGAGGGCGCGCGTGGGCGCCCTGAATGGGGAACGCATTGAGTTGTCACTTTCTTGATCGGGGAGGGTGGACGGTCAGCGAGCGAGGCTGACCGGCGGGCCCCGATGTGACACCGACGCGGCGAGGAGCAGCGCCGAACGCAGAGGGTGATCGGCGTCGGCGATGACGAACGGCTTGGCCGGAACCGGCGGGCCGACGGCACGGACGGCCACCTCGACAACCCGCGAAATCGTCCGGCAGAGCCGGTCTCCGGCAGCGATGAGGACAGCGCCCGAGACGACGGCCAGTGCGTGCGCGATGAGCATCGCCGTAGCGGGTGCCGCCGCGGCGCCGTGGCTGTGGCCCGCGGCTGTCAGCATCAGGTGACCGACGGCCTGGCCGGTCGCGAGCAGACCGATGAGCACGCGCACGTCGGCGGCCCGCGACACGGTGGTCGCCAGCCCGCCCACCGTCGCGGCGAGCACCGCGAGCAGCGCGACGGCCGTGCCGGAAGGCGCGGTGCCGTCAGCAGCGCCGTGTGCGGCCACCGCCAGAGCCGCCGTCAGCAGCCCGGCAGCAGTGCCTCGCAGGCGGGTGCCTGCGGTCGGCTCGGCTGTCACGGTCGGTCAGGCCACGCCGAGGCGCGCCATCAGGTCGGCGTCGATGCCATCGAGCTGCTCGCTGATCGAGCTGTGGGCGGTCCGCCGATTGGCCGTCGGCATCTTCTCGGCCGCGGTCACCGCAGCGGAAAGGTCGATGAGCCGATCGGTCATGGCGGCGACGAACTGCTTGGTCTCGGAGTCCTTCGGCTTCTTCTCGGCCACGAGGCGCAGTGTCTGTTCTGCCCCCGTGATGCGGGCGGACAACTGCGCGCCATACCCCGAGAACTGGCCCAGCTGACTGAGCGGGATGCCCAGCTGATCCGCCTTGCGCTGATCGAGGAATCCGCGGGCGGTCGTCGCCGCGCGGTAGACCAGGGGCACAACGATCGGTGCGAGCAGACGCGAGACCGTCAGGGCTCGGCGAATGCGCGCGGGGGACAGCAGCTTGCCGTCGCGGACCGCCTTGAGTTC
This sequence comes from uncultured Actinomycetota bacterium, assembly GCA_963829405.1. Lineage (GTDB taxonomy): Bacteria > Actinomycetota > Actinomycetes > Mycobacteriales > Mycobacteriaceae > Mycobacterium. Next base: position 4,497 of record CAWHIZ010000029.1, read on the forward strand.
GGTTTCAGCAACCTTGAGGGCAGTCCTGTCGCTCTCCCGCTGAGCCCGTAGCTGTGCCCGCAGAGCCTTGGTCTCGGCCTTGTGCGCGGCCTTCATGCGGCGGTTCTCGTTCTTCGCCGCGAGCTTGGCTTCCAGCTTCGCTTTCGCCTTGATGGCTCGGGCCTCAGCTCGCCGAGTAGCGCGGCTTTTGCGTGGCGTGAACAGGCCCATCCCGGCCGCCTCCCTGTCGTCTCGTCGACATTTCGGCCAATCGTGTGTGGCGATGGCGCAGCACAACACTATCGCCCGCGACCCGGCCGCCGCTTGCGCGGCCCACCCGCGGTGCGGTTCGACCCTTCAGCAAACGTGTACAACGGATTGTGCGACAATCGTCGCAACCGTAAATGTCCTTTCTGATTTGCGTTCTTCGAGAGGTGGTGACCGAGGTGGCTCCGCGTGTGCGTGCCGCCGCGTCGGCATGCCTCGTAGCTTCTGGCCTGCTCATGAGTGGTGTAGGGGGCGCGATTGCGCTTGCCGACCCCGGCCAGGGCCGCTCGGACGACCGCAAGGGTGCCGACGACCGCGAGGGATCGGACGACCGCAGCGGTGACGACTCGATCGGCGACATCGTCCGTCGCGCGTTCGGGATGGACGACGGCAGCGGCGAGAAGGCCTCGGAGCCGCGGACAGCGGCCCGACACCCGCTGGGGCAACGGCCGGGGCCGTGGCACGGTCTCGGCGAAGAGGAACCGCCGAAGACGGATACCTCGCCGACGAACACGACGAAGCCGACCACCCCGTGTCCGCCGACGACAAAACCGACTGCGCCCACCGAGCCGCCGGGCCAACCTGGACCGAACCCGCAGTTCCCGCAATCAGGTGGCGGTGGCGGCGGCGCTATCGAGCAGTTGCCGCGCTACAAGCCGCCGTCGGTGCCCGATATGCAGCTGCCCGGCGAACTACAGCCTGCCCAGCCCGGAGTGCCCGGTGGGACCGCCGCGCTCGAGGCGGGCGCAGGTGTTGTGGCTGCCGCGGCGCCCGTCGGTGCCGCGGTGCCGATCGCGTTGCCGGTGATCGTGGCGCCGCCCCTTGGCCTGGGGATAGGCGGTGGCGGTGGCGGCGCTGGAGCCGGTCCGCGAACAGGCCCGGCGCCGGACGTGAAGAGCATATTCGCGTCTCCGCCCGCCGGACGAAGCTCACCGCCCGCGAATGTGGGCTCCAACGCCGCGGTACCGAACGCGTCGTATCGGATCGGTTACACCGAGTATCTGCGAACCGCCGGATTGCCGCAGGTCGCGGCCCTTGCGGTGCCTGGACTTGTCGGGATTATGGTGCTCACGGGCGCCGGGGGATTAGTAGGATACCGACAAGCGAAAGCGGGCCACGCCGTAAGGGTCGGTGGCTCAGCGCGATTCATGAGGTAGTACTACAAACTGCCCCCCACAACCGGGGTGGGCAGCGCATAGTGGACTCGTTGGAGAGGGGGATGTATGCCTGCCAGTCGTCGCGTTACCCGCGCCGTAAGCGCTGTGCTCGATCTTGCCCCGCGACGCGGTGAGATCTCGCTGCCCCGCCTCGTCGGCGCCGTCAGCGAGGACCGCAATCGGCCCATCGAGCTCAAGATGTCGGATCTGCCACCCGGCGTATGCGGCCAGTGGCGCCAGTACGCCGACAGGGACGTGTTCCTGATCCAGAAGGGGCTGCCCGCATGGGACCGCACGCTGGCCCACGAGCTCGGCCACCTCGTCCTCGGCCACGAGGGCATGCCCGTCGTCCAAGCCGCCCGCGCGGAGACGGAATTCGCCAGCTCCGAGCTGATCGGATACATGCTCAACCAGCGCACCGGTTGCATGGGGCCGAGCGGCGAAGACGCCGAGCAGGAAGCCGAGGATTTCGCGGCGTTGCTCATCTACCGCCTGGGCAGGCTGCCCTCCGACCGCTCCTCGATCGTGCAGGTTCGGCTCGGAGAGGCGTTTGGTTGATCATCTGGGTAATCGCCGGACTACTCGGACTTGCCACCGGCCTGCGCATCGGTTGGGCCCTCGTCAACAAACAATCACTGGTGAGCACCGCAATGATCCTGGCGCTCGGCAGCCTGGGATTGGTCGCCGCGCTGAACTGGCAACCGCTGACACTGCTGCTGGACAGCCTGCTGCACTGGCCAAACATCTCGATCGGCCTGAGCCAGGTGGCGTTGGTCGCCTGCGCCGCGGGCAGCTGCGTGATGATCACGACGGTGTCGTCGCCGCGTAAACCCGCAACGCTCCGCCGCATCGCGATGTGGCAGTACGGCATCGCCGTCGTCATCGCCGTCGGCACCCTTGTCGCGTTCTTCGCGGCAGGCCAGCAGCCGGAGATGTCGCCCGATGAGTATCTGCGACGCAACCTCGGCTCCAACGGACTCGCGCTGTCATGGCTGCTGCCGCTGCTGTACGTGCTGCTGGCGCTCACCCTGGTGTCATGGGCGGGCATGCGGCACTCGAATCGCACCCGCCGCGGAAGGGCGCTGTTCGTTTTCACCGTCGGCATCGTGTTGATCGTGCTCGCCAGTGCCTTCTTCTTCCTACGGGCGGTCGGCACAACGGAGTTCGTCGGTGTCGGTGCGGCGGCCACCCTGCTCGGCTGCGCGATGCTGGTCGTCGCGGCCGGCTCACTGCTGCCCAGCGTGGAGGATTGGTTCGGCGCACGCCGTGAACTGCGGACCATCCAGCCGCTGCTCGACGAACTCGGCCAGCGGCATCCCGACGTCGGAATCGGGGTTCGTCCGCGCGGCCCGCTGGTGTTCCGGGTGGCCGAGCGGATGTCACTGATCTCCGACGCGCTCTTCCTCGAGGCGACGGCCGCCGACGCGGCGCTGCGGCGTCGGGTGGACGCCTCCGGCGCATCTGCCGACCACGATCTGGAGGAGCTCAGCGACCTGTCCGCCGTCGACGGACCCGATGTGGCGCCGGAGGTGCAGGCGCGGGCGATAGCGGAGTGGATTCACGCAGGGCCGCGGGGAAACAGATGCCGAAACCAAGCGCGCGTTGTTCCCCGGTCTTGGCTGGTTACGCCAGCCAACCACCTACTCGGACCGGGAGTGGATACTCGCCATCGCCAAACAGTATCGACAGCTGGACAGGGCGGGTGTCGCAGCCGTCTCCTGATGGAGTTCGGTGATTACTTCGCCGGGCACCGCGTCGCGGTGCCCCACGGGCTAATCGTCGAGGTGTTCCCTGCGACGCAATTCATCCACTCTTGGAAACGATGTCCTGTTGCGCCTCAACGGATAGGCCGACCGTCCTCGCCGCAATACGACGGACACCCTCGTCGCGCATATTGGCGAGCCAGGTCAATTCCTTGTCCAGCTTCTCGTAGTACTCGTCGTCGGTGAAGTAAGCCGGCTTGATACGGAAGAAGTTGGCAAGGGCGGCCATGGTCGCCGCCGAGGGATTCGTACGGTTGCCTGAACGCAGCTGAGACAGATACGGCGCCGACATCGTGATGCCCTCTGACTTGAGAGCCGCGATCACCTCAGCCGACGTATGCGGACCACGACCCGGCGGGTAAACCGTATCGAACAGGCGGTTTAGCCGGGCGGAGAACGTCTTGCTCATCGAATTGACCTCCACATGCTGACAGAGCGGACTAACTAGGCGGCGTATTTGCTGATCATCGTAGCGAGAGTTGTGCCAACAACCAAGTGCAAACCGCGTAAAAGTTAACCCGGCTTTTTCTTTAGGGGGCTCGATACCGCGCGTAAGCAGCATGTTTAGACCATATCCCATCTATGTCTCACGTTGTGGTCAAGCAAATTTTGACGGATGCGTAGCACCTTCTTAGCTCGGGGGCCTCCTACCATTGACTTTCCACTCGCCACAGCGCCTCCGGGCAACCGGTTCGACCCCCCTTCGAGCGGATCCCTGCGTTTGCTGAATTTGCCGTCTCACGGATCCCTTACCGACGAGGTACGGGTCGGCGCCCTGGACCGGAATTGCCAGCAGGGGCTCGGCCTCCCTCGGCCGACGGTTCCAGCGGCACGCCTCCCGCGACCGTCCCTGCCCGGCGTCGACGCACCAGGGTGACAATGCTCGCGGTCGCCACCGCCGCCGCAATTGCTCCGTTGGTCGCCACCGCAATCGACAGGCGGTCGCCACCGCAGGCCACCGCAACCCCAACGCGGTGGCGGCTCGAGCATCCAGAGACCGTGACGAATGCGCTCGACCGTTCGGCAGGGTGAGGAGGGTGAGCCCGCATCGTCAGGCGGCCGAAATCGCTTCGATCCGTCCGACATTCGGTCGAAGGTCGCCCACAGCCCGGTTTCGAGAACCGAATCAGGTGCTTCGAAAACCCTTACGCGGCAAGGAGCATGGCCAAAATAGCGGTATCGGGGTCGTTGATCGGATCGATTCCGACTCGGCTGACCATCGATGTGACCGTTCCGTCCGACTCGGCCTCTACCCAGGCGGCGCGGTGCTCGAGGCCCAGATGCGGAAGTCCAGGCAGGAGGACGCAGCCGGATGCGGCGCCGGAGCACTCCGGCAGCGACGGGTTGGTCTCCGAGGGCGGGTGCAGCATGAGAAGTGCGGGGGGCTGATGGGCGGCGAAATGTCCCGGCGGCACGGCATTCTCACCGACCACGGTGCCTTCGGCGACGACAAGGCCGACCGTTCCGGGCTCCGGCGATTCGGGAAGCTCCTCGCGCGCACCGAAAATTGTTGTGGTGGCGAGCAATCCAGGAAAGGAGGCAACTCGCACGGCGACCCTCAACACCTGCGCCCACTCCTTGGTGGAATCAGGCCACCGGCCCGACACCACGAATCCCTTGAGTGCGCCGTGCGAATGAAATGGAGCGATCTCGATCGCTCGACCGGAGCCCGTCTCCATCTCGCCCTCCACGACCCTGGTATTCGGTGGCCGACATCGCCGACACTCCACTGGGTCGATCCGCTCAGCATGGGCCAGCAACGACTGGGGCGCAAGACGACACGAGCGCTAACGGCCGACTTTGGTTCGCACTTTCAGCACGACGCGGTAGGAACCCGCAGCGGATACGGGTCCGAACTCGTGAGAATCGGCGGCGCCCGCCGCTCGCGGGTTGTCGGACCGCGCCTCGAATACCGCAGCGCGGCCGGAGCCGTAGACCTCGCCGACGCGTTTGACGAGCCAGCGCGACGACCGCCTCGGGTCAGGAAACACCCGCAGTTGCCCCTGCCGGACGCCTCCCGCGCGGATCGCCAGCAGCCCGTCGCCGGGCCCGAGCGCCGGGCGCATGGAGTCGTCGACGACCAGGAAGCGACGCAATGGCCAGACCCGAAGCGGATGGTTTCCGGCCATCTCGAAAGGGTAGGTTAAGACCATGCTGGATCGACTTTTCGCCAACGCAACCCCTGCCCATGCCCACTGCGACTTGTACTGCGGCGTCTATGACCCCGCGCAGGCCAAGATCGAGGCGCTCTCCTGCCTGAAGACGCTGCAGAAGTATCACGACTCCGACGATGAGCACTTCAAGACTCGCGCGATCATCATCAAGGAGCAGCGCGCAGAAGAGGTCAAGCATCACCTGATGGTGCTGTGGGCCGACTTCTTCGCCAAGGACCACTTCGAGCAGTTCCCGAACCTGCACCAGTTGTTCTGGGACGGCGTCCACGGCGCGGGCGATGTGAAGAAGTCGCTCGACGTCGCCGTCGCCGAGAAACTGCTCAAGACGATCGACGAGATCTCCGACATCTTCTGGCAGACCGACAAGGCCAAGCAGATGGGCGTGTACCCGCCCACGTAGTCAGATCGCACGAGAAAGCCGCCGGTGTCCCGGCGGCTTTTTTGTTCCTCAGAACAGGATGATGAGGGCGAGTACGCCAAGCAGGACCAGCGCGATCAGGCCGGCGCGAACACAGGCCATCAACTGGCCTCGTGTGTAGGCGTGAGCCGACGATTGCCACTCAGATGCCGCTGCCGGCCCTGTCCCGTACGGATGCGACGTCATTAGAGGCCCCTGACCTGCGCGTTCAACTACCCACCCCCGTGAGATCTGTCACAGCAGCTGCTGTGACGCCGATCATAGCCCTTCGCGGGGGCGGCGGAAAAATCGGGCCGTACGCAGCAAAGGTTAGAGCGCCAACCGATTTCGCTCAGGGCCGACTCAGCCTGTTGATCACTGTTCGATAACGACGCCAGGTTATCCACAGCATCGGCAAGGAACCACACAGATTCCGAAGCTCAGAGGCGTCAGGGCGGCATAAGCCGGCCTGTGGATAAACCTGTGGAAACTGTGGATAGCTACACATTGCTGCTTGACGTGTGTCGACAAATGTCCGCATCTAGCATGGGGGCATGGCGGGGCCAGCAAGTATCCGGGAAGTGGACATATCCGGCGTTCCGACGGCGTTCGACGAGTCTGTCGTGCTGCTCGACGTCCGTGAGCACGACGAATGGGGACGAGGGCACGCCGCGGGCGCGCAGCACATCCCGATGGGCGAGGTGCCCGCCCGGATGGCCGAGATCGATCCCGGGGCGACGCTGTACGTCGTCTGTCACCTCGGCGGGCGTTCCCTGCGGGTGGCCCGATACCTCGCCCAGAACGGCTACGAGCCGATCAACGTCACCGGTGGCATGCAGGCGTGGGCCGATGCGGGCAGAGCCGTCGTCACCGACGGCGGCGGCCAGGGCGCCGTCTGAGCAACCGTCGCTAGGCTGGTCGGATGATCCAGGTGTGTTCCCGGTGCGGCACGCGGTGGAACGTGCGGGACCGGCAGCGCGTCTGGTGCCCGCGGTGTAACGGCACGCTGCTCGCGCCGTCCGCAACGCCGCCGCCCGCCCAGCCGCCGTCTCAATGGAGCGCCCCCGCGGCCGCGCCCGCGGTGCGCCCGAGCGGGCAGGGCCAGCAGAAGAGCCCGCAGCGGCTACCGGCGGGGTTCCGCTGGATCGCCGTCCGGCCGGGTTCCGCCCCGCCCCCTCGGCGCCGCCCACGAAACTTCGGCCCGACGCCGCGCTATGCGGTCATTCCCCGGTGGGGGCTCGTCGACCATTTCGACACCGCGTCCCACGAGCAACAGGCCGAGCCGCGTCGGGGTCCCACGATCGGCGCGCTGCGCGCAACCCTGGTCGCGACGATCGCCGTGCTCGGCCTCGCCGCGGTGGTGCACATGATCCGGTACGGGCTGTTGATCATCAATCGCGACGTGCTCCTCAATCCGGTGGTGGCGTGGCTGGCGACGTGGCTCGGAATCGTCGTGAGCGCCGCCGCGCTCTTCCTGGTCTTCGCGACGTTCGTATTGCTGACGAACTGGCTGATCGCCAGGCGGGCGGCAGCATTCAAACACGTTGGGCGCCAAGAACATCGACCCCTGTGGGCGCTGCGCGCAGGCTGCCTCGTGCCGTTTGTGAACCTCGCATGGGCACCGGTGTTCGTACTCGAGCTCGCCAGCGCCGAGGACGCCACGGCCCGGCTGCGCCGTCCCATCACCGTCTGGTGGGTGCTGTGGGTGCTGTCGACGGCGGTGTCCGTGTTCGCCATCGCGACCAGCTTCACCACCGACGCCCAGGGCATCGCCGACAACACCGTCTCGACGATCGTCGCCTACCTCATCGCGATGGCGACCATGGTTCTCGTCGGCCGCGTCCTTCTCGGCTTCGAGCGAAGGCCGGTCTCCAAACCCGTCAACCGGTGGGTGATCGTCGCTGACCAATCTGGGGCGGAATCCTCCGTTCCGGTTGAGTCCGAAGGCCAGAACCCGGCAGCATAGTTGTATGAACTCGGGTGACACCGGAGCCGGCGAGGACCTCGACGGTCACCCGTTCGTGGTGGCACACCGGGGCGCGTCGGCCGAACGTCCAGAGCACACCCTTGCCGCCTATGAGCTCGCCCTTCTGGAGGGCGCCGACGGGGTCGAGTGCGATGTGCGGCTCACCAAGGACGGGCATCTGGTGTGTGTGCACGACCGTCACGTCGACCGAACCTCCAACGGCACCGGACTGGTCAGCGAAATGTCGCTGGCCCAGCTCAAGGAGCTGGACTACGGGTCATGGCACTCCAGTTGGCGGGCCGACGGCTCTCAGGGCGATACGGGTCTGCTGACCCTCGACGACCTGGTGTCGCTGGTGCTGGACTGGAACCGGCCGGTGAAGCTCTTCGTCGAGACCAAGCATCCGGTGCGCTACGGCGCGCTTGTGGAGAGCAAGGTGCTGGCGCTGCTGCACCGCTACGGCATCGCATCACCCCCGTCGGCGGACCTGTCGCGCGCGGTGGTGATGTCGTTCTCGGCCGCGGCGGTGTGGCGGATCCGCCGCGCGGCCCCGATGCTGCCGACGGTCCTGCTCGGTGAGACGTCGCGATATCTCGGTGGCAGCGCGGCAACGACGGTCGGCGCCACCGCGGTCGGACCCTCGATCGCGACGCTGCGCGAGCACCCGGAGCTCGTGGACCGGGCGGCCGCCCAGGGCCGGGCGCTGTACTGCTGGACCGTCGACCATTACGAGGACGTGCGGTACTGCCGTGAGGTCGGGGTTGCCTGGGTTGCGACCAATCATCCTGGGCGCACCAAGGATTGGTTGCAGAACGGGCTGACCGGGGCGGGCCGCGACTAGCGGATCGCCCCTGCCTCAAGCACATCCGGTGGAACGGGGGTGTCCGACTTGAGCGCGGCGAACAACTGGTCGGCGACGGCCTCGTCCCATACGACGACGGAACCCGAGTCGCTGCCGGTGAATTCGCCGATCGGCACGGTCGTCGTGGTGATGTCGCCGCGCAGCGCCCACGCCAACCGGGCGAGGTCCCACACATGCGCGCCAGAGTCGACGGTCATGGAGTCGGCGGCGGCGTTGGCCATCGGGTACCAACGCAACGGGTTCAGCACGACGCTCGGGCTGGCCGCGCGGTGCACGAGCGTCGACATGAACTGGCGTTGGTTCACCATCCGGTCCAGGTCGGCGCGCGGCGTTGCGCGCGTGCGCACGTAGCCGAGGGCGTTGCGGCCGTCGAGTTTCTGGCAGCCCGCGGGAAGCTCGATGCCTGCGAGCGGGTCGGAGATCGGCTCCGGCGGGCACATCGTCACCCCGCCGACGGCGTCGACAAGCCGTGCGAACCCGTCGAATTCGACCTCCGCGTAGTGGTCCAGCCGCACACCAGTGGCCTGCTCGACGGTTTGTGCGAGCAGCGGCGCACCGCCGACGGCGAAGGACGCGTTGATCTTGTCGGTGCCGTAGTCGGGGATATCCACGTAGGAATCGCGGGGGATCGACACCATCGTGGTCGGGGTGTCCGACCACAGCGCGGGGACGTGCACGAGCATGATCGTGTCGGTGTGCCCGTTGCCGATGTCGCCGCCGGTGCCCAGCTCGATCTGCTGTTCGGGGGTGAGCCCCTGCCTGCTGTCGGAGCCGACAAGAAGCCATGTGGTGCCCTTGCCCTCAGCGGGCCGGTCGGGGTAGTCGGCAAGCGCAGGGATCCGGTGCAGCTTGGTGTCGATCCAGTATGCGGTGCCGACCATCCCGACAACGGCGAGCACGAGCACCGCGAACAGGGTGAGCACGATGCGACGAAGGCGGCGCTTGGGTTTCCGGACGGCCGGACGTGGCGGGGGCGGCTGTGCTTGGCGCACAACCGGATTCGGCCGCCGCGGCGGTGGCGGCGGATACTGGGGCGATGACGGTGGGTACTGCCCAGCGGCCAGGCGGGGGAGGCGGCGAAGGACGCCTCGGCGGAGTCGAGGGATTGGGCGGCCAGGCCGGTGGCGGTCGGTTCGGGTCGCGCCTGATCACCTGCGACGGCTCACGCCGCCGGGGCGGCGGAGGACGCCGATCGCCGTTCACAGAAAGAATGTACGCGGCGCCGCTAGGTAAGCCAGCTGAGATGACTCGCCAGAAGCAGGTATCCGACGAACGCCACCGTGTCGATGACGCCGTGCGCGATGATCAGCGGCCACAGCCGCCCTGTGCGCCGCCACGCGTAACCGAACACAAGACCCATCACCGCATTGCCGAGGCCCGCGCCCCAGCCCTGGTAAAGGTGGTACGCGCCGCGCAGCAGGCTGGCGGCCACCAGTGCGACGGTGGGGTTCACCCGCAGTTGTTGCAGTCGGGTGAGCAGCCACCCGACGACGATGACCTCTTCGGCCCAGCCGTTGGCGAAGGCGATCAGAATCAGCACCGGGATGTGCCACCACGAGTTGTTCTGCGTCGACGGCACCACCGAGACGGCCATTCCCAATGCGCGCGCCGCGACGTAAAGGCCGAGGCCGGGAATACCGATCAGGGCGGCAAGGCCGAGGCCGCCGAGCACATCGGGGCGCCACCTGATGCGATCCAGGCCGATCTTGGCGAGCCCAATCCCGCTGCGCCACAGTAGATACAGGCCGAGTGCGCCCCACGCGACCAGCTGCGCGACGCGGGCCAGGTTCAGCCCGAGGTTGATCAGGTCGAACGGCGACAGCCGTGGGTTGAGCGCAACGGTCTGCTTGGACAGGTTGAGCAGAATGGCCTCGATGAGGTCGAGGACCGCGGTGTAGGCGCTCAGCCCGAACGTCACCGCCAGTACGACGGCGATCTCGATGCGCAGCCCGCGCCGATCGGTTTCGGTCAGCTCCTCGGGCGCGCTCACCGAAGCTACGGTAGCGGGCGCTTGGCGCGAAGCCCGTTCAGGAACGGGCAGCCCATCAGGATCCGGATGGCCTGGGACAGCCCGGTGACGTCGTCGACGGGTTTGTTGAACGCCAACCGGACGTCGTGGTCGCCTTCGTCGTTCTCCACCCGCAGCCGCACTCCGTACCGGTCAAGCCCGAGCGGACGGACGCGTCCCCTTCGCAGGGTCGTCGGCAGCCGGTCGGCCAACCGGTCGATGACCTCGCGGTGCGCCACCTCGAGATGCTGCAGCCAGCACGACTCCATCACGCAGAACGGATCGGGTCGCGCCTGCAGCAATGTGCCGACACCGACGGCCTCAGCTCCGGTCGAGTCGGCGACGACGACCGACTCCACTTCGAGCCGCACCAGCGTCAGCCGGGTGTCCCCGTCGGCGCCGTCAACGGTATTCACCTGCAGCAGTGCCGGATTGGGGTCTGCGGCGGCGATCAGGTCGAGAAGTCCTGGTATCTCGGTACGCGCGACGGCCTGCACCGTGCCGCGGATCCACACCAGGGATCGCACCGGCTCGCGCAGCGGAAGCGGTGCGTAGTCGGTCATCTCGAGCACCGCGGGAACACCGGCGGCGCCTGCTGCGACGACCATGCCTGCGACAAGGCCGTCGACGGGAACGGAGACGGCAACCGATCCGTCGTCGAGCAGGTGGTGCACCGCGCTGGCGATCGGTTCGACGCCCTCGATCGCGAGCATCGCGCCGCCTGCCCGTGCGCACGTGCTGCGGATTCGCTCGGCCGTCGTCGGTGCCGTCGTCGTCGCCGGTGCTGCCATCGCGTCGCCTTCCCAGCTAGATAAGGTGACCCTAACTTAGCGAAGCCTAACTTGGTCTGCAAGACGCACCTCGTGACGTCGGAGGGCAGCCGCCTGCGAACCGTTAGGGTTGAAACGTGCCGCGCATCGCCTACCTCGGACCCAAGGGGACCTTCACGGAGGCGGCGCTGATCGCGATGGCGGACAGCGGCATGGTGCCTGGTGGTGACCCGTCGAACGAGGTGACGCCGCTGCCGACGGACAGCACCACCGCTGCGCTTTCTGCCGTCAGGTCCGGCGATGCCGACTATGCGTGCGTGCCGATCGAGAACTCGATCGAGGGGTCGGTGCTGCCGACGCTCGACAGCCTCGCGACCGGGTCGGAACTACAGATCTACGCCGAGCTCACCCTCGACGTGGCATTCACCATCGTGGTGCGTGCCGGCGTCACCGCCGCAGACGTGCAGACCGTCGCCGCGTTCCCCGTCGCGAGCGCGCAGGTGCGCAACTGGCTGGCCGCCAATCTGCCCGACGCCCGGCTGGTACCCGCCAACTCCAACGCCGCCGCGGCCGACGACGTCGCGGAGGGGCGAGCGGACGCAGGCGTGAGCACCGCGCTGGCCGCGAAACGCTACGGCCTGACCGCACTGGCCTCCGATGTCGTCGACGAACCCAACGCGAGGACCCGGTTCGTGTTGGTCGGCGCGCCGGGACCGCCGCCGCCGCGCACCGGTGCCGACCGCACGTCGGTGGTGCTGCGTCTCGAGAACGTCCCCGGTGCGCTGGTCTCGGCGATGACCGAGTTCGCCGATCGCGATATCGACCTCACCCGAATCGAATCCCGGCCCACCCGAAGGGAGTTGGGTACCTACATCTTCTTCCTCGACTGTGCCGGGCATATCGACGACGACTCCGTCGCCGAGGCACTCAAGGCGCTCGATGATCGTTGTTCGGATGTGCGCAATCTGGGTTCATGGCCGAGGGGTGACCGATGAGCGGACGGCTCGTACTCGTCCGCCACGGACAGACACACGGCAACGTCGCGCGTCGACTCGACACCCGCCCGCCCGGCGCGGACCTCACCGACCTCGGACGTGAGCAGGCGCGAAACTTCGGCAGGGGATGGCCGCACGACATCGGGATGGTGGCCCATTCCGTCGCGGTGCGTGCTCTGCAGACCGCCGCCGAGATCGGCGACGAGCGCGGCCTGGAGCCCCAACAGCTCGACGGCATCCACGAGGCGCAGGTCGGCGACCTCGAGGACCGCAATGACGACGACGCGATCGAGGAGTTCAAGACCATCTACCACCGGTGGCACGAGGGCGATCTGGATGCGCGCCTTTCCGGTGGCGAGAGCGGCCGCGAGGTCCTCGACCGCTTCGTGCCGGTGATCACGCAGCTGCGGATGCGCTATCTCGACGACGACTCGTGGCACGGTGACGTCGTCGTCGTCAGCCATGGCGCCGCGATCAGGCTGACCGCTGCGACGTTGGCGGGCGTCGACGCAGGCTTCGCCCTCGAGCATCACCTCAGCAATGCCGAATCCGTTGTGCTGGCGCCGATCACCGACGGCCGGTGGAGCTGTCTGCACTGGGGCGAGCTGGCGCCGCCGTTCTATCCCGAGCCCGAGCCTCACCCGGTCGAGGACGCGCTCTCCTCGGCCGATCCCATGGGCTGAGCGCAGGCGCAGCCGATCGCCTCGCAGTCGACGACGAATACATGCACGACCTCGGGCATGACGCAGCTGTCCTCGGTGCACTCCGACCACCGAAGCGCGTGTTTGATGACGGTGCCGTGGCAGTGGTCGAGTCCGTCTCGACACCCCCGACAATCCTCGTCCATGGCCCGTTCATAGCACTCCGGGCGGACAATCCGCGGTTGCCGCGCTGACCTAAGCCCAGCCGAGTTCGTGCAGACGCTCGTCGTCGATGCCGAAGTGATGGGCGATCTCGTGGATGACCGTGATCGCGACTTCGTCGACCACCTCGGCCTCCGTCTCGCAGATGTCGAGAAGGGCCTGGCGATAGATGGTGATCGTGTCGGGTAGCGAACCCGCGTACCAGGAATCGCGGTCGGTCAGCGCGACGCCCTGATACAGCCCGAGCAGATCGGGTTCCTCCGGGTTGCGATCCTCGACGAGCATGACGACGTTGTCGATCGCGGCGGCGAGGTCGGGTGGAATCAGGTCGAGTGCGTCGCCCACCAGTTCTTCAAACCGTTGCGGGCTCATCCGCACGGCCACGGGCTACACCCCTGGCGGAGGTGGAATCACGGGTTCGGCTGGCGGCGGGCCGGGAGCCGGACCCGGTGCAGGTCCTGGTGCCGGCACAGGCGCGCCCGCGTCGACGGGTGGCGGCGCCTCACCTGGCGGAGGTGGCACGGGGGCGTCGGCGGGCGGCGCCTCGCCTGGCGGCGGACCGTTCAGGAAGGTGTTGCCGGGGGCGGGCGACGGGCGATGCGGCCGTCGACGGCGTCTGGGTCGCCGTGTTCTGGGTCTGCTGACCGTGCTGGTTCGACTGCGTCGACTGAGTGGATTGGCTCGACTGGTTCGAGCTGCCCGAGCCGCTCTGGTCGTAGGAGCTGCTGCTCTGGCCTGCCGACGACGACGAACTATCCGGCAGCGGGATCGGCGGGAAGTTCAGCCGCTCCTCGGGGATGTCCGGCGGCGGAACCGGTGGCTGGCCGTTGATCTGCAGCGGGCCCCGCGCGCTGTTGAGCAGGGTGGACCAGCCGCCGTTGCCGAGGGTGGCGCCGATGCTGCACGACACCTGGCGGCTACCCGCCGCCCAGCTCGGCGGCGAGATGGTGCTGTAGATCAGCGTCAGCGTGGTGCTGCGCAGCTGGATGGGCGCAAGGAACGCGTCGGTCATCCGGGTGCACGCGTCCTTGACGAACGCGTCCTGCTCGGGATCCGGCGGCAGCCCGTTGGGGAACTTCTCGGCGACGTTGACGGCGCCGGTCACCTCCATGGCGTGCGGTCCCGCGCAGTCGACGGGGATGTCGGTCGGCTGATTGGTCGATGGGTCGATGCCCAGACAGGTCCCTGCCGGCCAGACCTTGGACTGGTCCACATCGGCGACCTTGCCCTGGAATGCGAGCTGAGAGTTGTTGGCGCCAGGCAGCTGCAGACCGCACAGCATGCGCCGCTCGCCGGACTGCTTCCACGCCTTGTCGCCCGACCACATCATGCTGACGGTGAACCGGCTGTTCGGGTCGAAGCGGTCACCGAGATAGCGGCGCACCGCCACCTGGCACTGCTCCTGGCTGATCTGCTGAATGCGCGACGGCGACGGCGGCGCGGCGTCGGGCCCGTACTCGCTGCCGGGGAAGGTCCGCATGTCGACCGACTCGGCGACCTCGAACCGGTGCTCGCCCTTGCAGTCGACGACCTCTGCGCCGTCCGGGTTGCGCTCGGGCCAGTTCAGGCAGTCCCCGCTCTTGGCCTTGCCGAAGGTCTCGGCGCCACGCAGGCCGAGCGCGATCGAGCCGACGGGACCGGCGTTGGGTCCTTCGCCGCGCGGCAACGCCGTCAGCACGCCTGCGATGAGCAGCCCGCCCAGCGCGGTCAACAACAGCGCGCGGCGGGTGGATGTGGCGTGCAGACTGCGCCACCACGTCACCTTCGGTGACGGGGCGTCCTGCCTCGTCGGCGGTCGTACCGACCCGCTCGGGTGCATCCAACATCTGCTCTATTGTGACAGGCGCGCCGACCCCTGTGACAAGTGAGGCGGATGTAACGTTATGGGGTTGTGCCTTGGCGGTAGTGTGGCCGCCGTGATCGACCTCAGGCTGCTGCGCGAAAACCCGGATGCGGTGCGCGCCTCACAGCGTGCCCGCGGCGAGGACCCCGCCCTCGTCGACGCGCTGCTGGCGGCCGACGCGGACCGTCGGGCCGCCGTCTCGTCGGCCGACAATCTGCGCGCCGAGCAGAAGGCCGCGAGCAAGAAGGTCGGTGCGGCGTCCAAGGAGGATCGACCGGCGCTTCTCGAGCAGGCCAAGGGACTGGCCGAGACGGTCAAGGCCGCCGAGGCGCAGCAGGCCGACGCCGACAAGGCGTTCACTGCCGCGCACATGGCGATTTCGAACGTCATCATCGACGGCGTACCCGCGGGCGGCGAGGACGACTTCGTGGTTCTCGACACCGTTGGCGAGCCCACGGCCATCGCCGATCCGAAAGATCATGTGGCCCTTGGTGAATCGCTCGGACTCTTCGATCTGGAGCGCGGAGCCAAGGTTTCCGGCGCGCGGTTCTACTTCCTCACCGGTTACGGCGCGCTCCTGCAACTCGGCCTCATGCAGCTCGCAGTCAGGCTCGCCACCGACAACGGCTTCACGCTCGTCATCCCGCCGGTGCTGGTTCGGCCCGAGATCATGGAGGGCACGGGCTTTCTCGGCGCGCACAGCGAGGAGGTCTACCGGCTCGAGGCCGACGACCTCTACCTCGTCGGCACCTCCGAGGTGCCCCTCGCCGGCTATCACTCCGACGAGATCCTCGATCTGTCCGACGGTCCGCGGCGCTACGCGGGCTGGTCCTCGTGCTTCCGGCGCGAGGCGGGCAGCCACGGCAAGGACACCCGCGGCATCATCCGCGTGCACCAGTTCGACAAGGTGGAGGGCTTCGTCTACTGCAAGCCGGAGGAGGCGGAGGCAGAACATGACCGCCTGCTCGGCTGGGAACGCCAGATGCTCGCGAACATCGAGGTGCCCTACCGGGTGATCGACATCGCCGCGGGAGACCTTGGCGCATCCGCCGCGCGCAAGTACGACTGCGAGGCGTGGATCCCCACCCAGCAGACGTACCGGGAGCTGACGTCGACGTCGAACTGCACGACGTTCCAGGCCCGCAGGCTCGCGATCCGCTACCGCGACGACAACGGCAGGCCGCAGGCTGCCGCGACGCTGAACGGCACGCTGGCCACCACCCGCTGGCTGGTCGCGATCCTGGAGAACCACCAGCAGCCCGACGGCAGTGTGCGGGTGCCGGAGGCTCTCGTGCCTTACGTCGGCACCGAAGTCCTCGAGCCCCGCTAGCCGGATTCGACGATCTGGTCGGCGCCCAGCAACAGCGCCACGGCGTCGTGGAGCACCTCCTCGCGCCTGCGGTCGCCGTGGGTGACTGCGAGGAACGGCTGCCCGACGAACAGCGCCATCGTCAGCAGAGCAGCGAGCCTCCGCGTCCGCCACCGGGTCGGCGGAGTCCTTGCACACCTCGGCGAACAGCATGCGCAGGAAGTCCATCCGCCGCTCATCCACCCGGGCCAGCCGGGTCGCGACCTCCGGCTCGCGTCGCGCCCAGTCGCGGACTGCGAGCTCGACGGCGAGCAGATGAGGCGAGGAGCCGGCGTACCCGAAGAGCGTTCGCAGCCGGTCGCGGGCGTCGCCGCCGCGGTCCTCGACGACCTCGATTGCGCGGTCCACCAGCTGCGACTCCCACCGCGCCAGCATCGCGGCCAACAGCGCCCTTCGGTCGGCGAAGTGGTGGTAGAAGCCGCCCTTGGTGACGCCAAGCGCAGCTGCGACCGACTCGACCCGTGACGAATTCGGGACCGCCGACGGCCAGTGCGCGTCAGGCCGGCGTCGACCCAGGCGTCGTAGGAGGTTTGCACTGGCGCGGGCATGAACCATACGATACCGTATCCATACGCCACCGTATGGATGGAGGATCGATGTCTCACCCGCTGCCGCCGGGCCAGGTCGAGGTCGCCGGGTTCCCACGGTTCGGCGCCCATCTGCGGCAACCACCGCCGCCGCTGCCCGCGGACCCCGTCGTACGCATCGGCGGCCCGCTCGTCCCCGAGCAGGCAGTCCTCGGCCCGGCCGACCTCGCCGGCCTCCCCCGCCACGAGGTGACGGCGGACTTTCACTGCGTCGCCGGCTGGTCGGCCACCGGCCTGCGGTGGGGTGGCTTCCGCTTCGCCGAGGCGTACGACGCGCTGCTCGCGCCCCGCCTGGCACCCGGGGCCACCCCGGTGTACGTCACGGCACTGGGCCTCGACGGGTGGCGGGCGACGATCTGTCTCGAAGACCTACTGACCGACGACGTGCTGCTCGCCGACGAACTCGACGGGCCGGCCGCTGGCGCCCGAGCACGGCGGCCCGCTGCGGCTGGTCAGCCCGGCGCAGTACGGGTTCATGAGCGTGAAACACCTGTCCCGGCTAGAACTGCACGAGACGGACCCTGGATGGCCGCGGCGGGTGCGCGTGGTGAGCCCGCACCCGCGCGCGAGGGTGGCGCGGGAGGAGCGGCGGGCCGACCTGCCCGGCCTGGTCTCCCGGGCGATTTATCGGCCGCTGCTCGGGACCTTCTTACGCGTGGCCGGTGCGGGCGAAGCCGGCCGACCGGTCGGGGCTGCGACGAGTCCGGGCCGAATGACTCAGGGCGCTAGCGCGACTCGAGCAGCTCGTCGAGTTTGGCCAGGAACTCCGTCGGTCGCTGCGGGGTGAACGCAGGCTTCGGCTTGGCGCCTGCCACGTCGAGCGTCACCAGCGTCGACTTGATCGGCCGCCATATGTCGAGCGGCAGCCAGCGGCGCAGATCCGAGCTACCCCAGATACGGAACCGCTGGGTGAGCATCCCGAGCGGTTCGGCCTTGTAGCCGCGAATCGACCGCAGCGGGATGATCTTCGACGTTCCGGACGGAAAGTGGTAGCGCCGCAACGTGATCGCTTCCTGATCCAGCTGGATCAGGCCATCGTCGTAGTACTGGCGAGGCGCGGCGCTCATAGCTGCTCGCAGCGGAGTTCGTGGCCCTTGGATGTCAGGCACCTGCCGTTGTTCAGATTCCATTGCCAGCCATGCAGATTGCAGGTCAGCGTGGAGCCTTCCACCACGCCGAACTTCGAGAGATCGGCCTTCAGGTGCGGGCATCGCCGCTGCATGCGGAAGCCGTCGAGTTCGATCGAGGCCGAGTCGTCGTGCGCTTCGGCGAACCAGCCGTCGGCATAGGCGATGCGTTCGTCGGTCAGGCACTTGAAGAACGTGTACAGGTACTCGTTGTAGCCGCCGACCCGCCACGCCTTGAAACGCGTCGACAGGAAGATCGTGTTGACCCAGTCGGGCTCGTCGTCGCGCAGCACTGTGCGCACCAACTCGGGTGCGATCTCGAATCCGTAGCGGAACTTCTCGTGCGGGATCGGTTCGCGGACAGCTCGTTTCGGGAAGTCCAGTACGACCGTCTCCGCCCCCATCCGGAGTTCGACGGGGTAGCCGATGCCGTCGCAGATCTGGTCGCTCTGGCTCATGATGGGCTCGAACTTGGCGCGCAACGGTTCCAGCAGCGAATCGCCCCCCGCGGGTGCCCAGCGGGCCTTCTCGGCGGCCAGCACGGGCGCCATGCGCTCGGCGTAGCCGGCGATGTAGTCGGCCTTGCCGGTGGTGAAGATGGCGTGCACTTCGTCGTCGGGCAGCGGATGGCTCACCGAATTGCACTGTGAGCCAGTGAAATCAGCGGTCGAACCGGGGATCAGCAGCACGCCGCCATCGTGGCCGTGGGTGCGCATCTGGTCGAGGAAGACCATCTGGTCGGGGAAGATGTTGGCCGGATCGTCGTGGTCGTCGTTGAGGTCGCGCAGTTCGGGATCCAGAAAGCACGGCGGACCGGCCGACGGCACCACCCAGGTCGCGCCGACCTGGCTGATGTACTGGCGGCACCGGTCCATCTGGCGCTGCCGCTTCTGCGTGCCGAACGCCTCCTTGGCGCGTGCGGGCATGTCGTAGACCATCGGATACCAGATCGCACCCGAGTACTGCAGCATGTGCACGTCCACCTGACCGAAGTCGGCATGCACCACATCGAGATCGACGGGCCTGGCGTCATTCATGTTGAACGCCACCGTTTCCCCGTCGTCGACGATAAGTCCGGAATCGCCTATCGGGCCGTCCGCCGGGGCCCGCAACGCGATGATCATCACGTCCAGATCGCCCTTCGGACCGCTGACCGTGTGCTTGACGGAGTCCGTGGTCTCGAAAAAGCGGTGGAAGCCAAGCTTTTCCAGTTCCCGCGCCAGATCGGGCACCGGATAGTCGGGCAAAAGCACGACGGCGTCCTTGTTGACGTGTGCGAGCAGGTTCTGCGGATCGAAATGATCCTTGTGCAGGTGCGAGACGTAGAGGTAGTCGCAGTCGCCGAGCGCGTCCCAGTCCAGACCGCTGTTGTCGGGGAACGGGAACCACGACGCGAAGTACGCCGGGTTGACCCAGGGGTCGCACAGGATGCTTCCGGCGCTGGTGTCGATGCGAAAACCGGCGTGGCCGACGCTGGTGACCTGCACTTATTACCTTTCCTGCGGTGTGGGAGTCCGCAAGGGAGTTTAGTCCCAGCTGCGGCGGTAGTACGCCATGCGGCCGGTGTCGGCCGTCACTCCATAGGCGTCGAGCAGGATGGCCGTGAAACCGTCGGTGGCCACCGGTGGGGTAGTTCCAGTCCAGCGACATGGTCGCGATCGCCAGGTCGGCCCACCGATCGGCCACGCCGAGGTCGCCGAGATCGACATGGCCGCAGAACGTGCCGTCGTCGGCCATCAGGGTGTTCGGCGCGCAGGCATCGCCGTGGCACACCACCAGCCGGTCGGCGGGCGGTGCGTCGAAAGGCACCCAGGACGGGCGGCCGAACGGGCAGTCCGCGACGGGCAGGGTGTCATGCAGATGCCTCAAGCCGATCCCGATGGCGCGAGCCGCCGTGCGGGGTTCGTCCACCCAGAGCGGGTCGACGGCCGACCGCCCCGGCAGCCCGACGGTGTGCAGCCAGCCCGGTCCCGCGGTCAGCATTTCGGGCACCGCCGCGTAGCGCCAGGCCCAGGTCAGCCGGTGCGCCTCGGCGACAAGCAGCCGTGCGTGTTCGTCGGGGTAGACCTTCACGTATTCCGCGCCGTCGGCGATCGAGAAGGTGACGCCGCCGAGCTCGTTGACCCATACCGCGCGCACCGGCCGATCTGCGGCGATGGCCGTGACGGACGACGGAACCGGCATGGGTTCGGTTGGGAACGTCACGAGGCTAGGCTGCCAGGTGTGGAACCCGTCTACGGAACCGTGATTCAACTCGCCCGCACGATGTGGTGGTTGCAGGGTCTGAAGTTCACGGTGACCGGGGTGGAGAACCTGCCGGTCAACGGCGGCGCCGTCGTCGCGATCAACCACACCGGCTATCTGGACTTCACCTTCGCGGGCCTGCCCGCCTACAAGCAGAAGCGCGGCCGCAAGGTGCGCTTCATGGCGAAGAAAGAGGTCTTCGACCACAGGATCACCGGCCCGATCATGCGCAGCCTGCGCCACATCGAGGTCGACCGACTCAGTGGCGCGGCGTCCTTCGAGCAGGCCTGTCTGAAGCTCAAGGAAGGCGAACTGGTCGGCGTCTATCCCGAGGCCACCCACAGCCGCAGCTTCGAGATCAAGGACTTCAAATCGGGCGCGGCCAGGATGGCGATCGCCGCCGACGTGCCGATCGTTCCGCACATCGTCTGGGGCGCACAGCGCATCTGGACCAAGGGGCACCCGAAGAACCTGTGGCGGCCCAAGGTGCCGATCACCGTGGCGGTCGGCGAACCGATCCCGCCGACGCTGCCCCCGACCGAGCTGACCGCGCTGCTGCATTCGCGAATGCAACATCTGTTGGAACAGGTGCAGGACGAATACGGACCGCATCCGCCAGGCGAGTTCTGGGTGCCGCACCGACTCGGTGGCGGGGCGCCGACCCTGGCCGAGGCGAACGTGATGGACGCCGAAGAAGCCGCAGAGAAGGCCGCCCGCCGTGAGCAGCGGGGGGGCGACCCGGCTGGAGCATCGAGCTAGCAGATGGAACCGGTTTTCCGCACGCTG
Organism: uncultured Actinomycetota bacterium; assembly: GCA_963829405.1. Classification (GTDB taxonomy): domain Bacteria; phylum Actinomycetota; class Actinomycetes; order Mycobacteriales; family Mycobacteriaceae; genus Mycobacterium. Next base: position 25,654 of record CAWHIZ010000029.1, read on the forward strand.
GAGATCGCCTGCAGCACAGGCGTTGCCGTATCCGGAACCCGCATCACCTATCACGGGTTGGAGAACATTCCAGACCGTGGCGGTGCGGTCGTCGCGATCAACCACACCAGCTATCTGGACTGGATGCCCGCCGCGCTGGCCGCCCACAAGCGGCACCGGCGGCTGCGCTTCATGATCAAACAGGAGATGACGGAAGTGAAGATCGTCAACTTCCTGATCAGACACACCGGGACGATTCCGGTCGACCGCAGAGCGGGTGCGGGCGCCTACGCGGTCGCGGTGGACCGGCTGCGCGCAGGCGAACTCGTCGCCGTCTACCCCGAGGCGACCATCAGCCGCAGCTTCGAGCTCAAGGAGTTCAAGACCGGGGCGGCGCGGATGGCGATCGACGCGCAGGTGCCGATCATCCCGCTGATCGTCTGGGGTGCGCAACGGCGGTGGACCAAGGACCAACCGCGCAAGCTCATCCGCGAGAAGATCCCGTTCACCGTCATGATCGGCGAGCCGATGCCGCCCGCCGACACCGTCGGGCAGACGGATTCCGCGATGCGCGAGGCGATGAACGCGCTGTTGCACAGGGCCCAGGAGTCCTACGAGCATCCCGATGGGGCGTACTGGGTGCCGAGGCGGTTGGGCGGTTCGGCGCCCACCCTCTCCGAGGCGAAGGCGCTCGACGAGGCCGAACTGGCCGAGCGCGCCCGCAGGGAACAGCGGGCCAGGTGACACCCGACCTGATCGCGAGCGACGTGGACGGCACGCTGCTCGACGACGAAGAGACCATCACGCCGCGCACCCGCAGGGCCGTGCTGGCCGCGGTCGATTCGGGCACCCGGTTCGTGCTCGCGACGGGCCGCCCGCCGCGCTGGGTGCAACCTGTCGTCGACGCGCTTGGCTTCGCGCCCATGGCGGTGTGCGCGAACGGTGCGGTGATCTACGACCCCGACACCGACCGCATCCTTTCGGCGCGGACGTTGTCGGCAGACGAGCTCGGCGAACTCGCCGAGATCGCCACCCGCGTCATCCCCGGCGCGGGTCTCGCCGTCGAACGGGTGGGCCGCAGCGCCCACGATGCGGCGACCCCGCAATTCGTCAGCTCACCGGGATACGAGCACGCCTGGCTCAACCCCGACAACACCGAGGTGTCCGTCGAGGACCTTCTCGGCGCACCGGCGGTCAAGCTGTTGATCCGCAAGGCGGGCGCGCGCAGTTCGGACATGGCGGCCGAACTCGCCAAACATGTTGGACTGCAAGGCGATATCACCTACTCGACGAACAACGGCCTCATCGAGATCGTCCCGCTTGGCATCAGCAAGGCCACCGGCGTCGAAGAGGTGGCACGGCCCTACGACATCAGCGCCGAGAAGGTGGTGGCGTTCGGCGATATGCCCAACGACATCCCGATGCTGCGGTGGGCCGGGCCTCGGCGTTGCGATGGGCAACGCCCACCCCGAAGCGATCGAGGCGGCCGACGAGGTGACGTCGCCGAACTCCGACGACGGGCTGGCCCGCGTGCTGGAACGCTGGTGGCAGCCCGACAATCGCGGCCCTGCCTGAGTCAGCTGGGATCGATCGGCTTGATCCGCTCGAGCTGAACGGGCGCGTCGTCCGACGGCGGCAGCTCCTCCGCCAGTCCGTCGATGACCCTTGTGACGGTGCCCTTTTCGCGATCGAAGTTCAACGTCCCGTGCTGGAAGTTCTGCACGATCCACTGTGGCTCCTGGATCTCGCCACTTGTCGGCAGGCCCAGCGCACCACGCTCGTAGCCGAGTGAACCCCACGCCTGGTAGATCTCCCCGGTGAGGGGTTCGGCGCCGCTGTCCGGCGACCAGTAGACGGCGCCACGATCGAACGTGGCGTAGCGGGCCGCGCCCTCACCGGCGGCTTCCGGTGTCCTTGGTGCGCCGAGCTTGCTGTTGTCTCCGCCGATCGACTCCCACTTGGCGAGGATCGCGCCGCCGCGCAGCATGTCTTTCAGGCTCGGAGGTGGAAGCGGTTCGTTGAAACGTGCCGCGATATCGCGGATCTGGCCCATCGCGGCGTAGGCCGCGTTGCCGGGACACTCGGTGTTCCCGACGTCGCGGTGGGTGAAGATCGACGGCAGCGTCGGCGTCGCCCCCTTCGGGAAGTGAGTGAACGAACCACCGTCGGACGTCAAAACGACTGTGCCCCTTGGGTCGACGTGGTCGAGGCCGAGCCGCCAACCGAGCAACCGCCCGACCGTCCGCAACTGGATCGGAGTCGGCGGCTCCAGGTCGAAGTTGCCGAGCATCGCCACACCCCAGGTGTTCTTGTTGAATCCGCCGGTGTGGGCGCCCTCGACCGGTCGGTCCATCCCGCCTGCCCGGCCCTCGAATACCTGCCCGAACTTGTCGACAAGGGCGTTGTAGGCGATGTCGCACCAGCCCAGGGTTTGGGTGTGGTACGCGTAGATCGATCGCACGATCGCCGCGGAGTCCTGCGGGCCGTAGTCGTTGCTTCCCGCGGTGTGGTGCACGATGCCCGCCCGCACCCCGTCGTCGTAAACGGTGTTGGGGCACTTCATCGACTCATCGGCGCCCCACTGTGCGCGGGTGATGACGGCGGGCGGCTGGCCGGGCGGAGTCACCGCATTCGGCAGTGGCAGGTCGATCGGCGCCTGCGGCGGGCTGATCAGCACGGCGTTGACGTTCTGCCCGAAAGGCTGGTTGGTGTTGGCGGGGATGTAGCCGAGATCCGGCCCGGCCGGTCGGCTTGCGCGGGCTTCTGCGTCGCCGACGCCGTTGCACCACCCGGGCGGTCGACCGCGATCTGGACCGTGGTGGTGAGCCCGACGAAGACGGGTTCGGTACCGCGCGGTGCCGATGACGCGTCGCCGACGCCGTCGAGGTTCTCGGTTTCGTACCACGGTCCCCATGAGCCGTCGGGCTTGCGGGCCCGCACCTTGGCCGAGGTCCCGGTGAGGTCGGCTGCGGTCAGCGCGACGAGCGAGAACGGGGTGTCCTGGTGGATTTCGCGGATCTGCTCGCCGCCGCCGAGACCGGTCAGCGGCTGCTGTGCCAGCTGGGTCTGCTCGGCCAGTGGGCGCCGGTCTTCGTCGAACGGTGTGCTCGGAAGCGCCCACGGAAGGATCACCAGGGTCCCCGCGATCGCGGTGAACAGCATCGGGTGTCGCGGGTAGAGCGGGACGGCACGGACTGATGTTACGTATGGGTCAGTTGTTACCCGTGTTTCGACACGGCCAAACCGGCGGTCTTATTGCTGCTCATGTCCTGCAACGGCGCCGCAGAACCCGCCACTTGGCTCTGCGGCGCCGTTTAGGGGGCAGGACTATCCGGCGGGTACCGGCGGGGGAGGTACTGGCGCGGGTGGGGCGATCGCCGCGGCGGGCCTTCATCGCCGAGGTGATCATCGGCATCACCACACCCTTGAGCAGATCGATCGCCTGGCCGGCACCCAACTGCTGGGCGGCGCTGCTGAGATCGCCGAACAGGCCGCCACCACCGGTGCTGGCCGCAGGCATGGCGCCAAGGCCGAGGCCAGGATCGCCACCGAGGATCGGGTAGGTACCCGCGGCGGGATCGAGGCCGATCGGTGCCGAGATCGGCACCTCACCCGGTGCGGGCAGGCCCGCGGCGTTCGAGATCGGCGTCGCCGCCAACGCGTCGAGACCGGGCACCGCCGGCGTCGTCAGACCACCGGGAGCCGCGCCAAGCGGGCTGGTCAGCGCCGGATTGGTGAGCGCAGGATTGGCCGCTGCCGCCGCGTCGCCCGCCAGCCCCGGCATGCCGGCCGGACCGCCGGGTGTCGGAAGGGCCGGGCTGGTCAGCGCGGGATTGGACAAGCGCGGGATCGGTCAGCGCGGTCGCCGCCGCCGCCGGGTCAAGGGCGGGCGTCGTCAGCCCGGGCGTGAGCGCGGGACTGGTCAGGCCGGGCGATGTCAGGCCGGGCGATGTCAGACCTGGTGAGGTCAGGCCCGGCGAGGCGAGGCTGCCTGGCGCGGTCAGCGTCGTCGGCATCCCGGCATCGGCGCCGGTCAGCCCCGTTGGCATCGCAGGCAGGTTGATGCCGAACTGCGACAACCCCTGCGATAGAGCAGACATCAGCTCGTTGGGCAGGTCGGTGACCATTGCGGCCGACTGGAACTCGCGCGGTTGCGGCGCGGGCTTTGTCATGTCGGATATGGCGGATACTGCAAATGGACTCACGACGGCCAGGGCGGCGACTGCGCTCGTGGCTGTCGAGAGCCTGCGTCGACGTCGGTTTGGCACGGAAGTCTCCTCAATACATGGACTACTTGGGTGGATCTGGTTACGTGAATGATGTTACTGCTGTGACTAGTGGGTCTAGAGTGACGAGATGCAATTGTGAGCGAATCGCGACCTTGAGCCCGTATTGGATTCGGGACGGCGCAGCGCGGTCGGATACCCTGGCTGCCGATGACCGCTCGTTATGACCTCTTTGTCGTCGGTTCCGGATTCTTCGGCCTGACGATCGCTGAGCGCGTGGCGACCCAGCTGAACAAGCGGGTCCTGGTGCTCGATCGCCGCCCGCACATCGGCGGCAACGCGTACTCCGAGCCCGAGCCGCAAACCGGCATCGAGGTGCACCGCTACGGCGCGCACCTTTTCCACACCTCTAATAAGAAGGTGTGGGACTACGTCCGGCAGTTCACCGAATTCACCGGTTACCAGCACCGCGTCTACGCGATGCACAACGGGCAGTCCTACCAGTTCCCGATGGGGCTCGGCCTGGTGTCACAGTTCTTCGGCAAGTACTTCACCCCCGACGAGGCCCGCAGCCTGATCAAGGAGCAGTCCGCCGAGATCGACACCGCCGACGCGAAGAACCTCGAAGAGAAGGCCATCTCGCTGATCGGCAGGCCGCTGTACGAGGCCTTCGTCAAGCACTACACCGCCAAGCAGTGGCAGACCGACCCCAAGGAGCTGCCCGCGGCCAACATCACCCGGCTGCCGGTTCGCTACACGTTCGACAACCGCTACTTCAACGACACCTACGAGGGGCTGCCGGTCGACGGCTACACCGCGTGGCTGAAGAACATGGCCGCCGACGACCGCATCGAGGTGCGGCTGGACACCGACTGGTTCGACGTCCGTGAGGAGCTGCGCGCCGAGAGCCCCGACGCCCCGGTGGTCTACACGGGTCCGCTGGACCGCTACTTCGACTACGCCGAGGGCCGACTGGGCTGGCGCACACTGGATTTCGAGCTCGAGGTGTTGTCGACCGGCGACTTCCAGGGCACCCCGGTGATGAACTACAACGACGAAGACGTGCCATACACCCGGATTCACGAGTTCCGGCACTTCCACCCGGAGCGCGACTACCCCGACGACAAGACCGTGATCATGCGGGAGTTCTCGCGGTTCGCCGAAGACGACGACGAGCCGTACTACCCGATCAACACCGAAAGCGATCGCGCACTGCTCACCGCGTATCGCAACAGGGCCAAGGCCGAGACCGCAGGCGGCAAGGTGTTGTTCGGCGGCCGCCTCGGCACCTATCAGTACCTCGACATGCACATGGCCATCGCCAGTGCGCTGAACATGTACGACAACGTGCTCGCCCCGCACCTGCGCGACGGCGAACCGCTGCACGAAAGCGTCGAGGCATGAGTGCCGTCAGCCTGCTCGCCCGAATCATCCTGCCGCGCCCCGGCGAACCGCTCGACGTCCGCAAGCTCTATATAGAGGAGTCGGACACCAACACCCGTCGGGCCCACGCCGAGACCAGGACGACACTGCAGATCGGTGCCGAGTCGGAGGTCTCGTTCTCCACGTACTTCAACGCGTTACCCGCGAGCTACTGGCGACGCTGGTCGACCCTGAAGTCCGTGGTGCTGCGGGCGGAGCTGACCGGCACCGGCCGCGTCGACGTGTACCGGAGCAAGGCCACCGGTGCGCGGATCTTCGTGGAGGGCAGGCCGTTTCACCACGACGGGGACCAGCCGCAGGCTGTCGAGTTCGAGATCAGCCTCGAGCCGTTCGAGGACGGCGGCTGGATCTGGTTCGACATCACCACCGACAGCGCCGTCACCCTGGCCGACGCAGGCTGGTTCGCACCGGTGCCCGCGCCGGGGACCGCCAACATCGCGGTGGGCATGCCGACGTTCAACCGGCCTGACGACTGCGTCGACACGTTGCGGGCCCTGACCTCGGACCCGCTGGTGGACGAGGTGATCGGTGCGGTGATCGTGCCCGACCAGGGCACGAGGAAACTTCGCGACCATCCGGACTTCGCGGAAGCCGCTGCACCGCTGGGCAATCGGTTGTCGATTCACGATCAACCCAACCTCGGCGGGTCCGGTGGCTACAGCCGCGTCATGTACGAGGCGCTGAAGAACACCGACTGTCAACAGATCCTGTTCATGGACGACGACATCCGCGTCGAGCCCGACTCGATCCTTCGAGCACTGGCGATGAGCCGGTTCGCCAAGACGCCGATGCTGGTCGGCGGTCAGATGCTCAACCTGCAGGATCCGGCGCACCTGCATGTGATGGGCGAGATCGTCGGCAGACACGACTTCATGTGGACCAACGCGCCGCACACCAAGTACGACCACGACTTCGCCCGAAACCCGTTGAACGACCGCTATTCCGACAGCAAGCTGCTGCACCGCCGCATCGACGTCGACTACAACGGCTGGTGGATGTGCATGATCCCGCGCGCGGTGGCCGATGAGTTGGGCCAGCCGCTGCCGCTCTTCATCAAATGGGACGACGCCGACTACGGTCTGCGCGCCGCAGAACACGGCTATCCAACGGTCACCTTGCCGGGCACCGCCATCTGGCATATGGCGTGGAGCGACAAGGACGACGCCATCGACTGGCAGGCCTATTTCCATCTGCGGAACCGGCTTGTGGTCGCGGCGCTGCACTGGGACGGTGACGCGCGCGGACTGGTGCGCAGCCATCTGAAGGCCACCCTGAAACATCTTCTGTGCCTGGAGTATTCGACCGTCGCCGTTCAGAACAAGGCCATGGACGATTTCCTCGCGGGCCCCGACCACATCTTCGCGATCCTGGAGTCCGCCCTCCCCGAGGTGCACCGCCTTCGCAAGGAGTATCCCGACGCGGTGATCCTGCCGTCCGCGACGCAGCTGCCGCCGCCTTCGGGAATGGTGGGTCGGGTTTCGGAGCCGAGAACCCCGCCGGGCAAGGCGATTCGGCTTCTTCGCGGGGTGCTGCACAACCTCAGCAAGGCGGACCCCGCGCATCACGAGCGTCCGCAGTTGAACGTGCCGACCCAGGACTCGCGCTGGTTCCTGCTGTGCAACGTCGACGGCGTCACCGTCACCACCGCCGACAGCCGCGGCGTGGTGTACCGCCAGCGTGACCGCGCCACGATGTTCGCGCTTCTGCGGGAATCGCTGCGACGCCAGCGAAAACTGGCTCGACGATTCGACGAGATGCGCAAGGTCTACCGCGATGCGCTTCCGACACTCTCCGGTGTCCAGCAGTGGGAGACCGTCTTTCCGGAGACCCCCGCACATGGATGAGACTCCTCCTCCCCTGCCCTTCGGGCGTGGGCCCAACGCTCCGGGTGTGGGCCCAGCGGCGAAGAAGCCGCGTTGGTCGCGGTGCAGTCGGCGCTCGCCGGCCGACCCGGCGTGCTCGCGGGCGCCCGTGCGCTGTCCCACTTCGGGGAGCACAGCATCGGCTGGCTCGCGGTCGCAGGCCTCGGCGCGCTGCTTTCGCCGGGTAGGCGGCGGGCGTGGCTGGCCGCGGGGATCGGCGCGTTCGCCGCGCACGCGGCCGCCGTCGATCATCAAGCGCGTCGTGCGCAGGGAACGCCCGCACCACCCGAGCATCGCGGTGAACGTCGGCACCCCGAGCAGGCTCAGCTTCCCGTCCGCGCACGCCACCTCGACCACCGCAGCGTCGATACTGATGGGCAGGGCGACCGGGCTGCCGTTGCCAGCCCTGCTGGTACCGCCAATGGCGCTGTCCCGCTTGGTTCTCGGCGTGCACTACCCCAGCGACGTGATCACCGGTGTGGCGGTCGGCGCGGCCGTCGCGAAGACGGTCGGTTACCTGGCGGACCGGGCTGAAGGAGACTCATGAGCATCTCAAGTGAAAGCAGTGCATCCAGGGCGGCGGATATGAGCGAAGAACCGGCACCGGTAAAGGGCCCACCCAGCAATGTCGTCATCGGCCTGATCAAGGCGGCGAGGCCGCGCCAGTGGGTGAAGAACCTGCTCGTGCTGATCGCGCCCGTCGCCGCCCTCGGCAGCGACGTGAACTACGACTGGCGCAACGTCGCCATCAAGGTATCCATCGCGTTCGTGGCGTTCTCCCTTGCCGCGTCGTCGATCTACCTGGTCAACGACGCCCGTGACGTCGAGGCGGACCGCGCGCATCCGACCAAACGCTTCCGGCCCATCGCCGCGGGTGTGGTGCCCGCATGGCTGGCCTACTGCACAGCGGTGGTGCTCGCCGCAGGGGCGCTGGCGGTGTCCTTCCTTGCGACGCCGAACCTCGCGGGCGTGATCGGCGTCTACATCGCCATGCAGCTTGCGTACTGCTTCGGCCTCAAGCACCAGGCGGTGCTGGACATCTGCATCGTCTCCTCGGCGTACCTGATCAGGGCGATCGCGGGCGGCGTTGCGGCCAATATCCAACTGTCGCAGTGGTTCCTGCTTGTGATGACCTTCGGCTCGCTGTTCATGGTCGCGGGTAAGCGCTACGCCGAACTGCAGCTCTCGGAGAAGACGGGGGCGAAGATCCGCAAGTCGCTCGAGAGCTACACGTCGACCTACCTCCGGTTCGTCTGGACGCTGTCCGCCACCGCGATGGTGGTCTGCTACGGGCTGTGGGCCTTCGAGCGCGACGGTGCCAACGCCTCCTGGTATGCGATCACGATGATCCCGTTCACGATCGCGATCCTGCGCTACGCCGTCGACGTGGACGGCGGCCTTGCGGGCGAACCGGAAGACATCGCGTTGAAGGATCGGGTACTTCAGCTCTTAGCGGTCGCGTGGATTGGAACCATCGGTGCCGCTGTTCTCCTCGGCTGACACGAAAGGCCCGCCGGTAGGCACCCGGGTGGCGGGCGGGTCTGCGTTTCCCTACGACGTCACCGCGCGAATCAGTCTGTGGTGCAGCGTCGTCGTCGCGGCAGCCCTGTTCGCGTGGGGAGCGTGGCAGCGTCGCTGGATCGCAGACGACGGGCTGATCGTGCTGCGGACGGTGCGAAATCTGTTGGCGGGCAACGGCCCCGTCTTCAACAAGGGGGAACGCGTCGAGTCGAACACCTCGACGCTCTGGACGTATCTGAACTACCTCGGCGGTTTGATCGGCGGCCCGACCCAGCTCGAATACGTCACGCTGTGGCTGGCCCTCGTGCTCAGCGTGGCAGGCGTCGTGTTCCTGATGCTCGGCGCGGGCCGGCTGTACGCGCCGAGCCTGCATGGCCGCCGCGCGCTGCTCCTTCCGGCGGGTGTGCTGGTCTACATGGCGGTGCCGCCCGCGCGCGACTTCGCCACCTCAGGACTCGAAAACGGTTTGGTGCTGGCCTATCTCGGCCTGCTGTGGTGGATGATGGTGTGTTGGTCGCAGGCGCTGCGGTCCTATCGGGAAACCGGATCGCGCAACGTGGTCAGCCCGTTCTTCGACGGGTCGCTCGCCTTCGTCGCCGGTCTGTCGGTGCTGGTTCGTCCCGAACTCGCGCTGATCGGTGGACTGGCCCTGATCATGATGCTGATCGCCGCGCGGGGCTGGCGGCGTCGTGGCCTGATCATCGTCGCGGGCGGACTGCTTCCTGTCGCGTACCAGATCTTCCGGATGGGGTACTACGGATTACTGTTTCCCCAAACGGCTTTGGCGAAGGATGCGTCCGGTAACAAGTGGGGCCAGGGCTGGGTGTACCTGACCAACTTCGACGAGCCGTACCTTTTGTGGCTGCCCGCACTGCTACTCGGCGTGCTGGCGCTGATACTGATGACCACGCGCAGCCGACCCTGGTGGATCCGGCGGGAGCCGCCGTACGGCTACAGCAGGCTCGCGCGCATGGTGCAGAGCCCGCCCGCGGTGGTGCTGTTCATCGTCGTCAGTGGTCTTCTTCAGGCCGCCTACTGGATTCGGCAGGGTGGCGACTTCATGCACGGCAGGGTTCTGCTGACGCCGATGTTCTGCCTGCTCGCGCCCATCGCCGTGATCCCCGTGCTCCTTCCGGACGGCGAAAAGTTCAGTCGCGGAGTCGGATACCAACTCGCAGGCATCACATCGGTGCTCTGGCTCGCCGTCGTCGGCTGGTCGCTGTGGGCGGCCAACGCGCCGGGGATGGGTTCGGACGCCACCCGCGTGACCTACACCGGCATCGTCGACGAACGACGGTTCTACTCGCAGGCCACCGGACACCCACACCCTCTGACGGCCGCCGACTATCTCGACTATCCGCGGATGCGCGCCGTGCTCACCGCGCTCAACAACACCCCCGACGGTGCGCTGCTGCTGCCTTCTGGCAACTACGACCTGTGGGATGTCGTACCCGCGATACCGCCACCGCCGGATATGCCGCCAGAGCAGCGGAAGGCCTACATCGGCCCGCACACAGTGTTTTTCACCAACCTGGGCATGCTCGGTATGAACGTCGGCCTCGATGTGCGGGTGATCGACCAGATCGGTCTCGCGAACCCGTTGGCCGCTCACACATCGCGCCTCGAGGACGGCCGCATCGGCCATGACAAGAACCTCTTCCCGGACTGGGCCGTCGCGGAGGGGCCGTTCCTGAAGGAGCCTCCATACATCCCGACGTACCTCGACCAGGACTGGATCGCACAGGCCGAAGTGGCGCTGGAGTGCCCGGCCACCGAATCCATGCTGACTTCGATCCGGGCGCCGATGGGTGTGCGCCGCTTCTTGTCAAATGTGGTGCACGCCTACGAGTTCACGAAGTACCGGATCAATCGGGTGCCGACGTACGACCTCATCCGGTGTGGGCTTCCGATACCGAAACCGGTCGTTCCCGAGTACAAGGGCTTGCCGGCGACGGGGCCCTGACCTCACCGATTTGTAGCCCGGCCGCGTCTTCTGCTTTGGTAACGCGGCGTCCCGTCGGGACGATAAGTGATCGACAACCGCCGAACCCGTGCGGCGATGAACCATGAACGGATGGTTGGACACCACTGATGCGCCGCATGTTCGTCGCGCTTGCCGCGATGCTGACGCTTTCCGGGCTGACCGCTGTGTCGGTGCCGTCTGCGCAGGCGTTTTCCCGTGAGGGTCTTCCGGTGGAGTACCTCGATGTGTACTCCGCGTCGATGGGCCGCAGCATCCGGGTGGAGTTCCAGCCGGGGTCGAGTACGAAAGCGGTGTACCTGCTCGACGGGCTGCGCGCCCAGGACGACTACAGCGGCTGGGACATCAACACCGCGGCGTTCGACTGGTTCAACGGCTCACCGATCTCGGTGGTGATGCCCGTCGGCGGTCAGTCCAGCTTCTACACCGACTGGTATTCACCGTCGACCTTCAACAGCCAGCCCTATACATATAGGTGGGAGACGTTCCTGACCCAGGAACTGCCCGCCTGGCTGTCCGCCAACAAGCAGGTGTCACTCGACGGGCAACGGCGTCGTCGGATTGTCGATGTCGGGTGGCGCGGCACTGATCCTGTCGGCCTACCACCCCGCACAGTTCACCTACGCCGCTTCTCTGTCGGGCTTCCTGAACCCGTCGGCCGTTGTCATGCAGCAGGCGATTCGCGTCGCGATGCTCGACGCGGGCGGCTACAACGTCGACAACATGTGGGGCCCGCCGTGGGATCCGTCATGGAAGCGTAATGACCCGCTCAGGCAGGTTTCGCGCATCGTGGCCAACGGCACCCGGCTCTGGATCTACTGCGCGCCCAGGCGGCGCAACGGCCGTCGACGAAAACGCGGATCCCAGCCAGGCGCTCAACGCCGACGGCCTCGAGGGAATCGCCGTCAAGAGCAATAAGGACTTCCAAGCCGCCTACATAAAGGCAGGTGGAAGCAACGCAACGTTCGAGTTTCCGGCGGCGGGCAACCACGCCTGGCCGTACTGGGGCGGGCAGTTGCAAGCCCTCAAATCAGACCTGATCACCACCCTCAACGGCTGAGGGCGGCGACCAGGGAGGACAGACGCTGAAGAGCGATATCACACCGAGGTGTGGTTGACTACACGGGCACACGTCACGAGTGGGTCTCGGATTTCGGGTGCGGCATACAACAGATGGGAAAGATGAAGCATGAATTTCGTTGGGAAGAAGCGCGGCGCCTGGGCGCGCCGGCTCACGGTCGCGGTTGCTGCAGCCGCCGTGCTGCCCGGCCTGGTCAGCGCCGTCGGAGGCTCGGCGACTGCGGGGGCTTTCTCGAGGGCGGGTCTGCCGGTCGAGTACCTGATGGTTCCGTCCGCGGGGATGGGCAAGGACATCAAGATTCAGTTCCAGAACGGTGGCGAAAATGCCCCGGGCGTCTACCTGCTTGACGGTCTGCGCGCGCAGGACGACTTCAACGGGTGGGACATCAACACCCCGGCATTCGAGTGGTACGTCGACTCCGGCCTCTCCACGATCATGCCGGTCGGCGGTCAGTCCAGCTTCTACAGCGACTGGTACTCACCCGCGTGCGGCAAGGCCGGTTGCTCCACCTACAAGTGGGAGACCTTCCTCACCTCAGAGCTGCCTTCCTACCTGGCGGCCAACAAGGGCGTGAACCCGAATCGGAACGCGGCGGTCGGCCTGTCGATGGCCGGTTCGTGCCGCGCTGACGCTGTCGATCTACTACCCGCAGCAGTTCCAGTACGCGGCTTCGCTGTCCGGCTTCCTCAACCTCTCCGAGGGTTGGTGGCCATCGCTGGTGAACACCTCGATGGGTGACGCGGGCGGCTACAAGTCCAAGGACATGTGGGGACCGTCGAGCGATCCGGCGTGGAAGCGCAACGACCCGATGGTCAACATCGGCACACTGGTGGCCAACGGCACCCGCGTCTGGGTGTACTGCGGTAACGGCAAGCCGGGCGACGTCAACGGCGAGGTCGCAGGCGACAACTTCAACGCCAAGTTCCTCGAGGGCTTCACCCTGCGGACGAACAAGACGTTCCAGGAGCAGTACATCGCCGCGGGCGGCAAGAACGGTGTGTTCAACTTCCCGTCGAACGGTACTCACAGCTGGGAGTACTGGGGCGCGCAGCTGCAGCAGATGAAGCCCGACATCCAGCGGGTGCTCGGTGCGACTCCGGGACCGTCCAATCCGACACCTGAGCAGGCAGCGGCGACGGCGGCGACCACCGACACGGCTTCGGCCACGACGACCGGCGGCTAAGCAGTCCGGTAACAGATATGTTCTTCTGGCGGCGGTGATCCCTCGGGGTCGCCGCCGTCAGTCGTTTCCGGACGGCGTGGTGATGTGGTTCACTGCATTGCGCGAGGACAGCCAAAGGTGAGGGTGGGTAGATGCGCGGGATGATTCGAGCGGTCATGTCGGTTTTGCTTGCGGCGGGCCTGTGGTCGACGGTGGCGCCGGTGGCCAAGGCCGACGGCGTCGAGATGCTGATGGTGCCGTCCGCGGCGATGGGCCGTGACATTCCCGTCGCGTTCCAGGCCGGTGGCCCCCATGCCGTCATCCTGCTCGATGCGTTCAACGCAGGCCCCGATGTGAGCAACTGGGTCGGCGCGGGCGCCTTCAACACACTGGCGGGCAAGGGCATCTCGGTGGCCGCCCCCGCTGGCGGCGCATGGAGCATGTACACGAACTGGGAGCAGGACGGCAGCAAGCAGTGGGAGACCTTCCTCGCCGACGAACTGCCCGGCTGGCTGGCCGCCAACAAGGGCCTTGCGCCCAATGGTCACGGCATCGTCGGCGCCGCACAGGGCGGTACCGCGGCGATGACCATGGCGGCGTTCCATCCAGACCGCTACCGCTACGCGGGCTCGCTCTCCGGATTCCTCAACCCGTCGAACACGTACACGAATGGCGCCATCACCGCCGGGCTCGCCCAGTTCGGCGGTGTCGACATCCGCAATATGTGGGGATTGCCACAGCTCGGCCGATGGAAGTGGCACGACCCCGAAGTGCACATTCAGCTGTTGGCTGACAACAACACCCGGCTGTGGGTGTTCAGCCCGACCACGCTCGGCTGCGCGGATCCCGCGGCCATGATCGGGTACTGCGACATCGCCCAGGGCAGCAACCGCCAGTTCTATCAGCACTATCGCACCGTCGGCGGCCACAACGGACACTTCGACTTCCCGCCGAGCGGCGAACACGACTGGGGCACCTGGGGCCCGCAGCTGGCCGCGATGTCCGGCGAACTCGTCACCACGATCAAGTGACTCCGTAGCGCCGGTACCTTGGAAGAGTGCATCAGACGGTTCGGCGTTGGCCGAGGTGGTCGACCGGCCTCGCCGTAGCGACATCCCTTGTCGCCCCGTGCACGGCCTGCACCTCCGGTGACGGCATGCTTCCGACGATGTCGGTTCAGCCGCCGTCGACGGTGCAATCGCGTGCTGCCCAGCCGCAGAGGATCGGTCGGACCGCAGGCAGAAGCGACGCAGCCACAACGCGTTGAAGGTGACCGCCCAGCAGCGGTCGTATCTGGATGCCCTGCAGGCTTCCGGCGTTCGGCCGTCGACCGATCTGCTCGCGTTGAGCATCGGGTCGTACGTGTGTCAGGCGCGCGCGGCGAAGCAGTCCGAGCAGGCCGTCCACGACTACGTGACGCCGTTGGTGCGCGGCGATGTGCGCAGCCATCAGATGAACGCCGTCTCGCCGCCGCCGTCGGAGGTGGACGCGCTGACCGCCGACTACATTCGGATCGCTACCGAACGTCTCTGCTAAATAAGGAAATCATTGGCTACCAACAGTCGGCGGAAACGCCACCGAATTCTCGCGCTCATTGCAGCGGGGGCGATGGCGCTCGTCGTGGCGATGGTCGTCGCGGTCGTCTGGATCATGGTCCGCCAGCCCGAGAAGTCGGATACCGCGCTCCCGCCGTCGGCCGTGCCGCCGACGAGCGGGCCGACGACGGGTAAGCCTCGTCCGGAGTTCCAGGACGCGAGCTGCCCCGACGTGCAGATGATGTCGATACCGGGAACGTGGGAGTCGTCGCCGGTGCTCGATCCGTTCAACCCGACCCAGTTCCCGATCGCGTTGTTGCTGAACGTGAGCAACCCGATCCGTGGGCAGTTCGGCACCGACCGGCTGGAGGTCTACACCGTTCCCTACACCGCGCAGTTCCATAATCCGCTGTCTGCCGACGGCCAGATGAACTACAACGACAGCCGTGCCGAGGGCACCCGCAACGCGGTCAAGGCGATGACGGACATGAACAACCGATGCCCGCTGACGAGCTATGTGCTCGTCGGGTTCTCGCAGGGCGCGGTGATCGCAGGCGATATGGCCAGCGATATCGGCAACGGGCGCGGTCCCGTCGACGCCGACTTGGTGCTCGGCGTGACGTTGATCGCCGACGGTCGACGGCAGACCGCTGTCGGCCAGGACATCGGGCCGAACCCGCCGGGTCAGGGTGCAGAGATCACGCTGAACGAGGTGCCGATGCTGTCGTCGATGGGGCTGACGATGTCGGGTCCGCGTCCCGGCGGCTTCGGCGTGCTCAACGACCGCGTCAACGAGATCTGCGCGACGGGTGACTTGATCTGCTCGGCGCCCGAGGAGGCGTTCTCGATCGCCAACCTGCCCAAGACGTTGGAGGTCCTCGCGGGCGGCGCGGGTCAGCCCGTGCACGCCATGTACGCCACCACTCAGTTCTGGAATCTGGGCGGCCAGCCGGCCACTGCGTGGACGCTGGACTGGACGCAGAAGGTCATTGATAACGCTCCGCATCCAAAACATGGCTGACACGTGATCGACATAGATTTGGCCTGCGACAGGCGGTCGCCTAACATTAAGAAACAACTAAGACTGATAACAGAGGGCTGGCGCGAAAGTCCAGCTCAAAGGGTATTGCGGCGATAGAGGCCGACGCCTCGGTAACATCTTGCGGGGCTCGGTGTCCGTGCGGACAACGGAGTCCCACAAGGCGCCTGCGACGCCCAGAGGTCCACGCGAGTTCAAGCAAGTCGACGAGCGTGGTTTTGACAGGAGAGTGCGATGGGGTTCCATAACCCGTTCATCAAAGACGGACAGATCAAGTTCCCCGACAGCGGAAGCCTGGTTCTTCACGTCGAACGGTGGACCAAGGTCCGTGGAGACAAAGCTCGCCTACCGGTTCCTGGACTTCTCGACCGAGCGCGACGGTGTCGCGCGGGATCTGAACTGGGCCGACTTCGGCAGGCGTAACCGCGCCGTCGGGGCCCGCCTTCAGCAGGTGACCGAGCCCGGCGACCGGGTGGCGATCCTCTGCCCGCAGAACCTCGAGTACCTCGTCGCCTTCTTCGGCACTCTGTATTCGGGCCGCATCGCGGTTCCGCTGTTCGATCCGAGCGAGCCGGGCCACGTCGGCAGGCTGCACGCCGTCATCGACGACTGCCACCCGTCGGCCATCCTCACCACCACCGAGGCCGCCGAGGGTGTCCGTAAGTTCTTCCGCAGCAGGCCCGCCAAGGAGCGGCCGCGCGTCATCGCCGTCGACGCGGTGCCCGACGATGTCGGCGCAACCTGGGAGTCGGTGAAGGTCGAACGCGACACCATCGCGTATCTGCAGTACACCTCCGGCTCGACGCGCATCCCGACCGGCGTGCAGATCACCCACCTCAACCTGGCCACCAACGTGGTGCAGGTGATCGAGGCGCTCGAGGGTGAGGAGGGTGACCGCGGGGTCTCCTGGCTGCCGTTCTTCCACGACATGGGCCTGATCACCGCGATGATCTCACCGATGATCGGCCACTACGTGGAGTTCATGACCCCTGCGGCGTTCGTCCGCCGCCCCGGCCGGTGGATCCGCGCGATGGCACGCCAGCCGGACGACACCGGCGGCGTGATCTCCGTCGCGCCGAACTTCGCCTTCGACCACGCCGCTGCGCGCGGCCTGCCGAAGGAGGGCGAGCCCGAACTCGACCTCAGCGTCGTCAAGTGCATCCTCAACGGCAGCGAGCCGATCTCGGCCGCCACCGTGCGCCGGTTCAACGAGGCGTTCAGCCCGTTCGGCTTCGAGCCGCAGGCCATCAAACCGTCCTACGGTCTTGCCGAGGCCACGCTGTTCGTGTCGACGACCCCGATGGGTGATCACCCGAAGATCGTTCACGTCGACCGCGAGGCGCTGAACACCGGCACGTTCGTCGAGGTGGCCGAGGATTCCCCGAGCGCGGTCGCCCAGGCAGGCGCGGGCAAGGTCGGCGTGGCCGAATGGGCGACGATCGTCGACGCCGAGACCGCCACCGAACTGCCCGACGGCCAGATCGGCGAGATCTGGATCAGCGGCCAGAACATGGGCACCGGCTACTGGGGGAAGCCGGAGGAGACCGTGGCGACCTTCCAGAACATCCTGAAGTCGCGCACCAATCCGTCGCACGCCGAAGGCGCGACAGACGACGCCACCTGGGTGCGCACCGGTGACTTCGGCGCCTACCACGACGGCGAGCTGTACATCACCGGCCGCGTCAAGGACCTGGTCATCATCGACGGCCGCAACCACTACCCGCAGGACCTCGAGTACTCGGCGCAGGAGTCGACGAAGGCGCTTCGCACCGGGTACGTCGCGGCGTTCTCCGTTCCCGCCAACCAGCTTCCGGACGAGGTGTTCTCCAACGCGCACGCAGGTTTGAAGCGCGATCCCGACGACACGTCAGAGCAGCTGGTCATCGTCGGCGAGCGGGCGCCCGGTTCCCACAAGATGGATATGGCGCCGGTCACCGACGCCATCCGCGCCGCGATCGCGGTGCGTCACGGTGTCACTGTGCGCGACGTGCTGCTGACACCGGCAGGCGCGATCCCCCGCACCTCGAGCGGAAAGATCGGCCGCCGCGCCTGCCGTGCCGCGTACCTCGACGGCAGCCTGCGCAGCGGGAAGGTTGCCAACGCTTTCCCCGACGAAACTGACTGAACTGCAGGCTGATACTGAAAATGGCTGATACAGAACCGGATTCGCAGAACCTCGTCCCCGTAGCAAGCGACGAGGGCGCGTCCGCGCGCACCGATATGACGGTCGCGGAGATGCGCGACTGGCTCCGCAACTGGATCTCCAACGCGACCGGCCAGGCCGCGGACGCGATCAACGACGCCACCCCGATGGTCGAGCTGGGCCTGTCCTCGCGCGACGCGGTGGCGATGGCCAGCGACATCGAGGACCTCACCGGTGTGACGCTGACGGCGACCGTCGCGTTCCGCCATCCGACGATCGAGTCGCTGGCGACCGTCATCGTCGAAGGTGAGCCGGAGCTCGACGACGTCGCCGACGACATGGACTGGTCGCGTGATCGCGACGTCGACGACATCGCGATCGTCGGGTTGGCGATGCGCTTCCCCGGCGACATGAACACCCCCGAGGAGACGTGGCAGGCGCTGCTCGAGGGCCGCGACGGAATCACCGATCTGCCCGAGGGCCGGTGGGTGGAATTCCTCGAGGAGCCGCGGATCGCCGAGCGGGTGGCCAAGGCGCGTACCCGCGGCGGATATCTCTCCGACATCAAGGGCTTCGATGCCGAGTTCTTCGCGCTGTCGAAGATGGAGGCCGACAACATCGATCCGCAGCAGCGGATGGCGCTCGAGCTGACATGGGAAGCGCTCGAGAACGCGCGCATCCCGGCATCGGCGTTGCGCGGTGGCAATGTCGGCGTCTACATCGGCAACTCCACCAACGACTACAGCTTCCTGGCGATGTCGGATCCGTCGACCGCGCACCCCTATGCGATCACGGGTACGGCCAGCTCGATCATCGCCAACAGGGTGTCGTACTTCTTCGACTTCCGCGGACCGTCGATCGCCGTCGACACCGCCTGCTCGAGCTCGCTGGTCGCCGCGCACCAGGGTGTGCAGTCGCTTCGGTCGGGTGAGTCCGACGTCGTGCTCGTCGGCGGTGTCAACGCGTTGATCACCCCGCTGGTCACCGTCGGCTTCGACGAGGTCGGCGGCGTGCTGGCCCCCGACGGCAAGATCAAGTCGTTCTCACAGGACGCCGACGGCTACGCGCGCTCCGAGGGCGCAGGCATGCTCGTGCTCAAGCGCGTCGCCGATGCGCGTCGCGACGGCGACGAGATCCTGGCGGTCATCGCGGGAAGCGCGGTCAACCACGACGGCCGGTCCAACGGCATGCTGGCGCCGAATCCCGACGCGCAGGCCGAGGTGTTGCGCAAGGCGTACAAGAACGCAGGCATCGATCCCCGCACCGTCGACTACATCGAGGCGCACGGCACCGGCACCATCCTGGGTGATCCGATCGAGGCCGACGCACTTGGCCGCGTGGTCGGAAGGGGTCGTGCCGCGGACA
Source organism: uncultured Actinomycetota bacterium (assembly GCA_963829405.1). Classification (GTDB taxonomy): domain Bacteria; phylum Actinomycetota; class Actinomycetes; order Mycobacteriales; family Mycobacteriaceae; genus Mycobacterium. Next base: position 44,991 of record CAWHIZ010000029.1, read on the forward strand.
AGCCCGCCCTCCTCGGCGCGGTGAAATCCAATCTCGGCCACCTGGAGTCGGCTGCCGGTGCCGCCAGCCTGGCCAAGATGACGCTCGCGCTGAAGAACAACAAGCTGCCGCCGTCGATCAACTACAGCGGCCCGAACCCCTACATCGACTTCGACGCCGTGCACCTGAAGGTCGCCGACACCGTCACCGACTGGCCGCGTTACAGCGGGCACGCCATCGCGGGTGTCTCGGGCTTCGGCTTCGGCGGCGCCAATGCACACCTGGTGCTGCGCGAAGTGCTGCCGTCGGATCTCGTTGCGCCAGAACCCGAATCGGGATGACGCCGCCGGAGGCAAGCACGCCGCTCCCGATGCCGACGCCGTGTTCGTCGGCGGCGTGCGGATGGACGAGTACGGGGAATTCGTTCACGAGGACGAGGGCGACAGCGGTGACGGCGGTGGGGTTTACGGCGAGTTCGGCCAGCATTCGTTCGACACCGACGATCGCGCGCCCGAACTGCCCGGTCTGACCGACGAGGCCATTCGCCTGCTCGAGGTCGCACGCGAGGAGGCGGAGGCCGAGGAGCCGCACACACCTGTTGTGCCGCTGGCTGTTTCGGCGTTCCTGACGTCGCGCAAGAAGCTGGCGGCCGCCGAGCTCGCAGACTGGATGGACAGCGAAGAGGGCCGCGAATCATCGCTGGAGTCGATCGGCCGCTCGTTGTCACGGCGCAACCACGGCCGGTCGCGTGCCGTGGTGATGGCGCACGATCACGACGAGGCGATCAAGGCGCTGCGCGCGCTCGCCGACGGCAAGCAGAGTCCGAACGTCTACAGCGCCGACGGTCCCGTCACCAACGGGCCGGTGTGGGTGCTGGCCGGTTTCGGCGCACAGCATCGCAAGATGGCGAAGAGCCTGTATCTGCGCGACGAGGTGTTCGCGGACTGGATCAACAAGGTCGACGCGTTGGTCCAGGACGAGCTCGGGTACTCGGTCGTCGAGCTGATCCTCGACGATTCGCAGGACTACGGCATCGAGACCACCCAGGTCACCATCTTCGCGATCCAGGTCGCACTCGGTGAGCTGCTCAAGCACCACGGCGCGAAACCCGGTGCGGTGGTGGGCCAGTCGCTCGGCGAGGCCGCGGCGGCATACTTCGCGGGCGGCCTCTCCCTTGCCGACGCCACCCGCACCATCTGCTCACGCTCGCATCTGATGGGCGAGGGCGAGGCGATGCTGTTCGGCGAGTACATCCGCCTGATGGCGCTCGTCGAGTACTCCGCGGACGAGATCAAGACGGTGTTCTCCGACTACCCCGATCTCGAGGTATGCGTCTACGCGGCACCGACGCAGACGGTGATCGGCGGACCGCCCGAACAGGTCGACGCGATCATCGAGCGGGCCGAGAAAGAGGGCAAGTTCGCCCGCAAGTTCCAGACCAAGGGCGCCAGCCACACCCAGCAGATGGATCCGCTGCTCGGCGAGTTGGCTGCCGAGCTGCAGGGCATCGAGCCTCGTCCGCTGCACACGGGCTACTTCTCCACCGTCCACGAGGGCAGCTATCTGCGGCCGGGCGGTGAGCCGATCCACGACGTGGACTACTGGAAGAAGGGCCTGCGGCACAGCGTGTACTTCACGCACGGCATCCGCAACGCCGTCGACAACGGTCACACCACGTTCCTGGAACTGGCGCCGAATCCCGTTGCGCTCATGCAGGTTGGGCTCACCACCGCGGCGGCGGGGCTGCACGATGCGCAGTTGATCGGGACGCTGGCGCGCAAGCAGGACGAAGCCGATTCGATGACAGCTGCGATGGCGCAGCTGTTCACCTACGGCCACGACCTCGACTTCCGCACGCTCTTCCCGCGGAAGTCTCGCGGCCTGGCAGGCGCGCTGGACTTCGCGAACATTCCGCCGACCCGCTTCCGTCGCAAGCCGCACTGGCTCGAGGCGAAGTTCACCGGTGACAGCTCGACGCTGATGCCGGGCAACCACGTGGCGACGCCCGACGGCCGCCATGTGTGGGAGTACTTCCCGAAGGACGGCTCCGTCAACTTCGGTGCGCTCGTGAAAGCCGCGGCGAGCTCAGGTTCTTCCAGAGGCCAAGGTGATCGCCGCGGAGCAGCGCGCGGTGCTGCCAGGTGGTGGCGTCCGCCTCGTGACGACGTTGAGTCGCCATCCGGGCGGGGCGAGTGTGCAGGTGCACGCACGCATCGACGAGTCGTTCACGCTGGTGTACGACGCCGTCGTCAGCCGTGAGGGCGTGGAATCGGCGTTGCCTTCCGCTATGGCCACCGGTGTCGCTGTCGCGGAGCAGGTTTCGACGGCGCAGCCCGTCGATGAAGGACCGGCCGACGCCGAAATCCTGTCCGACAACCTCACGCGTGGTGCCAATCTCGGTGCCGGCTTCGCGAAATGGTCACCGGAGAGCGGCGAGGCCATCCGCGACCGGCTCGGCGCAATCGTCGGCGGTGCGATGGGTTATGAGCCCGAGGATCTCCCATGGGAGGTTCCGCTGATCGAGCTCGGCCTCGACTCGCTGATGGCAGTCCGGATCAAGAACCGCGTCGAGTACGACTTCGACCTGCCGCCGATCCAGCTGACCGCTGTGCGCGACGCGAACCTGTACAACGTCGAGAGCCTCATCCAGTACGCGATCGATCATCGCGACGAGGTCTCCGATCTCGCCGAGCATCAGAAGACGCAGACGCCGGAGGAGATCGCCGCCGAGCAGGCCGCGATCATGAGCGGCGCGACGCCGTCGACCGTGGCTGCGCCCGTCGCCGATCCGCAGGCGGAGCCCGAGGTGCCAACGGCCGCACCGGTTTCCGACGTGCCGATCCCGCCGCCGCCCACCGATCCGTCGGGCCCGAAGGCCGACGGTCAGGCTTCGGCAGCCGCGATGGCCGCCCAAGTGCTGACGCAGGAGGCCGTCGCCGAGGCGCTCGGCTCGGACGTGCCTCCGCGCGAAGCGGCTGAGCGGGTCACGTTCGCGACGTGGGCCATCGTCACCGGTAAGTCACCCGGCGGCATCTTCAATGCGCTGCCGACGCTGGACGACGAGACAGCGGAGAAGATGGCCGCGCGGCTCACCGAACGGGCCGAGGGAACCATCACCGTCGACGATGTGAAGAACTCGCCGACCATCGAGGCGCTGGCCACGATCGTGCGCGAACACCTGGAGGCGGGCGAACTCGAAGGCTTCGTGCGCACGCTGCGCGCGAAGAAGGAAGGGTCGAACGCCATCCCCGTCTTCGTGTTCCACCCGGCAGGTGGTTCGACCGTGGTCTACGAGCCGCTGCTGAACCGGCTGCCACCGGACACCCCGATGTACGGCTTCGAGCGGGTGGAGGGCTCCGTCGAGGAGCGAGCCGCCGAGTACGTGCCGAAGCTCCTCGAGATGCACGACGGCCCGTTCATTCTCGTGGGTTGGTCTCTGGGCGGTGCGCTGGCGTACGCCTGCGCCATCGGTCTCGAACAGGCGGGCGCCGAGGTGAAGTTCGTCGGGCTGATCGACATGGTGATGGCAGGCGAGGAGATTCCGCAGACCCGGGAGGAGACCCGGGCCCGGTGGGACCGCTACGCGAAGTTCGCCGAGCGCACGTTCAACGTGCAGGTGCCCGCGATCCCGTACGAGCAACTCGAGGAGCTCGACGACGACGGTCAGGTGAGGTTCGTGCTTGACGCCGTCAAGGCGAGCGGCGTGGAGATTCCCGGCGGCGTCATCGAGCACCAGCGCACGTCATATCTGGACAACCGCCTGCTCGAGACTGCGGAGATTCGTCCCTATGACGGGCACGTGACGCTCTACATGGCCGACCGCTACCACGACGACGCGATCTTCTTCGAGCCGCGCTACGCCACCCGCAAGCCGGACGGCGGGTGGGGCCCCTACGTCGCCGACCTGGAGATCGTGCCGATCGGGGGAGAGCACATCCAGGCGATCGACGAGCCGTACATCGCGAAGGTCGGCGCGCACATGAGCGAGGCCATCAACCGCATAGAGGCGCGAGGAGAAGCAGGCGAAGTGACCGACCAAAACCACCGCGGGACTGCTGGCCGACCTGCGTGAAAAGCTCGAGCTGGCAAAGGAACCCGGTGGCGAGAAGGCCGTCGCCAAGCGGGAGAAGAAGGGCATTCCGAGCGCCCGTGCCCGCATCCATGCGCTGGTCGACCCTGGCAGCTTCCTGGAGATCGGCGCGCTGGCCAAGACGCCGGGAGACCCCGCCGCCCTCTTCGGCGACGGGGTGGTCACCGGGCACGCCACGATCAACGGGCGACCGGTCGGCGTCTTCAGCCACGACCAGACGGTGTTCCAGGGCTCGGTCGGCGAGATGTTCGGCCGCAAGGTGGCCCGCCTGATGGAGTGGGTGGCGATGGTGGGCTGCCCCATCATCGGAATCAACGATTCGGCGGGCGCGCGCATCCAGGACGCGGTGACCTCGCTCGCCTGGTACGCGGAGCTCGGCCGCCGTCACGAGCTGTTGCGGGGCCTCGTCCCTGAGATATCCATCATCCTCGGCAAATGCGCTGGCGGAGCAGTGTATTCGCCGATCCAGACAGACCTCGTGGTAGCGGTGCGCGACCAGGGCTACATGTTCGTCACCGGGCCCGACGTGATCAAGGACGTCACCGGTGAGGATGTCTCGCTGGACGAACTCGGCGGCGCCGACGCGCAGGCCCGGTACGGGAACATCCATCAGGTCGTCGAGGATGAGAAGGCGGCGTTCGCCTACGTCCGCGACTACCTGAGCTTCCTGCCCCCCAACACCTTTGGCGATGCGCCGGTCGTCAACCCGGGCCTGGAGCCGGAGATCACGCCGCACGATCTCGAACTCGACTCGATCGTGCCCGATTCCGACAACACGGCCTATGACATGCACGAGATCCTGCTGCGGATCTTCGACGACGGTGATGTCTTCGACGTGGCGGCGCAGCAGGGCCAGGCCATCATCACCGCGTTCGCGCGGGTCGACGGACGCTCGGTTGGCGTGATCGCCAACCAGCCGATGTACCTGTCGGGTGCGATCGACAACGAGGCCTCGGACAAGGCGGCCCGGTTCATCCGGTTCTGCGACTCCTACAACCTCCCAATCGTTTTCGTCGTCGACACCCCCGGCTTCATGCCAGGCGTCGAGCAGGAGAAGGGCGGCATCATCAAGCGTGGCGGCCGCTTCCTGAACGCCGTCGTCGAAGCCGACGTACCGAAGGTCACCATCACGATCCGGAAGTCCTACGGAGGCGCATACGCGGTGATGGGGTCCAAGCAGTTGAGCGCAGACCTGAACTTCGCGTGGCCGACCGCAAGGATCGCGGTGATCGGCGCCGAGGGCGCTGCGCAGCTACTGGTGAAGCGGTTCCCGGACCCGACGGCACCTGAGGTGCAGAAGATCCGGGCCGAGTTCATCGAGGGCTACAACCTCAACATGGCCACCCCGTGGATCGCGGCCGAGCGCGGATTCATCGATGCGGTGATCGAGCCTCACGAGACCCGGCTGCTGCTGCGCAAGTCGCTGCACCTGTTGCGGGACAAGCAGATCGAACGTGTGCAGCGCAAACACGGCCTGACGCCCGATCTAGCCGGCGCACCTCAACGCATGCGGCGAAACAAACACCCCGCGAGTCCGAGGACCCGCGGGGTGTTCGTGTCAGGTGTGGCTACTACTTCTCCAGATCGAACCGGTCGTTGTTCATGACCTTGACCCACGCGGCGACGAAGTCCTCGACGAACTTGGCCTTGCTGTCGTCCTGCGCGTAGACCTCGGCGATGTTGCGCAGCACCGAGTTCGAGCCGAACACGAGGTCATTCGCCGTCGCGGTCCACTTGACCGCGCCCGAGGTACGGTCCCGCCCCTCGTAGACGTTCTCGGCGGTTTCCGACGGCTTCCACTGCGTGCTCATGTCGAGCAGGTTGGTGAAGAAGTCGTTCGACAGAACGCCCGGCTTGTCGGTGAACACACCGTGCTTGTTGCTGCCGTGGTTGACGTTCAGCACGCGCAGACCGCCGATCAGCACCGCCAACTCCGGAGCTGTCAGGTCGAGCATGTACGCCTTCTCGACCAGAAGCTGCTCCAGCGGCGCCTTCTCACCCGCCCGCACGAAGTTGCGGAATCCGTCGGCCCGCGGCTCCAGCACCGCGAACGACTCCGCGTCCGTCTGCTCCTGCGAGGCGTCGGTGCGGCCAGGCGCGAAGTGCACGTCGATCTCGTAGCCGGCGTCGCGCGCCGCCTTCTCGACCGCAGCGGAACCCGCAAGCACGATCAGATCCGCAAGCGACACGTTCTTGCCGGACTCCTGCTGGATCTTCTCGAGCGCTGGCAGCACCTTCGCCAACTCGGACGGCTCGTTGGCCTCCCAGTTCCGCTGCGGCTCGAGGCGAACGCGGGCACCGTTGGCGCCACCGCGCTTGTCGGTGCCGCGGAAGCTCGATGCCGACGACCACGCCGTCTTGATCAGCTGCTGCGCGGACAGCCCGGAGTCGAGAATCTTCGCCTTGAGCTCCTTGATGTCCGACTCGTCGATCAGTGCGCCCTCGACAGCGGGAACCGGGTCCTGCCACAGCTGCGGCTCGGCGATCCACGGGCCGAGGTAACGGGCGATCGGACCCATATCGCGGTGCATCAGCTTGTACCACGCCTTGGCGAAGGCCTCGTTGAGCTCCTCCGGGTGGTCGAGCCAGCGTCGGGTGATGTCGGCGTAGATCGGCGATTCCCGCATCGAGATATCGGTGACCAGCATCGTGGGCTTACGGGGCGGGCCGCCGAACGGATCGGGGATGATCGCCTCGGCGTTCTTGGCCTCGAACTGCCATGCGCCCGCAGGGCTCTTGGTCAGCTCCCACTCGTTGCCGTACAGGATCTCGAGGTAGGCGTTGCTCCACTTGGTCGGCGTGTTCGTCCACACCACCTCGAGACCGCTGGTGATGCTGTCGCCTGCCTTACCTGAGCCGAACGGGCATTTCCAGCCGAGGCCCTGCTGCTCGATCGGGGCGCCCTCCGGCTCCGGGCCGATGCCATCGTCCGGACCGGCGCCGTGGGTCTTTCCGAGGGTGTGGCCACCGACGATCAGCGCAGCGGTCTCCTCGTCGTTCATCGCCATCCGGCCGAACGTTTCCTTGATGTCGATCGCCGCGGCGATCGGATCCGGCTTCCCCTCAGGGCCTTCGGGGTTGACGTAGATCAGGCCCATGGTGGTCGCGCCGAACGGCTCGGCCAGCTCGCGACCGGAGTCGTTCGTCCCGCCGTAGCGCTGGTCGGTGCCGAGCCAGGTGTCCTCCTGGCCCCACAGCATCTCCTCGGGCTCCCAGATGTCCGCGCGCCCGAAGGCGAAGCCGAAGGTCTCGAAACCCGCCGACTCCAGCGCAGCGTTTCCGGCGAAGGCGATCAGGTCGGCCCAGGAGATCTTGTTGCCGTACTTCTGCTTGATCGGCCACAGCAGCCTGCGCGCCTTGTCCAGGTTCGCGTTGTCGGGCCAGCTGTTGAGCGGGGCGAAGCGCTGCGCACCCTCCCCTGCACCACCGCGGCCGTCGTAGATGCGGTAGGTGCCCGCGGCATGCCAGCTCATCCGAATGAAAAGGCCTGCGTAGCTGCCATAGTCGGCGGGCCACCAGTCCTGCGAGGTGTTGATCATGTCGATGACATCGCGTTTGAACGCCTCGACGTCGAGTTTCTTGAACTCCTCCGCGTAGTCGAAGTCTTCGCCGAGAGGGTTGCCCTTCTGGTTCTGCCTGTGCAGCACCGAGACGTCGACCTGTTCAGGCCACCAGTCCTGGTTCCTGCGGGGAGCGTGCGCCTTCGGCTTCGGCGAATCGATAGCCGGGTTCTCGCTCTCGCTGTGGCCGTGGATGTCGGAGCTCGGGGTGCGGCGGGCGGGCGTCGGATGTATCAGATGACACAACATTCCTTCCGGGAGTGGGTTTAACGGGGCTGTGATCACGGCTGTGATCGCGAAACTTGTGCTGCGGAGCAGTCGGGGCACAGGCCCCAGTAGATGACCTCGGCCTCGTCGATCGCGAAGCCGGCGAGGGAGCCGTCGTCGTCGGCCGCGATCAGGCAGGGGGCCTCGCCGACGGCGCAGTCCACGTCGGCGATGACACCGCAGGACCGGCAGACCACATGGTGGTGGTTGTCGCCGACGCGCGATTCGTAGCGGGCCACCGAACCCGACGGCTGGATCTTTCGGACCAGGCCCGCCGTCGTCAGCGTGCTCAGCGAGTCGTACACGGCCTGATGGGAGACATCGGGCAGATCCGCCCTGACGGCACGGATGAGCGAGTCGGTGTCGGCGTGCGGATGGGCGTGCACCGCGGTGAGCACCGCGACGCGGGGTCGGGTCACGCGTAGCGCGGCCCCCCGCAGCATCTGCTGGAAGTCCTCCGCCGTTGGCACATTCGAAGTCGTTATCCCTTTTCTGGAATAAGTCAAGAAAATCTACATGGCGCTTATTTCCAGCCAGTCGTCGACCATGAAGCCGTCGCCGCGCGCCACCACCGTGGCCCCGCCATGGCCCGGATAGTGCGCCGGAATCACCGGCGCGCGCCGCCGTGACGCCTCGGTCAACACCCTCTTGCGGGTCACCGCCGCAGCCGCCGGATCTTCGTCGAACGCGCACGGATCACCCGGTCGGTGCAACTGCACCGGGCTGTGGGTCAGGTCGCCGACGAACACGGCGGGCTTTCCCGCGTCCAGCCACAGCACCGACGATCCCGGGCTGTGGCCCAGGGGCAGGACGTAGCCGAAGCGACTCGCTGATCTGATGGTCGTCGGCCCACAGCTGGATCTGGCCCGCGTCGTCGACAGGTGCGATGCTGTCCGCCCACACGATCCGGCTCTGATCCTGTCGGGCCTGCTCGTCTTCGGTTCGTGCCTGCGGCCGGTGCTCTGCGTTCTCCGGATCGAAGTAGCGGTAGTCGGCCTCGGGAATGACGTAGCGTGCGTTCGGGAAGGTGGGCACCCAGGAGTCGTTGTCCCGCTTGGTGTTCCACCCGACGTGGTCAGAGTGAAGGTGCGTGTTGACGACGACGTCGACCGATTCGGGCGAGACGCCCGCCCGCTGCAGCGCACCGAGGAAATCGGTGTCGAGGTGATGCAGCGGCGGCATCGCGGCGCGGTCTCGACCGTTGCCCGCACCGGTGTCGACCAACTACCGTCAGCCCATCGGTTTCGATGACCCAGGTCTGCAGCGCGATACGCCAGGTCTCGTCGGTCCAGAAGGTCGGCGAGAACTGCGCGGCGAGTTCCTGCCACGCCTCGGGCGGCGTCTGCGGGAACAGGGCAAGCGGCAGATGGTCGACCTGCCATTCGACGACGCGTGTCAGCGTCGCGGCGCCCAACGTCGTCCGGTCGACCACAATCGCACCCTACGGCCTAAGCGCCGACCCGAATCCTGTTGGGCTTCCACAGCCCGCTTCGCGTCGCGGTGCCGAGTTCGATCTCCGCGGGTTCCGCGTCGACGATGGTGTCGAACTTGCGCAGCGATCCCCAGTCGCGGCCCCAGTCCCGCGACAGGTAGGTGGCCATCACGTGTGCCCGCAGCAGCAGATCGGTGATGCCGAGCAACCCGCCGTTGCGGCCGTCCTGCCAGGTGTCGGTGTCCTGCTTCTTGGCGGTGTAGTCCGGCGTGATCCGGAACTTCGGGACCTCGGTGACGCCGTTGGCGTGCAGCATCGGCTGCTGGCACGGGAACGCCAGCCCCACCGCCCAGTCCATCAGCACCGGCTGTTGGGATCCGACGTACTCCTGAAGCGAGCGCAGTTCGGGCACCCGCGGCGGGGTGACGGCGATCCAGTCGCCCGGCGTCAGCGAAAGATCCTCGGCGACAACGCGAACCGCGACCGCGTCGGCGGGGATCTGCGAGCGGGCGAAGCGTAGATTGCGCCACGAAGGGGCGACGGCGATGTCGTCGGGTACCAGTCGGCCACCGGCAACCGGTGCGCCGTCGGGGCCCGGCAGCGCGTATTCCAGTTCGACGGTCTGCCCGTCGGTGTGCCCGTTGAGCACACTGTTGCCCGCGATCGTGCCCGCGGCGGTGATCGTCACGAGCGGGTGGGCATCGTCGGGCGGCGGCAGCTGGTACCAGGCCGAGGCCAGCTTGCTCTGCTGTTGTGCGCCGTCGGCGTAGGTGCCTGCGACGGGAACCTTCGCCGGGTCGAGGCCGTAGGGCAGCGGGACAGTCGAGGAGTTGACGCCCTCGGTCTTGAGCTTGGCGGGTGCATCCCAGTCGTAGTCGGTGCCCGGCATCGGCAATGTCACCCGAATCGCCTCGGCCACAATGCGATCGGGCACACCGTCGGGCGAGAACCCGACGGGCTTCTCGCCGCCGAGCGGGCCGAGCGGGCCGTAGTTACCCGGCAGCGGCGCCATGAAACCGTCGTTGGTGTCGGGTTCGACAAGGACATCGTCGGCAAGCCCGCAGCCGCCTGCGAACGCGCGCAGGTTGGCCCACCCGTTCGAGTACGTCGGGTACTGGCGCACGACGCCGACCAGCATCGAGGCGACGAACACCACGCACCATGAAACCGGCCGCGAGTGGAATCGGCGCGGCGGTCAGCGCACGCGCGATCCGGCCTTCGCCGCGGTCGCGTGGCGCGAAGTGCAGCCACAGCGTGTAGATGGCGGACAGTGCGAACAGCGCGAAGAAGTATGTGCTGACCGTGATTCCGGCGATCTTCGGCATCGCGTTGTTGAACGGCACCCCGAAGCTCGAGACGTACCACCACCCGTTGGTCGACGAGAAGCACAGCGCGACCAGGAACAGCACCGCGGTCACCACCGTCATCCGGTTGCGCGACCAGCGCAGCACAGCAGGCGACACCAGCACGGTGGCCAACGCCGCCATCGCCGCGCCGACCGCGGCGAACAAGCCGAAGTGATGCACCCACTTCGTGGGGGTGAACATCAGGAAGAACATGGTGCCGAAGATGATGCCCATCAGCCGCCAGGCCGGACCGCGCGCGACGCCGGGAACCCGCTTGCGCCGCAGCAGGATGAACATCGACGCGAACAGGCTGAGCGCGGTGACGAAGAAGCCGAACCGCCTCGACAGCGAGCCGTCCACCGTCGGCAGGAACAGGTAGTAGTAGCGCAGGTTCTCGGTGTACCAGGCCTGGCTGGGCCCGATATCGGTGCGAATCCTGGTGGCCTCCAACACCGTTGCCAGCGTCTGGTCGGCGAACGTCACCGTCAGCACGACGGTGCCCGCGGCCAGAAGGGGAGCGATCAACGCCCATGTGCCGACGATTCGGTGCCTGCGCACAAGGATCCGCAGCAGTGGGCGACCGCCGGCGAGCAGAGCGGCAACCGCGATCAGCCCGGTCGGCTGAATGCCGAGGGTGAACGCCGCGGCGATCACGGCCAGCGCCGCGGGCGTCATCCGGCCGGAGATGATGGCCCGCTCGATCAGCACGTAGGTGATCAGCGCGCCGACGGCGATCTGGCCCTCGGGCCGCAGGCCGTTGTTGAACGGCATCCACGCCGCGAGCAGCACCAGGCCCGCCGCCCACAGCGCGGGCTTCGACGCCGCGACCGCGGGGCCCAACCGGGGGAGCACCTCGCGCGACAGCAGCAGCCAACACACCAGCGCGGCGATCAAGTCCGGCAGGCGCATCCAGATGCTCGCGTCGCTGACATGGGTCATCAGCGCAAGCAGGTTGTAGTACCAGCCGAACGGGTCCTCCGGACTGCCGAACCATCGGAAGTAGTTGGACATGTAACCGGCGTGGTCCGCCACGCGGGCCATCCCGAGGATGTATCCGTCGTCGGAGGAGTTGGCGCCTGCCACATGCCACAGCAGGAACGTCCCCACCACCACGACGTCGGCGGCGCTGAAGGTGCGCCAGCGTGCCGGGATGAGGCTGTGCATGCGCCTGCCGTCGAGGCGGTCGAGGCGCCACAGCGCAATCAGCGCGACGATCGTCGCCACGATCGCGCCGATCATCGCGGCCAGCTTCAAAAGCGTTGGCTTGGTGGAGAACCGGGTGTCGATGGTCGCCGACGCCGACAGTCCCGGCGGGGCGGGGCCGACGAGGTCGGTGAAGATGCCGACGATCTGCGGGCGCAGGTTGGGATCGGCGAAGCCGGTGCGCTGCTCCTTGCCGGTGGTCGGATCGGTGAGCCCGACGAACGTCGCGAACGTGCCCGCGTCGGTCGAGGTGATCTCGATGCTCGAACATCCCGGGGAGGTTCCCGCGCCTACGACGCGCGAACGCGCAACGCTTGCGACGACGACGTTGCGGTCGGTGATGTCGACGCGTTGCGGGGTGACCCTGACGAAGAGTGCGGCAAGGGCGGCTTCCTTGCCGCCCTTGGGCGCCGTGCTGAGCACCGTACCGCCGTTCGGCGGCATCGAGCGGATCACGTCGCACGGCACCGTCACCGTCATATCCGTCGGCACCTGCGTAATCAGCGGCGCCGTAACGTCGTTCAGCTGCCCGCCCTGCGGCCAGTTCAGCGTCGCGGTCGTCTGCACCACCGGCAGCAGCGGGGTGGCCACCGACAGCAGGAAGCCGATCAGGCCCGCGATCGTCGCGACCCAGCGCGTCACCTTCACGTTGTCGTCGCTCATGGCAGCGCCCTGATCGGACCGCTACGACTCCAGCCGCGCACGGTCACCGAACCCTGGTCGATGACGGCGTCAGGGCGCGTCGGCCTCGGGCACGAGCCGGAAGTACCGCTCGATCGCACCCCAGTCGCGGTACCAGTCGTCGCGCAGATAGGACGGCACGCTGTCGGACCGCAGCAGCGCCTTGGTGAGCAGCAGCGGTCCGCCGTCCTCGGACGACTGCCACTGGTTCGACGACACCACGGTCTGCTTGAGGTTCGGAAGGATGCGGTACTCCGGGAGTTGGGCAACGCCGAGGTGTTCCGATGCCGGGCGCTGGCACGGGAAGTTCGCAGCGGTGGCGATGTCCATCAGCACCGGTGTCTCGGAGCCGAGGAGCTGCTGCGCGGTCTCCAGCACCGGCACCCGCGGCGGCGTGAACGCGAACCACTGGTCGGTGGACAGGTTCGGGTCGTCGGCGACGATGCGCACGACGTTGGTCTCGGGCGGCGCCCACGCCAACGGGAAACGCAGGTTGCGCCAAGCCTTTTGCATGAAGATGTCGATCGGCTGGACCTGTCCGAGCGCCTGGTAGGTGCCGTCCGGCCGGTGCACACCCCATTGCAGCTTGAGCGACTGGCCGTAGTTGAACGAGCCGTCCTCCTCGTAGTACCAGATCGCCCCTGCGGCCGCGATGGTCACCAGCGGACGGTCCGGGGTGCGTGGTGGCAGTTCGTACCACGACGAGGTCGCCTTGGCCGCGACGGTGTTCTCGTCGTAGCTGCCCATCACCGGGGTGCGTTTGGGGTCGAGGCCGAACGGCAGGAAGACCCGCGACCCGTTGACGCCTTCAGGGCCGTACCCGCCGCTGGTGCCCGCGGCGTAGCCGACGCCGACGTTCGGCTTGTTGGGTGAGCCGTCGGAGTTGACCGTTCCCGGATTGGACGTCACGGGTTCGGAGGGTTCGAGGGTGTCGCTGACGCCGTTCGGGTTGAATCCGACCGGCTTCTCGCCGCCGAGTGCGCCGTACTCGCCGAAGCGTTGACCCGGAACCGGTTGCAACATACCGGCATTGGTGTCCGGCTCGACGAGCACGTCGTCGGCCATCGCACAGCTGGCGCTGCTCAGCCCGGACGCAAGCGCCTGAGCGTTGGCCTTTGCCGTGGTGTAGACGGGGTAGCGCTGCGCGGCACCCTTGGCCATCGAGCCCACCTCGAGCACGACCATGATGACGGCGACCACAAGCAGCGGAGTCGACGCGAGAGCGCGGTTGCGGCCGGTGTTGGCGACCTCGGTGTGTCCTGTGTAGTCCATCCGGAAGTGCAGCCAGCCGGCGAGCAGGCCGGTCACCATCGCGAGCGCAAGGAAGATGAACGTGACGGGCACACCGGCGATCACCGGCTGCTTGTCGAACCACGGCACACCGTAGTTGCCGACGTAGAACCAGGCGTTGATACCCGATGTGGCCCAAGCCAATATGAACAGCAGCGCCGTCACGTAGACAGCGAGGTTGCGGCGGGTGTGCAGGCCGACGCGCGCGAACACGAACGCCGTCACCGCACCGAGTGCGCCCGCCAGCCCGGCGAACGCGCCGAACTGCACGGCCCACTTCGTCGGCGTGAAGATCAACAGCAGCAGGCCGACGCCCGTGGTGCCGATCAGCCGCCACACCGGACCTGACGCCACACCGGGCGCGTGCCCGCGCCGCAGCAGCACCGCGATCATCCCGAAGAGGCAGAGCATCATCACCAGCACGGCGAACCGGCGGGTCAGCGAGGAGTCCGCGCTGTCCTCGACGGTGAGGAAGTAGTAGCGCAGGAACTCCTGGTACCACGCGATCGTCGGGCCGACGACGTATTTGATGCGTGCGGCCTCGGCGACCGATGCCAGCGTCTGATCCCTGAACGCGATCACGAAGATCAGCGACAGCGAGGCCGCCAGCGGGGCGATCTGCGCCAGCAGGCCGTCGGTCGGGCGGCGGAAACGGATGTTGCGGGCAATCGCCCTCGCGCCAACCAGGATCGGGGCCAGCGCGATGAGCCCCTGCGGGGCGGTCGTCACGCTGAAAACGGCGATCGACGATCGCCGCCGCCGCAGGCCACAGCCTGCGCGTGCCGATGGCGTTCTCCACGAGAACCCAGGCGGCTACGGTGCCGAACGCGATGATCGGCTCGGGGCGAAGGCCGTTGTTGAACGGCAGCCAGGCGGCAAGGAACACCGCGCCCGCCGTCAGCACGGCCACCCGGTTGATGGTGATACGCCTTCCGAGCCGCGGCAGCATGCACCGGCTGATGATCAGCCAGGTCGCGATCGCCGCCGCGGTGGCGGGCAGCCGCATCCAGACGCCTGCCGTGCTGATCGACGCCAGGTGGGCGAGCACGCTCTGGTACCAGTCGAACGGCGCCTCGCTCGCGCCGAAGAACCGGTAGTAGTTGGCCGTGTAGCCGGCATCCGCAGACACCCGCGCGATCGCGAGGTTGTAGCCGTCGTCGGAGGTGGTGGCGCCGATGACGTGCCACAGCAGCAGGGTGCCGATCACCCCGATGTCGGTGATCCACGTGATGAGCCCGGCCCGAAGGAAGCGCCGCCAGGCGCGCGGCACCCGTCGGCCCGCGGTCCTGTCGAGGACCGCAAGGGCCGCGATCGAGCCGAGCACCAGCGCGACGCCAAGCACCATCGCGGCCAGCTTCAGCGTCGTCGGTGTGGTGATGAAGCGGGTGTCGACGTCGATGCGCGCCGACAGCGCCGGCTGCGACGCCACTTTGAGGTCGGTGAAGATGCCCGCGACCTGGGGCCTCTTCTCCGGCGCGAGGGTTCCCGCGGAGCCGGGGATTCCGACGAAGTCGGCGCCCACCTGCCCGACGTTGGCCCAGATGTGCAGAACGCTGCAGTGTGCCTGCGGCGACGGCGGGCCGCGGTGCGGCTGCCGCCACCGAGTCGCGGAACGCGACGAACACGGTGTCGGCGTTGGCGCGGACGAACAGCGCTCCCTTGGTGGCGTCGTTGGCCTGCCGAGGCACCGTGGACAGCACGACGCCGCCTTCGGCGGGCAGCGTGGCGATGGCCTGGCAGGGAATGGAGATGTCGAGGGCCTGCGGCGCCCCCGACACCAGCGGCGCGGTGATGTCGGAGACCATGCCGTCGGCGCCGGATGCCTGCGGCCAGTTGATGGTGGCGGTCGTCTGCTTGACGGGCAGCAGCGGGACCAGTGCGCACAGCACCACTCCTGCGATTCCCGCGACGACGGCGACGACCCTGGCGATGGCCGACAGCCGGGTCGGCTCGGATTCGTCGCGTGGCACGAGGGTCGATGTTAGGCGACGGAGCTAATGACGCAGCGGCGCCGGGCTCCACAGCCCGCTTCGGGTGGCCGAACCGAGATCAAGCCGTGCCGGCTTGGCGTCGCGGTAGTACGGCGTGAACTGCTGAAGCTCGCCCCAGTCGCGGAACCAGTCGTCCTTCAGGTAGGACGGCACGGTGGTCGCCCGCAGCAGGAGCTCGCTGATGCCGAGCGGGCCGCCGCCCACGTTGTCCATCACCGGGGAGTTCGCCTCGGCGCCGAACCTGTCGGGCAGGATGCGCCACTTCGGCACCTCGATGACGCCGTTCTGATGGTCGAAGGGGCGCTGGCACGGGAACGCCATGCCGACGAGCCAATCCAGCAGCACCGGATCCTGTGAACCGACGACCTCCTGCAGCGTCTTCAGCTGGGGGATCCGCGGCGGCGTGACGGCGATCCAGTGCTGAGGCGACAGGTCGTCATCGGTGGCGACAAGTCGCACCTGCGTGGCATCGGCGGGGATCGCGGTCAGTGGCGCCCTCAGGTTCCGCCATGCCGGTGGAGCACCGACGTCGGCGAACCCGACCCCACCCTTCGGCTCGCCGTCGTCGCCAGCCCATTGCACGACGATGTCGCCCCGTCGAAACGGCCCGCCGCCGCCACAACGAGGATCGAGGAGGACCGGTCGCGCTCGCTCCAGTCCGCGGGCAGCCGGTACCACGCCGACCGCAGCACCGCGGGCTGCTGCGTACCGCTTCGCCAGCTGCTCATCACCGGCGTGCGGGCAGGGTCGAGACCGAACGGCAGCCGCGCGCGCGACCCGTTGATCCCGACCGCGGCCGTCGTGCCGCCTTCGGTGCCGCTCTGGTTGGTGGTGTCCTCGTCGCCCTGCGCGGAGTCGGCGAAGTTGCTCGACGTCCCCGGCCCCCCGCCGGTCACCTCGTCGGCGGACAGGTTGGTGGGAATGTTGTTGGGGCCGAAGCCTTCTGTGGTCGGCCCGCCGAGCGCGTCGCCGGGAGTCGCGCCGATGGGTGTCAACATGCCCGCGTTGGCGTCCTGCTCGACCATGACGTAGTCGGCCAGCCCGCATCCTTTACCGGCTATCGCACCGAGGTTGGAGCGGCCGTTCGACCACGCGGGCCACAGGTCGATCATGCCAAGGGTCAACGACAACACCTCGAACACGACGAGCAGCCATGACGCAATCGCCAACGGCGACTGCAGGATCCGCGCCAATCGGCGGTTACTGCCGTCCGGCGGCGAGCGGTCGTTGCCGTAGAAGTGGAACCACGCTGCCACCAGAAGGGCGACGACCGCCAAGCCCGAGCAGCATGGTGGTGAAGCCGAAGTGCCACTCCGGGAACTGATTCGACCACGGCACGCCGAAGTTGGAGACGTACCACCAACCGTTGACGCTTGCGAAACACAACGCCATCACGAACAGCACCGCGGCCGCGAACATGGCCCGGTTGCGCCGCGACTTCATCGCCGCGGCGGTGACCGCGACCGCGGCGAGTGCGCCGAGTGATCCCGCGAGGCCTGCGAACACGCCGAAGTGGTGCGTCCACTTCGTCGGCGTGAACATCATCGCAAGGAACGAGATGATGGTGATGCCGATGATGCGCCTGCTCGGTCCCGCCGCGGTGCCGGGAATCCTGCCTTTGCGCAACGTCATCGCCACCGAGACCGCAAGCGCGAGCAGGAGGGTGAGTACACCGAACCGGCGGGCGACGGACCCGTCGGGGGTCGCCATGAAGAGGCGCTCGTAGCGGATGTGTTCGTCGAACCAGCTCAGGCTCGGCCCGACCGCCGACTTGAACGTGCTTGCCTGGATCTCCGCGGCGAAGGTCTGGTCGCGGAAGATCAGGAAGATCGTGACGGTGCACGCGGCGAGCACCGGCGCCAACAGCGCGAGGTAGCCGAACCGCGAGGTATGGCTGGCCACAATCGTTTTCAGCGGACCGACGGCGACGAGCAGCGCGCCGACCGCCGCGATCCCCGTCGGGCCCGAGAACAGCGTCAGCGCGCCGATGATGATCGCGATCGCGACGGGGAGCACCCTGCTCGTGGCCACGCCGCGCTCCACCGAGCACCAGGTCAGCAGCATGCCGAGGGCGATGATCGGCTCGGGACGCAGGCCGTTGTTCAGCGGCAGCCAGAAGGCCAGGAACATGCCCGCCGCAGTCCATTTCGCCGCGGGGTTTGTCTTGACGGCGTGGCCGAGCCGCGGGATCACCTCACGGCTGATGACCCACCAGCAGGTCAGGGCCATGAGCAACGTCGGCAACCGGACCCAGACGCTGTTGGTGCTGACGTGGGCCCACAGCGCCAGCAGGTCGTAATACCAGCCGAACGGCGCTTCAGGGGTGCCGAACCAGCGGTAGTAGTTGGCCATGTAGCCGGCGTGCTCGGACACCCTGGCCATCGTCAGGATGTAGCCGTCGTCGGACGTGTTGGCGCCGACGAAGTGCCACCACACCAGCACGACGATGACCACCACGTCCAACGGTCGGATCGACCACCACCGCGGCGGCAGGAAGCGACGGTGCCGCATACCGTCGGCGGTGTCGAGGACGTGCAGTGCGCCGAGCGCGATGACCGTCATCAACAGCCCGAGGACCATCACCACCGACTTCAGCAGCGTCGGGGATGTGCTGTAGCGCGAGTCCAACGTCGCCGAGAGCTCGATGCCTGGCGGCGCGGGCCCGGCCAGATCGGTGAACACCCCGACGATCTGGGGCCGGAAGTCATAGCCGCTGCGCTCACCGCGAAGCGGCTCGCCGGGATCGTCGGCGTCAGGACCCTGGACGAGGCCGACGAATTCGCCGGTGACCTTATCGGCCTGTGCGGTGAAGGTGAGCTTCTGGCATGCCGGGCTGAGGACCTGGCGCAGCGGCGCGCTGACGACCGGTGTGTTGCGGACGATGACGAGCAGGTCGTTGTTGACCCGTTCGATCAGCAGGCCGCGGTCGACGGCCTTCTGCGACTGCTTCGGCACGGTGGACAACAGGACGGACTTGCCCGCGTTCTCCGGACCGGCCGAGGCCCGCAGCGACCGAGCACGGGATGCTGATCTCCAGGTCGGTGGCCACGTAGCCGATCAGCGGGGCGTTGACGCTCTGCAGTACGCCGTTCTGCGGCCAGTTCAGCTCGGCGGTCGTCTGCTCGACCGGGAGGAACGGCGTGGCCAGTGCCAGCGCGGCGCCGAGCAACCCGGCGACGATGGCCACCAACCGCGCGGTGCGGTGATTGGTTCCCTGCCCCCGGTCGTGCGACCACGGGAGTTGATGGTAATTGGCCGGGCTCGGGCGACGTGTCGACGGCCATCAGCCACCCTCGGGTAGCCGGATGGCCAACACGAACGGTCCGATGTCGGAGACGCTCCACCGCGGGTCGTCGAAAAGGGCGGCATCGAGTGGCACGTGGTAGCGACGGACGTTGGGCTGGTTGGGATACACGTCTTCGGCGAGCCGCAGAGTGTAGGTGTCAGCCGAGTCGCCTGCGCCGCCGCGACGCATCAGGAACACCGTCGGCGCCTGCCACGGGAGATTGTCGAGTTCGTCGATGAACTGGTCGGGGCGCTCCAAGGTCGCCCATCGCTCGATCGCAGCCGCCCGCTCGTCGAACCGCGCGAGCGGGTTGGCGTAGTGCGACGTCAGGCCCTGGAACCCGTAGTAGGGGTAATACGACAGGAAGCTGTAGTCGGCCGTCAGCACCACGGTCTCGTTGCGCGGCCTTCCGGTCACCTCACCGATCTTGGCGTCGATCTCCCGGTAGTACTTCTCGGCGCCTGGCGGACGGCGGTCGGCCCGTTGGCCGTATCCGTCGGTGTCGGTGTAGGCGACGACGATGTCGGAGCGCAGCACGTCGGGGATGTCCTGGGCGAACGTCATCGCGCCGATCGCACCGACCGCGCCCGCGGCGACGACGACCCGTCGCGTCGCGTCGGCGCTGTAGCGGCGGGCCGCCGCGAGAGTGAGTTCGACGAACCCGAACGCCCCCGCGGCGGTGAGCAGGACGGTCAGCGTCGGCTGCAGCCGGAACGACAACAGGGTGGTGCCTGCGAGCGTGGCCAGCATCGACAACAGCGACCAGAGGTAGACGGCGAGGACGCCGAACGCGAGGCCCGCGGCACGGATGGAACTGCGGGCCCGGACCACCAGCCACAGCGTGCCGAGCATGCAGAGCGCGCCGAGAAGGGTGAACTCGAGCATCGGGAACGACAGCTGCGCGCCATCGGACGGCAGGTAGTGAGTCGCCGTGCCGGAGTCGGCGGACCTCCCGCCCACCGCGGCCAAAAGGTATGGCAGCCAACCGATCAGCCCGATCGCATCCGGCGATCACTCCTGCGACCGCGAGTCGCAGGAGAGGTTCCGCACTGCGCCGGGCGACGGCCAGTGCCACCGCCATGATGACGACGGCGAATGCCGCGTACCCGAGCAGCAGCGTGTAGAACAAGGCGGCGACGCCGAGGAAGACTCCGACGCCGACGACCGCTGCCCAACCACCCGCCCGCGACCGCCCACGCAACCCGGACCACGCAAGCACCAGCACGGGAGGCAGGAGCACCGTGATGACGGCGGCGTACGGCTCGGCAGGGGAATAGGCCAGCGTCGCGGCGGCCGTCGCGGTCGAGACGATCAGCGCGTACTCGAACCGAATCATGCTCGCCCACAACACGAAAGCCAGCACGATCGCGATGGCGATGGAGGTGATCGCCCACGGTTTGAACATCTCCCAGGCCGGTGTGCCGGTCAGCGCCGCCGTCCGGCCGCCGATCCAGAACCAGCCCGCCGGGTAGAACGGCGGCAGACCGAAGTAGGTCATATCGCGAAGCGCGGCGGTATCGGCCAGTCGGGTCAGGTACTCGGTGCGGAACTGCTGGTCGACGGAGATGCCGAACAGGTAGAGCTTGGTGGCGCCAAGAGGCATGGCGAGCGTGACGACCGAGAACGCCGAGAGGAAGAGCAACGCACCGGCGTGCGCCGCAAGCCGCCTACCGCGCCGCCACAGCCAGCCGGAGGCGAGTAGTCCTGCCAGACAGGCGAACTGGCCGACGGTGGTGAGCGCGTGCAGCTGGTTGGATGAGTTGTAGGCGGGCCACTGGACCCGGGCGATCGCGATCAGCGCGATGGCCGAGACGATGACCGCAACCACGACGGCCACCGCCATCTGACCGAGCACGGCCAGCGCGCCTCGCATCATCGTCCCACGGGATCTCAGATGGGGAGCTTGCGGAAGATGGGCCGCGGAACGTGCCGCAGGACCATCATCACGTACCTGAACGCTCCCGGCGCCCATACCAGTTCCTTGCCCTTGGCCGATGCTGCGACCGCCAACTCGGCGACGTACTCCTTGTCCACGGTGAACGGCGCTTCCTTGGCGCCCGTCGCCTTCCAGTGTTCGACCGTCGTCGTGGTGCGCACCTGGCCGGGCCGGATAACCAGAACCCGAACTCCGAACTCCCGCAACGCCTCTCCGAGGCCCAGGTAGAAGCCGTCGAGCCCGGCCTTGGTCGAGCCGTAGACGAAGTTGGACCGCCGCACCCGCTCACCGGCGGCGGAGCTCATGGCGATGATCTGGCCGGAGCCCTGCGCGCGCATCTTCTCGCCGAGCAGCACACCAACCGAAACCGCTGCGGTGTAGTTGATCCCGGCGATCTGCACGGCCTTGCGCTGGCTCTGCCACAGCTCTTCGGCGTCGCCGAGAAGGCCGAACGCCACGATCGCGACGTCGACGTCGCCGCCTGCGAACGCCTCGTCGATCACCGTGGGGTGCCCGTCGGTGTCGATACCGTCGAAGTCGATCCACTCGACGGACTTGGCGCCTGCGGCCTTCATCTGCGCGATGGCTTCGTCGCGCTTCGGGTGGCTGGGTAGGTCGGCCAGCACGACGCGGGCCGCCGCATTGCGGAGGTATCGCTCGCAGATCGCGAGGCCGATCTCGGATGTCCCGCCGAGAAGCAGGATGGTCTGCGGATTACCGGTGGCGTCGAACACCATTTACAGAAGCTCCAAACGTCGGGCCATGTCCGAGGCGAATACGCCGTCGGGATCGACCTTGCGGCGCACGGCGATCCACTCGTCGATGCGCGGGTACATGGCGTGGAACATCTCGGCGGTGGTGCGAGAGTCCTTGGCCGTGTACAGCCGACCGCCGAATTCGAGGACCCGGCGGTCGAGTTCGTTGAGGAACTCGTTGAGGCCGGGCTTCACCTGGAAGTCGACGCACACGTTCCAGCCGGGGATCGGAAAGCTCAGCGGCGCGTTGTTGCCCGGTCCGAAGAGCTTGAAAACGTTGAGGAACGAGTAGTGCCCCGAGCGCTGGATGTCGTACGATGATTTCCTTGAACGGCTCAACCGCCTCGGTGGGCACGACGAACTGGTACTGGGCGAAACCCACTGCGCCGTAAGCCCTGTTCCACTCGCCGATCATGTCGAGCGGGTGGTAGAACTGCGTCAGGTTCTGGGCCTTGCCCCGATATGACTTGCCGGTCCGGTACCAGAGTTCGGTCATCGCGCCGAAGATGAACTTGTTGCCGAGACCGTTGGGGAACACATCGGGCAGCGGTGAAGTATTGCGGCGCATCGAACTTCAGCGGATCGGCCCGCAGCTTCTCGGGGAGCTGGTCGACGGTGGCCAGCGAGCCGCGGGAGATCACCGCGCGGCCCAGTTTCGGTGGCGCGCTGATGGCGTCGAACCAGGCGCTGGAGTAGGTGTAGTTCGACTCGGTGCCGTCGCTGTGGAATGCGATCGTCTCGTCGAGACCGGTGGTGACGTCGCCGTCGGCGATGAAGTACGCGGTTTCGGTCGGCGTCATCGCGATCGTGGCGCGCAGGATGATCCCGGTCAGCCCGTTGCCGCCGACCGTCGCCCAGAACAGCTCGGAGTCGACGCCGTCCGGCGTGAGGTGGCGGATCTCGCCGTCGGCGGTGAGCAGCTCCATCGACCGCACATGGTTGCCGAAGCTGCCCGCGCTGTGATGGTTCTTGCCGTGGATGTCGCAGGCGATGGCCCCGCCGACGGTGACCTGGCGGGTGCCAGGCAGCACCGGGACCCAGAGGCCGAGCGGAAGGGCTGCGCGCATCAGCTGGTCGAGGTTCACACCCGCGTCGACGTCGACGAGGTGGCTCTCGCGGTCCACCGAGTGGATCTTGTTCAGCGCGGTCATGTCGACGACGAGACCGCCGCCGTTCTGCGCGTTGTCGCCGTAGGACCGCCCCAAACCCCGGGCGATGACGCCGCGCGAGCCGCCGTCGGCCGCCTGCGCGACCGCCTTGGCGATCACTTCCTGATCCGGAGTCGAGAGCACCGCAGCCACCGACGGGGCGGTTCTGCCCCAGCCGGTCAGGCGTCGCGTGGTCGTCGGAAACATCGTGACGAGGGTACCGTGCGGCTCCCGAGGGTCACTTCAAGCGGAAGATGACCATCCGCTGCACCACGAAGTTGATCACCGTCGCGGTGCCCTGGGCGATGACGAACGCCACCACGACGGCGGTGGGCGTGTAGTCGAGGAGCCGCAGGAAGAAGTGGTTGAGCCCGACCTGCACCACGAACGTCGTTATATAGAGCGCCCACACCGCGGCCAGCCGCGCCCTGCTCGGTGGCGCCTGGAACGTCCACCGTCGATTCAGCAGGTAGGCAGTCGTCGTCCCCGCGAGCCAACCGATGACCTTTGCCAGGTCGGGTTGCATCCCCGCGACGCGGTACAGCAGGACGTAGAGCCCGAAGTCGACGATCGCCGAGAACCCGCCCGTCACGACGAACCGCCAGATCTGCGTCGTCAGACTCAGGTTCGGCTGCATCGGAGGCTCGGTCACCCGGGCAGCCTACTCAGTCGTGGGACAGGATTGCCCCGACTATCTGTTCGTCGAATTCGAGCCAGCGCAATTTTCGGCTCCTACGGTGATAGCATTTTGGTGCAGTTGATTGCGCCTCTTCATGGAACACAAATTGGTTGTCCAGGCAGAAGTACACCCAAACTCGGAGGGCTTGTAATGGCTGATTACAACCAGGTGAGGTCGGTTTCCCAAAGCGAATTCGATCGCGCGGCGCCGAGCAAGGCTGACCTCGAAGATCCGACGAAGGCAACGAAGTCCGACGACGAAGACATCGCAAAAATGGAACGGTTGCTCGACTTGAAGAATGGTTCTCTGGGCGCCGAAGACTACTATCTGGAACGCATTGAATGCGGACAATGCGGACGGGTCCTCACAATGTACGACTTTGTGTTCACCGGGCTTGTCGATGGGGGCCACTCGAAGTCGTTGATAGTCCACACGTTTCTTGGAAATAAATTGGTGCTGAACGATCCTCGACCCATCAGATGTTCTGCGTGTGGCCAAGTGCAAGCACCAGGACTGCTTTTCGATGAGAAGGTCGTCAAGGCTGAGCCCACCAAACACTCAGGGCCCTGGTACTACATGAGTGGGTCGTACGGCTGCCGCCCCTAACGCCGGTTTGGCACTATTCGCTGATGGAGGACGACCTCGAGAAGCGCATCGCTGACCTTGAGGGTCGCGGTGCTGATTTCGACGGTCGCCAGTCGGCCGAATCTCGAATCAACGAGCAGAACCCCTTCGAGGACCCCGAAGAGCTGCGGCGCGGGGTGGCCACATGGATCCGGGAACATTGGGAGATCATCGCGATCGCGGGACTCATGCTGTTGGGTGCCTCGCTGACCAAGCTCGAACGACTCATCCCCGCGCTGAATCAACCCGCACCGGACTGGGTGGGACTTCTCTTCCTGGCGCTCCCCTTCACCGCGGTCGCAATCTACTTCGTCGTGCGGTTCATCAAAGGGCGTCGAGAGTGAGCTCCTGAACCGCGGCCGCACATCTCATCTGCCGTCGGCGGTCGGGACGAGGCGGGCCATTCCGCGCAGGATCCACGGTGTCCGCTTTGCCATCAGCTCGACTGCGCGGTCCGAGCGGCGCATCGTGGCCCGAGGGCTTGGGGTGGGCATTGCCACCAGTTGCGCCTCGGCTGATCCCGCCGCGGGCCCGTTGCGATCGACCGCGAGGAGTTGCCAGGTGCCTGGCACGCCGCGCAACTCGACGGTGCCGCGATCCACGAAGCCGGTACCCGAGCCGACGACCAGGTCGCACACGGTGCGTGAGACGAGGATCTCCCCGGGTTCGGCCTGCGCGACGATCCGTGCCGCGATGTGTACCGCAAGCCCGCCGATACGTGTGTCCCGCAGTTCGCACTCGCCGGTGTGAATGCCTGCGCGGATCTCGAACCCCAGTGTCTCGGCCTCAGTGCGCAAGGCCTCGGCGCACCGGATGGCGTGTGTCGGGCCGTCGAACGTGATGAGGTGACCGTCGCCGGTGCTCTCC
The DNA here is from genome assembly GCA_963829405.1 of uncultured Actinomycetota bacterium. GTDB lineage: Bacteria > Actinomycetota > Actinomycetes > Mycobacteriales > Mycobacteriaceae > Mycobacterium. The sequence continues at coordinate 70,125 of CAWHIZ010000029.1, forward strand.
ACCACCGTGCCGCCGAATCGTTGCGTCTGCTCCGCGGTGATCTCGTCGAACCGGTGCAGCACCGCCCGCCACCGCTCGTCGCCTGCCGCGGCAGCGTGTTGCGTCGACGCCGACCATGTCGGTGAACAACACCGCGCGCAGGGCGCGACGTGACGAGGGCGGGGCGGCCTGGCTGCCGGTGAGGAACTCCTCGACCACGGTCAGGATCCGGTCGGGATCGGCGAGCCACGGCGCGTGGTCGCTGCCCTCGACTTCGAGCATCCGAGCCCCGGGGATGTGGTCGGCGATGTCCCGGCCGCACTGCACCGGAACGATTTCGTCGAGGGCATGGATGACCAATGTGGGCGCGGTGATCGTCGGCAGGATCGGCCGCACGTCGATCCGAAACAGGGCTTCGAATGCCACCCGCGCCATCCCCGGGCTGGCGCTCATGCGCTCCACCATCGCGAGCAGGCGGATCGAGCGCACCGACGGCAGCAGAGCCTTGCCCGCTTCGCCGCTGCCCCACGCCGACATGGCGGCGCGACTCCAGGCCTGCCAGCGGGTGAGCTGCTGCACCGACGGCGTGTAGTCCTCACCAAGCTCACGCATGAGGCGCGCCCGCAGCTCGGCCGGATCGCGCTCCAAATCGTCCCAGTCGTTGGCGAAGGAGTACGCGAAGGAACCGGTGAGAATCAACGCTCGCGTTCGTTCCGGTCGTGTCGCCGCGAACACGAGGGCGGCCGGGCCGCCCTCACTCGCGCCGAAAAGCACCGCTCTTTCGAAGCCGACGGCGTCCATGACGGACTCGATCTCGGCCGCCCTCTCATCCAGCGTGCGAACCTTCGGCATCGGGTCCGACAGCCCCGCTCCGGCCTTGTCGAACAGAACGATTCGACAGAACGTGGAGAGCCGCTCGAAGAACGCCACGAATTCGGGCACGGTCCAGTACAGCTCGATGTGGCTGGCGAACGATCCGGCGAAGACGAGCTCGAGAGGCCCATGCCCGAACACCTGATACGCCAGGCTCAGACCGTCACACTGCGCGTACGACGTTTCCGGCACCGCAAGAGCGTACTGCGGCGGGGTGATCGTTCGGACGTATCGATGCGGGCCCGTCAGAAGGGCGGCGGTCTGTCGCATTCCGTGACGGCGTGCGGCTGAGTCCCATTTCGTCGTCGAGGTTTTCGTTGGCGCGGCGCTCTTCGATGATGCGTCGCGCTTTGTCTTGTGCGCGGGTGTGTTTGCGTCGTCGGCATGGTCAGTCCGCTGCCCGGGGTGGTGCTCGGCGGCTGCTGCCCGTTGGGCGGCGGACAACACGACGGGTGCGGTGGGTTCACACAGTTTCGGGAACAGCGCGTAGCTGCCCGGCCGGGTGGTGTGGATTTGGCCGTTGGGGTCGGTCCAGATCACAGTGCCGTCGGGTAGTTGCCGGTCTTGCCAGCCGTGGCGTCCGGCCCAGAACGTTTTGAGCAGGTGATGTTCTCGGCATAGGCATTTCAGGTTCGACGCGCACGTCGGCCCGACCGGGTAGGCGATCGTATGGTCGAGGTCGCAGATGTCGGCGGGCTTGGAGCAGCCCGGGAACCGGCACGTCATATCGCGGCACCGGACGAACCGAGCCAACGTGGTCGAGGCGCGGTAGCGGGGTTCGGGTTGGGTGTCGCCAGGATGGGTGATGAACCGAATGGTCGCGCCCGCAGCGATCTTCGCCGCCAACAACGGTGCGGGAATGATGCCGCCGCCGATCATCACCGCCGGCGGTGTGTCGGCCGGGCCGGTCGGCGGCGGACGGCCGGCGCCGCGGCCAGCGTCATCTCCCGCAGCGGCTTGGTCGGCTTGTCTGGGTTCTCACCGTCCAGGATCACCGGGGTGTCATCGGACAGGGAGTTCTCTTCGGCGATCAGGTTGAGCACCACCGCATTCGGCTGCACCCCGGCCGCGTCGCAGTCGTCGGATCCGCACTGACAGGCGAGCCGGTCAGCGCCGTGCCCGAACGCTCCAAGGGCATCAGCACGCCGCTGATCGAGGGTCCGCGGATCCGCGTCACACACAGCACGTGCCATCGCATCCAGACGGGCGTCGACCGCGGCGGCGTCGTGATCGAGCAACACCGCCTCGATCGTGGAGGTGCCCCCGCCGTCTGAGGTCCGGTCCACATGCCGACCTCGAGCCTGGCCTCCGTCCGCCGAACCGCGTACGGGTCATGGCGCTCCACGGGTCGTCGATGGTCTGTTCGACTGTGGCCTGTGACAACACACCCCAGCCGGCGATCGCGGCGGCAAGTTCGATATCGATCTTCGCACGGGCGTGCGGGTCGATGATCAGTGCCGTGCGGGACACGATCGCGCTCAACAGCCGAAAACCCGATTCGCACCGGTGCGAAACACCTCATCGACCCGGGTCAGCCGTTCGCGCAGCGCCATCGCGATCAACAACTGATGGCGACGCCACCCCCAACGACACCCCATGGTGGGCGGCGATCTCAGCGGCCACCGCATTCCAGTTGTCGAAGCACCATTGATCACGGTCTGCCGAGCCATCCTCGGACCACCGCTTCTCCAACACGTCAGCCATCGCCGACAGTCTGCGCGCGCACGCCGCGTTCTCCACCCGCGCCCACGCCCCAACCGCCGCGCCACCACAAGCGGAGTCGGCAACCGAGACGAGCTCATCGAACATGCTTTCGAATCTACCTACCAGGCCTGACAGAAACCACCAGCTCAACCCGTACCTGTGGATGAAATTACGACTGTGGATAACGTTAGCGGGAGACGCGTTCCAGGCGTATAAGCGGAATCTTGCGATCGCCCGCCTTGCCCTCGTAGTCGCCGTAGCCGGCGTACATGTCCAGCGCCAGGTCCCACGCGCGGTCCCTCTCTGCGGGCGCGGTGATCTCCGTTGCCGTGTACGTCCCGCTCTTCTTGCCTGCCAGCACCTCGGCCTTCGGGTTGGCGACGAGGTTGCGGTACCACGCCGGGTGTGAGGTGTTGCCGTAGTTCGACGCGATCAGGATCAGAGCTGTCGCCGTCGGTTACGTACAGGAGCGGCAGCGTCCGCGGCAGGCCCGACTTGGCGCCGGTGGTCGTCAGCAGCATGATCGGGCACCGGATACACCGAACTGACCCGGCCCCCGGTGAGCCGCAGCATCGGCGGGTCGAGCCGCGGTGCCAGGTTCTTCATGTACCAGTCGCCGAACGGCGTTCGCGCGAACTTCTCCAACGTGCGCTCGTACACACTCATGTGGCGACGCTGCTCGGTGCTCATAGCCGATCACCTTGCCAGCCCGGTGGCCTCCAGAACGCCCAAAAGCGCATCAACGGCACCAGCGAAGGCATGGTCGGGCGGCGCGGCGAAGCCCACGATGATGCCGTCGGGGGCAGGCACCTCGGGCCCGGCCAGCGGATGGCGCATGATCGACAACCCCTGCAACGCAGATCCCGGCCTCGCCTGCCCGTCGCAGCACCGCGTGCTCGGTGTCGTCGGGCAGCGTCAGGACGAGGTTCACGCCGGCCGCAAGGCCGCTGATGCCGACCTCGAATCGGGAAAGCGCGTCGACGACGGTGTCGCGCCGCTTGCGGTAGCGCATCCGCATGCGCCGGATGTGCTTGTCGTAGTTGCCGCTGCTGATGAAGTCGGCCATCGTCAGCTGCGACAGCGAATCGACGTAGTACTGCTGTCCGCCTCCGGCCTTCGTGACCGCGTCAATCAGGTTGTCCGGCACCACCATCCAGCCCAGTCGCAACGCCTGCGAGAGACTCTTGCTCGCCGACCCCATGTAGACCACCCTGTCCGGGCAGAGTGGTTGCAGCGCGCCGATGGGCTGGCGGTCGTAGCGGAACTCGCCGTCATAGTCGTCGTCGAAGACGTATCCGCCGGTGCGCTTGGCCCACTCGACGACGGCGGTGCGGCGGGCGGGGTGCAGCGGCATGCCGAACGGACTGTGATGTGCCGGGGTCAACAGCACCGCCGGTGTCTGCAGACCGTCGAGATCATCGACCACCGCGCCGCGCTCGTCGACACCGATGGGCACCGTCGACACCTCCAGTGCGGCGAGCGCGTCGCGGAAGACGAAGAGCCCGTACGCCTCGATTGCGATCGGGCCCTTCCCGCGGAACACCCGCCCGAGCAGTTCGACCGCATGACGGACACCGGCGCACACCACGATCGAGTCCGCCGACGTCCGCACGCCGCGCACCCGCGTCAAGTACTCGGCGAGTGCCTCACACAGCTCCGGTCTGCCGCGCGCATCGCCCATTCGCAACGCTTCGGTCGGGGCGGTCAGACAGCGCCCTCCTGGTCGAGGCCAGCCATTCGTTGCGTGGAAACTGCGATACGTCGGGGGAGCCCGGCATCAGGTTGTGGACCGGTGTCGCGGGCGCCCCGCGCGGGCGTGGGGGTGCTTCGGCCCCGCCCGCGTTGAGCACCCAGGTGCCCGCACCTTGCCGAGAACCCAACCAGCCTTCGTTGACCAGTTCGGCGTAGGCCTCGGCGACGGTATTGCGGGCCAATCCCAGATCGGCGGCCAGGCTGCGCGACGGTGGAAGCATCGACCCAGGTGCCAACCGGCCTGATCGCACGGCATCGCGCAGCGCCGTGAGCAGCAATTCGCGCGAACCCCGTGCACCCGGCGTGACCGCTTTGCGAAGGTCGAGGTGCAGATCGCGACTGCCGGGATTGGCCCATGAAGTCACCTACAAATTGAACCATGTAGGCGGTTCTTTTCGCACTAATCTCGAAAACATGACAACGACACTCGAGACTCAACTCCACGCCAATCACCGCATCAAGATCTACAAGTCGTCGCCGGAACTGCTCGACGCCATGATGGCGCTGAGCTCCGCGGCCGCCAAGGATCTCGAGCCCGAGATCGGCGAGCTGATCAAGATCCGCGCGTCGCAGATCAACCACTGCGGGTTCTGCCTCAACATGCATCTCGTCGACGCCCGCAAGCACGGCGTGAGCGAGCAGAAGCTGGACGTACTCGCCGCATGGGAAGAGGCGGGCGATCTGTTCAGCGACCGCGAGCGGGCCGCGCTGGCGCTCGCCGAAGCGGTCACCCTGATCGCCGACGGCGTGCCCGACGATGTGTACGAGCAGGCGGCCGCGGTGTTCAGCGAGCGTGAGCTCGCTCAGGCCATCGCGATGGCGGTCACCATCAACGCCTGGAACCGCATCAACGTGACTGTCCGCACCGCAGTGCCGCGGCGCTGATACTGACAAGGGTGCAGACCCGGTCCGGTGCGGAGATCGTCGTCAACGGCGACGTGGTCGTCAAGACGCACCGGACGGGTACCGACCCGAAGGCACTGAGGACCCGGCTCCGCATCGCGGCGGAGTCGGGTTCTTTCCTTTCCCCGCTCGACACCGTCCCGCAGCACGTCGGTTCGCACTGGCGCACCAGCTGGCCGCGAGTGGAAACCGTTGTGCCAGAACCAGATCACGCGCCATGGCCCGAAGCGGCCCGCCTGCTGGCCCGGCTTCACCTCGAACCAAGGCCTGCGCGACATGCCCGCGCACGGGTGGCCGCAGCGGCTGCGGCGTGCGGTCGACGCCGCGCGGGGCAACGAGGTCGTGCGCCGCGCGGCCGCCTCACTGCCTGACCCGGCCTGGCGGGCAGGCTCGGAGAACCGGCCGTCGACGCTCGTGCACGGCGACTGGCATCTCGGCCAGCTCGGCAGACGGTCGGCGACCGAGCCGTGGCTGCTGATCGACATCGACGATCTCGGCGTCGGCGATCCCGCGTGGGACCTCGCAAGGCCCGCCGGGTTCTGGGCGGCGGGTCTGATACCCGACGACGACTGGACGGCCTTCGTCGACGCGTACCGAGAGGCAGGCGGACCGGCGCTGCCACAGGGGGACCCGTGGCCGGTGCTCGACCCGTTCGCGCGAGCGGCCGTCGTGCAGGCCGCCGCCCATCATCCCGACGACGAGATGCTCGTCGCGGCCTGCGTGCGGATGCGCTGCTAGCTGGAGAAGAACAGCCGCCCGAAGCCCTGCTTGCGGTAGTGCTTGTTGCCGCGGTGGCCCCAACCCGGGCCGTAGTCATACCCGTACCCCGGCTGCGGTTGCGGAGGGGGCGGCGGCGCAGCCTGCACGAACCGGTTCTCCATCTGGGTCATGGATTCGAGCTCACCGAAGTCGAGAAAGATCCCCTTGCAGGTGTCGCACTGCTCCAGGTGGACGCCGTTGCGCTCGTAGGTCTTCATGATCCCTGCGCACTTCGGGCACAGCAGCGTGTTGCCGCCACCTGCGGGCGGTGGGGGTTTCGGGGGCTCATACGGCGGAATGCTCATGGTTCATTAACGCGCAAGCATGCTGTGAAGTGCCTGAAAGGCTAAACCCAGTACGGCACCCGCGCGCGGTACTGCCGCATCGCGATCGCCGCGAAAATCCATCCGACGACGGTAAGCACCAGCACCACCACCCAGTGCCGCAGCTCCTGATCCGCCCCGAGCAGGGGCGCCCGCACGATGTCGAGGTAGTGCAGAAGAGGGTTGAGTTCGACGATCTTGGCCCACTTGCCTGCCCCCTGAGCCTCAAGCGTGGACTCGTTCCAGATGATCGGAGTCATGAAGAACAGCAGCTGGACGAGGCTGAACAGCAGCGGGCTGATGTCGCGGTAGCGGGTCGACAGGATGCCGAAGCACAGCGACACCCACACGCAGTTCAGCACGATGAGGCCGAGCGCGGGAATGACCGCGAGGTCGGCCCAATTCCACGGCTTGGGGAAGATGATCGCGATCACCACGAAGATCACGATGTTGTGCGCGAACAGGAGTACCTGCCGCCACACCAGCCGATAGACGTGCACCGACAGCGGGGTCGGCAGCTGTTTGATCAGGCCCTCGTTGTGGACGAACACGTCGGCGCCCTCGATGATGGCCGCGTTGATCAGGTTCCAGATGATCAGGCCGAGCGTGACGTACGGCAGGTGCTCGGACAGCTCGAGGTGGAACAGCTTCGAGTACAGCCCGCCCATGGCGATGGCCGTGACGCCGGTGGCGATGGTGATCCAGAACGGGCCGAGGACCGAACGCCGGTAGCGCTGTTTGATGTCCTGCCAGCCAAGGTGTGCCCAGAGTTCGCGGCGCGCGAAGCCGTCGACGAGGTCACGCCAGGCGCGCGACATCGTCCTGCTCTGAGCGGCAGCGTCGGTGAAGGTCATGGCTTCTCGAACCTCTCGCGCCTGCCCTGTCGTCGCAGCCGCACCCACTCGGCAAGCCCGCGTGGATCGCGCTGCGACACCAGGAAGTACCACCCGAACCGCAACCATTCCTGCGGCAACAGCTTTCGCAGACCCGGCTGGGACAACAGATAGCCGCGGTTGCGGTAGGTGTAGAACCGTTTGGTCGGGTTGTCGGGGTACTGGGTGTGCATCCGGCCGCCGAGGATCGGCTTGAACTCGTCTGTCCCACACGGGTGCAGATAGATTGCGTCCAAACAGGTTCCGAACGGCAGGCCCGAGCGGACCAGCCTGCGGTGCAGCTCCACCTCGTCGCCGCGGACGAACAGTCGAAGGTCCGGCACGCCGACGGCCTCGACGGTGGACGCGCGGAACAGCGCCCCGTTGAACAGCGACGCGATTCCCGGCAGCAATCCAGCGTCGCCGTCCGTGCGCAGTTCACTGACCAGGCGGCGCCACACCAGCCCGCGGCGCAGTGGGAATGCCAGCCGGTCGGGGTCGTCGAGGTTGCACACCATCGGCGAGACCTCGGCCAGCGCATGCGTGTCCGCGCACGCCAGCAGCGTGGCGAGCACATCGCGATCCTGCGGGCGGCCGTCGTCGTCGGCGAGCCAGATCCAGTCGGCACCCGCAGCGAGAGCGTGCAGCATGCCGAGCGCGAAACCGCCTGCGCCGCCGAGGTTTCGGCGGGAGCCGAGATAGGTGGTCGGGACAGGCTGGCCCGCGACCAGGTCGCGCACCCGTTCGTCGTCGTCGTTGTCGATGACGATGACGTGGTCGAGCGCACGGCTCTGCGTGGTCAGCGCATCGAGCGATTTGGTCAGTTCGTCGAGTCGCCGGTGCGTGACGAGAACGGCGAAGACGGTGTCACTCACGTCGCTTCACGGGCGTTCTCTTCGAGCACTTCGCGCACATGGCGCGCGGCGTCCTCGCCCTCGTAGGCGCGCACGACTTCCTCGATACCGCCGGTCATCTTGATGGTGCCGTGGTCGATCCACATCGCGGTCTTGCACAGCCGGGCCAGGAACTCGTTGGAATGGCTTGCGAAGACGAGGATCCCGGAGCGTTCGACGAGACCCTGCAGCCGCGTCTGCGCCTTCTTCAGGAATTCGGCGTCGACGGCACCGATGCCCTCGTCGAGCAGAAGGATCTCGGGGTCGATGCTGGTGACGACGCCCATCGCCAGCCGCACCCGCATACCCGTCGAGTAGGTGCGCAACGGCATCGACAGGTAGTCGCCGAGCTCGGTGAACTCGGCGATCTCGTCGACCTTGGCCACCATCTGCTTGCGGGTCTGCCCGAGGAAGAGCCCGCGGATGATGATGTTCTCGAAGCCCGAGATCTCGGGGTCCATGCCGACGCCGAGGTCGAAGATCGGCGCCACCCGACCGGTGACGGTCGCGACACCGCGGGTGGGTTCATAGATGCCCGACAGCAGCCGCAGCAGCGTCGACTTGCCCGCGCCGTTGTGGCCGACGAGACCGACGCGGTCGCCCATCTCCAGTGACATCGTGATGTCGCGCAGGGCCTCGATGACGACGACATTGGACTCGTTGCGGCCGATCGTGCCGCCCGCCTTGCCGAGGAACGCCTTCTTCAGAGAGCGCGCCTTCGCGTCGAAGATGGGGAACTCCACCCACGCGTTGCGCGTCTCGATATGCGGTGCTGCCACCCGAGGCCGCCGCTACAGGTACTGCCCGGTCCCGGGCGAAGCCGGCCCACGCTGTCCGGGCGCGCTCATGCCGGGCGGCAGTGCGCCCTGGCGCATCTGCTCCAGCTGCTGACGGGCCGCCATCTGCTGGGCGAACAGCGCGGTCTGGATTCCGTGGAAGAGCCCCTCCAGCCAGCCCACCAGCTGTGCCTGGGCGATCCGCAGCTCGGCGTCCGACGGAATGGAGTCCTCGGTGAACGGAAGCGTGAGCCGCTCGAGCTCGTCACGAAGCTCGGGCGCAAGCCCGTCCTCCAGCTCTCGGATGCTCGTCTTGTGAATCTCGGCCAGCTTGCCGCGGCTGGCGTCGTCGAGCGGTGCGGCCCGCACCTCCTCCAACAGCTGCTTGATCATCGTGCCGATGCGCATCACCTTGGCGGGCTGCTCGACCAGGTCGGTCAGCGACTTGCCGTCGGCGTCCTCGCCGGGAGCCATCGGCATATCGCCACCGATGATCTCGATGTTGTCGTCGTCGCTGTTCGCGCTCATCCGTTCCGCATTCCTTTACGCGCCGCGCCATTCATAGATGCGGGCCTCGCCGTTGTCGTAGATCATCTCCCACGACCGTGATTTCTCTAGCGACACTAGCCCGTCTGGCATCGCGAACTTCAGCACCACCGGTGTGCTGGTGAGCACGTACCGGATATTGAGCGCTTTCACCGCCTCGGCGATGCGCGGATCCGTGTCGGCGTCGTCGGCGAAGGCCCAGAAGACGAAGCGGTGATATCCCGGCCCCTGCTGGACGGGATAGTCGTAGTGGGTCCACAGCGGATGCAGCCCGGACACCGCATACATCCACGCTGTGCCGTCGGTGTTGGCGTTGCCGATCAGGGTGTCGCGTGCTCCCGGCAGCGTCGCAAGGTAGGCGAACGCCTCGAGGTCCTTGTCGTCGATGATGACCGAGTCGTACTTCTCGCCGAAAAGGAAACTGCCCCTGGGCAGGTAACAGACGGCGATGACCACGGTGACGACGATCAACACCGCTGCGGTCGCCCGGTCCCAGAGCGCTGGGCGCCCGACACGGCTCCGCTGCCAGCGTTGCGACACCCCGCACCACCATGAACAGCCCGAGTCCCGCTGCGGGGGCGAGCAGCATCGCCACCACGGCCGACAGCCTGCGCGGGTCGCTGTAGAAGAGGTCGCTGAATTTGCCGGTGAGGGCGCCAAGCGGGCCGCCGAACGGCGCCGACGAATGCACGATGCACACGACGAGCCCCAGCCACACCGCAAGCGGCCACCACACCTTCTTGTAGACAAGGACAAGGCCGCCGATGCCGGCAAGCACGATCAGCACCCACTGGATCGGGAAGTCGTTGAGGTGCCTGGTGTGCTGGACGAGCGCGTCGATGAGACCGCGCTTCTTACCCTCGTGGGTGACGAATGCGTGGCCCTCGATGATCTCGGCCTGCTGCAGCACGCCGACGAACTGCGGCAGAAGCAGGCAGACCGTCGGCACGGCGATCAGGACGAGGGCGATGAAGTCGGAGAGCCTGCCGCGAACGGGATGCCACAGCGCGTCGACGAGCCACCAGGCCGCGACGAACAGCACAGTCACCACGCCGCCGGTGATGTGAACGGAGAACACCCCGAGCAGTGCGAGCACGGCGAGCGGGATGCGGTCCCGATGCCCGACGGCCGACATCACCAACGCCATCGCGGGCACGGCGACGCCGTATGCGGCGAGGTTGGGCATCGACGCGGTGTCGAACTCGATGTACGGGATCGCGGTGAACGACGCCGAAAGGGCGGCGGCGGTCGCAGCCGCGCCCGCTGCATGCCACTGGCCGAACTTGTCCCGCAGCAGCTTCCAGGTCAGGATCGCCGCGCTCGCCGGAAACAGCCAGACGGCCGCAGCGACCGAGTTGAGCGTGTAGGCGGAGGTGGGCGCCGCTGAGGTCAGTTGGCTGAACACCGAGGCGACGGCGTGGAACGTCGACGGGTAGTACAGCGCGTCATGGGTTTCGACATTGCGGAGCTCGCCCATGTGCGTCGGCGACGCCTGTCCGGTGTCGAGGATCCAGCGAACCGTGTTGGCGTGCCAGACGGCGTCCCATGTGCTGGGTATCGACTGCCAGTGCGGAAGTCCCTTGACCGCCGCCAGTCCGATCAGGACCGCGCCGAGCACCACGCCTGCGGCGGCGACCAGAGCGGGGCCGCGCGATATCGACAGTTCCTCCGCCTCGGTGTCCCTGAATCGCTTCAACAGAATTGGCAAACCCGCGGCGACGGCGGTGACGAATGCCAGAGCAAAGAATGCGGTGAAAGCGTTCCACGGGATACCGACAGCGCCGAACGGAACGATCGCCAGTGCGACAACGCCGTAGGTCAAAGCGGGACCGACCGCGACGGCGGCTGCGACGGGCATCCGGCCTGCCCACGCGACGATGGCTCCCGGTGCTACCAGCAACAACACCGCTAGTAGCACTCCGACGGCCAAGCTCACTGCACTAGTATGGCTGCCCAGGTGGCCCGGTCCGGCACTGCCCACGCGGGGTTGGGCGCCCACCGAATGCTTTCGGTTTGTGGGTTTCACGGACTCTCTAAGGTGGCTGGCATGGCATACGACGTCGCCCGGGTGCGCGGATTGCATCCGTCGCTGGGCGATGGATGGGTGCATTTCGATGCGCAGAACGGCATGCTGCTCCCGGACTCCGTCGCAAGGACGGTTTCGACGTCGTTCCGCAATTCGATGACGACGACGGTCGGCGCGCATCCCTCCGCGCAGCGCAGCGCCGCGGTGCTCGACGCGGCCCGCCAGGCGGTCGCCGACCTGGTCAGCGCCGACCCGCGCGGGGTGATCCTCGGCGCCGACCGCGCCATCCTGCTGAACTCGTTGGCCGACGCATCGTCGTCACGCGTCGGGTTGGGCTATGAAACCGTGGTCACGCGCCTCGACGACGAAGCAAACATCGCGCCGTGGCTGCGTGCGGCGAATCGGTATGGCGCCAAAGTGAAATGGGCCGAAGTCGACATCGAGACCGGCGAGCTGCCGACGTGGCAGTGGGAGAACCTGATCAGCGAGGCGACCCGGCTGGTCGCCATCACCTCGGCCTCGGCGACGCTTGGCACCGTGACCGATCTGCGGGCGGCCACCAAGCTGATGCATGTCGACGGCGGCCTCGTCATCGTCGACCATTCGGCGGCCGCGCCCTATCGCCTCATCGACATCGACGAGATCGACGCGGACGTGGTGGCGGTGAATGCGCTCGCATGGGGCGGGCCGCCCGTCGGCGCGCTCGTCTTCCGCGACCCCGACGTGATCAGCTCGTTCGGCTCGATCGCGCTCGACCCGTACGCGACAGGGGTTGCCCGGCTGGAGATCGGCGCACACCAGTACCCGTTGCTTGCGGGTCTCGTCGCGAGCATCGATTACCTGGCCTCCCTTGACGAGTCGGCCACCGGGACGCGCCGCGAGCGGCTCGCGGTCTCGATGCAGTCCGCGGCGTCCTACATGGAGCGGCTGTTCGACTATCTGCTGATCTCGCTGCGGTCGCTGCCGCCGATCATCGTCATCGGCAGGCCCGAGGCGGCGATTCCGGTGCTGAGCTTCGTCGTAAGGGAAGTGTCCGCGGAGAAGGTCGTCGAGCGCCTCGCCGACAACGGAGTGCTCGCCATCGCCAACGCGAGTTCTCGCGTGCTCGACGTCATCGGGGTCAACGACATCGGCGGCGCGGTGACGGTCGGGCTCGCGCACTACACCACGACCGCGGAGGTCGATCAGCTGATCCGCGCGCTGGCGTCGCTCGGCTGACCGGCGGCGCCACCGAGCGAGACTAGTCGGGAACGCGCAGCAGCACCTTGCCCGATACGTCGCCGGAGTTCAGCAGTTCGTGTGCGGCAGCGGCCTGCTTCGATCGGGAACTCAGCGCCGATGATCGGGCGGACGCGACCGTCGGCGATCATCGGCCACACGTTCTCGACGGTTGCGGCGACGACTTCGCTCTTGCTGCTCGGGCCTGCGACCGGCCTGCCGCGCAGCGCGGTTGCGATCACCCCTGCCCGCTTGCCGAGCAGCTTGGCCACATTCAGTTCGCCCGTGATGCCGCCCTGCATGCCGATGATGACGACCCGGCCGTCGTTGGCGAGCGCGTCGACGTTCCGGTCCAGATAGGAGGCGCCCATGATGTCGAGGATCACGTCGGCGCCCGCGCCGTCCGTCGCCTCGCGCAACCGTTCGACGAAATCCTCTTCGCGGTAGTTGATCAGGATCTCCGCGCCGAGTTCCTTGCAGAGGTCGAGTTTCGACGTCGACCCCGCCGTCACCGCCACCCGGCAGTCGAGCGCTCGCGCAACCTGGATGGCGTGCGTACCGATTCCGCTCGCACCGCCGTGCAGCAGCACCGTCTGGCCTGCCGACAGACCCGCGGTCATCACCAGGTTGGACCACACCGTGCACGCCACTTCGGGTAGCGCCGCCGCGTGCGACAGCTCGACGGTGTCCGGCAACGGCATGATCTGCCCTTGCGGCACCGCGACGGATTCGGCGTAACCGCCGCCTGCCAGCAAAGCGCAAACCGGTTGCCCGATCGACCATTGGTCGACGTGTTCACCGACCTCGGAGATGGTGCCGGAGACCTCGAGACCGAGTACTTCACTTGCTCCTGGTGGGGGCGGATACTTGCCTGCGGCCTGAAGCAGGTCGGCGCGATTGACGCCTGCGGCGCTAATGTCCACCACAACCTCACCTGCGGCGGGGGTTACGTCGGGGACTTCTTGCCAGGTGAGCCGGTCGGCGGCTTCGACCACGATCGCATGCATTCTTCAATACCTTACTACCGGCCAGAATCGGCCCTTGGCAACGAGAAAGTCGTTTACCATCTCGAAGATGGAGGGGATGATTGCCGGGCGTACGGCTGGTGATATGCCCGGCCTTGACATCGCTGAGCAGAGGTCGTGGCAAAACTTCCTCGATTCGGCACTGCGCATGTACGCGACCTTGAACCGCGCGCTGGTCGAGGCACACCATCTGACCCTGAACGATGTGCGTCTTCTCGACATGCTGGACAAGTCACCGACTGGGTCGGAGCGCATGGGCGACCTGGCCGAAGGGCTGATGTCACTGCCGAGCAGGGTGACACGTCAGATCCGTCGGCTGGAAGTGCAGGGCCTCGTGCGCCGTGGCGCCAGCCCGGACGACGGCCGCGGGGTGCTGGCCAGCATCACCGACGACGGTCGCCAGCAGGTGCGCGAGGCGATGGTCACCTACGGACAGGGCGTTCGCGACAACTTCCTCGGCAAGTTGTCCCGGCCCCAGATCGCCGCGATGGGCGAGAACTGCAGGCGGATCAGCGTCGGTCTCAAGGGAACACCATCGGCGGCGAAGGTCGGCCGGGTCTGACCCCTTAGGCTTACAGGCGGTGGCGTGGCAGAGCGGCCTAATGCACTCGCCTTGAAAGCGAGAGACGGCTAAAACCGTCCGGGGGTTCAAATCCCTCCGCCACCGCCAAATGGCCAGCAGATCGTCGCCCCGCTGAATCGCCGTCAGTCGGTGACCGGTTCGAGGTACATGGTCGCGGGCGCGGTCCACTGCGAATTCGTGTGCCACGCAGGTATGCCCGGCGGATAACCGTCACGCGTCCACGCGAGTTTGTACTCCGGGGTGCGCGGCTGCTGTGTCCTGTCGAGCCGGGAGAAGTTCAGCTCGAGCAGCCATTTCATCACCGGCCCTGCCTCGTCGATCCGTTTCTCGATCGAGGGCAGCGTGATGCCTGGGTCGGAGAACACGTCGACGACGTTGCAGTCACACGCGTAGGCCACCGTGCCGATCTCCGGCGGAGCCTTCACGGTGGCATCGCCGACGAGTTCGCCGACCTCCGCGCCAATCGCCATGTACTCCTGCGGTAGCGCCCAGTTCCCGAAGATCACCGGATGCTTCCACGGCACGCCGAGGCCCGCGAATGACACGACCGCGCCGACTGCGAGCACCGCGGCGACCAGAATCGGGGCGCCGACCCGCACGGCGGGTACCGGGCGCAACAGCAGCGCCAACCCGAACACGCCGGTGATCCCAAGGGCGACAGTAGGACTGACGTAATACCAGTGATAGGGCGGAACGCCGAGTGCGCAGTAGGCACCGAACTCCGCGAGGCCGCCGATACCGAGCCCGACGAGGGGCCAGTGCTGCGCGGGGAGACGGCGCCGCCCGGCCGCCGCCAGCAGCCACAGCACCGTCACCAGCCCGACCGCCGCGGGAACGAGGGCGAGCAGCAGCGGCAGCGTCGTGCCTGCCTGCCACATCTTCTGAAGCCCGTTGCCGAAGGTGGCCTCGCCGAACGACTTCTGCAGGGTCTTTATCACCAGCGTGGTCGGAATGGCGGAGCCGAAGTGATACCAGCTGAACGCCCACCACGGCACCGCCACGGCAAGGGCGGCAAGCGGGGCGACGAAGAACCGGCGCCGGATGGCGGGGGTGAGCAGGTACATGACCGCGACGACGATGCCGAGGTCCGGCCGGGTGAGGACGAGCAGACCCGCAAGCACCCCGAAGGCGATGCGGCGACCGGCGACGGCCTGGGCGGTCAACCCGGTCAGGAACGCGGCGATGGGAACGACCTCCAGCCCGAGCGCCGAGTTCACGAACGGGTTGGCGAAGACGACCGCAAGCACGGCCAGCGACCAGGCACCTCCGACGTTGATACGGCGGGCGATCTGCGCCGCCCAGACGGCCATCGCCGCCGAAAGCGCGACGGTCAGGATGCCGAGACCGAGGGCAGGCTGGAGCTCACCCGTCACCGCCGTGATCCACGTGGCGACCGCCAGCATCATCACGTTCAGCGGCGATGTCGCGGTGTTGGACTCCTCTGCGGGGATCATCCCCCAGTGAAGGTGTTCGGCGACGTTACGGGCGTAGCTCAGCGTGATGTACGCGTCGTCGACGAGGCCGCGGTGTGCGACGTAGAAGACGGCGGCCGCGACCAGCGCCCCGGGAACGGCCCACCAGAGGTCTGCGCCCCTTCGCCGCGCCGGCTCGGGTTGCCGGTTGACGTCCCCGGCGGCCGGCTCCGCGATCTTGGTCATCGGCGAGGATCATATGGTCTGTGACAGCGAACCGGCATGCCGTTCGTGCCTACGCCGGATCGGCCGACGCTACGGTTGACGCATGCTTGACCGCTTCAAACAGTCGGCGCGGGACAAACTGCAACGAGCCGTGGCCGAGGTCGTGGCCGCCGAATACGCGCGCACGCGCCACGAGCAGCAGGACCAACACGCAGAGCTGTTGGCCGCGCTGAGCCGGATCGACGAGTCGGTCAAGGCGGTCGTCACCCGCATTGCGGACACCGAATACCGTGCCCGACGGGATATTTCGTACGCCCAGGATGAGCAGGCGGCGCAGCAGAGTGCGTCGTTCGTGCTGGAGAACATGCCGACGGCGAAGGTGTTCTGGGAGTCGCCGGACACGCTGCGCTACGCGCTCGGCGAGATCAAGGGTCCTGGCCTGGCCCTCGAGTTCGGCGTCGCGACCGGCGCCACGCTGCGGATCATCGCCGAGACGGTGGCCGCCGATCGCGCTGTCGCGGGGTTCGACGTGTTCACCGGCCTGCCGGAGACCTGGCGCACCGGGTTCCCGGAAGGGGAGTTCGCCCAGGAACCGCCGGACATACCCGGCGCAACGGTGATCGCAGGCCTGTTCGAGGACACCCTGCCGACCTATCTGGCCTCCAACGACGAGCCGATCGCGTTCATGCACGTCGACTGCGATCTGTATTCGTCGACCAAGACGGTGTTCGATCTGACCGGCGAACGGCTCGCACCGGATGCGGTGCTGGTATTCGACGAGTTCTTCAACTACCCCGGCTGGCAGCAGCACGAATATCGCGCATGGACCGAGTTCTTAGCGCGGTCGGGCCGTTCGTTCGAATACCTCGCGTACACGGGCAACAACGAACAGGTGGTCGTGCGCCTGCACTGATCAGCTCTCGTAGAGCCGGGCCCAGTTCTCGCGCCCGATCAGCTCTGGCAGGGCTTGACGGTACTTCTCCTGCAGTGCGGGTGCTTCGGCGCGGAACTTCTTGAGCGCCTTGTTCATTCGCTTCGTCAACCTGGTGAGCTTCTGCTTGTCGCGTCGTCGGATCCGAACCCCGGACTGCGAGGCGTCGGTCACCACGGCCTGGTCGAACAACGAGACGTGCCACCACTGATTGTCTTCTGCCGCAATGGCGACCGGCCCGGCAATGGTCCGCCCGAGCCACTGGAACAGCCACCGCTTGGCGAGCACCAGGTTGATTCTCTCCTTGCGGGGCAGCGGGCCGCGCGGGTGGATCCGGGGGATCGCGTTGGTCAGTTCGCCTATCCGGACCGCCGGATGCACGACGGTCTCTTCGTAGGACTTGCGCTCCTCGCGGATCGCGGCCAGTGCGGCCGGGCCGCCGTCACGCAGCACATCGGGACCCGCGAGGAAGTCCTCGATACCGCGAATCATCGTGTACGCCATGCCGTACTGCATCGACACGAGGCCCTCGGTGATCTCCCGCGCCAGCCACCGCCCGGTCGCCTTGGTGTCGATGGTGCCGTGCAGCGCGTGGGTGATGAGCGAGTTCCTGACACTGAAATAGCGGAAGAACTCGTCGCGGTCCTTCCAGTCGAAGTCGGCGTGCCAGACGCCCGCGTTGGGCAGTGTCGTCGTCGGGAAGCCCGCGTCCCGCGCGCGCAACCCGTACTCGATGTCGTCCCACTGGAAGAACATCGGCACCGGAAGGCCGATCGCGCCGATCACCTCCGACGGGATGAGGCATGACCACCACGCGTTGTATTCGGCGTCGATGCGCTTGTGCTGGCGGTACTTGGTCATATCCGACTTGTGCAGTGCGCGCGGCGCCCATCGGCCCGCCCTCAGCCTGGTCATCTGCGTCTGCTCGGCGCTGACGTGCAGTTCGCGGGTGTTCTTCAGGTAGAGCATCTGCGCGCCGACGATCGTCGGAGACGGCGTCAGGTTCGCGAACGCGTTGAGCCGAAGGATGGTCTCGGGTTCGCAGAGGATGTCGTCGTCCATCAGGATCACGTTCGCGTGGTCGGCGACGCTGGAGATCTCGTACATGCCTCGCGAAAAGCCGCCTGCGCCACCGAGGTTCGGCTGCTTCAGGTAGACGATCTTGTCGCCGAGTTGCGCGGAGACCTCGTTGAACAACGGCCTGGAGTCGACGGCGTCGGTGCCCTGGTCGACGACGTAGATCGCGTCGATGCCCGCAAGCAGGCCCTTGTCTCCCGCGACGGCTGCGACGTTGGTCGCGCAGTCGTCGGCCCTGTTGAACGTGCAGATGGCGATCGCGGCCGGCCGGATCGTCGGCGGCGCGGCCACGGTCCACTCCAGGTCGGTGATGGTCAGCGGCCCGCCGACCGCGGTGGTTTCCATCCACACCGCGCCGCCGTCGACGTACTCGTTGAGTCGCGCGGTCAGCACGGCGGTGCCTGTGCCGTCGATCTCGGCGCTGTCGATGGTCCTGGCGCCGCCGTGGATGTCGGAACCGCGAAGCAGCACCCGCGCCCGGGTCGATGTGTCGAACGCCAGCCTCAGCGCCACCTCGTCGACGGTGGTCCAGCGCTGGAAATAGCTCGCGGGCAGGCGTCCGAAGTACGTGTTGGTGTCGACGGTCGCACCCTTTTCCAGGTGCAATGCGTAGCGCTCCCGATGGGCGTGGCCCGTCACGATGCGCGCGTACATGTCGTCGACAACGGCTGCGCTCGGGCCTGCGAACAAGCCCCGCGCGACGACGAGACGGTCGGGTGCGGCGTGTTCGGTTAGCGCCTGCTTCAGCGCGTCGGGAGTCGCGTGGCCCGGCTGGGCCGCCCCGCGCTCGGTCATCCTGCTCCTGCTACGTGAAAATTCAATGTGGGTTTCGATATCCCCAGGTCCCCGAGGGAGCCTAACAAGATGGCGGTCTAAGACAAGTTGACGCCTTCGAGGATGGCCTTGAGCTGGGCCAGGTCGCTCGCGGTCGCCCGCCTGACGGCGGTGGCAAGGATCGGTGCGGAGAGCCCGGCGAACGCCGTCGGCTCCCCTCGGCTGCGCACCGTCATCCAGGTGCCGCCCTGCTCGTCGTCCTCCCAGAGGTAGGTGGTCTCCATCAGGAACGTGCCGCGTTCGGATCGCATCACCAACCGTTCCTCCGGTATCAGCTCGGCCACCTCGTAGGTGTACTCCAACCGGCGTCCGAGGAAGCCGCTGGTGAACCGCAATAGCGCGCCTGCCGCGATCTCGCGCGCCGAATCCCATTGCACCGTCTGGATATTGGCGTTCCAGGCCGTCACGTTGCCCGGGTCGCAGCAGTACGCCGCCACCTCGCGGCGTGGCCGGTCGATGGTCGTGTGCACCTCGACATCGACCGCCGCCATGTTCACAGTGTCCCTCCGGCGGTCAGACCGCCGCCCGCGCAAGCGCGGCCACCCCCGCGTCGATCTGGGATTCGGTCAGGTTGGCGTAGCCGAGCAGCAGGCCGGGAGGGGCGTTGGCTGGTTCGGCGTAGCAGGGCGCGAGCGGCTCGACGTTCACCCGCATGGCGGCCGCGCGTCGCACCAGGTCGGCGACCGGATATCCGTCGGGAAACCGGACGGTGAGGTGAACGCCCGCGGCCGCGCCGAGCACGGTCGCCTGCGGCAGGTGGCGGGCCAGCGCGGCGAGCAGCGCGTTGCGTCGGCTCAGATATCGACGGCGCATCTGGCGCAGGTGGCGGTCGTATGCGCCGGATGTGAGCAGCCCTGCGAAGGCGATCTGGTCCATCACCGAGCTGCCTGCGTCGGCAAGGCTCTTCGAGAGCCTGATCGCGCCGACCAGCTGGGGCGGCAGCACCATCCACCCGATGCGCAGTCCTGGCGCAAGCGTCTTGCTCGTGGAACCCAGGTAGATCACCCGGTCGGGTGCGAGGCCCTGGATCGCGCCGACGGGCGCCCTGTCGTAGCGGTACTCGGCGTCGTAGTCGTCCTCGATGACGAGGTGGCCCGCGCGGGCCCACTCGACGAGCGCGTTACGCCTGGCGGACGAGAGCACCACACCGGTCGGCGACTGGTGCGCGGGCGTCGAAAGGACCGTCTTCGCACCGCTGTCGGCCAGCGCATCGACGTCGAGGCCGTCGTCGTCGACAGGTACGGCCAGTGCTTCGATACCGTTGTGCCGCAATACCATCCGGTGCAACCAGAACCCGGGGTCCTCCATGGCCAGCGGCAGCTCGGTGTCGCGCAGCGCGTGCCCGAGCAGTGCGATGGCCTGGGTCGCCCCCGAGCAGAGCACGATGTGGCGTGGGTCTGCCTGCACGCCGCGGGTGCGACGGAGATAGTCGGCGATGGCGGTGCGCGCCCCGATGAGGCCCTGCGGTTCGACGTACCCGAGCGATTCCGAACCGATTCCGGCCAATCCCGTTCGCAGCGCGCGAAGCCACGCGGTGCGGGGAAAGCTGCCGAGATCGGGCGAACCCGGCAGGAAGTCGACGTCGTAGCGTCGCGCCGACTCCGTGTGCTGCGGTGCGCTCGCCGCCTCGACGGTCGCGACCCTTGTGCCGGAACCGTGCCTGCTCAGCAGGAAGCCCTCCGCGACCAGTTGGCTGTAGGCGTCGACCACGAGGCGCCTCGAGACGCCGAGGTCCGTCGCGAGGACCCGCGTCGACGGCATCCTGGCGTGCGGAGCGAGCCTGCCGGTGCGGATGGCGTTGCGCAGCCCATCGGCGAGCTGGCGGTGAAGCGGCTCGGCCGCGGTGCGGTCGAGTTCGACCAGAAGCTCTGGTGCGGTGGAACTGGTACCCGAAATTGTCATCAAAGTGGTGCCTATCTTGAGGCCATTCACAAACTAGCGTGAACGTATGTCAACGACACCGACACGCACAAGAGCCGGGCTCGTCGAGGTCACCCTGATCGTCTTCGGGGTGTACGCCCTTGGCCTCGGGCTGTTCATGATGTTCTTCCCCGGCACGTTCTTCGACACCCTCGGCACATTCGGGGTCCGAAACGACCACTACATCTTCGACAACGCGACGTTCGAGATTCCGCAGGGCCTGATGCTGCTTGCCGCCGTGCGGCGGCCGTCATGGCGGGTTCCCGCTCTGGCGTTCGCAACGCTGCACTGGGCGCTGCACGCGATCAGCCACATCGTCGACCCGCACCATGGTGCAGGCGACGTCATCGGCTGGCTGGAGGCCGGTGGCCTCGTGGTGACCACGGTGATCCTGGCGGTTGCGCTGCGCGCCTGCCATGAATGCCGAGAAGGGCGGTGGCCACTGATGCGCGTGCTCGTCGCGGGAGCCACCAGCGTCCCCGGCCTACCGTTGCTGCGCGAACTCAACGGCCGCGGTCACGAGGTCGTCGGCCTGACCCGGTCGTCGTCCAAGACGCCGCAGATCGAGGCGGCGGGGGCCAAGCCGGTGGTGGCCGACGTATTCGATCCCGACGACATCGACAAGGTGGTCGCCGATATCGGCCCCGAGGTGGTCGTCTCGCTGCTCACCACGCTGCCGAAGCTGGGACCGAAAAGGCCGAAGGACTTCGAACCGGCCAGAAAGCTGTGGAGCACAGGGGCTTCGAACCTCGTTGCCGCCGCCCAGCGGTCGGGGGTGCGCCGCGTCGTCGCCGAATCGGTGATCTTCGCCTACGGCTATCCGACGTCGGGCCCCGCGGTGATGGATGAGTCGGACCCGTATCCCGGTCCGCCGCCGCCGGGCGGAGACCGGATGCTGGCAGCGCTTCGGGGCATGGAGCGCAACGTGCTGTCATCGGGTGAGCACAGCGACACCGAGGGAATCGTGTTGCGGTACGGGTGTTTCTACGGACCGGGTGTGGCGCACGACGAGCTCTTCGTGAGGCTCGCGAAGTGGTGCATGCTGCCCGCCATGACCGGCGACGGGATTGTTTCGTGGATTCACATCGACGATGTCGCGCGGGCGACGGCAGATGCCATCGACCGCGGTCGCGGCGGGCAGATGTACAACATCGTCGACGACCGTCCGCAGTCGTTCGGCGACTACGCCCGTGAGCTGGCGTCGAAACTCCATCGGCCGCGGCCGATCCCGATCTCGCACCGGCTCGTCGGACTGTTCGCCTCGTATCCGGCGACCGCGTTCGGCACCACCTGGTTGCCGCTGTCGAATGCCAAGGCCAAGGCCGAGCTCGGCTGGACGCCTACTCCCCGATGAACTTCGGCTCGCGCTTCTCGAACGTCGCGGTGATGCCCTCGGTGAGGTCCTTCGACGGCAGCATCGCCGAGTTCCACACCGCCACGTAGCGAAGGCTTTCCGAGACCCTCGCGATGCGCTGCTGGTCGAGCACGTCCTTGATGCCGCTGACGGTCAGCGGCGGGTTGGCGGCGATCTCGGCGGCGGTCTCGTGTGCAGCCGCAAGCGACGCGTCCGCGTCGTCGTAGACATCGTTGACGAGCCCGATCTTCTCGGCCCGTGCCGCGTCGATGTTCTTACCCGTCAGCGCCAGTTCGCGCAGGTGCCCGTCGTTCAGGATGAGCGGAAGCCGGGCCAGGCTGCCGACGTCGGCGACCATCGCCAGCTTCACCTCGCGCACCGAGAACTTCGCGTCGGCACTGGCGTAGCGGATGTCGACGGCCGAGATCAGGTCGACGCCGCCGCCGATGCACCAGCCGTGCACCGACGCGACGGTCGGGGTGCGGCAGTCGGCGACCGCGCTGATCGCACCCTGCATGCGCAGGATCGTGGCGTGGAACTCAGCGCGCGGCCGCGCCGACGAGCCGTCGGCCAGGACACCCGCCAGCGACCCGCCCATCGCGGGTACGTCGAGGCCGTAGCTGAAATGCTTCCCCGAGCCGGTGAGCACGATCGCGCGCACGTCGCGGTCGGCGTCCAGCTTCGCGAACACCTCGGGCATCTCGGCCCAGAACGCCGGTCCCATCGCATTGCCCTTGCCGGGACCGACCAGCGTCACCTGCGCGACATGGCCGTGCAGGTCGACCGTGACGGATTCGTATGAGTCACCCATGGCCAGAAGGCTAGCCACTCACGGCGGCGACCCGCCGAGCACCACCTCTTTGACGACCGCACTCGGCAGGAATGAGCACATCGCCGACGCCATGATCGCGGCGACCATCTCGGACTCCTCGCGGCCCTGGCCCTGCGGTGGCCCCTGCTCGTCGAGGATGGCCTTGATGACGGCCCGCTGGGTGGCCTCGTCGAGCTTGGTGAAATCGCTGCACTTCATGGTCTGGGCGTTCGCGGGCGCGGGCACCTCGGGAACATTGGTGTTCCCCGGCATCGGGAAGCCGGGGATCTGCGGAAGACCGGGGATGTTCGGCAGCCCGGGAATGCCGGGGAACCCGGGGTCCTCGCTCGACGGTGACCGCGTCGGCGCCGAGATCGGTGGACCGGGCTCGGTGGTCATCGCGACGGTGCCCTCGGTGCTCCGTGAGCACCCGGTGGCAAGGCCGACGAAGACCAGTGCCGCGGCCGTCACCCTCAGGTGGGTTCTCATCTGCGCAACGATACGTCGCACCCGCGTCGTAGCGTGGGCATCATGTCCCCCGACTTGCGCCCAGGTCCCGATTCGCCACCCACCGACGAACTCGACAGCGCGGAGGCCAGCCTGGCCGTGCTGCAGCACGTGCTGCACCCGATCGCCGACGACGACAGGTCCAAACAGACTCCGTGCCGGGAGTTCGACGTCGCGAGCCTGACCGATCACCTGATGAACTCCATCACCGTCATCGGTGGCGCCGCGGGCGCGCAGCTTCCCGAACGTGATCCGGCCGACTCGGTCGAACGCCAGGTCGTCGCCGCGGCGAGGCCCGCGCTCGACGCGTGGCACCGCCGCGGGCTCGACGGCACCGTGGAGTTCGGCGACAACGAAGCACCGGCGCGGATGATGGCGGGGATCCTGTCGCTCGAATTCCTGGTCCACGCCTGGGATTACGCGATGGCCGTTGGACACACCGTCGATGCGCCGGACTCGCTGACCGACTATGTGATGGGGCTTGCGCAGGGCGTCATCACGCCGGAAGGCCGGACCAGAGCAGGCTTCGACGACCCGATCGACCTGCCCGCCGACGCATGCTCACTGGACCGGCTTGTGGCGTACACCGGTCGAAACCCGCGCTGATTTTGCAACCAGGGTCGTGATTGCGCGACGGGCACAGCCCTGCGCGCAGAATCAACGGCGCTAGGCGATCCAGCGGCTCGCGAACTCGAGGAACATGTCGTTCTCCTGCTCGGAGGCGACGGTGACCCGCACGCCGTCCTCGCCGTAGGGCCGGACGATGATGCGGCTGTTGGCCGAATCGGCCGCGAATTGCTGGGCACGGCCGGGCAGCGGCAGCCAGACGAAGTTGGCCTGCGACGGTGGGACGGTGTAGCCGGCGTCGCGCAATGCCGCAGTCACCCTGGCGCGTTCGGCGATGACGGCGTCGGTGCGGGCGAGCAGTTCGTCGGCCGCGTCGAGGGAGGCGATCGCTGCCGCCTGCGAGACGCTCGTCGCGCTGAACGGGACGTACACCTTGCCGAGCGCGGTGATGATGTCGGGATCGCCGACGGCATAGCCGACCCGCAGCCCCGCCAGCCCGTAGGCCTTCGAGAACGTGCGCAGCACAACGACATTGCTGTGCGCGCGAACCAGCCCGAAGCTGTCGGGCAGCATGTCGTCGGTGATGTACTCGACATACGCCTCGTCGAGCGCGATCAGGATGTCGCTAGGCACCGACTCGATGAAGCGCACCAACGTGTCGGGGTCGACGACGGTGCTGGTCGGGTTGTTCGGATTGCAGACGAAGATCAGCCGGGTGCGGTCGGTGACGGCGGCCGCCATCGCGTCCAGGTCGTAGGTGTGGTCGGTCAGCGGCACCTGCACCGGTGTCGCGCCTGCGGTGCGGGTCTGCAGCGGGTAGATCTCGAAGCTGCGCCAGCCGTAGACGATCTCGTCGCCCACGGTCGAGGTGATCTGGATGAGCTGTTGGCACAGGCTCACCGATCCGCAGCCGACCGCGATGTGCTCGGGCGCGAAGTTGACGTGCTTGGCGAGCCGCTCCTTCAACTCGACGTAGCCGTTGTCCGGGTAGCGGTTGATGTTGTCGGTCGACTTCTCGATGGCCGCCCGCACGCCGGGCAGCGGACCGTGCACGGTCTCGTTACTTGCGATCTTGATCGCACCCGGCACCGTTTTGCCGGGCGTGTACGCCGGCAGATCGGCCAGTTCAGGACGTAGACGGGCAGGCACCCGACCAGTCTATGGGTGGCCGA
Organism: uncultured Actinomycetota bacterium; assembly: GCA_963829405.1. Classification (GTDB taxonomy): domain Bacteria; phylum Actinomycetota; class Actinomycetes; order Mycobacteriales; family Mycobacteriaceae; genus Mycobacterium. Next base: position 95,167 of record CAWHIZ010000029.1, read on the forward strand.
AACGCGCTTTGCCTGGTGGCGTCGCCCCTGTGTACTCTGTCGGATCGGCGGTAAACCGTCGGGAGGCGTGCCAGAGCGGCCGAATGGGACTCACTGCTAATGAGTTGTCGCCCTTAAAGGCGACCGGAGGTTCAAATCCTCTCGCCTCCGCCGGGCTGACACAGCCATGCACAACTGAATAGAACATGCGCCCGTAGCTCAACGGATAGAGCATCTGACTACGGATCAGAAGGTTAGGGGTTCGAATCCCTTCGGGCGCGCTCACAGAAACCGGCGCGCAACCCACCGCGACGTTTGCCTATCCGCCCGGTGTGCCTTTGGCCCACGCCCAGGCCGCTAAACGCCAGTCGGTGTCGATCTTGCGGAGCGCGGCTGTGAATACCGAGCCGGTTTGTGTGACCGCCTGACCGCGCAGTTCGAATGCCATTGTCGCGGGGACAACGACATAGCCCGAGACGCCGCTGACGTCGACGTGCTGTGGCTCGCCGAGCGTGATCCGGTAGCCCGACGCCCCTAAGTGCTCGCCCTCTGCAAGCACGTCTTTCCACCAGTCTTCTGCGGCAGTCGGCCCTTGCCAGACATGTGGGGCCATGCCGTCGAGAATTTGCATCGGGTCGGCACAGGCCGCCGCCATCGCCTGCACATCGCCATTGTTGAACGCATCGACGTATTGCCGCACTGCGGCCATCGGATCGTCTGGTGGAGGCATGATGTGGCTCCCGTCCATTGCCTCGTCACACCCTATTCGCGGAGCCACCCGGATGACGACGGATCACAGGTTAGGGGTCCGAATTCCTTCGGACGCGCTCATCATTGATCGCATGACATCGACGCCGTTCCGGTGCGCACTGGTCGCGCTCTTCATCGCAGTCGCCGGGTGCGGGTCGGGCGGTTCTTCGCAGCCCGAGGCTTCGGGTCACGACTCCGATGCGACGTCCACGTCCACGACCAGGTCCAGTGCACCGAGCACCGCGGTCGGGCCGACGCATTTCGAGGGCGTCATCGAGAAGAAGATCGGCGAACCGGCCGGGTTGAACTGTTCCGAGGAGCCCGACGGGCCCTGTGACCTGAACTTCAACGTGACGGCGATTCAGCAGGGCGCCCCATGCGGCGCCACTGAAGGTCTGCCGGGTCCCGATGAACAATTCCTCCGCTTCGACATCGACGCGTTCTCGACTGACGACGCCTTTGGTTTCCCTGACTCCGCGGATGCGCTGCTCCTGCAGAACTGGAGCGTCGACGGGCCCGGCGGCACGATGCACAATCTGTCGTCCTATCCGGGGTGCGGCAACGGGGAGGCGCCGATCGCCGCGCCCGTCGCCCCCGGTCCGCACGTCCGCGCAAGGGTCGTTGTGCGCGCCCCGAAACCCGCTACGGTGCTGCGTTTTTCGTGGCTCACGCTGATGTGGGAGTGGCCGATCCTCGGTGCCGACTAAGGCGGAGGCGGCGGGGGTGGCGCGCCGGGCGGAGGCGGAGGTTGCGGCGCGCCAGGTGGCGGCGGAGGAGCAGGAGGCGGCAGGAGGAACGGCGGCAGCCCGAATGGGTTGAAGACCTCCGGGGGCGGTGGCGGGGGTGGAGCCTCGGGTGGCGGTGGCGGCGGTGCGTCAGACCTCGGCCCGTAATACACGTACGGCGCGACGCCGTTGCTGGTGTTGATCGTGATGAGGAAGCCAGGAACGGCCTTGTCCTTCGGGGTGGTGCCGACGATCGCCCCCTTGTTCATGTAGCTGTCGACCGGCGAGGGTTGGTCGGCCACCTTGAATCCGGCGTCCTGCAACTTCTTACGTGCGGCGTCGAAATTCAGGCCGCTGATGCTCGGCAGCGGAACCCCCGGCGCGCCGTCGACGTAGCGGGGGTCGGTCGGGGGCATCGATATCGGGCCAAGCTCATCGGCGATGGGTTGCATGGCGTTGTACCAGGTGCGCGCGGGTTCGTTGCCGCCGTACAGATTTCCGCTGGAGCACCTTCGCAGCGGCCATGAGCACAACTCCTGCGGGGCAGGCGTGTCGTCGAAGATGTAGTTGGCGGCGGCGTACTGGTTGGTGAACCCGAGAAACGCCGACGAGCGGTGCGACTCCGTCGTGCCGGTCTTTCCCGCCATCGGCAGGCTCCATCCGACAGACCCGGCCGCACTGGCCGCCGTGCCGCTTGTGTGGTCCTTACCGAGCGCGTTTGCCAGCGTATTGGCCAGGCCCTCGGGTACGACTTGTTCGCACTTCGCTTGCGGCAGAGGCACTTCCCGGCCCCGGCGATCGAGGACTTTGTCGATCGGGCTCGGTGGACACCACATGCCGCCGG
>CAWHIZ010000030.1:0-67711 GCA_963829405.1 uncultured Actinomycetota bacterium
TGGCCGTGCCCGTGGCCGACTTCCACCGGCTCCTCGGGCTTGTCCACGATCGCGGTCTCGGTGGTGAGAATCATCCTGGCCACCGACGCGGCGTTGAGCACCGCCGACCTGGTGACCTTGACCGGATCGACGACACCATCGGCTGCGAGATCGCCGTACTCCAGCGTCGCGGCGTTGAAGCCCTGTCCGGCAGGCAGTTCGCTCACCTTGTTGACGACGACAGCGCCATCCAGTCCCGCGTTGGCCGCGATCCAGTACAGCGGCGCGGACAGCGCCTGCGAGAACACATCGACACCGAGCGCCTCGTCGCCGGACAGCGAGTCCTTCAGCGACTTGAGCGCGGACCGGGCCTGCACCAGCGCTGCGCCGCCGCCGGTGATGATGCCCTCTTCGACCGCGGCCTTCGCGGCTGAGACAGCGTCCTCGACGGCTTCCTTGCGCTTCTTGAGGTCCGTCTCGGTGGCCGCGCCGACCTTGATGACCGCGACGCCGCCGGACAGCTTCGCCAGCCGCTCCTCGAGCTTCTCGCGGTCCCAGTCGGAGTCGCTCGACTCGATCTCGGATCGGAGCTGAGCCTTTCGGCCGTCGATGGCGTCTTCCGTGCCGCCACCGTCGACGAGCACGGTGCTGTCCTTGCTGACCACGACCCGGCGCGCCGACCCGAGCACGTCGAGGCCGACCTCACGAAGCGACAGCCCGACGTCGGGGTTCACCACCTGGGCGCCGGTGACGATGGCGAGGTCTTCGAGGAACGCCTTGCGGCGGTCACCGAAGAACGGCGCCTTGACCGCGACGGCCTTGAGCGTCTTCCGGATCGCATTGACGACAAGTGTCGAAAGCGCCTCGCCCTCAACGTCTTCAGCGATGATCAGCAGCGGCTTGCCTGCCTCGGCGACCTTCTCCAGCAACGGAAGCAGGTCGGGCAGCGAGCTGATCTTGTCGCGGTGCAGCAACACCACCGCATCTTCGAGCACCGCCTCCTGCGAGTCGAAGTCGGTGATGAAGTACGCCGAGATGAAGCCCTTGTCGAAGCCGACGCCGTCGGTGACCTCCAGCTCGGTGTCCAACGTCGAGGATTCCTCGACTGTGACAACGCCGTCGGTGCCGACCCTGGTCATGGCCTCGCCCACCAACTCGCCGACCTGCTCGTCGCGCGAGGAGACGGTGGCGACCTGAGCGATCGACTTCTGGTCGGTGACCGGGGTGGCCGCGGCCAGCAGCGCCTCGGATACCGCATCGGCCGCCTTGCTGATGCCCGAACCCAAGCGCGATCGGATTGGAGCCGGCGGCGACGTTACGCAGACCCGCCTTGACCAGCGCCTGCGCCAGCACCGTCGCGGTCGTCGTGCCGTCACCGGCGATGTCGTTTGTCTTGGTGGCCACCGACTTCACCAGCTGAGCGCCCAGGTTCTCGAACGGGTCCTCCAGCTCGATCTCGCGGGCGATGGTGACGCCGTCGTTGGTGACCGCCGGGCCGCCGAACGACTTGGCAAGCACCACGTGCCTGCCGCGCGGGCCGAGAGTTATGCGTACCGCGTCGGCGAGCTTGTCGACGCCGGCTTCCATTGCACGGCGCGCGGTTTCGTCAAATTCAATGAGTTTTGCCATAAGCGTATCCGTCCTTGCGAAGCATGACGCCCCGGAAATCCGCCGCTACGACGCGGGGATCACCGGGGCGGTCAAGCTCGTCGATTATTTGTTGACGATGGCCAGCACGTCGCGTGCCGACAGGATCAGGTACTCCTCGTTGTTGTACTTGATCTCGGTGCCGCCGTACTTGCTGTAGATGACGGTGTCGCCTTCTGACACGTCCAGCGGGATCCGCTTCTCGCCATCCTCATCCCAGCGGCCGGGGCCAACTGCGACGACGGTGCCTTCCTGCGGCTTCTCCTTGGCGGTGTCGGGGATGACCAGACCGGATGCGGTCGTGGTCTCTGCCTCGTTGGCCTGTACGAGGATCTTGTCCTCGAGTGGCTTGATGTTCACGCTCGCCACGATTGGCGCCTTTCCAGTAGTTCGGGTTGCACAGCTCTTATAGGTATCGGCATGCGTCCGTGCCTTCGCGCCGTCGTCGCGGGTGCCGGTCGAGGGGCGTGGCCGCCTGCCACCTAGCACTCTATACATGAGAGTGCTAGCACTCAAGGTCACCCCATGTCTATCGCCCGTGGCGAACACGCAGATCGCCGAAATACGCGATGACCAGCGGGTTGAACAGGTCGGCCCGCTCCCACTGCAGGAAGTGTCCGGCCCCTGGCAACACCACGGGACCGGTTCTGTCGGTGAATGCGACCTCGCAGGTGGGCAAGAAATCGGGGCCGACGACGTGGTCGTCCATGCCGTAGAGGATCAGGGTCGGGACGTCGACCTTGCGATCGAGCAGCGGCGGCTCGCTGACCGGGCGACCGTGCGCGAGCTGATACGCCGCCCAACCCGCCCGCATCCGGTCCTCGGTGGAGAACGGCTCGGTCATGAAGTCGACGTCCTCGGCCGAGAACGTGCCTGGTGACGCCCACAGCCGGTGGCCGTACATCCCGGCGATGTAGCGCCTGCGCTTGGCCGGGGTGTCGAGTTCGGCGGCCAGTTCATCCGGCGTCGCGCCCTGCAGATAGCGGTAGTCGCTGGTCGGCCCGTCGCCGATGGCGCGAATCGAGGCGACGTCGATGCCCGCCGCCGCGAAGTCGTCGAAGACGAACGGCGGCACGGAGTCGAAGAAGACGAGCTTGTCGACGAACCCCGGGTAGCGGTGCAGCAGGTCGATCGCCACGACGCCACCGATGTCGCCGCCGACCACGCCGCAATGGTCGTGTCCGAGTACGTCGTGGACGAGAAGGTAGACGTCGCGGCTCCAGGCGGCGGGGTCGTAGACATCGGCGGCCGACAGGTCGGAGTCGCCGTAGCCGCGCAGGTCGGGCGCGATCACCTCGTAGCCCGCGTCCGCCAGCGCCGCGATGTTGCGCCACCAGATGCGCTTGGTCTCGGGATAGCCGTGCAGCAGCACCAGCGGATAGCCGCCAACACCTTCGTGGACGAACGCCAGCGACAGCCCGTCGCGGCCGTCGCTCGGTGGAACCTCCCGTCGGTGGATCGCGAACGCATCCGGCGGCGGGGTGGCCGGCTGCGCCGGGCGCAGGCGAGGGTCGTAGAGCACGTCGTCTACTTCTCGAACGCCTTCGGATCCACCATCAGGTGGGCCGATACGTCGCCGATCATCTGAATCTCGACCTTGCGCTCGGTGAAGTACCACCCGTCATCGTCACGGCCGAACCTGTCGAAGTAGCGGCCGACGACGATCGGCTGTATCGGCACGGTTTCGGTGTCCTGCACGACGCAGAAGGTCGATCGGGTGGCCGCGGTGTCGTCGTCGTTGAGCTCGACGATCGGGTTGAGCACCAAATGCCGTGTGCGCGGGGTGTTCCCGTGCTCTGGGTAGCGGCGGGTGGTCATCGCGAACAGTTTGGCGATGTTCTCCGCTCCGGATACCGACCCGGAGGCCGGACCGCCGAAGGTGGACCGGGCCAGCAGCTGACCGACGCCGTCGAAGTCACCGGCGTCGATGAGCTCGGCGTACCGGTACAGCAGCTCGGTGATCTCGAGTTTGTGGGTCACAGCTGTCCTTTCACCACCGGCAGACCCGGATCGCTTGCGACGTCGAGCGGGGACGGCGGCGCGCCTGCCGCGACGAGATGTGCCGCGAACGACGCGATCATCGCGCCGTTGTCGGTGCACAGCCGCGGCCGTGGGATGCGCAGCGCCAAACCAGCTGCCGCGCAGCGCTCTTCGGCCAACTCGCGCAGCCGGGAGTTCGCGGCCACACCGCCGGCGATCAGCAGCGTCGACACCCCCAGTTCGGTGGCGGCCCGCACCGCCTTCATCGTGAGCACGTCGGCGACCGCCTCCTGGAACCCGGCGGCGACATCGGCCTGCGGCGCGGTGGGGTTCTTCTCGACGTAGCGTGCGACAGCCGTCTTGAGGCCGGAGAAGCTGAACGCGTACGGGTCGTCGCGCGGCCCGGTCATCCCGCGGGGAAACACGATCGCATCGCGGTCGCCTTCGCGCGCAAGGTCGTCGAGCACCTTGCCGCCGGGGTAGCCGAGGCCGAGCAGGCGCGCGACCTTGTCGTAGGCCTCCCCCGCTGCGTCGTCGACGGTGCTTCCGAGTTCCTCCATCGGCTCGGCGAGCGACCGCACGTGCAGCAGGTTGGTGTGACCGCCGGAGACCAGGAGGCCGACGCATTCCGGCAGCGGGCCGTGGTCGTAGACGTCGGCGGCAAGGTGTCCGCCGAGGTGGTTGACGGCGTAGAACGGCACCTGCCATGCGACGGCATACGCCTTGGCCGCGGCCACCCCGACCAGAAGGGCGCCTGCCAACCCCGGGCCGATGGTGGCGGCGACGACGTCCGGCTTTGCGATGCCCGCCGTGTCCAGTGCGCGGCGCATGGTGGGCCCCAACGCCTCCAGGTGCGCGCGCGACGCGATCTCGGGCACCACACCGCCGAACCGCGCGTGTTCGTCGACGCTGGAGGCCACCTCGTCGGCGAGCAGCGTCACGGTGCCGTCGGCGGCCAGCTCGGCGATGCCGATTCCTGTTTCATCGCAGGAGCTTTCGATGGCAAGGATGGTCGTCATGCCGAACCTCCTCGTGCGGGGCGTTGCATGGTGTAGGCGTCGGCGCCGCTGACGCGGTAGTAGCGCTTGCGCAGCCCGACGTTGACGAAGCCCGCACTCTCGTACATGGCGATCGCCGCGGCGTTGTCCGTCCGCACCTCGAGATAGACCGCGTCGTCTGCGGCGATCTTGAGCAGCCGGTCCAACATCTCACGCCCGATGCCATGACCCTGATATTCGGGGTCCACGCCGATGGTGTGAATCTCATACTCGTACGGTGGTTTTCGCCCAAGCCGCGCGATTCCCCCGTAGCCGACGAGCTTGTCGTCGGTGCGGGCCGCGACGTAGTGGATGTGCTGTGCGGCCAGTTCACGGAGGAAGGCGGCGGCGGGCCACGGGTCGTCGCCGTCGAACAGTTGGGCCTCGAGTTCCGCGCACCGCGCCGCGTCGCTCGAGGCCAGTTCGTCGTAGGTGACCGTCATGACGGCACCGCCGGGGTGACGATCTGCGGCTTGGCATCGGGCCGACGCAGGTACAGCGGCACGAGCGGTTGCGGCGGTGCCGCCCAGTCGACGACGCGCACCAGCCCCGATGCCGTCGGGTAGACGGCGGGCTGCCGCGGCAGCGCGAACAACGCCGCGTGTTCGGGCGAACCGGCAACGGCGCCAACGTCGGTCGGTACGTCGGCGGGCGCGGCGACTGCGGGTCCGTCGATGCGGTGCCCGTCGCGGTATCGCGCCCAGTACACCTCGCGACGACGGGCGTCGGTGACGACGAGCACCTCCCCCGCCGTGTCGACGCCGATCGCGTCGAGGCTGCACACGCCGTACACCGGGATGCCGAGGGCCTGTCCGTATGCGGCTGCGGTGGCCATTCCCACCCGCAGCCCGGTGAACGGGCCCGGTCCGCATCCCACCACGACGGTGGTCAGGTCGGTGACCGCGATCCCCGCGTCAGCGAGCGCGGCCAGAACGTTGGGGGTCAACTGTTCGGCGTGCGCGCGGGCATCGACGGTCACCCGTTCGGCGAGCACGTCGATGCTGTCACCGTCGCGCCGCACGATCCCCGCTGTGACGGCGGGCGTCGCGGTGTCGATGGCGAGGACGATGTTCGTCATGGCCTGCTCCACCGCCAGATAGCTGTCCGCACTTCGGTTTCCGCTGCGCGCTCGAGCCGGATGTCGAGGTGCCGCTCCGAGAGACGCTCGACGATGCCTTCACCCCATTCGACGACGACGACGGCGTCGTCGAGGTCGGTGTCGAGGTCGAGTGAGTCGAGTTCGCCGAGAAGGTCGGTTCCTGCGTGGTCCAACAGCCGGTACATGTCGACGTGCACCATGGCGGGATTGCCGGGCCTGCGCGGTCGGTGAACGCGGGCAAGCACGTAGGTGGGCGATGTCACCGGACCGTCGACGTCCATCGCCTCGGCGATCCCCTTGGCCACCACCGTCTTTCCCGCGCCAAGCGGACCGGACAACACCACGACGTCGCCTGCGCGCAGCTGCCCGCCGAGCTCGGCGCCGAGCGCCTTCGTGTCCTCGGCGGTGGACAGCTCCGCTGACCCTGCCGACTTGTCAGCCATGGGGTCGTGCTCGATCGCGGATCCGGCGCGTCATCGCGACGAGTTTGGACGGGGTGGCACGCTCGACCAACCGGACGAGGGCGTCGTCGATGATGTCCGGCTGCTCCAGCTGCACCAGATGCCCTGCGCCCTTGACGATCACCAGTTCCGACTTCGGCAGGTCCGCCGCCATCGACTCCGAGTGCTCCGCAGGCGTGATCAGGTCGCGGCTGCCGCAGGCGATCAGCGTCGGGACCTTCGCCAAGGTGGGCAGTGCCGCGAGCTCGTCATGCACTTCCAGGGCGTGCAGAAATTCGACCAGCGTGACGACCGGGGTGCCGAGCATCATCTTCTCGGAGAACGCCACGACGCTGGGGCTGATCTTCTCGTCGCCGTAGGAGGCCGCTCGCAGGATCGGCGCGATCACGGACTTGGCGGCACCGCGGGTGCGGTGAAACGTCTTCGGGGCGTAGCGGACGGCGAACCGGACAGCCTCCAGCGCAGGGTTTTTCAGGATCTCCGTCAACGCTGCCCGGTCAACGCCCTCGGCCGCTGAGGAAATCAGCGCCGCACCGACGATGCGGGTCGGATAGCGCTGGGGAAACTGCCTGGCGTGCGACAGCACGGTCATGCCGCCCATCGAGTGCCCGACGAGCACGACCGGCCCCTTGGGCGCGGTCACCGCGAGGACGGTCTCGAGGTCGCGGCCCAGTTGCTCGATGGTGTAGGTGTCCGGCGGCGCCTCGCCTGACTGGCCGTGGCCACGCTGGTCGTAGAACACCATGCGCACCTGCTGGCCCCACTCCTGTTCGAGGCGTGCCCGCTGAAAGTAGAAGGCGCCCATGCGCAGACAGAATCCGTGCGAGAACACCACGGTCAGCGGCGCCTGCTCGGGTCCGACCTCACGCACCGCGAGATCCACCCCGTCGGGTGTGGTCACCACGGAGCTGCGGTCTGCGTCGAGCAGCTCGAAATCCTCGCCCCGGTACAGGTCATCGCGGGTGGTGCGCCGTGTCATCGATCGCGCGACGGTCACGCCTGCGATGGTGCCCACTGCGGCCAGCCCCGCCGCACCCGCCAACAGGCCCGCGTTCGTTCTGCGCCGCAACCGTTTCGGGTCGTTATCGCTCACCGGCCGCGCCTTCCGCCGAGGCGTCCAGGTACGTCCTGACGACCCGGCCTCGCGGACTGGTGACAACCTCGTAGTGGATGGTGCCAAGCAGGTCGGCCCAGTCCTGCGCGGTCGGTTCGCCCTGGGTGCCCGGCCCGAACAGGATCGCCTCGTCGCCCTCGCTCACGTCACCGGCATCCTGCGCCGAGGTCGACGACGAACTGATCCATGCAGACACGGCCGACGTTGCGCCGCAGCCTGCCGTTGATCAGCACGCTCATCCGGTTGCTGAGGCCGCGAAACACGCCGTCGGCGTATCCGATCGGCAACAGCGCCACTGTCGTATCGCGGTCGGCGACCCAGGTGTGGTTGTAGGACACACCGTCTCCTGCCCGCACCGATCTGACCAGTGCCACAGGGCATTTCAGCGTCATCGCCGGGCGCAGACCCATATCGCCACGCTCGGGGATGGGGCTGAGGCCGTAGACCGCGATCCCCGTCCTGACCATGTCGAAGGCGAGGTCTGGACGCGACATGGCCGCAGGAGAATTCGACAGATGCGCGATGTCGAAGTGCACGCCCTGCTCACCGGCCTCGGCCCGCATCTCGCCAAGTCGCTGCGACTGCATGTCGTTCACGGGGTTCTGTGGATCGTCGCCGTGGGCAAGATGCGACATGATCGCGCGCAGCCTGACAGCCTGGTCGGCCGCCGCGTCGCGCAATGCGGGCAACATCGACGTGAACTCGGCGGGGCTCGCACCGTTGCGGCTCAGCCCGGTGTCCACCTTGACGGTGACATCGGCGGTGACGCCGGTGAGCTTGGCAGCGCCGAGCAGTTCGCGAAGCTGCCGCGATGACGACACCGCCAGCGCTACATCGGCCTGCAGCGCGGGGGCGAAGTCGGTGCCGGGCGGATGCAGCCACGCAAGCACCGGCGCCGTGATGCCGTCGCGGCGCAGTGCCAGCGCCTCCTCGATGGTGGCCACCCCGATCTCGGCGGCACCCTGCAGCAAGGGCGGCCCGGGCAACCTGCGTCGCGCCGTGGCCGTATCCGTCGGCTTTGACGACGGTCATCACCTGCGCAGATCCTGCGTGTTCGCGCAGCAGACGCACGTTGTGCGCGATCGCGGCGAGGTCCACCACCGCCTCGGCGTTGGCGCTCGGCGTCACAGAAGGGGTCAGTTCGGTCGTCGGCATGGTCATGTCACCACCGCCGATTGTCCCAGACCGGCAATGTCGGCCCCATCAGCGCATATCTGTTGCGTTTGTTGCGGCCGCTACTCGCACTTCGCCGCAACAAACGCAACAGTTCTGTGTGAGGCAGCTACCGCCGATCAGCAGCGCCGTCGACTTCGCCGCTATGCGGGTCCACTGTGAACCCAGTCGCGTGGCCGTAGTCGCCAGGTCGCCTTCGCGTAGTCGAGTTCGGAGTGCGGCCATTGCGTGACGATGCGTCCCGTCGGCGATCGGTAGTAGCTGTCGCAGCGCGTCCAGATCGTCTGCTCCAGTTCTGCGGCGATGCGGTCGTTGAACCGACGCTCGACGCCGGGGTGGACGTCGACGAATCCGCCGCGGCGCGCGAGGCGGCTCACCGCACTCGCCACGAGCCGGGCGCCCGCTTCGAGGATGTAGATGATCGAGTTGGCGCCCTGGTTGGTGTTGGGGCCGTAGAGCATGAAGAAGTTCGGGAAGCCGCTGACGGCGACGCCCAGATAGGCCTGCGGGTCCAACCCCCAACGCTCGTGCAGACTTTCGCCGCCGACGCCGGTCACCTCCAAGCCAGAGAGGTAGCTGCTGGTTTCGAATCCCGTCGCCAGCACGATGGCATCGACCTCGACGGCCGCCCCGTCCGTGGTGATGATCGCCTCTTCGGTGACACGGTCGATGGGGTCGGCGACGAGACTCACGTGATCGCGTTGCAGTGCGGTGTAGTACTTCTCGCCGAGAAGGACCCGCTTGCAGCGGAACGGGTAGCGCGGCGTCAGCGCGTCGCGCAGCCCATCGTCGTCGACGTACTTGCGCAGAAAGCCTTCCGACAATTGTTGGACGACGGCCATCCGCGGGTGGTCGGGGGTCAGCGCGGTGTTGTCGTGCTGCAGCTTCCACAACCGCCACCGCTCCTGCCACGAGGCCCACGGCAAGCGGCGGTACCGGGACAGCTCGTCTGCGCTGTAGGGCCGGTCCTCCTTCGGCACCATCCACGGCGGCGTGCGCTGGAAAACGGTCAACTCTCCTGCGATATCGGCGAGTTCGGGCACCACCTGGACGCCGCTGGCCCCTGTGCCGATCACCGCCACCCGCTTGCCGGTCAGGTCGACGGACGCGTCCCATCGCGCGGTGTGCATCAGCGTGCCCGCGAAGTCCGCCAGCCCGTCGATATCGGGAAAGCGTGCTTCGCCGAAGAGTCCGACGGCGCTGACGACCACGTCGGCGATCACCGGGTCGCGGTCTTCGAGGTCGATCTCCCAATGCGACGCGTCGGAGTTCCACCGCATGCCGGACACCGTCGTGTCGAGCATCAGATGTCGGCGCAGGTCGAAGTCGTCGGCGACCTGCTCCAGGTAGGACAGGATCTCCGGCTGGTATGCGTACGTGCGGGTCCATGCCCGGTTCGGCGCGAACGAGAACGAGTACAGATGGCTCTGGATGTCGCAGGCGGCACCCGGATAGATGTTGCGCCGCCACGTGCCGCCGACGCCGTCGGCGCTCTCGATGATCGTCAGATCGTCGATGCCCTTGCGCCGCAACGCCACCGCGGCGGCCAGCCCGCCGAAACCCGCGCCGATGATCGCCACCCGCGGCGACCGTCTGCGGGTGAGCGCCAGCATCCGGCCCGGCAGATAGCGACGTGGTCTCGTCACGAAATGTCGAATCCCTCCGGTGCGCCGTTCGCCCGCGACGCGGCGAGGAGGTCGGCGTATTCGGTCGGGCTTCCGTAGAAGAAGCTGCCCTGTCGGGTCTTCGCGTTCGCCTGGCCTTCCCGGTTGTAGTAGCCGGGTGTGCAGGACTTCGCCCGTTCGGCACTGGCCGCCGACCGCTCGACGATGGTGGCGACCCAGGCGGTTTCGGCGTCGGCCGACGCCTCGAACGTCTCTGTCCCGTTGCCGAGCGCCCAGGCGATCACCGAGGCCGCGTGGGTCGCCTGCACATCGAGGAGGTAGGGGAAGTTCACGGTGAAGCCCGACTGGGCGATGCTGAGCACGAAGCAGTTCGGGAAGCCCCGGACGTTGATGCCGTGCAGTGTGCGGACGCCGTCGCGCCATGCTTCGGTCAGCGTCAAGCCGTCCCGTCCGACGAGGTCGAAACCCGTGCGACGGGAGTAGTCGGTACCGACCTCGAATCCGGTGGCGAAGATCAGGCAGTCGATGGGGTGCTCGGTGCCGTCGACGACGACGCCTCCCGCGGTGATCCGCTCGACGCCAAGACCTCGGGTGTCGACGAGCGTGACGTTGTCGCGGTTGAACGTCTGCAGGTACTCGTCGTGGAAGCACGGCCTCTTACAGAAGTAGCCGTACCACGGTTTGAGGCCTTCAGCGGTGGCGCGGTCGGCGACGATGGAGTCGACGCGGGCCCGGATCTCCTCCATCTTGGCGAAGTCGGCCATTTCGACTGCGCGCAAACGGTCTTCGTCCGACATTCCCGCAACCCTGCGCTGGCGCATGACGAACAGTTTCTTGACGATGCTCGTCCAGGCGTCGTCGACCAGATCCTCGTCGGCCTCACCGCCCGCGGTGAGCAACTGGAAATTCTCGATGCGGTGTCGCTGCCAGCCGTCCTTCAGGTCCGTCGACCAGTCCGGGTCGGTGGGCCGGTTTCCGCGAACGTCCACCGTCGACGGGGTGCGCTGGAACACGGAGAGATGACCCACCGATCGACCGAGGTGCGGCACGCACTGAATCGCGGTCGCTCCGGTGCCGATGATCCCCACCCGCTTGTCGGCGAGCTTGGCAAGGTCGTCGCCGGTGTAGTCGTAGTCCCACCGACTGGTGTGGAACGCATGGCCGCGGAAATCCATGATTCCCTCGATGCCGGGAAGTTTCGGCTTCTGCAGATATCCGTTGGCCATGGAGACGAACCGCGCCCGGATCTCGTCGCCGTGGTTGGTGGCGATGATCCAGCGGGAAGCTGTTTCATCCCACCGTATTTTGGTGACCTCGGTCTGCAGGCAGGCGTCGCGGTACAGGTCGTAGTGTTCGGCGATGCGCCGACAGTGCGCGAAGATCTCGGGGCCCTTGGCGTACTTCTCCGTCGGGATGTAGCCGAGCTCCTCCAACAGCGGCATGTACACGTAGGACTCGACGTCACACGCGATGCCCGGATAGCGGTTCCAGTACCAGGTGCCGCCGACGTCGGCGGCCTTGTCGATGAGCCGGATGTTCTGCACGCCGAGCTCACGCAGCCGCGCCCCGATCAGCAGTCCCCCGAACCCCGCGCCGACGATCGCGACGTCGACGTCGTCGGTCAACGGTGCCCGGGTGAATTGCGGTTCGCTCCACGGGTCTTCGGCGAAGTCGGCGAACGGGCCCGCGATCTCGACATACTGCGCAATGCCGTCGGGCCGCAGCCGCTTGTCGCGCTCGCGGGCGTACTTCTCCCGCAGCGCATCGGCGTCGAACGCCACCTCGGAGTCGGTCACGGATCGTCGGAGTCAGTGCGAGAAGGGCTGTTGTTCGTCGAAGTGGCCACCGGGCTTGAGCTCGTCGAGGCTGGCCAGCGCGTTGATGATGTCGTCTCTCAACGCCCGTGCCAGATCCATCGAAAAGCCCTCGCGCACCACGATGCGCAGCACGGCGACGTCGGTCGCGTTCTCCGGCATGGTGTAGGCAGGCACCTGCCAGCCGTACGAGCGCAAGGCGTGGGACACGTCGAACTCGGTGTAGCCGCGGTCGCCGGTCAGTCGGAAGCTGATCACCGGGATCGCCGAGCCGTCGGTGATCACCTCGAAATGCTCACCGTCCCTTAGTTGGTCGGCCGAGCCATCGCGCCGTCTGCGACAGACACGTCATGACCTGCGTGTAGCCGCTGCGGCCCAACCGCAGGAAGTTGTAGTACTGGCCGATCACCTGGTTGCCGCCCTTGGAGAAGTTCAGCGTGAACGTCGGCATGTCGCCGCCGAGGTAGTTCACCCGGAAGACCAGTTCTTCTGGCAGGTGTTCGGCGCTTCTCCAGACCACGAAACCGACTCCCGGATAAGTCAGTCCGTACTTGTGGCCGCTGACGTTGATCGACACCACCCGCGGCAGCCGGAAGTCCCAAACCAAGTCGGGATGCAGGAACGGGACGACGAAGCCGCCGCTGGCCGCGTCGACATGCACAGGCACGTCCAATCCGCCGTCGGCGGCCAGCTTGTCCAGCGCCTCGCAGATCTCGGCGATCGGTTCGAGCTCACCGGTGTAGGTGGTGCCGAGGATCGCGACCACCCCGATGGTGTCCTCGTCGACCGTCGCGAGCACCTGTTCGGTGGTGATGACGTAGCGGCCCTCCTCCATCGGCAGGTAGACGCGGTTCGACGTCGAAGTAGCGGCAGAATTTCTCCCACACCACCTGGACGTTGGACCCCATCACCAGATTGGGCCTACGGCTGCGCCAACCCTTGCCTACCCTCTGCCGCCACCGCCAGCTGAGCGCGAGCCCGGCCAGCATCACGGCCTCGCTGGATCCCACCGTCGAAACCCCGATCGCGCTGCTGACGGGTCGTCGTCGCGCAGGTCCTCGGCATGGAACAGGTCCGCGACCATGCACACGCACCTCTGCTCGATCGCCGCGGTGGCCGGGTACTCGTCCTTGTCGATCATGTTCTTGTCGAACGTCTCGGCCATCAGCTTCTCGGCCTCGGGGTCCATCCACGTGGTGACGAACGTGGCGAGGTTAAGCCGCGAGCTGCCGTCGAGCATGAGCTCGTCGTGAATGAATCGATACGCGCCATCCGCTTCCATGCAGTCGTCGGGCATGCGCAGCGCCGGCACCGGCGCCATGGAGAACCGGGTGGTGTACGCGGGCGAGATCGATGGTGCGGGCTTATGCCTCTGTGCCATGTGGTGTCCTTTCTACAGACTCGCGATTGCGGTGCGGACGTGCGCAAGGATGCGCGACGCGGAGGTGGGGGCGGGCCGTGGGCCGGGATCGGCGGCGGACAGGTTGGCGGCGCGGGCGTGCACGAACGCCGCGCACGCGGCGGCTTCGCCTGCAGGCAGACCCGCGGCGAGCAGTGCACCGATGATGCCGGACAGCACGTCACCCGACCCGGCGGTGGCCGCCCACGACTGGCCTGCGGGATTCAGGTAGACGGGCCCACCCGGTTCGGCGATGACGGTGATGTTGCCCTTCAACAGCACGGTCGCGCCGAACTGGTCGGCCAGCCTGCGGGTGGCGGCGATGCGGTCGTCGCCCGGCGGCGCACCCGCGAGCCGCGCGAATTCGCCCGCATGCGGGGTCAGCACCGTCGGCGCGCTGCGGTCGGTGAGCAGGTCGGGGTGCGCGGCCAGGATGGTCAGCGCGTCGGCGTCGACGATCACGGGCAGATCGGTGTCCAGTGCGAACCACAGCGCCGAGGCGCCGACGTCGTCGGTGCCGAGCCCCGGCCCGACTACCCAGGCCTGCACCCGACCCGCGCCGGCAGGTGACGGCGACGCGATGACCTCGGGCCAGTGCGAAAGGACTTGCTGTGCGGCGCTTCCCGCGTAGCGGACCATGCCGGAGGTGGCGGCGACGGCGGCACCGCTGCACAACACCGCCGCGCCGGGGTAGGTCGCCGAACCCGCAAGGACCCCGGTGACGCCCTGGGTGTACTTGTCGTCCTTCGGACCCGGCATCGGCCAGCGCGCGGCGACGTCGGCCGCTTCGAAGCTCATGACGTCGGCCGGGGGCAGGTCGAGGCCGATGTCCACCAGTTCGACGCGGCCGCAGTCACCAAGCGCATGAACGGGTTTCAGGCCGCCGAAGGTGACGGTCAGCGCGGCGTTCACGGCGGCGCCGCTGACCGGTCCCGGTGTTCACGTCGACGCCACTGGGAATGTCGACCGCCACCACCGGGATCGCCGCCGCTTCCACGGCCGCGAACACCTCGGCGGCTGCGGGCCGCAGCGGACCGGAGCCGGATATGCCGACGACGCCGTCGATCACCAGATCGCTTGTCGCGGGCACGCTTTGCACCACCCGCCCGCCGGCCTTCCGAAACGCTGCGAGCGCCTTCTCGTTGGCGCGTTCGGGATTGAGCAGTACCGCGGCTGCGGCGGCGCCGCGGCGACGAAGGAACGTGACCGCCCACAGCGCGTCTCCGCCGTTGTCGCCGGAGCCGACGACCGCACACACCGACCGGCCCGCGATTCCTCCGGTCTGCAGCACAAGCTCGCGGGCGATCGCGTTGGCCAGCCCGTTGGCCGCCCGCCGCATCAGGGCACCGTCGGGCAGCGACGCCAGCAGCGGTGCTTCGGCTTCGCGGATCGCATCAGCGGAGTAGTAGTACCGCATCGCTGACACACGTTACGTGCTGTTACTGGCCTGAGGTCAGGGATTCATCCGCCGTGGCGAGCCGGTCCAGCGAACTCAGCGCTTCGGATCGAAGGAGACCGTGCGTCTGACGTGGACATCGTCTCCGAACTCGCGCTCCCATTCGCTGTAGCGCGCCTCGATGAAGTCCCGGAACGCTTTGGGATCACCTTCCTGTGCGCTCGAGGCGCCTGTGGGTGTGTCCGTGCTCATCGCTCCATCGTAGGACTCACGCTCTATCGACCTCGTCCCAGAACCGGTGCGCGCGCCGGGCGATCTCGTCGGCGAACTCACCGTTCATCGCGTGGGACGCCTCCGGCCACAGCTCGACCTGCCCCAACGGCAACAACCGCCGCGCTCTGGCAGCCGCGCGGGCGGCGTCGTGGATCACGCTGCGGCCTGCGATCAGCGCCAGGCAGGGAACATCCAGAGCACGCAGCTGCTCGTCGGTGAACAGCGTCGGCGGCGGTTTGGCCAGGGCGAAGTCCGTGGACCCCGCCGAGATCAGGGCGGCTTCGGGCAGCGTGTCGTCGACGTCGGCGCCGCCGGCGATCCAGCTCAGCACGCGGCGCCGGAGCGCCTCTGGCGCCCAAGGCACCACAAGAGGCAGCGTGGCCAGCACCGTCTTGACCGGTAGTCGCGCGAATGTCATCGCCGGATCCAGCAGCGTCAGCGACGCAGCCCGGCCGGGCCGGTGCACGGCATGGCTGGTGGCCGTCCAGCCGCCGATCGACACGCCAAGCAGGTGGACGCGGTCAAGGCCGAGGCCGGTCAGCGCTTCGTCGAGCCAGCGCGCCTCGTCGGCGGCGCCGCCGATCGGTTCGTTCTGCACCGACATCCCCGGCTCACCGAGCAGGTCGACGGAGACGACGGGGCGGCGCGCCATCAGCGACGGGATGTTGGCCCGCCACATCGGCGTGGATGCGCTGCGACCGTGCAGGAGCACTATCGGTGTCCGGTCGGCAGGCCCCTCGAACCGATAGGTCCGCACGGTTCCGAACGACGTTGGTATGTCGACTGATTCGTGTTCAGGCAGCTCCGCCATCGCGGCGGTGTAAACAGCCATGAACCGTTCGCGCGCAGGCTCGCTCCGAAAGTGTCCTACTCCGTGCCGCGCCCGCACCCCTACTCGACGGTGACCGACTTGGCCAGGTTGCGCGGCTTGTCGACGTCGTAACCGCGGGCCTGCGCGACCGCTGCCGCGAACACCTGGAGCGGAATCGTCGACAGCAGCGGCTGGAGAAGCGTTGACACCGCGGGGATTTCGATCAGGTGGTCGGCGTATGGCCGAACGGTGTCGTCACCCTCCTCGGCGATCACGATGGTGATCGCACCGCGGGCCTGGATCTCGCGGATATTGCTCAACAGTTTGGAGTGCAGCACCGCCGCGCTCTTCGGCGACGGCATCACGACGATGACCGGAAGGCCGTCCTCGATCAGCGCGATCGGGCCGTGCTTGAGCTCACCCGCTGCGAAGCCCTCGGCGTGCATGTACGCGAGTTCCTTGAGTTTCAGCGCCCCCTCGAGCGCGACGGGATAGCCGACGTGGCGGCCGAGGAACAGCACGGTCTGCGACTTGGCGAACCGGTGCGCCAGCGCCGAAACGGGTTCGGCGGTCGCCAGCACGCGCTGCACCAGTTCGGGCATCGCCTCCAGTTCGCGGAACTCGCGCTCCACCTCGTCGGGGTACTTGGTGCCGCGGGCCTGCGCGAGTGCGAGTCCGACGAGGTAGTTGGCGGCGATCTGCGCCAGGAACGTCTTGGTCGAGGCGACGCCGATCTCCGGGCCTGCGCGGGTGTAGAGCACCGCGTCGCACTCGCGCGGAATCTGGCTGCCGTTGGTGTTGCAGATCGCCAGCACCTTGGCCTTCTGCTCCTTGGCGTGCCGCACGGCTTCGAGCGTGTCGGCGGTCTCGCCGGACTGCGAGATCGCGATGACCAGCGTGCTGCGGTCCAGCACCGGGTCGCGGTAGCGGAACTCGCTGGCCAGCTCGGCCTCGACGGGCAGCCGGGTCCAGTGCTCGATGGCGTACTTGGCCAGCAGTCCGGAGTGGTATGCGGTGCCGCAGGCGACGATGAAGACCTTGTCGATCTCGCGCAGTTCCTGATCCGACAGCCGCTGCTCGTCGAGCACGATGCGACCGTCCACGAAGTGGCCGAGCAGGGTGTCGGCGACGGCGGCGGGCTGCTCGGCGATCTCCTTGAGCATGAAGTAGTCGTAGCCGCCCTTCTCGGCGGCCGAGAGATCCCAGTCGATATGGAATTCACGCGCGTTGGCGGCGTCGTCGTTGCCATGGAAGTCGGTGATCCGGTAGCCGTCGGCGGTGATCACGACCGCCTGGTCCTGACCCAGTTCGACGGCGTCGCGGGTGTGCTCGATGAACGCGGCGACGTCGGAGCCGAGAAACATCTCGCCGTCGCCGACGCCGACGACCAACGGGGTCGAGCGGCGTGCGGCGACGATCGTGCCCGGCTCGTCCGCGTTGGCGAACACCAGCGTGAAGTGGCCCTCCAGCCGCGGCAGCACCGCCATCACGGAGCCGACGAAGTCGCCCGCGGTCGGGCCGTGGTGGTACTGCCAGGAGACCAGGTGGACGGCGACCTCGGTGTCGGTGTCGCTGGCGAACTCGACGCCGGTGGCCTCGAGTTCAGCGCGCAGCTCGGCGTAGTTCTCGATGATCCCGTTGTGGACGACCGCGATTTTCCCCGAGGCGTCGCGGTGCGGGTGGGCGTTGCGGTCGGTCGGCCTGCCGTGGGTGGCCCAGCGGGTGTGTCCGAGGCCGGTGCTGCCCAGGAGAGCGTCGGCGTCGGATTCGGCCAGTGCGGTCTCGAGGTTGGCCAGGCGACCCGCGCGGCGCCGGACCGTCAGGCCGCCCGCACCGTCGAGCAGAGCGACGCCGGAGGAGTCGTATCCGCGGTACTCCATACGACGCAACGCGTCGACGACGACTCCGCGAGCGTCCCGCGTGCCTACGTAGCCGACGATTCCACACATAGGTATCAAGCGTAGACGACTATCCAGCTAACGTCATCTTCGCCGATAAATCCGCTCATAGTGCAATTTGTCCCTCGACATGCAGAACGAGCGAATCGGCCGTGTCGGCGGGTCCGGATCCTCACCGTGCCGATGTCATTGGATCCCATCAAGGGCCATCTGTTTGACTATGCAAACGTGCTTCGGTTGGACGCCGCCCGATTGATGATTTGCTGTGCCCGCCCTAATGCACGTTTGGTGCTGATGATTCTTAGGGCCTCCGAAGTCAATTCATTTGCGATTTTTGGATCTGAGCGCGCAATTCGATAGGGACGAATAACGAATATTTGCGTCTCCGATAATTTTTGCTGAATTTGTCCGTCGGTCCTGAGGTGCTAATACCGTTCGCTCCATCGACCACCAACGGGGGAGGCACCAAAATGCTTATGCGCCAAGACAGCTCGAAGAGCACGGTATCGAACGGCATTCTGCGGGCAGCGATGGTGTCCGGGGTGGTGTCGGGCGTGGCCGCGGCGTCGCTCACCGGCGCAGGACCGGTCCAAGCAACGTGTATCGGGATCAGCGGCATCAATATCGGTAACGGCTGCAACAGCACGCTCGGGACCTTCGCGCTGGGGCTGGGCCCGGGAACCCTGGCGGACGCCAGTGGTGGGTTCCTCAACGGCGCCATCGCGATCGGCACGAACGTCGCCGCCTTCGCCGAGGGCTCAGGCTTCAGTGTCGCGAACGTCGCCATCAATGTCGGCAACGCCGATACTCCAATCAATCCCGCCACCGGTATCCCCACCGCGGGCACTGCATACAGCAGGGTCACCGCAGGCGCTGGGTTCCTCAACCTCGGGCTCAATCTGGGCGGCATCGCCAATGCCGGCGGCGGCGGCGGGCCCAGACCCATGGACATCCGCGCCACAGGCGTTGTGAGCTCCGTCATCAATGCCATTGGCGCCAACTGAATACGCTGACGTCACGAGGGCTTCTCGCCAACACCACTGTGATTGGGACAGTGTTTTCAGGCCCGAACGGCAGCGACAACGAAGTCACTTCGACGGGCCCTGTGAGCGTGGCGTTCGTTCGCCAGGGACCCTTCAGCGAACCCTTGACCTTGTGCGCTCCGTCTTGCGGCAACGTCGTCCACGTCAGAGGGCCGTTTGCGCTCGGGGGTGCCTTCAATACGGTCAAGCGGATCGTCGAGCAGACTGGCTTCGGCATCAACATTGCGACCCCGTTCAATGACGTCGGCACAACGACGAATCTCAGCGTTATGGGCCGCCAGCAGGACAACAGCGGGGACAACCCCACAGTCGGCAAGACCAACAGCTCGCCACGAAACCTGTTGCGTTCCAGCCTCAATACGGTGTTCGACCGCCCGAAGGCGACATCCTCGACCGGGTCGGTTCGCACACCGATCGCGGACCGGATCAACACGTCGGTGAACAGGATCCGCGAAACCGTGAAGAACGTCACCCGCAAGCTGGCCGAGGGTCCCAAGGCCGGCCAGGAAACCACCTAGGGCACAACATGATTAAGCGGGATATCTCAAGGGACAAGATCGCGAACGGCCTGCTTGGGCTGCGGATGGCGTCGGGGTTGGCGCGGCATCATGGTGTGGCGTCGGAACTGCGAATGCAAGCTGCCTGTCGATCGGCGGGTTCTTCAACATCGGTGACGGAACCTGCACGAGCAGCCCGCTCAGCTTCGCATTGGCACTGGGCCCCAACTTGAACGCGAGCGCCAACGGGCTGTTTACCGCTGCCATCGCAATCGGCACGAGAAACGTCGCGGACGCAGAAGGATTTCTCAACGCCGCAGTCGCGATCGGCCTCGACGACATTCAATCGGGACCACTGCAGGCTGAAGCCCACTCGGCGGGGGCATCGGCGTGGCGTACGCCGGTGGCAATCACACCTTGGTGCAGACGATTGGCAACCTCGCTTTCGCCGTGGCGCAAGGCGATGACAATGTCACATTTGCGGGCGGAAGACCGCTGATATTGGCAACATCGCGCTCAACCTCGGCGACGACAACGGGTGATCACCGGAGACGCACTGGGTAACCCTACGACGAGGAGTCCGTCCTTTTTCAACCTCGGATCGAATATCGGCGACGGCAACTCGTCCTGACGCGGGGCGTTGCCAACAGCGGATTGAGTATTTTCGGCGACCGAAACCGACTTCTCGCGGAGGGCGTCTTCAACAACGCCACCAACTTCTTCGGGGACGACAACGATGTGCTCGCGGCGATCGCTCCGGACCCGGCCGGGACATCCTGCGGCGATCGGCGGCAACGTGTGTTCAGTGGCTTCGGTGATCGGAACGTCTTAGGCGCCGGCCCGTGCCGTTCTCGATCCTTGGCGCCCTCGGCGTCGACGATCAGGTCGCCGGCCAGCCAGGCACGGGGATCACCATCAGGAACCCGTTCAACACCCCCGTGAGTAGCAGCTTCACCAACAGCGATTTGGCCGCACGCGGCACAAAGACGAGCGGGGACAAGTCGCTTCTCAGTTTCCGACCGACTGCCAACGCCGCGGACAACCGTCCCAAGATTGCCTCTGCAGCGGGGGCGGTGCGCACGCCGCTCGCGGACCGAATCTCGAAGTCGGTCACGAAATTCACCGACACCGTCGACAAAATCACCAGCAGGCTCGCCAAGGGTGCCAGCGCCCGCTCGGCCGTCACCGCGAGCGGGGAGTGACGGCCTAGTTACTTGTAGAGGCTGTGCAGACGTTATGTATCGCAACGAGCCGACCTCGGCCAGCAGCGCAACGACCACCCCGAACGCGAAGTACAGCGCGGGCAGCCACGGCGCGACGCCGAACAGCGCGTCGGAATCGTCGGCGTAGCGAGCCAATCCCGCCGCGGCGACGACGGCCTCGACCGCGGGTCCGATGACGGCGGCGAGCAGGCCGCAGATGGCGCCCCAGCGATCACCAAGGGCGCACCAGGTGATCACCGCGAGCGCATAGATGAGGGCATTGGCAGGCACCGGCGGCGCGGTGTGCACCAGCGCGGTGGTGACGTAGATGCCGACGACGGCGGCGACGCCCGCCAGACCCTGCCGCGCGGTGACCGACGTTCGCAGGGCGGGCATGTGCAGCCGCAGCTCGGCGAGCGAAACGGTCGCCAACGCGACGAGAAGTGGAAACCAGATCGGGCTGCTCCACACGAACGGCACCGCATCGGAGAGGTATTCGGTGGTGCCGGTGGCGACGTGGCTGTGGTCGCCGATCAGCGACGCCACCGCGCCGAGAAGGAACAGGACCACCGCATCGGGCCAGCGCAGTTTCACACGAAGGACCCTAGCGTCGGCGCATCGACGGTGGGCTACGGTCGACGGGTGGCCGCCACCAAGAAGCTCTACGCCGCTCTGAAGCGTCGCGGTCCGCATCGCGTGCTCCGTGGCGACCTGTCCTTCGCCGGGCTGCGAGGCGTCGTCTACACGCCCGAATCGGGGTTCAACCTTCCCGGCATCGCGTTCGGCCACGAATGGGTGGCTTCAGCGGAGCGCTACGAGGGGACGCTGGAACACCTCGCCTCGTGGGGCATCGTCGCCGCCGCGCCCGACACGGAGAAGAGCATCGCGCCGTCGGTGCTGAACCTGGCGTTCGACCTCGGCACCACGCTGGACATCATCGCCGGAGTTCGGCTGGGCGACGGGAAGATCAGCGTGCATCCAACCAAGCTCGGCCTTGTCGGCCACGGTTTCGGCGCGTCGACGGCGGTGTTCGCCGCCGCGGGGATGCCGGTCAAGCCGAAGGCCGTCGTTGCGGCGTTCCCTACGGTCACCAAACCGCGCGCCGAGGAAGCTGCCGCGGCGTTGAAGGTGCCCGGGCTGATCCTCACCGACCCGGGCGATCCGATGTCCTTGCGGTCGAACGCGGTCGAGTTGGCGCGAGTGTGGAAGACGGCGACACTGCGCGCCGTACCGAAGGCGAAGGCGGGCGGACTGATCGAGGGCCGCAGGCTGGCCAGGGTCGTCGGGCTGCCCGGCGCCGACCGCGACACCCAGAAGATGGTGCGGGCGCTGATGACCGGGTTCCTGCTGCACGAGCTGACCGGCGACAAGACATATCGCGACTTCGCAGATCCCGAGGCCGTGCTGCCCAAGGCGGCGACGATGGACCCGTTCGCAGACGACCCCGTCGACCTGGAGAACAAGGTCGTCGCGCTGCTGAAGCCCTGAAGGAGTCTATGCGCGTCATGCGGACAGGAATCTTTCTCAACTACGCCGGCGGTTTCCTCGAGGCCGTCGACGAGGTCGTCGAGCTGGAGAAGGTCGGCGTCGACATCGCGCTGGTGCCGGAGGCGTATTCGTTCGACGCGATCAGCCAGTTGGGTTTCCTTGCGGCCAAGACGTCGCGGATCGAGCTGGGCTCCGGCGTCGTCCCGATCTACACCCGCACCCCGTCGCTGCTGGCGATGACGGCCGCCGGGCTGGACTACGTGTCCGACGGCCGATTCCGGTTGGGCATCGGCACATCCGGGCCGCAGGTGATGGAGGGCTTCCACGGCGTCCCGTTCGACGCCCCTCTCGGCCGGACCCGCGAAGTCGTCGAGATCTGCAGGCAGGTGTGGCGCAGGGAGAATGTCGAATTCGACGGCAAGCACTACCAGCTGCCGCTCCCCCACGACCGCGGCACCGGGCTGGGCAAGCCGCTGCATCTGATCAATCACCCTGTCCGCGAACGTATTCCGATCACCATCGCGTCGCTTGGCCCGAAGAATGTGGAGCTCACCGCGGAGATCGCCGAGGGCTGGCAGCCGGTGTTCTTCTATCCGGAGAAGGCCGACGAGGCCTGGGGCGACTCACTGCGCGCGGGAATGGCCAAGCGCGACCCGGAACTCGGGCCGCTCGACGTCATGGTCAGCGCGACCCTGGCCATCGGCGACGACGTCGAGGATCGGCTGGCGTGGGCGAAACCGCAACTGGCGCTTTACATCGGTGGCATGGGCGCTCGCGGCAAGAACTTCTACCACAATCTCGCGACCCGCTACGGCTTCGGCGACGTGGCCGACCACATCCAGGATCTCTATCTGTCCGGCAAGAAGACCGAGGCGATCGACGCCGTGCCCGACGACTTGGTGCGGCACGTATCGCTGATCGGGCCAAGAGGTTTCGTCAAGGAACGCGTCGCCGCCTACGCGGAGGCGGGCGTCACCACGCTGCTCGTGCATCCGCTGACCGGCGACCGCCGCGAGTCCGTCCGCTTCGTCGAGGAACTCCAGGGGCTACTGCCCTAGGTCACTCCATCTCGGTCGGCAGACCTCGCGGAGGGACCTGCGCGACGATCAGGCATGGTCCGGGATTGGCCTTGGCGGCAGCGAGTTCGGAGTCGAGCGCAGCCGCGGTGTTGACTGTTTTCGCATACTGCACGCCCACGCTGTTGGCGAACTTGACGAAGTCCCATTCCCCGATGACCGCGTAGGGACGGGCAGGCGTATTGCTGTTCGTGTTGAAGTACGTGCGATCCAACAGAAACTGTTCGAAGCCGTAGATGCCGTTGACGATCAGCACGACGATCGGATTGCGGCCGTAGCGCGCCATCGTCGACAGCGCCTGCGCGGTCATCTGGAAACCGCCGTCGCCGCAGAGCACGAGTGGACGTCTGGTCGATCCGAATGACGCGCCGACGGCAGCGGCGACGGAGTGTCCGATCGACGCCCATACCGCGTCGCATAGGAACGCGTCCTTGCCCTTCACCGGCAGGTTCGCCGCCGAGTACGTGCCGAGGAACGTGTCAGGGATGGTGATCAACGTTTCGTCCAGTGCGACGCCGACGCGCTGGAAGACCTGCTTGTAGGTCAGCGTGCCCGCGGCTGCGGGTGGGGCCGTCGGCACCGCGCCTGCGGGAACATTCGCAGGCGGCTGCTCGGCGGCCTTGGTGCGCATCGCCGCCACCAGCGCGCGGATTTCGGCGTTCTGCTTGGGCTGGTTCTTCACCCGCACCTTGCCGTCGTAGACGGCGACCATGCTGTTGAACTTCTGCGCGATCAGCGGCGCGAAACTGTTGGGGAACACGCATCCGAGCGTCACGAGCAGGTCGGTCGACTCGACCTGTGTCCGGATCGCCTGCGGCACGTACGGCGGGTCGTAGACGCCGATCCAGCCCGCGCCCTTCTCGGCCAGCGTTGATTTCGAGAGCATGTCGCTTGCCCACCGGACGCCGAGCTTGGCGATCAGATCTGCAACCGCATCGGCAAGGCCGTAGCGCGCGACCTCGGTGCCGATCAGGATGACAGGCTTCTGCGCACCGCGAATCAGGCCGACAATCGTTGCGGCAAGCTGTGTTTCGGTACCGGCGGCCGGCACGTTCGACGTCAGCGGCGCACCGGGGTTGTCGCAGGTCTGCCGCCACAGGTCCATGGCGATCTCGAGATATACCGGACGCTTCGAGGTCAGGGCCGCAGTGATCGCACCGTCGACTGCGGCAGGCACGGCCTCCTTCGTTGCGGCGCGCACAGACTTGGCGGTGACGAGAGCGAACGAGTCGAGCTCGGTGTTGGCGCGCCCCGTCGAGTGCGAGTACACCACGTCGCGTTGCGCGAGGTCGGCGAGATGTCCCGCGGTGGGCCCACCGTTGATGACCACGATCGGGCTTCGCTCCACGTAGGCGCCCGCGATGGCGTTGATGAGGCTCAGTGTGCCGACGCCGTTCGCGACCGACACCGCAGCCAATCCTTTGGTTCGCGCGTATCCGTCTGCGGCGTAACCGGCTTCGAGATCGCTCGCGGTGACCACCGGCGTGATGCCGTGGGCGGGTGCGGCGTCGAACAGTGCCGCGCAATACAGGGCGGGCACGCCGAAGAGGTGGGTGACGCCTTGTTGTTTGAGTCTCGTCAGCACGTAGTCGACGACGGTGATCGCCACGGTGCCCTCCCTCGCAGTCACACGTTCAGACTCGGCTGGGCCGGGTCATTGGGCAGCACGGGATCGTAGACGTCCGCGTGGTCGGGATGGTTGATGTGGATCGCGGGCATCGGCACGGCGGGCACCACGCCGAAGTGCCCGGCCATGTACTTGACGACGTTCTTACAGACGGCTTGGCTGGTGGACTCGTCGGCGAGGTCGGGCTCGTAGGTGCCGCCGATCACCACGTGGTCGGATCGAGGGAACAGATATCCGTCACCGCTGTAGAGATAGTTCAGCCCGGGTTGTGCGGGCAGCATGGCCAACTGGCCCTTGATCGGCTGCATCCGGGAGTCGTCGAACAGAGCCTTGGCGCCCATCCCCGTGCAGTTGACGACGACGTTCTGCGTCAGCGACGTGACGATGTCTGCAGCGCTGACGAAGTGCTTGTCGACGAACGTCACCCCTCGGTCTCGCAGATCGCACTCCAGCTGCGCCAGGAACACCGGCGGCTCGATCAACAACGTGCGGTATTCGAATCCGGCGATCGTGTGGCCCTGAAACGGCATGCGTGTCAACGGAATCGGCGGTGGGATCAGCCCGGGACACAACTGCAGGACGATGTCGAAGTTCTTGGTGCGCTCGTGGGTGTAGTTGGACCGCTCGTACACGCCGAATGTGGGGCCGAGTTGGCTCTTGAACCGCGTGTAGGAGTCGGTGAGGATCTTCTTCAGTTCCTGCTCGCGGTTGTATTCGACGACAGAGACCGCCCACTGCCCGCCTGCCTTGTGTGATGTGGTGTCGACCGGTTTGCGATCGGCGTAGATCGTGACCGTCAGTCCGAGGTCGCACAGCAGTGTCGCCGCGGTCAAACCCATGACGCCCGCGCCGAGCACCGCAGCGGTGGTGTCGTGGGAGGTGGCGATGCGCCCGGCCACGAGGTCATGGACCTGCTGCGCGCAGCCCCAGCTCAGCGTGATGCCTGCCCCGCCGTGGCCGTAGTTGTGGACGAGGAACTTCTGCCCTGACAGCTCGTGGTCGAGCCGGTATGTGTTCTTGCGGTAGGGCCGCACGCCCGCGATGCACGCGCCGGGAACGGTCGAGTCGAACGTGAAGTCTGGTGTCGGAAGACTGATGACCGGTGGCATGTTTCGGAGCGTAGGCACGTCAACCCCCGCAGAGCACGCGTACTGCAGTACTCGAGTAGTTACGGCCCTGCCTGCGGCAGCTCGTCGGCTGCGATCTCACACGGGGTCTCTGCGCCCAGCGGCTCGGCGCTGGGCGGCGGCTCAACGATGGGCTGCGGCTGCGGCGGTATCGGTGCAGGCGGCGATGTCGCAACGGGATCGGCCGGTGGCGCGTCGTCGATGCCCGCCTCGTCGGCGCACCCTTCATCGACAGCATCGGCCGCCGGCTTATCGGATTCAACGACTTCGTCTGTCTCCGCGTCCGTTTCGTCGACGTCGTCACCGTCGTCGTCGTCGGGTCGTCGTCGTCGGTGTCGTCACCGTCGAGCTCCTCGTCGTCGGGCTCATCCTCCTCGACAGGCTCGTCGTCCAACTCCGGTGGATCGGGCAGCACGTCGTCAGGGCGATTCAGCAGACCGCCGATGGCGTCGGCGAACTGAGAACCGAGACCGGCAAGTCCACCCCCGCCGCCGGGCAGCCCCCCACCGAGTTCGCCGGGTGACGGCATCGCGGGCATGGACGGCGTGCCGGATGTGGGCGCTGCCGCAGGCGGCGCGGCGATCGGCGCTGCAGGCACCGAGAGAGCAGGAGGCGCTTCCGGCGCGGCGGCAAATGCCGGTGGCGCCGCGATCGGGCCGGCAGCGGGCGCGGCGGGAGATGCCTGCGACGGCCAGCCCGCGGGCGCGGTGCCCGCCAGGCCGGTAGACGCAGTGCCGCCTGACCACGGCGGGACAGCTGCGGGTCCCAGATCTCCCGGCACCTCGAAGTCTGCGGGAGAATCGCCCGTCAGCGCGCCGGTCGCGGCGTCGAATGCAGCGGTGACGGCCGCCATCGCCTTCTGCATGGCGGTCAGCCAATCCGTCCGAATATCGTTGTCCACGAACGGCTTCACCTGCTGATCGACCATCTCGCTGGCCGCCGCACGGTCGCCGGCGCCAGTCGTGACCGTCTGCGCCGCGGCCTGCCATTCAGCACGCTCGGATTGCCGGCGGTCCTCGATCGCCACAGCAGTGGCGACCTTGTCGTCGACCGCGTGCCACAGGTCTTCGCGGAGGGCGGCGAGCGCGTCGACGGCATTGCGCACGGCCGACGCCGCGGCCGCTGACGCCTGCCCGTGTCGAAGCAGGAACTCCCGTGATGCGTCGCCACCGCGACCCTGCCACGCGTCGGCCAGCGCATCGATCTGCCGCTCCTGCAGCTGCCGCGCACCGTCTGCGGCCGTCGCGACCGCCTCGAGCGCCGCTCGATCCGCGTCGAGCGCGCGCAGGTCCAATCCGTCCTCGCTGCCGTACCAATCCCGCACCTGTGCGGCGTGCAGAGTGAGGTCGGGATTCTGATAGCCGAGCAGATGGCATGCCCACACGTAGTCGCCGACGTTCCCGACGGCCGGGCGTCCTTCGGCCAGCCGTGCATCGACGTCGAGCGGTTCGGCCATCGATCAGCCGATCCGTCGGGCGCCGCGTACGTCGGCGTCGACGTATCGATCTGCGCACGAGCGCAATTCGGCCGCGATCTCCGCGGCCGCGCGCGTCCACTGCTGCAACCGGTGCACCAGATCGTCGACGGCAAGGCGCACAGCGTCCCCTTGGCGGCGTGAACGCGGCCCGCGACGGCCCCGTCGAACCGCAATCCGGTCAGATGCGTGCGAACGGCGGCGTCGACGATATCGGCGGCCGCGTCGTACTGGCGCGCGACGTCGTGCACCGCCGCAACGTCGACGCGCGCGATGTCAGGTTCTCCCACACTGGCTACGACGTCGGCGAAACCCTACGGGTTCCACCCGATTTTCAGCCCTGGTCGCTGACCGACTCTGCGACGCGGATTGCCAGTTGGCGGGCGGTGTCCTCGTCGGCGGCTTCCACCATCACCCGCACCATCTGCTCGGTTCCCGAGGGCCGCAACAGGATTCGGCCGGTGTCGCCCAGCTCGGCTTCGGCCTCGGCGACCGCGGAACGCACCTAGGGAGCATCGGCGACGGTGGCTTTGTTCGTCGACCTCGACGTTGATCAGCACCTGCGGCAGCTGGTGCATGGACGACGCCAGCTCGGCCAGCGGCGTGCGCGTCTGCGCCATCCGCGACATCAGCCGCAGCCCGGTGACGATGCCGTCGCCGGTGGTGCCCATCGCCGGCATCACGATGTGTCCGGATTGTTCGCCGCCCAGCGAGTATTCGCCTGCGCGCAGTTCCTCGAGCACATAGCGGTCGCCGACAGCCGTGGTGCGCACCTCGACGCCCGCCGCGCGCATCGCCAGGTGCAGGCCGAGGTTGCTCATCACGGTGGTGACGAGCGTGTTGGACGCCAGCTCGCCCGGCCTCCTTCATCGCGAGCGCCATGATCACCATGATCGCGTCGCCGTCGACGATGTTGCCCTCGGCATCGACGGCCAGGCACCGGTCGGCGTCGCCGTCATGGGCCAGGCCGATGTCGGCGCCGTGGGACACGACGGCCTGCTGCAGCGTCTCCATGTGCGTGGACCCGCAGCCGTCGTTGATGTTCAGCCCGTTGGGCTCTGCATTGATCGCGATGACGTTGGCACCTGCGGCCCGATACGCCCTCGGGGCGGCTTCCGATGCGGCTCCGTGTGCGCAGTCGACGACGACGGTCAGCCCGTCGAGGCGGGTGGTGAGCGCCTTGCCCGCGTGGCGCAGGTAGCGATCGAGGGCGTCGTCGGCGTCGACGACGCGGCCGATCGCCGCGCCGATGGGGCGCTCGCCCGGTCCGGCGCGAGGAGTTCTTCGATCCGGTCCTCGGTGGCGTCGTCGAGCTTGTGCCCGCCCGCGCCGAAGATCTTGATGCCGTTGTCGGGCATCGGGTTGTGCGACGCGGAGATCATCACGCCGAACTCGGCGTCGTAGGCGTTCGTCAGATAGGCCACAGCGGGCGTGGGCAGAACTCCGACGCGCAGCGCGTCGACGCCCTCGCTGGTGATGCCTGCGATGACGGCGGCTTCCAGCATCTCGCCGCTGGCGCGCGGATCGCGGCCGACCACGGCGACGCGGCGGCGGGCCTGGGAGGAGTTGGCGAGCCGACGCGCAGCCGCCGAGCCCAGCCCAAGTGCCAGCTCAGCGGTCAGATTGCGGTTGGCGACCCCGCGAACTCCATCGGTGCCGAACAGTCGACCCATCGGACAAATTTCTCATAGATGGTCCCTGATAGCACAACCGTCGACGTCAGCACTCATGCCGCCGCCGAATCGGTACGCATCCGAGATGCTCGCCGTGATCGCCGCGGGGACGTCCATATCGGTAGGGAAACACCCTATTTATCTGCAGACCGTCGATCGATAACGTCGCGATCGACGAAAGGATCTCAATGCGCAGCGACCTGTTCTCCCCGGAAAACGCCGAAACCCAGACGCAGCAGCCGGGCATGAAGCTGCAGAACGGCAAGATGCTCAAGGTCGCGCTCAACGGCGAGATGATGGTGCGCCAAGGCGCCATGGTGGCCTACCAGGGCAACATCCAGTTCCAGGGGCTTGGCGCCAGCGGCGTCGGCCAGTTCATCAAGCAGCAGGTCACCGGCGAGGGCGTGCCGCTGATGAAGTGCACGGGCCAGGGCGACATGTTCCTCGCCGACCTGGCGTCGGACATCCACCTCATCGACCTCGAGGGCGGGCACGACGGCCTGACCATCAACGGCAAGAACGTGCTCGCGTTCGAGCCGTCGCTGGCCTACGACATCCGCCGCGTGCAGGGCGCAGGCATGCTGTCCAACGCGGGCCTGTTCAACTGCGTGTTCTCCGGCCAGGGCCGCATCGCGATCACCACAAAGGGCACCCCGGTGGTGTTGCAGGTCGATCAGCCGACGTATGCCGACCCGCAGGCCGCGGTGGCCTGGTCGGCGTCGCTGCAGACGGGCTTCCACCGAGCCGACCAGTTCGGCCTCGGCACGCTGATCGGGCGCAGCACCGGCGAGGCGTTCACGATGTCGTTCAACGGCCAGGGCTTCGTCGTCGTGCAGCCGTCCGAGGAAGTACCCGGCACGTTCATGGCAGGCACCGGCGGCGGTCAGCAGGCCGGTCAACCCGGCTCGGCCGCCGCGGGGATCCTCGGCAACTTCCTGGGCCGCTAACGCACACCGCCCGGCATGCGGATGGCATACCGGGCGGTGAGGCAGAACAGATCAGCGCTTGGAGTACTGAGGCGCCTTGCGGGCCTTCTTGAGTCCGTACTTCTTGCGCTCGATGGCCCGCGGGTCGCGGGTCAGGAAGCCGGCCTTCTTCAGCGCGGGCCGGTCCTCGGGCTGGACGATGATCAGCGCGCGGGAGATCGCCAGGCGCAGCGCGCCTGCCTGCCCGGACGGGCCGCCGCCATGGAGGTGGGCGTGGACGTCGAAGGCATCCACCCGGTCCACGGTCACCAGCGGAGCCTTGATGAGCTGCTGGTGCACCTTGTTCGGGAAGTAGGCCTCGAGGCTGCGCCCGTCCAGGTGGAACTGGCCGGTGCCGGGCACCAGACGCACCCGCACCACGGCCTCCTTGCGGCGGCCGACGGTCTGGATCGGACGGTCCATGATGACCGGTTCGCGAGGCTCGCGCACCGGCTCAGCCGCGGGCTCGGGCTCGGTCTCGGTCTCAGCCTCGACGACCTCGGGGGTCTCGGTGGCCGCGGCTTCGGGTGCCTCTGGCGGCTTCCGGGGCCTCGGGGGCTTCCGTGGTCTCAGTCACTTCAGTGGTGTCGGTTGGCTCGGTCACTGGCTCACCTGCTTGATCTCGTACGGCTCGGGCTTCTGCGCGGTGTGCGGATGCTCCGGACCGGCGTAGACGTGCAACTTCTTCTGGACCTGACGGCTGAGCTTGTTATGCGGCAGCATGCCGATGATCGCCCTCTCGACCACGCGGTCAGGATGGCGCTGCATCTCGTCGCCGAGCGAACGCTTGTGCAGACCACCCGGGAAACCCGAGTGACGGTACGTCTGCTTGTTCTGCAGTTTGTCGCCGCTGATGGCGACCTTGTCGGCATTGATGACGATGACGAAGTCGCCACCGTCGACATTCGGCGTGAATGTCGGCTTGTGCTTGCCACGCAGCAGATTTGCTGCTGCAACGGCGAGCCGGCCGAGCACCACGTCGGTGGCGTCGATGACGTGCCACGTGCGTGTGGTGTCACCCGCCTTCGGCGTGTACGTAGACACAGCGCGTTCCTATCTATCTCGGGTTGGATCCCGGGTGACCCGGGTGCCGGTCTGGCGTTGACGGCAGAAAGGTCTCGGCGACCGACATTGACCCGAGACCCGCGCGCCCGAAGGCCACCGCACGCCAACCGAGGAGCATACCGGCGGGCGTCACCGCAGGTCAAAACGCCCAACGGGCGCAGCGAAATCTGCACCAGGGTTGCGAACGCGCAGGTTCCACAACCCGGACGCAGATCTCGACGAAAGGTCGGTTGCGCCACCTCACCAGCGGGTCTTGGTTCGGCACCGTCTTGCCGCGAATTAAACCTTTTTGTGAACGTGCCAACAAGTGCTTGCAACAGCTAGCACTACGCCGAAGTATCGATGGAGAACGACGTCACCGACACACGGTCGGTCGTCGCAAACACAGAGAGGGGAACGACATGGCGGAAAACAACAGCGGTCCCATCGAGGCAGTTCGGGGCATCGTTTCGGGCGCTATCGGCTTCACCAAGCAGGTCGTCGGATTGATCCTGAGCCGCAGCGAGCTTCAGGAAGAGGGTCGGGCCCAGGTCGAGAAGGCCTCACACCAGCTTGATGCAGCGCGCGCCGAGGCGGAAGCAGATACTGCTCGCGCCAAGGCCAAGGCGCAGGAGACGCGCCAGAAGGCTGCTGCCAACAGCAAGTCCTGACGAACGTCGTACGCAGAGCATCCCCGGTTTCAACGCCGGGGATGTTTTGCGTTCTACAGCCGACCCGACGGCAGAACTGTGCGGTCCCGCGGGCTCCCCTCCCGCAGGGACCGCACAGTGGTCTCTGCAGTCACGCACCCCAGGCGCTTGCGGCGCTGCGGTCGGTGGTCGCGACGTCGTCTGCGCCGTCGCGCACCGCATTGCCAAGGCTGAACAGAATCTCGTTCAGTGCCGCGGCCGCCTGATCCCATTTGGACTGTTCGACCCGGTACGCCTCGGCGGCTTCGCGGGTCCAGACCTCCTGCAGCGGGACGATCTGCGACCGGAGGTCGTCGAGCGCTGCGTTGAGCCGCGCCGAAGTGTTGTGGATCTCCTGCCGGACGGTGTACTCGATCTCGTCGAAGTTGTACGAGAGAACCGGTTCCATGGTCTGACTCCTCAGAGGTTGGTGCCGACGGCGCCGATTTGGTGCGAATGACTCTCGGCCGCCTCGCGCAGCGAGCGCTCGTTGACGCGCATGGTCTCGGCGATGCGCTGCAGGGCGGTATGCAGTTTCGCCGACTCCGCGTTCCAGCGGTCCACGACGTCTCTGAACCGTGCAGCCGCCACACCACCCCATACCGACGGCGGCACGCTGACCATCCGGCCGATGAATGACTGGAGCATTGCCCGGATTTCGTCATTGCGGGTGTCGATCTTGCCTGCGACCGCCGTCATGAGATCGAGGTCGGTGTTGAGTGATCCGCCAGCGGATGTTGTCATCAAAACCCTTTCACGTTCTTTCGAGTTGTAATTACGACGGAGCGTGAACGCGTTTGGTTCCCACGAATCAAACGACTGTGTGCGCCGACCGGATTGCTTCCTCACAGACGTGCCGGACAGCCTCTTCGTCGCCCGGCGGACTCTGGCACCCGATGGCGATTCGCAGGCTGCCGTCGACGAACACCGCCCAGTCGGTCTGGCGTCCACCGCGGAGTTCCCGATAGGTGACGACAGGGCGATCCGCACGACGATCCTCCGGCTTGAACTGGCTGAATACGCCCGCCTGTTGACCGTCGAGAGCGCTGCGCAACGCCGCCGAGGTGCTCGACAGCGTCTCAGTATCACGCACCTGCGACTGCGTGACCAGTACGGCGATCGAGTTGTCCGGCGCCATCACCTGCACCCGCGCCGACCCCGGTCCAGACGTGATGCGCTGCACGGCCCACAGCGCAGGAACCTTCAGCGCGACCCTGCCCTCGACGAGAAGCGTCGTCGGGATCGGCACCGGGTCGGCTTCGTCGGCGCCGAAGGCGATACCGAGGCCGAGCAAAACCACCGAGACGGCGAGAGCAGCCAATGATGCGGACTTTTCGGCCCTCGGTCGTGGCGGCGTCGGTGCATGCTGTCGCCGCGTTCGCGGTTCCCTGCTGGTGCGCAGCACCTGGTCCGGGTGGACTGTCGTCACGACTAATCCGTCACTGCGGAGACATTTGGAGATCGCATCGGCGAGCTCGGTTCCGCCGACGACCCCGACAGGCGCATCCACCAGGACCGAGGTCGAAGGGCCGACGTGGTCTGCGACCGAGCGTGCGATGTCGGTCGTTTCACCGAGACGCGGATCGGCTGTGACGACGTCGCCGGCTCTTGCGATGACGACGAACTCCGGCGCAATCTCGACGACGGTCGTGACGCCAGGGACACCGCCTCCGAGTACGTCGGCCCGTTGCAGCACAGAGACTTTCGTCGACCGTGCGGTTGCGGCTTCGCGCACCCGCTCGACGCGTGTCTGCGGCCACCATGTCGGACATACCAGCACAGAGGCGTCGAGATCGTCGGGCAGCACGGTGCGAAAAACCTCACGCCAGAGCGCAGGCACTGCGACGGGCGCTTCGTCGAGAACTGCGATGTCGTCGTCGATGCATCCCAGTGCCGTCGCCACCACATTCTGGGCCGCGGGACGTGGCCCGCGCACCGTCGCAGGCCCGACCTCCACGACACAGGCGTTCACGCGGGTTCGGTCCACGCGATCTGGATGAGCTGTTCCGGTTGAGCGCGGGTGACGAGCGTGCCTCGGCCCGGCGGCAGTTGGGACGGGCGGACGGTGCCGAGCAGGACGCCCTCATCCGGGCTTGCGCTCATCATCAGGCCCATACTCCCGAGGTCACGCAGACGTGCCAACACCGGATCGAACATCGCGCGCGCAGCGCCGCCGGATCGTCGCGCCACTACGACATGCAGTCCGAGATCCTTTGCATACGGCAGGAAGTCAAGAAGCGGTGCCAGTGGGTTGCCGCCCGTCGGCGGAGCGACCAGGTCGTAGTCGTCGATGACGACATAGATCTCGGGTCCCGACCACCACGATCGTGTCCGCAACTGCTGCTGGGTGACGTCCGCGCCGGGTATCCGCGCCGCGAGTCGTTGCACCAGCGCTTCCAGTTGCGGTGTAAGCGCCGCCGCCGACGGTACGTACCCCTGAAGGTGGTCGGACTCGACGACGCCAAGCAGCGTGCGGCGAAAATCGACGATGAACAGTTGCGCGGCGTCTGCCGTGTTCGTACGGACGATTTCGCTGCAGAGGGTCCGCAGCGCGGACGTCTTGCCGCACTCCCCCTGTCCCAGGATGATGAGATGCGCCTCCGCGGCGAAGTCGATTGCGACCGGGGTCAACTCGGCTTCACCGATACCCAAAGCAATGTGGGTACCGGGACGGCGAATCGTGAATGCGTTGTCAAGACGTCGTACTCGACATGCGCCGGGAGCACCTCGATCCGTGGGGCACAGCGGCCCGCGTATCGCGTCCGCAGTCTGTCGGCGGATGAAGCATCGAACCGGGATACCGCGATGACGAGCTCGCGACCGTCGCGAGTGACGCCACGACCAGGTGGGCTCTGGACGAGCTGGCGCGCACGTTTGCGATCCATCTCGGATTCCGCCGGGTCGCCAAGCCGCAGTTCGATGCGGGTTCCGATCAGATCCTTGAGCGCCGGACGGATCTCGGCCCACCTCGATGCTGAGACGACGACATGTATGCCATACGAAAGACCCTGTGCCGCAAGTGCGGTGATCGACGCCTCAATGGCGTCGAACTCTTGACGAATGGTGGCCCAGCCGTCGATGACGAGGAAGACGTCGCCGTAGGGGTCGCCGCCGGTGGCCGACGCGGACGAGTTCCGGCGTGCTTCACGGGCTCGCAGCAGCGACTCCAGCTTAACGACCGTCCGCCGTATCAGCTCGACGTCGCGCCTGCCCGCCACCGACCCCACGTGCGGCAGCGTCGACAGAGACGACAATGCTCCGCCGCCGAAGTCCAGGCAGTAGAACTGGACGTCGCGCGGATCGTTTGTCTCGGCCAGTCCCAAGAGCAGCGTTTGCAGCGCCATCGACTTGCCCGACCGTGGGCCACCGACGACTGCGACATTCCCTGTGGCGCCGGCAAGTTGAGCGGCGAGGAAATCGCGGCGCTGCTCGAACGGGCAATCGACAAGCCCGATCGGCACGGTCAGCGGGACGCATGCCCCGACGCGCTGCAGTAGGGATTCGAGCCTCGGCGATTCCGTCAGGGGAGGCAACCAGACCTGATGAGCGGGCGATCCGCGGCCCTCGAGCCGATCAAGGACCGCATCGAGAACTGTTCGGGACGAGGCGGGTGATGCTTCACGCGTCTCCTCGACAGCTGACACGATGCGGCCCATCGGCGCGGCGGTGTACACGCGCGGCGCTGACCTCGCAGCGGGAGCGCTCGCACGAGTTCGGGCCCTGACGTAGGACCCGGAGACGAACGCCGTTTGAAATCGCAGCGGATCACCCGCACCGGTCTTCAGGTACGCCGCCCCAGGGGTGCCCGGCAGGTGATAGGCATCGGGGACACCCAACACCGATCGAGATTCAGCTGCCGAGAAGGTCTTCAAGCAGACCCGATAGGACAGATGTGACTCCAGTCCTCGCAGCCTGCCCTCGTCGACTCGCTGGCTTGCAAGCAGGAGGTGCACACCGAGCGAACGGCCGAGTCGACCTATCGCGATGAACAGGTCGATGAAGTCCGGATGCTGACTGAGCAGCTCCGAGAATTCGTCGACGACGATGAACAAGGCCGGCAGCGGAGCCGACCCGGCACCTGCCGTCGCTGCGGTGTTGTAGTCCGCGATGTTGGCGAAGTTCCCCGCCGCCCTCAACAACTCCTGACGCCTGTTGATCTCACCGGCCAGCGCATCCCTCATCCGCGCGACGAGGTGAGCTTCGTCGGCCAGATTCGTGATCACCGCGGCCACATGCGGTGCTCGCTCGAAACCGAGGAAGGTCGCGCCACCTTTGAAATCGACGAGGACGACGTTCAGCATCTCCGACGGATGCGCGGTGATCATGCCGAGTGTCAGCGTGCGGAGGAACTCCGATTTGCCGGAACCGGTTGCGCCGATGCACAAACCGTGCGGTCCCAGTCCGCCCGCCGCTGCTTCCTTGATGTCCAGTTCGACTGGGCCGCCGTGTTCGGAGACGCCGATGGGAACGCTCAACATCCCGTCGCGGCCACTGAGTGCGCGTGCGCGCCGGAATGCGGAGGCATCGAGTCCGCCGACATCGCCTGTGCCCATCAGCTCCGGCCAGGCAATCGACGGTGACATATGCACGGCGGCAGAGGTTGTGGCGACGGGCCTGTAGCAGGAGAGTCGCCGGGCGAACGCGACCGCCTGGCCAATCGTCATCGCGTCCGGGCGCGCGGACACGACGTCGCCGTCATCGCTTGATGCGTCTAGACGTTCCTCGCTCAAGACGAGGCGCAGATCGGCCAAGGATTCAAGCGTCGTCCCGACCTCGAGGACCGTCACTCCGTCCAGCCCGCGTGCGACGGCACGCATGGGGGAAGTCATGGCCCCGTCGACCACCAGCACCACGTGCTCTCCATCGCATCTGCTGAGCGCCATCTCGGCGGCGGAGAGGCTGTTGTACGTCAGGCGTGCCGGGCCACCGTCGTCGACGGCGTACGGATGCCGATGGTGCGGGAGCCATTTCAGCCAATCCCAATCCGCCGCGGCAATGGGATCGAGGACAGCGGCTATACGCAGATGTTGAGGGCTGTGCATCGACGCCAGATGACAGATCACACGCGCGAAGCAGACTCCGGCAGACGGTGTGGTCTCCGTCGATCGTGATCGCCGTGAGCTCCGTCAGGGCGATCGGAACCGGCAGGCTGGGCACCGTCGAACGATGGCGGACGAGCCGCTGCAGCTCCATCGACGTGACCGGATCGGACTTCTCCGGTGGTCCGAGGTCAGGCGCGACCAGCGATGTCGCGAGGCCCTGCGAAGCCAGGCCGATTCGAACGTGCCCGAAGTCAGCGTCGTCGGGCCTGCGCTCCCACATGCGTCTGCTACCGATCACCGACCAGAGGACGGCCGGCTCCGGATTGCTCCATGACAGTGAAAGCCGCTGCTGCTCAATCGCCTCCGCGATCTGCAAATCCACTGATCCGAGATAGCGCAGATAGTCGCGCCGGTCCCGATTGATCTCGGAGAACCGGCTTACGCTGCGCCCACCCGTCGCGACCGTGCCGAGCAACGACACGATCATCATCACCGGGAAGAACATGAACATCGGGTTCCGCATCGCCGAGGAACCCGATGTGAGGTAAAGGACCATCATCCCCGCGGTTGCGACGATCATCGCGACGGGAAGCAACCGCGAAAGCGGGTTGCCTGAGGTCTCTCGCGGCAGGTCGGGGGGCGGCTTCACCACAATCTCGCCCTGCGTCGACGGGGGCGCCGCCAGGCGCGGCTCGATCGAGAACTCCATCGGGGAATAGACGCACGCACGTCCGATCTCGTTCCCTATCCACAGCAAGAAATCTGTCGCAGATCGCCACCTGCGGAGGCGATTACGGTGATCCGCGGGGGGTCACATGACGGTCGTGGATTTGCTCCGGATAACAGTTCGGGCGCATCGGTTGGGTTCATCGGCGGCTGTGGATCTCGCCCTGCCCGCTGAGATGGAACTCGGTGAGGTGATGCCGTGCATCGTCGATCTCGTCGGTCGGCAGCTCGGTGAGGGAAGCCTGGGTTGCACCGAACGCTGGACGCTGTCGCGATTGGATGGTTCGGCCCTGGACGAGTCAATGACACTGGATGAGAACGGTGTTCGTGACGGGGACCTTCTGCTTCTCACCACAGAGGCCCTGACCTATGCGCGCGACTTCACCGACATGAGCCACTACGTCGTCGACGCATCTGGTTCGCCTGATCACGATCACGGCTTGGTCACGGCAGTTGGGTGTACTTGCGTGGTCATGGTCTGCGGGCGTCGGTGGTGTGACGCTCGTCTTGCCGAGCCACCTGGCCCACGGCAACCGCGCGGTCGCAGCAGCGATCGTGACCATCGCGGCGACAGTCGCGGCGGTCATCGCCGGTCGCACCGAACTGGAGTCGTTCGTGACGCCGTCGTTCGGCATGACGGCGGTCGCGTTCGGCGCCGTGGCTGGATACCTGATGGTTCCCGGTGGCCCGGCGCCACCGAATTTCTTTCTGGCCGCGGCGATCTGCTCAGCCATCTCCACGGTGCTGCTTCACGCGACGAGCCGCGGGTCGACGCTGTTCATCGCGATCGCGACGCTGTCGTCGGTGGTGGCGATCACGGCCGCGATCGCCACCGTCTGGCCGGTAGCGACGGCGACCCTCGGCGCTGTCATGGCAGCCGCATCCCTGGCCATGCTGGGCCTTGCGGCGAAAGTGTCCATATTTTTGACGCGGTTGTCTCCACAGATGCCGGATGGGAGCGACGCACTCGACGACTGCGCGCCCCTTCCAGTGATCTCGGGTGCCGTGAGAGCAGAGCGCGGCCACCGGGTTCTGACGGGTCTGCTCGCCGGCTTCTCGTTGTCTGCGGCACTGGGCACCGTGTTGACCATCGCCGACAGGCCCGCTGACAACACGTGGGTCCGCTTCGCCTTCGCGGCCGCAATCGCGGTGGCGCTGATCTTTCGCGCATGCCAGCAGCGCGGAGTAGCCCGAAGGGCGCTCATTCTTGTCGCCGGATTGATCAGTGCCACTGCAGCCTTCGCATTAGTGGTCGCTTCAGATCCGAAGCACGCATTCTGGGTATGTCTGGTCGCCGTCGCGCTAGGTGCCGGAGCGCTGTGGCTGACGCGTGTGAATTTCGGATCGCGGTTGAGTCCGTTCGCACGGCGTGGCGTCGAAGCCGTCGACTATCTCGCTCTCGCGGCGGTAGTACCGATGGCCGGTTGGATCTGCGGCGTGTTCGGCCTGGTTCGCGGTTTGAGTCTGACATGAGCTCTCGACCGGCGCGCGTCGCAGCCGTCATCGTGCTGATTTCCGCGACCGTATGGATGTCGCCGCTTGCCGTGGCGGTCACCCCGCCCTTGGTTGACGATGCGCTTCTACCCGATCCGCGACCACCGGCTCCGCCACAAGCAACCGAACAACGACAGGACTGCCTGGTCGCGACGCCCGTACAGAACCGACTCGAGGCGGGACAACAACTCGATGTTCTCGACCTTCCGCAGGTGTGGCCGCTCAGCCGAGGCGAAGGCCAGACCGTCGCAGTCATCGACACCGGGGTGGCGCGCCACCGCTTGCTGCCTCATCTCGTACCTGGAGGTGATTATGTCTTCACCGGAGACGGTACCGATGACTGTGACGGGCACGGAACGATCGTCGCCGGCATCGTCGGCGCTGCCGAGGACCCAACGGACGGGACGGGATTCAGCGGCGTCGCGCCTGACGCCACGATCGTCGGCATCAGGCAGTCAAGTGTGAAGTTCGCACCCGCAGGTCAATCGGCTCCCGGTTTCGGCGATGTCGACACGCTGGCGAGTGCGGTGCGGACCGCTGCGGACATGGGTGCCACGGTGATCAACGTGTCATCGATCGCCTGCGTCGAAGCCACCGCCGGTCTCGACGACCGCGCGCTGGGTGCAGCGCTTGCGTACGCGGTGGACGTCAAGAACGTCGTTGTCGTCGCGGCGGCTGGAAACGTCGGCGGGATGGGCCAGTGCCCAGATCAGAATCCTCCAGCGGATCCGGCTCGCCCCGGTCGGCCGGACTGGAGGTCGGTGAAAGTCGTTGTGAGTCCGGCCTGGTACGACGACTACGTACTCACCGTGGGTTCAGTCGATCCGCAGGGTGCTCCGTCCCGCTTCACGCTCGCGGGGCCGTGGGTTGACGTGGCGGCTCCTGGGGAGAGCGTCGTATCGCTCGACGCCGACGGGGAAGGTCTCGTCGATTCGCTACCGGTGCTTGGGAATTCCATGCCGATCGTGGGGACGAGCTACGCAGCGCCCGTGGTGAGTGGCATCGCTGCTCTCGTGCGTGCGCGGTCGCCGCAGCTGACCGCGCGGCAGGTGATGCAACGGATCCGCGACACCGCACATCGTCCCCCGGCGGGTTGGGACCCATTCGTCGGGCACGGCGTCGTCGACGCGCTCGCCGCGGTCAGTGGAGGTGCTGCCACCACGGACATGGCCGTAGCCACCGACGAGCCTCCTGGACTCGGCGAACGGCAGGCGTCGCCGACGGATCGAACCACGCCGGATCCGAGCGGGCGGCGAATCGCGTTCGGCGGCGCAGGGGTGTGTGTCGCCGTGGTGGCT
Organism: uncultured Actinomycetota bacterium; assembly: GCA_963829405.1. Taxonomy (GTDB): domain Bacteria; phylum Actinomycetota; class Actinomycetes; order Mycobacteriales; family Mycobacteriaceae; genus Mycobacterium. The sequence continues at coordinate 40,172 of CAWHIZ010000030.1, forward strand.
GCCGCTGTGGCGATGACAGCATCGCTCGGTCGTCTACGGCGGCACGGTAACACTGTCACGCGCGACTAGCGCACTGTCCTTGTTCAGTTCGGTCCGCGAGGCAATCGGGAGAGCACCGGCCATGGCGCCGCAACCGACGCGCCCTGTATCCCGAGGAGCTTCGCAGTGGCCTCGTCGCGGATTCCGAATAGGACTCCGCTGTCCGTCACCAGATACAGAGGGCCGCCGCCTTTGTCGCGGGCCAGTGATGCAGCCCGGACATAGGCGCTTCGGTTTGACGGCATGACGACGCTGTCGATCGCGGGCCCCTCGCCGTCAGCCTGCGCCAGCGCGATCGGGTTCTCGGCGGTGGGCAGCGAATCGCCCATCCACAGAACGGTTTTGGGCCCTGCCGGCAGCCACGCTGCGCACAGCACACCGCCGTCGCGAGCACCCATGGTCGAACCCGCGCGCCGCGGATACGTCGACACCGGAAGCGAGTCGACGATCGGGAGCCCACTGACAGAGTCAGGTGAGACAGACGGCATCTCGTGGGCGCCGTGCGAGTCGAGGGCGCGAATCAGGTTCGCCGCGACTTCGCCGATTCGCTGAACTCCGTCGGCCAGCACGACGAAGAAGTCGTCGGAATCGACCCAAGGCACCCGCACGACGGTCCCGACTCGCGTGCCGGCGACGGCACTTGGCTGGCCGGCATTGGAATATGCGGTGCGGCGATCGGCGGCGCTTCGGGGATGGCGTCGAGCAGTGACCTCGACACGGGTCTCGGCTCGATGCCGTCGAGCCGAAGCGCCCAGACGACGCCGGGGTTGCGAAGGTCGACTTCGGCGCGCCTGCCGTCGTACAGCAGATACGTCGTCGCCGCGCTCTCCGGCGGGCCGTCACCAGAATGCCGGGTTGGCGGTCGCCTCGATCGAGCTCATCCGAATGACCGGCGATCAACGTCGTGGTCGTGTCGTCGCAGATCGTCCATGCGGATTCGCTGTCGGACAGCGGCTTGGCGATGACGGCAGGCGCACCAGGAATGCCCAAGAGCGGACCACGTTGGCGCTGTCGGTGTTGGCTTCGTTGACGACTCGGGGATTCGCGGCGCTGCCTGCGATCAAACGCGCCGACGCCAGGTTCAAGACCGGATGCAATGTGTCGCCGACGCGGACATAGAGTGCGCCGGATTCACGGGACATGACGATCGCGGCATCGCCCACCGCGGTGCTCGGCCGGAGGAACGCCAGGACCGCGCACACCGCGACGATGATGGCCGCCAGAACGCAGCCCACGATGAACGCGAACGACTGTGCCCGCATCGGATCGTGCAGCATGCTGATGTCGCCGCGCAGCAGCGCGTGCTCCATCCGGCGCACCAGAAATCTGTACCCGCTGACCTGCAGCCGGGTCGTCGGTTGACGAGCCATGATCCCCCGGCGCCCAGCCTAATGGCGCTCGGAGGTACGGCCTTTCACCAATTTCGCTCTCGCGAAACGGCACCCAGCAGGAGCTTCTCGAACTTTCCCTGCCAGGAGTTCGCGTCTCGAGCAGTCAGTCCTCCGACGTCGTCGCCGCCCGCGGAGGAGTTGTCGTCCTTGCCGAGTGCCTTCTTCACCGTGCCCGAGACGGCCTTGACGACGTCGCGAACCGGATGGAAGTCCTTCAGTGCCTTCTGCAGTGGACGATTGGCGTTCGCGCCATCGGCGCCCGCCGTACCGCTCTCACCCGGCTTGGCGAAGATGCCCAGGCGAAGGTCCGGTGTGCCCAGCTTCGGCGTCGACTTGGCGACGGCCAGGTTCGTGCCGCTGGTGTCCGACAGCGTGGTCATCGTCGTCGAGGCACCGGCGGCGAGCCGCGGCAGCGGCGTACGACCCGGCGTCAGCGCCATGTTGATGCCCTCGGGAATGTCGTTGACGAGATCCACCGCGGTCTTGATCGGGTTGAAGGTCTTCGGCGGAAGAAGCGTTCCCGGCTGCGGATTGGCGTAATTCGTTCGGTCGTAGCCGGTTTCGATGATCGTCTGGGTGAATGGCGACAGAAGTCGTCACCGGCACGATCAGCCCCGACGTGCCGGTCGCATCGCCGAGGTCGACGAACGGCTGGTAGAGCGGCAGGTACCGCGCCGGCAGCGTGATGTAGATCGTGTCGCTGCCGTTGACGTGCTGGCAGTAGTTCGTGGCTCGCGCTGCAGCCGTCGTTCGCCTGGGCGGCGATGATGTAGTCCTGGATCTCCTTCGGGGTGTAGCCGTACGGCGTATCAGTTGCCGGCTCGTCCGAGTCGGGCGCGAGGTAGGTGCCGTGGATGTACTGGAAGCCGGCGATCGCGTTCAGCGACCGCGAGCGGGATTGGCAAGCCACTGCGGGAAGTCGGCGACGCCGTCGTACATCAGCGCGAAGTCGGTGGCACAAATCCGATCCGCTCGTCGCAGGTGTCGGTCGGTGACGGTTGACCGAATGCGCGTCGAGGATCGGCACATTGCCCAGGAAGGCGAGCCGCTCGAAGAAGCCGCCGCTCGGCCGCTGAGGATCGCCGATGAAGAAGTAGTTCGTCTCGGGTCCGTCGTAGCCGACGGGCTGAGGGTGCGCAGCTTGAATATGTTCGCGACGGTGGCGCCCTGCGAGTAGCCGAAGATCGTACGTCGGAGTCACCGGCGTTGACCTTGGCGTACTCGGGTCCGAGGTGATCGACGCCCTGCCCCACCGAGACGTTCCACTTCTCGCCCTCAGTCCGCCCCAACCCGGCAGTGGGATCGGCCAGAAAGTGGCGTAGTAACTGACCCCATAGGTGTCCGGGGCACGCCCCAGCCGGACGCGTTGTAGACGCAGCTCCCGCCGGGCACCACGTAGTAGTTGAGCGCGTTGGGGAGGTAGTTCTGCCTTCGGCCGCTAGGGATCGGGCGTGCCGGTGCCGGGCACGATGATCGCCTTGAACGCGGTCAACCCGATGGACGCCGTGACTGCTGTAGTCAGAGACTGCATCATGCCGATGACCAAAGCGGCCAATGCCGTCAGGATCGCGACGATCATCGACCTTGCAACTGATCGGGTCTTGTTCCGCATCAACGCTCCTAGCCTCGGTTCCCCGAGGATCCTGCCACTTGAATGCATGAGGCGAGGCGGATTCCAGCAAATTATCGCGATGGCCAAATCAGGAAGCGGAGTCTAGCGCCACCTGGCCCATACATAAGGCACCAGCGACCGCAGGAAGTCGAGGTCGGGTCCCGGTTCCGCGTCGGCGAACGCGTCCTCGAAATACTCCTCGGCCACCAGAAGGATGCCTTCGGCATACTCCCTCGCGAAGGTGATGCTGCCGTAGTCGTCCATCAACCGACGAATCTTCTCCACGATTTCCGGCGTCCGCTCAGCGCGCGTTCTGCCCAGATACTCGCGCACCAGAGCAATGTCCTTGCCGGATGCGTTCGACATCAAATGCATCAGCGGAAGGGTTCGCTTGCCCTCGTAGATATCGCCGAGGATCTCCTTGCCGTACATCCGTTCGTCACCGACGAGATTCAGCAAGTCGTCGCGGATTTGAAACGCCGCGCCGAAGTGAAACCCGAACCGCACCAGCGGACCCAGATCGGCGGTTCCGCTCGACCCGACGATCGCGCCGACGCGCAGCGGGTGAATCGTCGTGTACCAACACGTCTTGTGCATGATGAGCTCGAGATAGTTGGCGGGCCCCAAATCCTCCACGTCGTCCAGCTGCCAGCCCGCTTCTGTCGCTTGGCCTTCGAGGGTGCGCAGCGCCATCGTGTCGAACTCTTCCCAGATCCGGTCCGAGAGGTCGTCGTCGAACCGTCGGGTCGCACGCCGCAAAACTTGGCCGGCGATCACGGCGAGGCCGTCGCCGGCGTTGAGTGCGGCCGCGATGCCGTGCGTGGCCGACAAAGTTGGTCTTCCCCTGCGCATCTCGCTGCCATCGGCGACGTCGTCATGCACCAAAAAGGCGTTGTGCATCAACTCGATCGCAACGGCAACACCGAGAAGATCCTCCGTGTCACCACCGAACGCGCGTCCCGTGGACAGGCAGAGCGCCGGCCGCAACGCCTTGCCCGCCCGCGACGGATACTCACGCATCGGCGCGTAGAGCCAGCGAACCGGTTCGCCATCGGGGATGGCGTCCAGCATGGCGCGACGGACGACCTTGGCCACCTTTCGCAACTGATCCTCGACACCGGCTACGGCGTCGGCGCGATCCGCGGTGTCGGTCACGACTCTGCAGGCTGGACTGTCACGGCGACGGGAACTGCGATATCGGGGAAGCCCTCGGCGAGCAGGGTGCCGCTGTATTTGCCGGCGGAGCCTCCTGGCCGACAAGGACCTTGATCGAGATGCCGCGGCTCGACCGTCCCGGCATAGGCACCGTCGCCGGCTCGAATTCGATTGCCGACGAACTGATCACGTGACCGTCGTGCGCGAGCAGCTCGCTGCACCGCAGCCGGACGTCGCCCAGATTTTCCAGCCCACGGTTGTGCAGCCACACCTCGCCCCTTGCGACCCCCGGGGACCGGCACGTCAAGTCGAGTACACCCTGCGCTTCGGCCTTCTGCAAGTCCAACGTGGCCGGACCTTCGGGTGGCCCGTCGACCAATTGCGTTGAACTCCGCAGAAATTGGTTCGTCATGGACACCCATGACTGTAGGAGTGGTTCGACAATTGCACCGGCCGGGTTATCGCCGTTGCTCTCGTTCCCATTCGTATTAACGGAAGGTTTCTTCGAATAGTCGGTTCCGTTGCTCGTCGGGGACGCCATCTTGACGAAGCGGTCCACCAATTCGCTTGCCGCGCGGAACCCTTCGGCCTGAATCGCGGTCAACCTGCGGACGTTCGCCTCTGGATCCAGAATCGAGGCGAAGAACAAATCGGCGTAATTGCCGTTATCACCAATTCCGTGTTCTGACACCGGATCCTCCTACCCCGATTAAAGACCTGTGTCTGTCAATTTATGACGGTATGCTATGCCCAATCTGGGGTCTGGAGGGGATATGACGTCATCGTTGCAAGAAGATCTCACCGTTCCGCAGGCGTTATTGGAGATCTACGGGGCGCTTGATCTCGTCGTGCAGCAGCGGCCAGAACTCGGGCCGCTCGTCGATCAGTACCTGCCCGGTGCAAGCGAGAATGCGGGGTGGTCGAACGAGCTTTTCTCGCTGTTCGCGCCCGAGGTACCACGCCTCCAGGATGTCGCCGGCTCCGTCCGTTCCGGCCTCGAACGGGTGCTGAACATCGCGTCCGGCACAGATTCGTCGAAGAGAACCTGATCACCATTCCCGACCTGTCCAACTTGGTCTACGCCATCGGCGCGCTCAGTCATTTCCCGGAAGCCGACCCTGGCGACAACTTGTACGGTCAGGTCCTCGCACTTGCTGTGCCCGAGACCGTGCCGGAAGGCGAGGAGCTCGCTGTCGCCAACGAGTTCCTCGCCGAGGAACTCTCGAAGTTGTCGGGTTGGGCCGGAATGGCCGAGTTTCATCAACTCGGTGGCCGGGGTCTACGTCACGGAACTCGTCGCGGACGTACCGCAGTGCCGGACCAGCGTCGTCACCATTAACGGCTACGAGAGCGTAGTCATCGACGCCGATCTCACGTCCGACACGGTCTCCTTCAACCGACTCATCAACGTGATCGACCCACGAAACTGGCCCAAGTCGTATCCAAGCTTCTTCTGCAAAATGGGAACTGCGACGGCGCGCAACGACGACTGGTACGACATCCAGGAAACCGCCGGACTCTGCAACGTGATCGGCGGCTACACCCTCACCACGAGACTCAAATTCATCAAGAGCAACCAGAAGGTGGGTGTGGACGCCCGCCTCGACTACGACCTCTCCGAGAATCAGAACGACTGTGACGGGAAGGTCAAGGTCGACAAGGGTTTCATGAATGTCATATGCACGAGGACCGACCGCAATGCCAAGGCCGGCGGCGTGTTGTTGCGGACACGCAAAGTCGCCCACGTCATCGACATCAATCCGTACGCTCAGGCGTTCTGGCTGTGCAAACTGGGCTACGGCTGGTCCGCGGTCCAGGCGTTCTTCGGCCCTGCCATGAAGGAGCCGCCGCCGACACCTGCGGAGTACACCTACTGGAACGAGGCTCCACTCAAAATGGAAAATCCAATATTCCCGATCCAGGTACCGGCGCGAGTTCCACCAACGCGACTCAAACAAGCGGAACGCCGGCGACACCCACCGCGCTGCAGGTCTCAACCAAGACAGCAGAGACGCTGAAAGAGACGGCGGAGTTTCTGACCGACACCCACCTCAAGATCACGAAGAGGTGGCTCGCCGGTCAACTGAGCTTCGGTGACCTCGCCAAGTACGGCGGAGAGGTCGGCGCCAAACTGGCCAGCGAACCGTGGCTGTGGTTGCAGAAGATCACCGAGCCGCCGTCGTCCGGATCATCCGGCGGCTCCACAGGGAGCACCCCATGACGCAGCCTGCAGAACCGAACGTCCGGTTCGAGAAGTTCTCGCAGCAGCTGAAAAACCACATCACCACAGCGTTCGCCATGGGTGTCGACGCCGCCAAACTCGCCGATAAAGACGAGTTCGGGATCAACGAGCGGATCAGCGTTGCACACGCATTCGTCGACCTGGAGGTGAAGGGTCATGCCGAGCTCTTGGAGACCCTCATCGGCGGTCCATGGGTCGATTACGGTCCGCTTGTGGATTACGACACCATAAGGGTCGAACCATCGAATGAAGCTCGCGAAGTGAAGCTCCTGGGAGCCTGCTTCGTCCGGGTCGGGCTGACGGACAAAGTCAAACTGCCCGTCGACAAGCTCAAAGCGGTCCCGAATATTCTCGGGCCCGGCGTCAAGGAGTTCAGGCTCTATCTGAGTGACCTCAGCTTCATCGGCGCCAACTACCGCGGGTCGGTGCTGCTGATGCCAATTAATCCCGCGGCGGGAGCCAAAGACTGCCGAGATCCCATAGTCATTACTGCGGGGCTGTGACCGACACTCAACACCCGGCGTCCGTCGACGAACTGCTCGATCGCGCCGTTCAAGCGATCAACCGTGGCGACCGCGCGACAGCGGACGCGCTCGCCGAGCAGGTGCTGGCCGTCGACAGCGACAACGCCGACGCCGGGGAGCTGCTCGCCGCGCCTCAGGACAGCGGCGAGATCCGCCGACTGACAATACTTTTCGCCGACCTTGTCGACTCCACGGCGTTGTCGACCCGGGTCGAACCAGAGATCTACCACCTCGTGGTCGGCGGCTACAAGAAGCTCGTGCGCAACGCCGTGGACCGCTACGAAGGCCACATCGGGTCAACGAAGGGCGACGGACTGCTGGCAGTCTTCGGCCATCCACTAGCCCACGAGAACGACGGACAGCGCGCCGTTCTTGCGGGCCTCGACATCACCCGCGACGTCTCGCTGCTCAGCGACAAGATTCGCCAGCGGTTCGGTTTCGACATCGCGGTACGTGTCGGTGTGCATCGCGGCGTGGTCTATCTCGCCCCCGACGAGGACGACGTCTATGGCCTCGGCGCGAACCTCGCCGCGCGCATGTGCAGTCTCGCCGACCCTGACAGCGTCGCGGTCTCGGCGTCGATCGCGCATATCGTGCGGGACTATCTTCGAACTCGACGATCTGCGCGCCAAACCCGTCAAGGGCGTCGAAGGCGACATCGAGCACTACCGCGTCATCGCCGAACGCGACAGCGGGGAGATCTCGCGCGGACCCCTGGTCGGGCGCAAGGCCGAACTCGCGTACCTCGAACAGGCGTGGGCGCAGGCCGATGCCGGATCGCTGACCACCCCCGGCGTCATCATCCGAGGTGAGGCAGGCATCGGCAAGAGTCGGCTGGCCGGCGCCGCCATCGAAATGGCGGAACGCTCGCACGCCGTCATCCTCGGTCTCTTCGGTTCGCCATTCCACACCGATGTCGGACTTCGGCCGGTTCGCCGGATGATCGAGCGGCACTGCGGCATCGACCGGGATACCGAGCCCGCCGAGCGGCTACATCGACTGGAGGCGGAGGTCGCGGCGCGTGGCCTGGATTCCGCTGAAATGGTTCCCCTGCTCGCACCCGTACTCGGCATCTCACAACGCGTGGGATACCAACCCGCCAAGGCCGAAGGCGCCAAGCTCTTCGACCAGATCGGCGGCGCCGTTCGCGACTACTTGGCGGCATGCTTCGGCGATCGCCCCGGCCTCCTACTGGTCGATGACATGCACTGGTTCGACGAGGACACCATCGAGCTGGTGGCCTCGCTACTGCAGAACAAGTCGGGCAGGCTGCTCGTCGTCATCACGGCACGCGAACTGGCGTCGGTTCCCGAAGGGGCGCAAGTATTCGACCTGAAAGCCCTCACCGACGACGAATCCGATCAACTGATCGCGGCGCTGGGCCCCGAACTGCAGGCCGAGGCCCGCAGCGCGGTGCGCGGGCGATGCGACGGCATCCCGCTCTACATCGAAGAAGTCGTCACCAAACTCAAGGAACAACCCTCCGACGCCGCAGAAGTCACACAGGTTCCCGACAGCATCTACGAGGCCCTGTTCGCCCGGCTCCGATCGAGCGAGAACGCCGTGCGCGTAGTCGAGGCGGCGGCCATCTGCGGCGGACGTTTCGACCGCAATCTCCTTGTCTGGGCGTCCGAGATCGACGAGCAGAGCGTCGAGCAGGTGATCGAAGAGCTCGTCAAGGGCCGGGTGTTCATCCCGTTGGACGAGAAGAGCTTTCGGTTCCGGCACGAACTGCTACGCGAACTGGCAGCGGAGCTACCGCCACCGACTCTGCAGCGTCGCCTGCACAGTCGGATCGCCGATGCGCTGGCCTCACCCGACGCGCCCAGTAACCCCGACTGGCCGCTGATCGCAACCCACTTCCGAGAGGCCGAGCGCTTCGACGATGCCGTCTCCGCGTACCAGCGGGCGTCGTCGGACGCCCGTCGCCGTGGAGCACTCGGCGAGGCGCGTGCCCATCTCAACCGCGCGATCGAACTCGTCGAGCGAATTCCTGCCGGCCGCCCACGGGACAAGCGCGAGATCGCCGTGCGGCTCGAACGCGGGTTCCTCGCGTCGGCGGCGCAGGGACACACGAGCCAGGATGCACTCGCCGAATTCGAACGGTGCCTGCAGTTGATCGACGGCGAACCCGGTCCCGCTCTGTACGCGACCTTCAACGCGCTCTGGTACTACTACTCCTCGCGCGGAGATCTGCGGCGAGGACGTGAACTGATCGAGTCCATGAAGAGACGCCCCGCCGAAGCCCTCGACGCAACCGCGGCCGTCAGCGAAGCCGCGATGGGTGTACTCAGCGTATTCCGCGGCGAGTTGGGTACCGCCAGGCAGACGCTGGAAGCGGCGGCGGCCGCGATGGAAGCCGATGGCACTCCGGAGTTACAGACGTGGTACTCGCCAAACGACCCGATCGCAGGCATGTATTCGTTCCTGGCCCTGACCCGATTCCTGCAGGGCGACCTGGCCGACGCTGAAGCCGCGCTTGAAGCCATGGAAAGACGTTGCGAGACACTCGAATTCCCCCGAGGCCCGTCAGCCTGTGCTACGGACGCGCACTCGACTCGTGGATCCACATCGAAGCGGGCCAGCTGGACCGCGCCACCGAGTTGGTCAAGGATCTCAAGAGGCGCAGCAAGCAGGACGGATTCGACGAGTGGGTGATGATCGCCGACAGCAATCGGGCCGTCATCGAAAGCAAGCGGGCGCTGCTCACGGGTGAGCGTGACGCCGTGGCCATGCAGGTTCAGACGCTGACCGCGGTCACCCAGGGCTGGCGCGCGCTGGAACTACGCGTGTGGCTCGCCTTTTACGACGCAGCACTGGTGCGGGTGCTGATCGGTGCGGGTGATCGGCAAGGCGCACGCGCACACGTCAAGCTCTCGCTTCAGATGGCCGACGACACCGACATCCATTTCTACGATGCCGAGCTGCTGCGGCTGCGCGCACAGACATCCAGCGATCCAGGCGACCAGAAAGCAGACCTTCTGACGGCGATCATGCTTGCTCGCCACCAGGGTTCGGGGTTATTCGAATTGCGCGCCGCCACAGACTACTTCGAGGCGTTCGGCGAACCTGCACGACCGGCGCTGGCGGAGGTGACGAACCGGTTGCCGCAGACGACTACCTGGCCGGAACTGGCGCACGCACGAGCGCTGCTCGGGTGAGCCGCTCCAAACCCCGCGTCGCCATACTGGGTGGGGGGATGTCGGGTTTGGCGGCCGCATGGCGGCTCAGCGAGCCCGGTTGGCGAGACCGTTTCGAATCGATCACCGTCTACCAACGCGGCTCGCGGCTCGGCGGCAAGGGTGCCTCCAGTCGCGGCGACAACGGCCGGATCGAGGAACACGGCCTTCACGTCTGGCTCGGCTCGTACGAGAACGCCTTCGCGCTGCTTCGAGAGTGCTACGGCGAACTCGACCGAGCGACAACCGATCCCGAGGCTCCGATACGCGATTGGTATGAGGCGCTGATCCCGTCCGACAACCTCGGCGTGGCGGACCAGTGGGGCAGCGACTGGTTGGTATGGCCGGGACGTCTCTCGCACACAGAGGGCCTTCCCGGCGATCCGGACACGGCCGGTCGCGAGAGTGACGGTGGTCGACTTTCTTCGCCGCGCAATGCAATTGCTCCTCGACTTTGCCGAATCGGTCGACTTCGCCGCGGAACTCGGCCTGGCGCTGACGACCTCCCCCGACCCGCCGCTGGTGTCGATGGATGCCGTGCAGGCGGCTGCCCTCACCGCGGCGGCGACGCTGGGCGGTGCGCAGGTACCCGGAGACGACGTCGTCGATCTCACCGACCAGGTCCTCGACCTCATCAATGACGTGCTCGACAGCGAGCATTCGCCCGAGCAACGTCGGTCGTGGCTGCTGTTGTCGATGGTGACCGCGACCGCCCGTGGACTGATCGCCGACGGCGTGGTGACCGATCCGCGAGGCTTTCGCGCCCTCAACGACGAGGACTTCGGCGACTGGATCATCCGCCACCGCGCACATCCCGGCGTGGTCGAATTTCCGTTGGTCCGCGCCATGTACGACATGGTGTTCGGATACACCGACGGTGACCCGAACCGTCCGGTTTTCGGCGCGGGCGTGGCCGTGTTCCTCACCGGCCAGGTCTTGTTCGACTACAAGGGCGCGTTCTTCTGGAAGATGACCGCGGGGATGGGCGATGTGGTGATCGCTCCCCTGTACCAGGCCTTGCAGCAAACGCGGAGTCGACTTCGAGTTCTTCCATCGCATCGATGCGCTTCATCTCGACGAGAATCGGCTGGCCGTCGATGCGATCACGATGGGCAGACAGGTTCGACTCGCCGACGGCATTCGTCACTACGAACCGTTGATACGCGTCGGCGGTCTACCCGTCTTTCCGGCGAGCCCCATCGCCGAGCAGATCGAATCCGGCGCCGTTGATTCGCTCGAAACGCATTTCGGCCCGCGCGACGATGTCGAGACGCGGGTCCTGCGTCGAGGCGTGGACTTCGACCATGTCGTGATGGCGGTCTCGCTGGGGATGGTCCCGGTCATCGGGCAGCGAACTCATCGAGGACCGCTCCGATTGGCGCGATATGACCACGCACGTTCGCACCGTGGCCACTCAGGCGTTTCAGATCTGGTTGCGACCCGACGATCATGCGCTTGGTTGGCGTCATCCTGGAGTCACGACGAGTGCTTACCTCCCACCGTTCGATACCTGGGCATCGATGCCGCAGACGCTGTGGGCTGAGGACTGGCCCGAGGACGACCGACCGTCCGCGGTCGGCTATTTCTGCGGCAGCCTCGACGCCGCGTGGCCGACCCCGATGCAGCACGCCGACTACGTCAGAGACTGCGAGACGCGCGTCCGCGCGGCCGTGCTGCGGTACCTGGACCGCGACGTCGGCCTCTATCTGCCGAATGCGGTTACCGAGGACGGGTTCGCATGGCAGCTGCTGAGCGGCGTGAACGGCGAGAGAGGCGATTCGGCGCTGTCGACCCAACATGTGAGCGTCAACATCGATCCCTCGGATCGCTATGTCCAGTCGGTGCCGGGTTCCGATCGATACCGTCTGCGGTCCGATGAAAGTGGTTACGACAACCTGGTTCTCGCGGGCGACTGGACGGATTGCGGTATGAACGCCGGCTGCATCGAAGCTGCGGTCATGTCGGGGCTTCAGGCCGCGAACGCACTACTCGGCCGAAGCCGATTTCACCGTATTCGCGGCTACTACCTGCCCTGATCGGGCTGCTTGCGCGCGGCGCTCGCGATAGGCCGCGACGTGTTGGCGGTTGCCGCAGTTACCGGTGTCGCAGAACTTGCCGGAGCGGTTGCGGGACAGATCGACCAGCACCGCCTCGCAGTCGGATGCCGCGCAGATCTTGAGCCGACGCAACTCCCCCGCGCGGATGATGTCCGCCAGAGCCATCGCCAATTCCGCGCCCATCCGCTGCCATAGCGGATCGTGGACCGACGCCAGGTGCAGGTGCCATTCGGGCATCTCGGGGTGCCGGGTCAGCCACGGCTGCGCCTTGGTGTCGCTCAGAAGCGCGTTGACCTGCGCGACGGCCGCTTCTTCGTCGTCGGCGGCCGCCCAGATGTTGCCCAGCCGCTCACGCAGCCGGATCACCGACTTCAGCTCGGTGTCGTCGTGATCGCGCCGGCCGGTCCAGCCGAAGCTGTCCAGATAGGCGTCGAGCGCCGCCTCGTCGGCCAGCCGCTCGCCGTCCACCCGATCGGTGTTGACCAGCACACACGCTGCCCGGAGTGTGATCTCCGTGTCATGACTGAAAATCATTTGACTCATGACCTCCCCTCCGGCTAGCGTCATGACCAACATCGATTTTACTCATTACATGCCGGAGGTGCCAGATGACAGCGACCCAGCTCAACAAGGGCGTCGACCACTTCCGGCTCGGACTGCTGTTCGCGATCGGCTCCGCATTGAGTTTCGGCTTGTCCGGACCGCTGGCCAAGGCACTGATGGACGCCGGATGGAGCCCGACCGGTGCGGTCACCGCGCGCATGGCCGTCGGCGCGCTTGCGATGGTCGTCTTCGCGACCATCGTCCGGCCGGGCTGGGTCCGTGAAGCGATCACCCACCGCAAGATGGTGATCGCCTACGGCATCTTCCCGATCGCAGGCGCCCAACTCTGCTACTACAACGCCGTCGCGCACCTGTCCGTCGGCGTCGCGCTGCTCCTGGAATACACCGCGCCGGTGCTGGTGGTCGGTTGGCTGTGGGCCACCACCCGGCGCAGGCCCACCAACCTGACGCTGGCCGGTGTCGCGCTCGCAGTCGCCGGAATCATGTTGGTGCTCAACGTTTTCGCCGGTGCGCACATCAACGCGGCCGGCGTGGCATGGGGCCTGGCCGCAGCCGTGTGCGCGGCGAGCTACTTCATGCTGTCCGACGAAGTCGCCGCCGACAGCTCCGAAGAAGGAAGCCTGAACTCGATCACGCTCGCCGCGGGCGGACTGATCGTCGGCGCGGCGACAACGGCCGCGCTCGGCTTCACCGGCGTGATGCCGATGACGTTCACGGCCAACGACACCGTCGTCGCGGGGTTGACGATGTCGTGGATCGTGCCCGTCGTCCTACTCGGCGTGGTCACCACCGCGATCGCGTACTCGCTGGGCATCATGGGCATCGCCCGGTTGCGGCCCCGGTTCGCATCGCTGGTCGGCCTGTCCGAGGTGATGTTCGCCGTGCTGGCCGCATGGCTACTGCTCGGCGAGGCGATCACGGTGACGCAGGCCGTCGGCGGCGCCGTCGTTCTTGTCGGCTTGGCGCTGGCACGGCAGGGCGATCGCGGCGAGAAGGTCGACTGCCGCGACCTGGCCCGATGCCGGCCCTATCGAGGGGTTGACGCCCTGCAACAGGGCAAACGGTTAGCCCCTCCCAGGCCGGTGTGAAACCATGGCGACGTGACTTTGGCGCATAGATCGGCCCGGGGGGCCGCCGTCCTGGCAATTGTTGGATCCGCAGCCGCAGGCCTTCTGGCCACCGCGCCGAGCGCAATGGCAGTGCCGTGCCCCGATGTGGAGGTCGTCTTCGCGCGCGGCACCGCCGAAGCCGTCGGGCGTCGGCCGCGTCGGCCAGGCCTTCACCGACGCGTTGAGCGCCCAGCTCCCGGGCCGGACCGTGACGTCCTACGCAGTGAACTACCCGGCCAGCTACGACTTCCTCACCACGGCGGAAGGCGCGACGGACGCCACCGCGCGAATCTCGCAGATGGCGCTGTCATGCCCGTCCACGAAGATGGTGCTCGGCGGCTACTCGCAGGGCGCCGCCGTCATGGACATGCTGGCGGGCGTGCCGCCCCTCGGAAACAAAATCGGCGAAATCGGCTCGGCGCCACCGTTGTCGCCGACGGCCGCGGTCACCGTCGCAGCCGTCGCGGCATTCGGAAACCCCGCGACGAAGTTCGGACAGCCACTGTCGTCAGTGGGACAGTTCGCCGGTCGGTCGATCGACCTGTGCAAGGACGGCGACCCCATTTGTTCTGATGGGCGAAATCCGCTTGCCCACAGAGGTTACGAAGACGCGATGGCGCAACAAGCAGCCAGTTTCGCCGCCGGAAGGGTATAAACAAGAAATGCGCGTAGTTGAGAAAGCAGCTGCCCTATTCGTCGCCGCTGCCGCGGCCATCACGCCGTCGATCGTGTTCGCACCGGTCGCCTCGGCTGACTGCCCCGATATCGAGGTGATCTTCGCCCGCGGAACCGACGACTCGGGCGGTCTCGGCGATGTCGGAGGGGCGTTCGTCAACGCGCTCTCGGGCAAGGTCGGTGGCAGGTCGGTCGGTTCCTACGCGGTGAACTACCCGGCGAGTTATGACTTCCTCGGTGCCGCGCTCGGTGCCAACGACGCCAGCGCCCACGTTCAGTACATGATGGGCGCCTGCCCCAACACCCGCCTCGTGCTCGGCGGTTACTCGCAGGGCGCGGCGGTGATGGATGTCATCGCCGCGGTGCCGATCCCGGCGATCGGGTTCAATAACCCGTTGCCGCCCAACGCACCCGATTTCGTCGCCGCCATCGCCGTCTTCGGTAATCCGTCGGCCAAGCTCGGGCTGCCGCTGACGATGAGCCCGGTGTGGGGTGGACGCGCCATCGACCTGTGCAACGGTGACGACCCGATCTGCCAGACCAACGGCGAAAGTGTCGCGGCGCACAGGTCCCCCAGCTACACGGGCGGACTCGTCAACACGGCCGCCGACTTCGTCGCGGGCCGGGTATAGCCCAAACGCAGCGTTGAAACGGCCGCGTCAATTCGTCGGCTAACATCGGCGTCGTGATCCTTCGCGCCGCAGTAACAGCGATCCTGATGGCAGCGGGCCTGCTTGTCGGCCCGTCAATCGTGCCCGCCACCAACCTCATTCCCTCGGCGTCGGCCGCATGCCCGCAGGTCGAGGTGATCTTCGCGCGCGGCCGGCTGGAGTCACCGGGCGTGGGAGTCCTCGGCAACGCCTTCGTCAGCGCGCTGCGGTCCAAGACGAAGAAGAACATCGGTGTCTACGCGGTGCGCTACCCCGCCGACAACGAGATCGACGTCGGCGCGAACGACATGAGCGCACACATCCAGAACATGGCCAGCACCTGCCCGGACACCCGTCTGGTGCTGGGCGGTTATTCGTTGGGCGCGGCCGTCACCGATGTCGTGCTCGCGCTTCCGTTCCCGTTCTTCGGCTTCGACAATCCCCTGCCGGCGGAGATGGAGCAGAAGATCGCCGCTGTCGCGGTGTTCGGCAACGGGTCGGCCTGGGCAGGACCGATCACGAACTTCAGCCCGACCTACTCCGAGCGGACCATCGAGTTGTGCCACGGCGCCGACCCGATCTGCAACCCCGCGGACCCGAACACGTGGGAGGAGAACTGGGTCGATCACGCCGCCAAGGCTTACATCGACGCGGGCATGGTGAATCAGGCCGCCGACTTCGTCGCCGCCAGGGTCTAGTCGATTCGACGGACGTCGCGAGTCACCGAGGTGCGAGCCTCGAGTTGGTCGTCGGACGGATAGTCGACGCCGACGAGCGTCAGGCCCTGCGCCGGTGCCGCCGCGAACTCGCTGGAGCGCCGTGTTGCCGTCAACAAGCCTGCGCACCAGGCGGGTTCGCGCCGTCCCTCCCCCACCGCAAGTAGGGCACCGACAAGCGAGCGGACCATCGACCAGCAGAACGCGTCAGCGGTGACGTATGCCGTGACGAGGTCACCGGACCTCGACCAGTCCAGCCGCTGCAGGTCGCGAATCGTGGTGGCGCCCTCCCGGTGACGGCAGAACGCCGCGAAATCGTTGAGCCCGATCAGGTCACGCGACGCAGCCGTCATCGCGCCGACGTCCAGCGGTCGCGGCCACGGTGTCACGTAGCGCGACTCCTGCGGGTCGACGCCGTACGGCGCGGTCGTCAGCCGGTACTCGTAGTGGCGCCGCAGCGCCGAGAACCGCGCATCGAAACCCGAAGGCGCGCGGACGATGTCGCTGACCCTGACATCGGTGGGCAGCAGACGCGACAGCCGTCGCACCAATGGCAGGAACTCACTGTCACCGGGTCGCGTGGTGCGGGGGTACGCGTGCGGGATCGCATCGGCGGGCACATCGACGTGCGCCACCTGGCCGGTCGCGTGCACACCGGTGTCGGTGCGGCCGGCCGCCCTGGTCACCACCGGTGTCCGGAAGACCGTCGTCAAGCGCCGCGTCGATCACACCGGCCACCGTGCGCTGTCCGGCCTGTGTTGCCCAGCCCGCGAATTCGGTTCCGTCGTAAGCGATGTCGAGCCGAAGACGAACATGCCCGCCACCGGAGTCGATGGCGGGCATGTTCAACGCTTCACTACTTGGCGTCGTCGGCCTTGTCCTCGGAGTCAGCCTCGTCAGCCTTGGCCTCTTCGATCTCGGCTTCGGCCTCAGCGGTCTGGGCGTCGGCGATCGCCTCGTCCTCCGCCTTGACCTCCTCGACCGACTCCTCCGCAAGCGGGCCTTCAGCCTCTTCTGGCTCGACCGCAGCCTGCGGCGCCGCAGCGGCAGCGACGGGCGCGGCCTTCTTCGCCGCACCTGCCTTGCGCGCACGGTTGGCCTCGGACGTCACCGTCTTCTCCCGCACCAGTTCGATGACGGCCATCGGGGCGTTGTCGCCCTTACGCGCCTCGACCTTGATGATGCGGGTGTAGCCGCCGGCACGGTCGGCGTAGAACGGCCCGATCTCGGCGAACAAGGTGTGCACCACATCCTTGTCCCGGATCTTCTTGAGCACCTCACGCCGGTTGTGCAGCGTGCCCTTCTTGGCGTGGGTGATCAGCTTCTCCGCGTACGGCCGCAGCGCCCGCGCCTTGGGCTCGGTGGTCTTGATCCGACCGTGCTCGAACAGCGAGGTGGCCAGGTTGGCCAGCAGCGCCTTCTGGTGCGAGGACGACCCGCCGAGGCGAGGACCCTTGGTGGGCTTGGGCATTGCGACTGTCTCCTAAATGGGGCCGGCCCCCGTATCAGGTAGGACCGGGACGGATTGACTCGGTTAGAGCTGTTCGGTTTCTGCGTAGTCCGTAGTGTCCTCGAGGTCATAGCTGGCGTCGCTGTTCCACGTGCCGGTGGCGACGTCGTAACCTGCGACCTCGGACGGATCGAACGTGGCCGGGCTGTCCTTCAGCGACAGACCGAGCTGGTGCAGCTTGATCTTCACCTCGTCGATGGACTTCTGGCCGAAGTTGCGGATGTCCAGCAGATCGGACTCCGTGCGGGCGACGAGCTCGCCCACCGTGTGCACACCCTCGCGCTTGAGGCAGTTGTACGACCGCACCGTGAGGTCCAGATCGTCGATCGGCAGTGCGAACGACGCGATGTGGTCGGCCTCGGCCGGCGACGGGCCGATCTCGATGCCCTCGGCCTCGACGTTGAGTTCGCGTGCAAGGCCGAACAGTTCGACCAGCGTCTTGCCCGCAGACGCCAACGCGTCACGCGCGGTGATGGAGCTCTTGGTCTCCACATCCAGGATCAGCTTGTCGAAGTCGGTGCGCTGCTCGACGCGGGTGGCCTCCACCTTGTAGGTGACCTTCAGCACCGGCGAGTAGATGGAATCGACCGGGATACGGCCGATTTCGGCGCCCGACGCCTTGTTCTGCACGGCGGGGACGTAGCCGCGGCCACGCTCGACGACGAGCTCGACCTCCAGCTTGCCCTTGTCGTTCAGGGTGGCGATGTGCATCTCGGGGTTGTGCACCGTCACACCGGCAGGCGGAACGATGTCACCCGCGGTGACGGCACCCGGGCCCTGCTTGCGCAGGTACATGGTGACCGGCTCGTCCTCCTCCGAGGACACGACCAGACCCTTGAGGTTCAGGATGATGTCGGTGACGTCTTCCTTCACACCGGGGACGGTGGTGAACTCGTGCAGCACGCCGTCGATGCGGATGCTGGTGACCGCTGCGCCGGGGATCGACGACAGCAGCGTGCGCCGAAGCGAATTGCCAAGGGTGTAACCGAATCCCGGCTCCAACGGCTCGATGACGAACTGGGAGCGATCTTCGGCGAGAACCTCTTCGGACAGTGTGGGTCGCTGAGAAATCAGCATGTTTTCTTTCCTCCTTCGCGACAACCTCTATTTGATGTCGCGTTTCCCAACCGCCATCCGGGCGGTTGGAAGTCTTACTTCGAGTAGAGCTCGACGATCAGCTGCTCGGTGAGCGGCACGTCGATCTGCGCCCTCTCCGGGAGCTGGTGCACCAGGATGCGCTGGCGTTCGCCGACCACCTGCAGCCAGCCCGGGATCGGGCGCTCGCCCGCCGTCTGACGGGAGATCTCGAACGGCAGCGTGTTGATCGACTTGTCCTTCACGTCGATGATGTCGTACTGCGACACCCGGAAGCTCGGGATGTCGACCTTGACGCCGTTGACGGTGAAGTGGCCGTGGCTGACCAGCTGGCGGGACATCCGGCGGGTGCGGGCAAGGCCTGCGCGGTACACGACGTTGTCCAGCCGGCTTTCCAGGATGCGAAGCAGGTTGTCACCTGTCTTGCCCGGAAGGCGGTTGGCCTCTTCGTAGTAGCGGCGGAACTGCTTCTCCATCACGCCGTAGGTGAAGCGGGCTTTCTGCTTCTCCTGCAGCTGCTGGCGGTATTCGCTTTCCTTGATCCGCGCGCGGCCGTGCTGGCCGGGCGGGTAGGGACGCTTCTCGAAGGCCTGGTCGCCGCCGACGAGGTCGACGCCGAGGCGGCGCGACTTGCGGGTTGCGGGTCCGGTGTAACGAGCCATTTGTCAGTCTCCTCCTAGACCCGGCGCCGCTTGGGCGGACGGCAGCCGTTGTGCGGCTGCGGTGTGACGTCGGAAATTGCGCCGACCTCGAGGCCGGCAGCCTGCAGCGACCGGATCGCGGTCTCGCGGCCCGAACCCGGACCCTTGACGAACACGTCGACCTTCTTGACGCCGTGTTCCTGTGCCTTGCGGGCGGCGTTCTCGGCAGCCAACTGCGCGGCGAACGGCGTCGACTTACGCGATCCCTTGAAGCCGACATGGCCCGAGGATGCCCAGGCGATGACGTTGCCCTGCGGATCGGTGATCGTCACGATCGTGTTGTTGAACGTGCTCTTGATGTGCGCGGCGCCGTGCGGGACGTTCTTCTTTTCCCTGCGGCGGGTCTTCTGACCCTTCTTGGGCGCGGATGCGCTCTTCTTGGCTGGTGGCATCGGGGTTACCTGGCCTTCTTCTTGCCGGCGATGGTGCGCTTCGGGCCCTTGCGGGTACGCGCGTTGGTCTTGGTCCGCTGGCCACGCACCGGCAGGCCGCGGCGATGCCGAATGCCCTGGTAGCAGCCGATCTCGATCTTGCGGCGGATATCGGCCTGCGTCTCGCGGCGCAGATCGCCCTCCACCTTGAGGGAGGCTTCGATGTATTCGCGCAGCTGGCTTACCTGATCGTCGGTCAGGTCCTTGGTGCGCAGGTCCCGGCTGATGCCGGTGGCTTCCAGGATCTCCTGGGAGCGGGTACGGCCGATGCCGTAGATATAGGTCAGCGCGATCTCCATGCGCTTGTCGCGCGGGAGATCGACGCCCACTAGGCGTGCCATCAGGCAGTGTTCCTTCTCTATGCGGAGGTCTTGTCCCAGCCCGTTCCCTCGTCTTGTGGGGTCCGGCCTCCGTGCCGGACGTAGATGAGCGGCTTATCCGCTCAGTGGTGCTGGGGTTTCATCATTCAGTTGTGGGTGCGGGGCTTGAACTGGAAATCAGCCCTGCCGCTGCTTGTGGCGCGGATCGGAGCAGATCACCATGACCCGCCCATGCCGACGGATCACCCTGCACTTATCGCAAATGGGTTTGACGCTCGGGTTGACCTTCACGGCTCGTCGATCCTGTTCTTTGTCTGAAGTGCTGTTAAGCGGGTTACTTGTACCGGTAAACGATGCGGCCCCGGGACAGGTCGTAGGGAGACAGCTCCACCACGACGCGGTCCTCGGGCAGGATGCGGATGTAGTGCTGCCGCATCTTGCCGCTGATGTGGGCGAGCACCTTGTGTCCGTTCTCCAGCTCAATGCGGAACATCGCATTGGGCAGGGGTTCGACCACGCGGCCCTCGACCTCGATGGCACCGTCTTTCTTGGCCATTATTGTTCGGAGATCCTCCGTGTCCTTCTGGTTGTTGGCGCCGGCCGCCGCGAACGGCGACAAATCTTGCGGGCGCAGTGTTAACTCCGACTACAAAACGTGAGCCGGTAGCTAGAAATTCCAGAACTGGGGCACGCAAGAGCCGGCGCGAAAACCGCACCGTCGATCCATACTACCTGCTCGGCCGCGTGCCCCAAAATCGCTGAACGGCCACCTCAGCGCCATCGGCTTGCCCGGATATCCGCTGGACAACGAGCGCATACTTGATGGCGATGACTGGACCAGATTCCCAGCCCCGCAAGCCTGTAATCCTGACCGTCGACGACGACCCCGCGGTCTCCCGCGCGGTCGCTCGCGATCTGCGCCGCCACTACGGCGAGCGTTACCGGATCGTCCGGGCCGAATCCGGGCCGGATGCCCTCGAGACCCTCAACGAGCTCAAGCTGCGCGGCGACTCGGTTGCGGTGTTCGTCGCCGACTACCGGATGCCGCGGCATGAGCGGTATCGAGTTCCTCGAAGAGGCGATGGACATCTACCCGCTGACCCGCCGCGTGCTGCTGACCGCCTACGCCGACACCCACGCCGCCATCGACGCCATCAACGTCGTCGACCTCGACCACTACCTGCTCAAGCCGTGGGATCCGCCCGAGGAGAAGCTCTACCCGGTGATCGACGGCCTTCTCGAGGCCTGGCGCACCCAGGGTGACCGCGCGGTGCCCATGACCAAGGTCATCGGCCACCGGTGGAATCCCCGGTCCTGGGAGGTGCGCCAGTTCCTGGCCCGCAACCAGCACTCATTCCGCTCCTATATGGCCGATGAGCCAAAGGGCGAGCAGCTGCTGGCTGCGGCGGGCCTCGACGGCCTGCGGCTGCCCGTGGTCATCACCGAGGGCGGCGAGACGCTCGTCGAGCCGACCAACGGCGAGCTGGCCGACATGCTGGGACTGTCGACCACCCCGTCGCTGGAGATGTACGACCTCGCGGTCATCGGCGGCGGCCCCGCCGGACTCGCCGCCGCGGTGTACGGCGCATCCGAGGGTCTCAACACCGTGCTCATCGAAAGCACGACGACGGGCGGCCAGGCGGGCCGCAGCTCGCGCATCGAGAACTACCTCGGCTTCCCCATGGGCGTCTCGGGCGCCGAGCTCACCACGTCGGCCCGCAGACAGGCCGAGCGCTTCGGGGCGGAGGTCATCACCACCCGCAAGGCGGTCGGGCTCGACGTCAGCGGCCAGGCCAGGACCATCTCGTTCGAGGACGGCAGCACCATCGGCGCCCAGGCCGTGATCCTCGCCACCGGGGTCGACTACCGCCACCTGCAGGCGCCCGGCTGCTGGGACGACCCCGACAACAGCGCGTGCAACTACATCGGTCGCGGGGTCTACTACGGCGCGTCGGTGTCGGACTCCGCGGATTGCGAGGGCGAAGACGTCTACATCGTCGGCGGCGCCAACTCGGCCGGCCAGGCAGCCATGTTCATGTCCAAGACGGCCAAGTCCGTCACGCTTCTGGTGCGCGGGCCGTCGCTGGAATCGTCGATGTCCTACTACCTCATCCAGCAGATCGAGGGCAAGGAGAACATCCACGTCCGCACCTGCACCGAGGTCGTCGAGGCCACAGGTGAAGACGACCATCTGACGGGGCTCGTCCTTCAGGACAGACAGACCGGCCAGCAGGAGACCGTCGCTGCGTCACGCCTGTGCTGCTTCATCGGCGCGACGCCGCGGACCAAGTGGCTCGACGGCGTGCTGGCCACCGACGACTTCGGCTTCATCCGTTCCGGACCCGACTCTCGAAGAGTCAGCGGATGGACACTGGAAAGACCGCCTCACCATTTGGAAACAAGTGTGCCCGGTGTGTTTGTTGCAGGTGATGTACGTGCCGACTCGGCCAAGCGAGTGGCAGCCGCCGTCGGCGAAGGATCGATGGCAGTGATGTTGGTTCACAGGTACCTGGCCGAATCGTGATTTCGCAGCCTGGAAGGACGAGCGCGACATGAGCGAGGAATGTGTGCGCGACGAGCTTCGGACGCTCTTCCTGTTCGAGAAGCTCAGCGACGAGCAGCTCGACATCCTGTGCGAGGCCGGCCACATCGAGACGTTCCCCGCGGGGCCGTTGGTCGTCGAGGGTGGGCCCGCCAGTTGCTTCTACGTGATGATCGACGGCGAGCTGATCATGTCGAAGCGCTCCGGCGGCGTGGACATCCAGACCGGACAGACCTCACAACGCGGTGTCTACTTCGGCGCGTGGTCGGCTTACGTACCGGGCGAGGAACACATCTACGAGGCCTCGGTGCGGCTGACGAAGCCCTCGCGCTGCTTCGTCCTCGACTCCGAGGCCTTCGCGGCGTTCATGAAGTCGGAGTTTCCGATGGCCGTCCACCTGCTGGAGGGGCACCGGGTCGGCGGGCGGCGGCAGAGCCAGATCATCGGTCAGCGCGAGAAGCTCCTGGCACTGGGCACCATCACCGCCGGGCTGACGCATCAGCTGAACAACCCGGCAGCCGCCACCGGCCGCGCGGTCGCCGATCTGCGCGAGGGCGTCGGCCACATGCGGCACAAGCTCGCGATGGTGGCCGAGGCGAAGTTCACGCCCGAGGCGCTGCGGATGCTGGTGAACATCCAGGACCAGGTCGCCGAGCAGGTCGCCAAGAACAAGGACACCGAGTTGACCGCGCTCGAGGCGTCCGACCGCGAGGACCAGATCGGCGACTGGCTCGAGGATCACGGCATCGTCAGCGCGTGGGAGTACGCGCCGACCTTCGTGGAGGCCGGCCTCGACACCGACTGGCTGGAGCGGGTGTCGGCGTTGGTCGACGACGTCGACGCGTCGGCTTCGCTGCAGAGCGCCATCGGCTGGCTGAAATACACCATCGACAACGAGCTGCGGATGAACGAGATCGCCGAGGCCAGCAAGCGCATCTCGGCGCTGCTCGCCGGGGCGAAGCAGTACTCGCAGATGGACCGCGGCTCATACCAGAGCGCCGACGTCCACGAACTGCTGCGAAGCACCATCATGATGTTCGGCGACAAGGTCGGTTATCAGGGCAAGGGACGACCGGTCACCATCATCAAGGACATGGACAAGACGCTGCCCGAATTGCAGTGCTATCCAGGCGATCTCAACCAGGTGTGGACCAACCTGATCGACAACGCGATACAGGCGATGGGCGGCGAGGGCACGCTGACGATTCGGACCGCGCGCGAGAACGATCAGATGATCCGGGTGGAGATCTGCGATAACGGCCCCGGCATACCCGAGGACATCATCGACCGGATCTTCACGCCGTTCTTCACCACCAAGCCGTTCGGTGAGGGCACCGGCCTCGGCCTGGACCTCGCGTGGCGCATCGTCGTGGAGAAGCACGGCGGCAACATCTCGGTGCAGTCGCACCCCGGCGACACCCGCTTCATCGTGTGCCTGCCCTTGGTGGCGCCCGCGCCGCTGACGCCGACGCCGGGTGAACTGGCCGACGCGGGGGCCGAGTAGTCAAGGCGTCGGCTCAGCAGGCGTGAATCGGAATAGCCTCCGATGCGCCGTAGGTTGGATGAACCATGACCAAACCCAATCTCGGCACGTTCGGCGCGTTCGGCCACCATTCCATGTGGCAGCAGCTGTCCCCTGATCAGCTGCGTGACATCGAGTCCCTCGGCTACGGAGCCATCTGGGCGGGCGGCTCACCCGCTGCCGAGCTGTCGTGGGTGGATCCCATTCTCGAGGCGACGAGCACGCTGCAAGCTCGCCACCGGGATCGTCAACATCTGGACCGCCGAACCGGGCCCGACCGCCGAGTCGTTCCACCGGATCGAGAAGGCCTACCCGGGCCGCTTCATCCTCGGCATCGGCGTCGGCCACCCCGAGGCGCACCAGCAGTACCGCAAGCCGGTCGAGGCGCTGACCGACTATCTCGACAAACTCGACGAGTACGGCGTACCGAAGGACAGCCGTGTGGTGGCCGCCCTCGGCCCGAAGGTGCTGAAGCTGTCGGCGCGAGCGCTCGGCGGGCGCGCACCCGTATCTGACGACGCCGGAGCACACTGCCGAGGCGCGCAAGCTCATCCCCGAGGCGTTCATCGCTCCCGAACACAAGGCCGTGCTGACCACCGATGCCGGAGAAGGCGCGCGCCGTCGGACGCAAGTCGCTCGAGATCTACCTGAACCTCGCCAACTACCTGAACAACTGGAAGCGGCTCGGCTTCACCGACGAGGACGTCGCAAAGCCGGGCAGCGACACGCTGGTCGACGCCGTCGTCGCCTACGGCACACCCGACGAGATCGCGGCACGGCTGAAGGAGCACATCGCCGCGGGCGCCGACCATGTGCCGGTGCAGGTGCTGACCGGACCTGACAAGCTGGTGCCTGCACTCGCCGAACTCGCCGGGCCACTCGGCCTGCGGTGAATCGTCGGACCGAAGGGGGATCCGCATGACTGACGCTGTTTCGCTCAAGCCAGACCTTGGCCGCTTCGGAGTGTGGACGTTCGGGGTGCCCAAACCCGAGCAGGCGGTCGAGATCGAGAAGCTTGGCTACGGCGCGCTGTGGATCGGCGGGTCCCCCGCGGGCGATCTCGAGCTACATCGAGCCGATCCTCGAACAGACCGAGACCCTGCAGTTGGCCACCGGCATCGTCAACGTGTGGACCGCGCCCGCCGATGAGGTCGCCGAGGCCTACCACCGCGTCGAGAACGCCTATCCGGGCCGGTTCCTGCTCGGAATCGGCATCGGCCATCCCGAGCACACCGACGAGTACCGCAAGCCCTACGACGTGCTGGTCGAGTACCTCGACGCGCTCGACGCCGCGAAGGTGCCGACCAGCCGACGCGTCGTCGCCGCGCTCGGCCCGAAGGTGCTCAAGCTGGCCGCGCAGCGCAGTGCGGGCGCGCATCCCTACCTGACGACGCCGGAGCACACCGGACAGGCTCGCGAATTGGTCGGCCCCACCGTGTATCTGGCGCCCGAGCACAAGGTGGTGCTGACCACCGATGCGAACGAGGCGCGTGAGATCGGCCGGCAGACCGATCGACTTCTACCTGAACCTGAGCAACTACCTGAACAGCTGGAAGCGGCTCGGGTTCACGGACAAGGACGTCGCCAAACCCGGCAGCGACCGCCTGATCGACGCAGTTGGTCGCCTACGGCACCGCCGACGACATCGCCACCCGCCTCAACGAGCACCTCGATGCCGGGGCGGACCACGTCACCATCCAGGTGCTCGGCGGTTGGGACAAGCTGCTGCCGACGCTCACGGAGCTGGCGGGCCCGCTGGGGCTGAAGGGCTAATCGCGCCTGACCGCTATGGTCTACCCATGCGGTTGCTGGTCACCGGGGGCGCGGGGTTCATCGGCGCCAACTTCGTGCACAGCGCGGTGCGGTGAGCACGAGGTCACGGTGCTCGACGCGCTCACCTACGCCGGCAGCCGCGAATCGCTTGACGCCGGTAGCCGACGCCATCCGCCTTGTGCAGGGCGACATCGCCGATGCCGAATTGGTGACGAAACTCGTCGCCGAGTCCGACGCCGTCGTGCACTTCGCCGCGGAGACGCACGTCGACAACGCGCTCGCAGACCCCGAGCCCTTCCTCCACTCGAACGTCATCGGCACGTACACGGTGCTGGAGGCGGTGCGCACGCACGGCGTTCGGCTGCACCACATCTCGACCGACGAGGTCTACGGGGATCTCGAACTCGACGAGGATCGCCGATTCACCGAAGGCGACGCCCTACAACCCGTCCAGCCCGTACTCGTCGACCAAGGCCGCAGGCGACATGCTGGTGCGGGCGTGGGTGCGGTCCTACGGTGTGCGCGCGACGATCTCCAACTGCTCCAACAACTATGGGCCCTACCAGCATGTGGAGAAGTTCATTCCGCGCCAGATCACCAACGTGCTGACCGGGCGACGACCCAAGCTGTACGGCACCGGCGCACAATGTGCGCGATTGGATTCACGTCCACGATCACAACAGCGCGGTGTGGCGGATCCTGCAGGACGGCGAGATCGGCCGAACCTATCTGATCGGGTCCGAAGGCGAACGGGACAACCTGTCGGTGATGCGCACGATTCTCGCGTTGATGGATCGCGACCCCGACGACTTCGATCACGTCGTCGATCGCGTCGGCCACGACCTTCGGTATGCGATCGATCCTTCGGTGCTGCGCGATGAGCTCGGTTGGGAGCCCAAGCACACCGAATTCGAAGAGGGCCTGCGCGCGACCATCGACTGGTATCGCGACAACGAAACCTGGTGGCGCCCAATCAAAGATGCCGTCGAGGACACCTACGCGAAGCGGGGTCAGTGACGTGGAGGTACGCGAGCTGAAGGTGCCCGGCGCATGGGAGATCACGCCGAAGCAGCACACCGACGACCGCGGGCGTGTTCTTCGAATGGTTCACCGACTCCGAGTTTCGCGACGATCGACGGGACATCCGACTGGACCTGCATCAGGCGAACTGCTCGGTGTCGTGCGGCCGGCGTGCTTCGCGGGCTGCACTTCGCGCAGCTGCCGCCGAGCCAGGCCAAGTACGTCACGTGCGTGCGCGGTGCGGTATTCGACGTCGTCGTCGACATCCGCGTCGGCTCACCGACATTCGGTCAATGGGACTCCGTCGTGCTCGACGACCGCAGCCGTCGCTCGGTGTACCTCAGCGAGGGCCTGGCGCACGGTTTCCAGGCGCTGTACGAAGACTCGACGGTGATGTACCTCTGCTCGGCCGGGTACGACCCGGATCGCGAGCACACCATCCTGGCGACCGATCCGGCGCTCGACATCCATTGGCCCGGAACCGATCACGTGCTGTCCGACCGCGACGCCCATGCGCCGTCGCTCGAAAAGGTCAAGGCCGCAGGACTGCTTCCGACATGGGAAGACGCCAAGGCGTTCGTCGAGGATCTGCGCGGCAGCGGCTAGTCTTTCGCCCCTCGTTAGTCGGCTGTGTTTGTGTCCGTGTCAGGCTTGGCGTGCCGCGGCTTCGACTGCGTCACATTCGAGACCGCGGTCTTGACGGCGGTCCTGAC
>CAWHIZ010000031.1:0-43557 GCA_963829405.1 uncultured Actinomycetota bacterium
TTCCTGCCCGTATCGAGGCCGTAAAGACTGCCGCCGCAGTGTGATCGGGAGCGCCCTCAGCCGATTCCCGGCCGCTTTTGAGCGTGCCGTGCACGCCCTCCGTGTACGCGGTTTCGGCGTGCTGCGCGAGGTCGATACCGGAGATCTCGTCCTCGGGCTCGATACGGAACCCGAACGTCGAGTCGATGACCTTCCCGATGACGAAGGACACCACGAACGCGAAGATCGCGACGACGGGAATGGCGAGCATCTGCTTGCCCAGTAGCGACAGTCCGCCACCGTAGAACAGGCCCTCGGCGCCGCCGGACACCACTTCGGCGGCGAGCAACCCGATCAGGAACGTGCCGACGACGCCGCCGACGAAGTGGACACCGACGACGTCGAGCGAATCGTCATAGCCCGCCTTGAACTTCCAGCCGACCGCGTACGAACACACCACACCGGCCGCCAGCCCGACGACGAATGCGCCTATCGGGGCGACGAATCCGCATGCCGGCGTGATCGCGACGAGTCCGGCTATCACGCCCGACGCCGCACCGAACGTCGTCGGCCGACCGTCGCGGAGACGCTCGACGAAAATCCAGCCGAGCATTCCGAGGCACCCGGCGATCAGCGTGTTGAGGAACACCACCGACGCTTTGCCGTCCGCGGCGAGCGCCGAGCCCGCATTGAAGCCGAACCAGCCGAACCACAGCAGCCCGACACCGAGCAGCACGAACGGAAGGTTGTGCGGCCGCATCGCGTCGGACTTGAACCCGATCCGCGGACCGAGCACGAGCGCCAACGCCAGCGCGGACGCCCCGGACACGATCTCGACGACGAGGCCGCCCGCGTAGTCGACGGCGCCGAACGACGCGAGCCAGCCGTCGGGTCCCCAGACCCAGTGGGCGACGGGCGCGTAGATGGCGACGGTCCAGACGGCGATGTAGATCATCCACGCCGAGAACCGGGCGCGGTCGGCGATCGCACCGCAGACGAGTGCGGCGGTGACGATCGCGAAGCCGAGCTGAAATGTCACGAAGAGCAGTTCGGGGATGCCGGATCGAACCGTGGTGGGATCGATGCCGAGCAGCCCGAAGTGGTCGAGGTTCCCGATGAGGCCGCCGCCCGCGTCCTGGCCGAACGCCAGTGAATAGCCGGCGAGCAACCACACGATGGTCACGACGGGGATGGAGATGAAGCACATCATGATCATGTTGAGCACGCCCGTCGACCGGACCATGCCGCCGTAAAAGATGGCGAGGCCGGGTGTCATCAACAGGACCAGTGCTGTGCAGGCGAGCACCCAGGCGGTCGCGGCCGGGTCGATCTCCATCAATGACTCCTTGGTCGCAGCAAAACTCGTCTCAGCAAAAACGCTCGGAGAATTATGACCTGTCAGGAGTGGTAGCGGACGGGAACCCCCCGATGGGGGAGCAGCACGATCCCGCGTCGGACTTGGCGGTCCTGGTCGGCGTGGCGTGGCGTCGAACCTGCCCGACCGGAGCAGCGTCTGGAGGACGACGGTGAGCTCCAGAATGCTGAAGCTGGCGCCGAGGCACCGCTTGATCCCGCCGCCGAAGGGGATCCACGCATACGTCGGTGGACTTGCGTCGAGAAAGCGCTCGGGCCGGAATTCGTCCGGGTGGTCATACGTCGCCGCATCGAGATTCACTTCACCGATGTGCGGAACGATCCGTGTCCGGGCAGGCACCGTGTATCCGCCGAGGCGATAGTCGCCGACCGTATAGCGGCCGGTGAAGGGCGAGGGTGGCCGGATGCGAAGCGTCTCGTTGATGACCGCCTGCGTGTAGGTCGTCGACTCGGCGGCTTCGGCCTCGGCTTGGACTTTGGCCAACGCGTCCGGGTGGTGAAGCAACAGGTCGACCATCCAGGCCAACGTCGTCGCCGTCGTCTCATGGCCTGCGAGCATCAGCGTGACAAGGTCATCGCGAATCTCTTTGTCGGTCAGGTGCTCTCCGTCTTCACTGCGGGCGGTGAGCAACAGCGACATGATGTCGGTGCGGGTGTCGAGATCGGGCTCTCGACGGCGGGCGGCGATCATCGGCGTCAGCAGATCATCGATTCCCTGGTTGGCGCGGTCGAGTTTGGGCCATCGTCGCAAGCCACCCACCGAGTGCAGGGCGACGCGCACGATCAGCTGCTCCGATGAACCCAGGTCCAGCAGTGTCTCGAAGGGCCGTCCGAGTCGCGCACGTTCGGCTGGGTCTTCGGCTCCGAACATGACGCGGACGATGACGTCCAGTGCGAGATCACGCGCCGCCCGCAGCATTTCGAACGGTCTGTCCGTCGGCCATGAGCGCAGAGCCTGCCGCGTGCTGTCCTCGATGATGGGCCGGTAGTTCTCGAGGGCCCTTCCGTGCAGCGGCGGCGTCAGCAGCTTTCGCCGGCGAAGGTGCTCCGGCTCTTCCTGGACGAACATCGAGCCCGTTCCGTAGATGAGCGCCGAGGGCCGCACACCTTTGCCGCCGAGCAGGACGTCGGGCTTCTCGGTGAACACCTGCTTGACCAGATCCGGATCCTTGATGAGAACCACGGGGATGCCCGGCAACGGAATCGACACCACGGGTCCGTACCGCGCGAAGAGGCGTCGTATCAACCATTCTCCCGCGACCAGGTAACCGGCGCCGCAGGCGGCGGCGACCAGCGGGCGGAGGGGCTTGATGGCACGAGGGCCCGGCGGTGGGTGTCCGACCGTTGCCGTCGCTGCGGGTCGGTCGGCGGCGGTCATCTCAACGTCCTTTAGGGCTAGGGCGCTTTCGTGTCGATGACGTCGGGCCGCCTGCGAGCCGACCGATTGTCGAGACACCGGGAAGCGCCGAAACGGTCTTGAACACCTCATCGCCTGTCGCGACCAGCGACTCGAGTTGGGGCAGCAGGTGATCCATGGTTCGAATCATGGGATCAGCCAGCGCCATGTACCGTTCGGCACGATCGATCGCTTCGTTGAGACGTTCGGTGGCGGTCGCCAGGTTCTCGAGCAGATCCGGCAGCTGACTGGCAAGTTGAATGGTTGCGGGCGGGATGCGCATCGCACCGCCTGCGATCGATTGCGCGGTCTCTGCGGCGGCCTGTGCGGCGGCCTTGACCTCCTTGGGCCCCGGCGTTTTTCGGCTGGTCATAACGCTCACTGTGCCGCACGGTGAACCTGCGCTGTCAGCACGTTGTCGATAGGCGATCATTTCGCGAGAGAGCTTGCGGCGAACGACGGGCTGCTGGCTGCACGCGACAGCGAATACGGTCAGCAGCATCCAGCTCAGGAGGGCACTGGCGAGCACGAGTAGGAATGCCACCCAGGCGCCGCCGGCGATCTGGGCGTTTGCTGTTTCGCGCGCCCACAGGCGCCAGTAGATCGTCAGATTGACGGTGAGCCCGACGCCGTAGGACAACACGAACGAGAACAGGAAGAGCTTCCACGTGCCGTCCTTCAACCTGGCCGTCACGGGTTCGTGCCGCAAGGGATAGATGACCGAGAGCACGTTGCCGACGCCCAGCCAGATGAAGATCATCGTCACCAGCTGGTCGACGAGCACGACGGGGTTGGCTTCTCGCGTCCACGTCAGAGCCGCGACAACGGGGAGGCCGGCGACGGTGATGAGTATCGCCATCGCGAGGTTCTGCACCACGAGAATGCGCCATACCCGTTGGCCGGCCGCAAGCGCGGCGCGAACTCGCTCGGCCTCGAAGCACAGCGAATTGGTGCACACGACGCTGCCGACCACACCGGAGAACAAGTACAGGGTCAGGCCGCTGAGGTCGTAGCGCTTCATACCGGTGAGGTGAAAGGCGGCGACGAGGGCCAGGCCAATGGCCACCGTGATGACTGTCCGCAAGAGAATCGAGCGTGGCCTGTCGGCGGTGATGTGTCGGATCTCGTCGAGAGATGCCGCGACCGAGCGACGCCAGCGATGCCGAAGCGGCACGAAGCGGATGGGCGGCAGCCGACGGCTTTCCCTTGCTGCCACGTCGGGCTTCTTCGACGGCCAATACCGCCTCGGCGACGGCGACTCGGGCCCTGCCGACGGATGCGATCGCGCTTGCCTCGGCCTCGCTGTGTGTGGTGGTCGCACCTATGTCGGCGACATCACCCAGCGAGAGCACGGCGTGTGCGGCGGCGACGACAGAGCGCATGGCGCTGTCGTCGTTCCACTGGCTTTTGGACGCTGCCGTATCCAGGCCGCGTAGCACGCCGGCCAGCGAGCGCAATTCTTCGAGCGAGTCGATCTGGTTCCGGTCGTCCATCGACACAGAGCGTAACGGTGGGCGAGTGGACGAATCGTCACACACGTGACGAATTGGAATGACTGGGTACATGACGTGTTGCGATTTCTGTTCACACAGTTCACTAATTCAGGAGAAGGCGTGGCGAAAGAAGGCAAGGACGTGGAGGGCGATGTGACGTGGTGGCCTGCAGTCGACGGTGAGCGTCAAGCCATTCGAGTCGACAGTCGGTCGACCGGCGGAGCGTACACAGTGATCGAGTCCGTGGCCCAACCCGCACGCCGTACCGAGATGTTCATCGGGCAGAGGCGGAACATTCTCGGGCCGCTCGTCGTCTAGGTGCAAATCGATTGGGCGCCAGCGTATTTCGGGCACACAGCGACCTCGGGCCATATCGTCACTGTGACGTAATTTAGCGCGAGGACGAGGGTGGTGGAGGGGAGTGGCGCTACCGATCGCGTAGATACCCGTCCATACGAGCGACCAGCGCCGGGCGACGTTGCACCCACTTCTGGACGTTTGCATAGACCGACCGGCCGTGGACGCTCGTCCGCAGGAGGTCGAGGTCATCGCGGGTGAACAAGATGTCGTAGAAAGGCGCCAGTGTCTCATCACTGAACTTGAACTGTTCGGCGAGCGTCTCCAACGGGGTGCCGAACTTTCTGATCACCTTGTTGATGTCGGCGCCACCGTCGAGCAACCGCTTGAGCAAAGGGACCTCAGCCTCGAAGTCATGGATACCTCGCCCTAACAGCACGTGCAGCGTGTTCACGCCGTCCGAGTACTCGGCCGCCGCGTCGGCGCCGTCGTCCAGGAGCTGGCTGGAGATCGCGATTCGTGCGGCTGAGTCGTTGTTCGTCAACGACCGGAGTAGCAGGTCATTCGCAATCAGCGACGCGTCGGAGGTGTCGTAGACGCTGATGAACTCGGTGTACGACCGGCTCACGACCTCATACAACGTCGGCATGGCTGCTCCGTGTCTTCTTGGCAACATTGCGCATCGGTAATCGTGACGACGCCCAGCCTACGCATCATATGGACCGAGGCCCGGCCCGCACGGTGTGCAGAGCGTAAAGTGTTGTGCCACTGGCGATTTGATGGATGGAGCGACACCACCGATAAACGTCACTGTGACGTATGGTGGTCCTTGCGGCGGGATCGCCGCGGAAAGGGTTGACACACCTAGCCCTCATGAAATCGTCACAGTGACGTATTGCCTTGTGCGAGTGGGTCTTTGGGGAGGGGCTCGACGGATCGGCGGTCGGCAGTCTCGGACCGCAGCGATCGACCCGGGAATCCGTTACCGGCCCGCTCATCCACATGGTGGCTGGCACGGGCGTATCGCGGCAAGCGTGCAGCGGCAACGGACATCGACGCCAATGGTGGAGTGGCGCAGCGCATTCACAGATAGGTGCGGCGACTGTCGATCTGCTCCCCAGCTCAATAAAATGCCGATAAGCCACATTATGTCAACTAACTGCGAACCAGTACCCGTTTTGTAGCGGCTCTTGGCGATGAAGCTGTGACCAGCCGCTCTCAGTTGCTGTCGCACGCGGGAGCCGCTCATCCTGCGGGGGCGTCGCGACGGTGGAGCCGCCGCCGCCGGAGAGCTGTTCGGGAAAGACCGTTACGTACCGCCCACATCGGGCCGATACTCACCCTTGACGACACGTGTCCACGGTCGCGATGGCGGACGATCGAGAGGGGATCACCGATGAGCACGAACACCGACGACTTGAGCCGAGACCCTCGGCCGGACGAGGCCGAGGACAACGCTTTCTTCCCCTCCCCGTATTCGCTGACCCAGTACACCCAGCCCAAGACCGACTTCGCCGGGGTGAAACACCAAGGCGCCTACACCGAGGGCCGGTGGAAGATCTTGACGATCGCCACCGAGGAACGCTACGTGCTGTGTGAGAACGGGAAGATGTTCTCCACCGGCAACCATCCGGTGGAGACGCTGCTGCCGCTGCACCACCTGATGCAGGCGGGTTTCGAGGTCGACGTCGCGACGGTCGCCGGCTACCCGGCCAAATTCGAGCTGTGGGCAATGCCAGGTGAGGACCAGGCCGTGCTCGAGACCTATGCAGCCCTCAAGCCGAAACTCAAGCAGCCCAAAACGCTTGCCGACGTCGTCGCCGACGACCTTGGCCCGGACTCGGACTATCTGGCGGTGTTCGTCCCCGGCGGCCACGGCGCGCTCGTGGGGCTGCCGACGGCCGAAGCGGTGGCCCAGACCCTAGATTGGGCGGTGGCCAACGACAAGTTCGTGATCACCTTGTGCCACGGTCCGGCTGCGCTGCTGTCGGTCGGGCAGAGCGGCCGGCAGTCTCCGTTCACGGGTTACTCGATTTGTGTGTTCCCCGACGCCCTCGACAAGGGTGCGAACGTCGACATGGGTTACCTTCCGGGCCGCTTGCAGTGGCTACTGGCCGAGGCGCTCGAGGCGCAGGGTGTGACGGTTCTCAACGACGACATGACCGGTCGGGTGCACCAGGACCGCAGGTTGCTCACCGGCGACAGCCCGTTGGCGGCAAACAATCTCGGCCTTCTCGCCGCCGACGTGCTGGTCTCGGCACTGCAGGGCGATGCCTAGATCAATACCGCCCTTTCAGCACGCGTAGGTCAGAGTGCGCCGCCGGGAAACCACCAACCCCAACCGCGGGCCGACATGGACCCGCGTCGCCCAACGACGACCCCCACCACCCGCTTGACAACCATTCCCTTTACTAGAGAAACGAGACACTCTCCGGGCCGCCGCTCCCCCGACACATAATCCCAGGTCGGGGTTGTCTCGTATCTCTCCTCTGCCGATGGTCAGCTGGTCGGCCCGCCGCGGCAAAAATGGCACGCACGCCCGCCGGGGATCACGCCGACTCGACCCGCCATCTCAAATGAGACGGATGTACACGATCGCGTCTCACTCAAGCTGGCGGTTCCGTGCAGAAAGCCGCCAGGTTCACTGCGACCGGACACCCCTACTCCGCTCAGCGGAAATAAGGTTCAACCGTGCCACTGAGCTTGACGACCATAGGATTTCCGTGGCGATCTTTCGCGGTGGGGACCTCGACACGCACCCAACCCTCGGCCACGTTGTATTCGCGAACATTGGTTTTCTCGGCGCCATTGAAGCGAATACCTACGTCGCGCCGAAGCACCTCTTCGCTATAGAAGGCGCTGCGCGGATCGACGGAGAGGTGATTCGGTGGAACGTCTGTGTTCCGATCCTCGGACATGATGGCCTTCGTTGAACGCTCGGATTGTTCTCAAGGAATCTACGCGACCCTGCCGCAGCAGGTTGCGCGTAGGCCTGGGCCGCGTCACGTTCATTGATCGAGCAAGGCCGAGGAATGCCATCATCGCCCGCTCGACCTCGACGACTCGAGCTTGTGTTCTCCCCGCGACGCCCGAGCCGTCCCCACAGCCACACCTTGCTCGTCGACACGTCGAGACGCGTCGCGTCAGTCGGCACCGGCCCCGCCCATTCAGGTGGCACCAGAAGGTAACTGGCGTCGGCTGTTTCGGTGGTCCGCCGGCCGGCGGCGTCGACGTGATCTTCGGCTACGACCACTTCCACCGCCCGGCGATGGAGGGCATCGTCGACGGCAAGCCCGTCCTGTACGACGAGCAGCCCGACGTCGCCAACTTCGAGGGCTGGACCGCGCTCGCGTCCTCCGACGACGGCTACGACCTCACCACCCTCAAGCAGGTGCTCGTATGGCGGGACAACGGGTAGTCGAGGCTTCGCGATCACGTGACCTGTTCGGTTGGGCGAATGAGGATTTCGTTCACGGCAGCGTGCGCAGGTTGGCTCACCATGTAAAGGATCGCGTTGGCGACGTCGTCGGGCGCCAGCGGTGAACCGGTGGTCGCGTCCGGTGCGTTCTTTGCGCCACCCGTCGTCATCTCCGTGCGCACCACGCCGGGTTCGATGAGGCCCACCCTGACGCCCTCGCTGGCAAGCTCTTGGCGGAGGGCCTCACTGAAGGCGACGACGGCGTGCTTCGTCGCCGCGTAAACATTGCTGCCCGGGGACGGAACCCTGCGTCCGGCCGCCGAACTCACCGTGACGATGTCGGCTACCCCGCGGATGCCATGTGCGGCGTTCACCACGTGGGGCAGCGCCGCGTGGGTGACGTTGAGAACTCCCCCGACGTTGACGTCGACCATGCGATGCCAGTCGGAGAGTTCCGCACCGATGGCAGGCCCGTTGGCGAGGAATCCCGCGTTGTTGACCAGCACGTCGATCCGTTGGTGCTCGTCGCCGATCGCTTCCAGCGCCTCGCCGACACTAGCGGCATCGGTGACGTCGACTTCGTAGGCCCGCGCGTCGCCGCCGTCAGCGGCGATAGTGGCAACGAGATCGGCCAGCCGGTCGGCCCGTCTGGCGAGAACCAGCACCTTGGCGCCGTGCGTGGACAGCGCCCGCGCGGTCGCCCACCCGATGCCGCTAGAGGCACCGGACACTACTGCCACCGCACCGTTCAGCTGTGCTGCACTCATGAAACTCTCCTTCGACGTGTTCGTCTGCGCAACGTCGCACGCTGGCGTCGGCATTCCTGTACGCCCCAACCGAGTGAGCCGCTCGTAGATCGAAGGTCGACGGCTCGTGTCGATTCAGGCCTCAACTCGGCGAAATCCGTATGCAGTCGACGAAGGATTCCAAGGTCTCGCGGTGCGCGGCGAACGTGGTCATGCGTGTACCCCTGAGAAGTAATGGCCATTGTCCAGATCGGCCAGCAGTTTGGGCTGAACGGGTTCCCAGCCGAGGGTCTGGCGTGTGATGAGGTTGGACGCCGGGAGGTCCAAGGTGACCAGATTCGTGAACATGCCGAAGTAGCCCGGCAGCATCAGGACGTCTACGGGAATGCTCACGGCGGGCAGGCCGAGGCGGTTGCCGATGGCCTCGGCGATATCGCGAAACGGGATGCCCCCTTCCTGGACCGCGTGCCAATATCTACCAGCCGGACCCTTTTCCAACGCCAGGCGGAACACAGAGGCGACATCGCGGATGTGTACGGCGTTCCATAAATTCGTGCCGTCTCCGGGGTAGCCGGCGAAGCCTTTGTCCTGCGCGAGCGCGATCAGCCCTGGGAGAAAGCCGGCACTATCGGTCGTGCTGTGCGCGATGAGCGGAAGCCGCACGATCGAAGACCGCACTCCCCTCTCGGCGAGGCCAACGACAGCCCGTTCCACGACGTTGCGAACACGCAGCGTGCCCTTGAACTCCTCCCCGCTGGGAAGGGCTGGGTCGTCCTCGGTGGCCGGCCGGCCCAGGTTTCCGGGCGAACCGATGCTGCCCGCTGCGACCAGCGGCTTTCCGGTCCCTTCTAGTGCCTCGCCGTAGGCAAGCATGATCGGCAGCTCCGCGGCTGCCACGGCGTCCATCCCGCCGGAGGGAAGCAGGTCTTGCCTGTGTGCGACGTGGATGACGCCGTCGGCGTTCGTGGCAGCCTCCTTGAGCCCGTCGAGATCCTCGAGGCTGCCGCGACGCACCGTCGCGCCGAGCGCGGACAGGGCCTCTGCGGACGTGTCCGAACGGGCCAGGCCGGTGACCTCGTGCCCGGCGGCAATGAGCTCGGGGATGATGTACGAACCGGAATGGCCGGTCCCGCCGGTGATGAAAACGTGCATGTGACTGTCCCTTTCGAGGAGATGCGGCTGAGCTCAGCCGGAAACAGTGACGCCGAGGGCAAGATCGAAGTTCCCCACCCCGTGGCGGGCCAGGCCCATCACCACCAGGCCTGTGCCTTCCAGCCAGTGCGCCATGTTCAAACCACCGACGTCCAATGGGCGCAGATTGAGACTTTCGACGAACTCCGCCACGCTCGCCTTGGCGCGCGTGTCGTCGCCGGCGATGAAGACGTCCAGCGGTCGGCCCTGGGCCAGCACAACACCGAAGATGGTGTTGAACGCCTTCACCACGCTGGCGCTGGCCGGCGCCACCTTGTCGGCTTCTTGAGCGATCGACGTGTCGTCGGGAATGGCCAGCCCGTCGGCCGCGGAGTTGAAGGGGTTGCTGATGTCGATGATGACTTTGCCCGTCAAGGCATCTCCGTACTGAGCGACGACCGGAACGACGTCCGCGTACGGCAGAGCAACGATGACGATGTCCCCGGCCGGGGCGGCGCCGAACTCCCCTGCCGTTGCGCCGCCGCCGAGACCTTCGGCCAGATGGGCCGCCTTGGACTGATCGCGGCCAATGACCTCAACGGTGTTGCCGCCCGCGATCGCCCGCTCGCCGATGGTACGGGCCATGTTCCCGGTGCCGATGATACTGATGTTGCTCATGAGATTTCCTGTCTTGATTGAGGGTCTAAAAGGTTGATGCCTCAACCATACGCATATTTGGTGATGCGTCAACCAATAAGGGGTAGCATGGTGGCGCATGGAACCGAACTGGTTGAACGCTCGTGAAGACCGCGCCTGGGGCGCTTTCATCCACGCGCACGATCAGATCGAGGCCCGCCTGAACCGGCGCCTGCAGGAATCGGGCCTCTCCGGAGCCGACTACACGGTCCTGGCGGCGCTCTCGGCTCTCGACGGGGACCGCATGCCCGCCCACGCTATGTGCACCGCATTGGCCTGGGAGAAGAGCCGTCTCTCCCACCAACTGCGGCGCATGGAGAAGGACGGATTGATCCGCCGCGAGCCCAACCCCGAGGACGCCCGCAGCACTATGGTCTGCCTGCTGCCTGCTGGCCGCGCCGCCATCGAGAAGGCGGCGCCCGAGCACGTGGCGGACGTCCGCCGCAACTTCGTCGACCTGTTCACGCCGGCTGAACTCGACACGCTCGCCACCCTCAACGAACGAGTCCTACATCACCTGGCCACAAGCTACGACTCCGCCGCCGAAGACGAGCCTTCATAACGCCGACGGCTTGGCTGGCCGAATTCGGACCCGCTTCGCCCCGGATTGGCGTGAACCATAGGGAAACACCCGATTCGTTTGCCGCAGACATTTCATAGGGTGTTTCAGGACGGCTTCCTCGACGTCTCGTGACGTCGTTGACCTGAACCGGCCGACACGATCGCCAGCGGACAACCGATTATTCACCGTTAACAATGCATACGCTCAGTGTGCGGACCACCTAAGCGCGGGAGGAAACAGCATGTCAGGTGCAAAGTTCGTACAGAAATCGGCGGTTGCGGCAGTTGCTGTGGCGGCTGCCTGCACAGGGTTCATTACCTCAGCGGCACCGGCGCAGGCGGCCGTCTGCACCGATTGGGTGTTCCGCGAGATGACCACGCGCATGAACATCAGCAGCGGTGACAAGATGCAGTGGGGCGGAGGTACGGGCAAGGACTCGTTCGGGCCGGGGATCTGGAGCAACAGCGCCAAGACTTGGGACGGTGCTGTCTCAGCGCACATCACCGGGGCGAATTCGCTGTCGATTAACTACACCGATTCCCAGGTGTCCTGGGACCTCATCGGGACCATCGACTCGCAGGGTATTGCGACTGGAAACGTCACAAGTATCCCGGGCGCCACCTTCCGATCGGACCAAGCGTTCGAGTGCAACGTCACGGGAGAAGCCGCGGCGACCCCGA
The DNA here is from genome assembly GCA_963829405.1 of uncultured Actinomycetota bacterium. Taxonomy (GTDB): domain Bacteria; phylum Actinomycetota; class Actinomycetes; order Mycobacteriales; family Mycobacteriaceae; genus Mycobacterium. The sequence goes on from CAWHIZ010000031.1 coordinate 11,773, forward strand.
CTGGACCAGGCACCGCCACGGTCACCAGTGACGTCGACATCTACCAGGTCCCCGACGGCGTCGGCACCCCGTTGCCCGGCGTCTTCCTCAACGCGGGCGATAAGTACACCCTCGTGGAGCCGTGCCGGGACAACTGGTGCCACCTGGCCATCCCGTCAGCTCCAGGCGGCACCGGCTGGGCATACCAGGACGGCTTCCTCGACGTCTCGTGACGTCGTCGTGCACCCTCAGGACGACGTCTCGGCAGCGAGTCGACCGAGAGTATCGGTCAGCTGATCCTCGGAGACGAGCGGGAACTTCACCTTTTCGAGCAGTTTCTTGTCGGTGACGTTCGACCAGTCGTAGGTGTGGCGAACCAACGTCTCGTTAGGTCCTTGAGACTCCAACTCCCACAGCCACTCCCATCCGGGAGGCTCAGTGCCCGCGGGGGCGGTCTTCCACGCCAGTAGCTTGTCCTTCGCGTAGCCGGACACGTGGTTGTCGGTCTTGTACTCGCCGCCCATGTGATCACCCTGCATGTTCATCGTGAACACCTCGCCCACTTTGGTGATCCGATCGGCGTGATCCACGCTGCGGATGAACCCCGAGCCATCAAGCGTCTGGTGTCGTTCGGGATTGGAGAGGATGTCGAAAACCGCATCGACGGGCGCGGCGATAGTTCGTTCCACTGTGACCTTTTCGTTAACGCTCATGTTTCCACACTGCCCAAACCTGACACTGCCGAAACTTGCTCGGCAGTACGCCGCTGGCGAAGCGACCCTCTGCCCTAGTCCGTGAAGGAATCGTCGGATTCCGATCTGTCGATCAGGCGCGCGCGGATGAATGCCGCCGCCGGAAAGCGATCTAGTAGGAAAGCCAGGCCCTCAAAGGAGAAAAGCATGAGCGTGGACAGTATTTCACTTGGTACGCAGGGACTCGACGAGCTGGTTCCGTCGCGCTACGCGGTACAGGTAGGCGACATCGAGGTGCTGGTGATCAGCGATGGCGTGCTGCCGATCACCGCAAAGACACAGGCGACCAACGCCGACGCCACCGAGTACGGGCAATGGCTCGATGACAGGTTCCTGCCGCACGACGTGCTCGACTGGCCGCTGAACGTGGTCGTGGTGCGCAGCGGCGGCCAGATCATCCTCGTCGACGCCGGGCTTGGCGTGGAGTTCCCCGACTTCCCGCGCGCAGGGCAGACAGTCCATCGACTCGAGGCTGCGGGCATCGACCCCTCGGCCGTGACCGACGTGGTACTCACCCACCTGCACATGGACCACGTGGGGGGGCTGCTCACCGCAGGGACTGAAGGAGCGGTTGCGTCCGGATCTGCGGGTACACGTGGCGGCCCGCGAAGCCGAGTTCTGGGAGGCCCCCGACTTCTCCCACACCGACATGCCCGCCCCGGTGCCGGATGCGCTTCGCTCGATCGCTACCCGGTTCCTCGACGAATACCACGGCCAGATGCGGACGTTCGAGACCTCCTACGAGTTGGCGCCGGGCGTGCTCGTCGCGCGCACCGGAGGCCACACCCCCGGTCACAGCATCGTCCGCCTCGCATCCGGAGGTGATGCGCTGACGTTCGCAGGCGATGCCGTGTTCGCGCCGGGATTCGACAACCCGGAGTGGCAGAACGGCTTCGAACACGATCCGGAAGAGGCGGCCCGCGTTCGGATCCAGCTCTTGCGGGAGCTGGCAGCGACGCGCGAGTCGTTGGTGGCAACCCATCTCCCTTTCCCGTCGGTCTGCCGCGTAGCGACCGCAGGCGATGTCTTCCGGTGTGTACCCGCCACGTGGGACTACTGACCAAGCGCCGGACCGGCGGCGGCGCGGTCAGTCGTAGATGACGTCGAGTCCGCGCCGCGCGAGGTCGGCCATCGTCTCGCGCATGGTCTGCAACTGTTCAGGTGTATGCCCCACCCAGTCGGTCAGCTCTCCGACGATCCTCACCGGCTCGCGGGTGCGGTAGGAGTGGGTCGGATTCCCCGGGTGCTTCTTGTCCGTCACGTTCGGGTCGTCCTCGAGCGGCCCGTCCGGTTCGACGATGTAGATCCGGCCGGGGCCGTCGCCTGACGCCAGCTCCGCTCCCCACACCGCGGCATCGAGCGTTCGAGTGACGTACACGTGGTTGGCGACGCGCTTCTGGTCGTAATTCATCTGGCGGCCGGGCACCAGCACGTCGCCCACAGCAAGGTCTGCCTTGGTGCCGTGCAATAGCGAGTCATGCACGACGAACGGTTCCGGCATGTTCATCTCATCCCCTCGATCGATGTACTGATTCAGCGGCTGTACGGTGGCGACCGTGAGTTTCACTCGTATGTCCTCCGTTGCCATCGTTGCATCCGCCGCGCCGCTTGTCTTGATGCTCGCCGCGTGCGGCTCGGATACGGAGACATCATCGGCGACCACATCCACGTCTGCTGCGGACCCATTCAGCGTGCCGTCCATTGCCGAGACGGCGACCGAAGCCGCTTCGTGCCCGTCGACTATGCCTGCGATCGGCGGCACCCCCGAGTGGACCTTGCCAGGCGCCACGGGCAGCGTCGCGGTCACCGGTTCCACGGACAAGACAGCGCCGAGCGTCGTCGTCCAGGCGCCGTTCAGCGTGACCGAGACCCAGGTCAAGACTCTGCAACCAGGAGATGGGCCTGTCGTCGCCGACACGGCGACCGTCTCGGTCTGCTACATGGGCGTCAACGGTCGCGACGGAACCGTGTTCGACAACAGCTACGAACGGGCCGAGCCGGTCGATTTCCCTCTCACCGGAGTTGTGAAGGGTTTTCAAAAGGCCATCGCAGGACAGAAGGTCGGTTCGACGGTCGGTGTCGCGATGACGTCCGCCGACGGCTATCCCGACGGCGAGCCCCGGGCCGGAATCGAACCCGGAGACTCGCTCGTCTTCGCGATCAAGATCCTCAGCGCTTCCGAGCTGAGCACCACGACTCCTGACGGTGATCGCCTGTCACCGCGCGAGTCGGAATCGCTCGACCCGACCGCCGTCGCCGTCTCGATCCACCAGCAGCGCGATGGACGTGCCGTCCGCGCGTGCCGACATGATTGCCTCGACACACAGGTCGTGGTCGGCTCCGCCATCGCTCTGTACGGTGTCGTCCAGGACGACGAGGCGACGAGGACCGTCGGTCGTGTCGAGTGCAACTTCTGTCCACGGTCGGCCCTCCTCCCGATAGGACACCTCGGTGACCGTGCCAGAGAGCCAGGTCGGCCCTTCGGCGATCAATGTCTGTACATGCGGTGCATACTCGTCATCGCCCAGGTAGGTGACGGTGACCGTAAGCTCGCCAGGCGCGGCATCCGATACGTTCACGCGGACGAGCTCGCCAGCGGTCGCTCGAACCGTGTAGTTCACACTGCCGTTGCCGCGCGGTCCAGCGGGCTGCGTCACGTGCACCACATAATCGGCCGGATCGCGGCGTGGGTCAGGCGGGTTGGGCCGTGGCGGCGTCGGTACTTCGACTTCGATAGGGACGCGCAGATCCGGTTTATGCCAACGGATCTTCGGCCACAGTCCGGCAGGCGGAGTTCGCCATACGCTCATCTCGGGATCGCCGAACAGAGTGAGCGAATAGGTCTCCCACCGCGCATAGCCCTCCCCCGTCGCGTAATCGATTGCGAAAAGACGGCTGTCGTTGAGCAGCCCGAGATGGCGGGTCGTGGTGAGCTTTTTGAAGAACGCGCGCTGTAGATCATCACCGTCACCGATCCAGCCGAGTCGTGTGTTGCCGACGTAGGCGACCGCCCCGCCCCTCGGATTCGTCAGAAGCACTTCGGCGAACGAGTCCTCGCTGTCGGAGGCGCCGGTCGAACATGCGTCCGCGTACACGATGAATCCGGGTTTGTCATTGGTCAGTCCGCGCGCCATCCACACGTCGCCGGCGCAGCAGCCGTCCGGGTTGCCATGGCCAGACAGGGCCACGATGTGCGGAGCGTCCTCGAGCGCGTCTTTCAACCGCGCGCTGGTGAGATACGCAACGGGGCGGGCTGACTTCTGGGCGGGTGTGAGGTCGGTGAAGTCTTCGTACAGCCGCGTCACAATGTTCCACGAAGGTTGGTCGCTCGCCATTTGAACGCGTAGCTGTTCCTGATCGCTCATCGAGAGGTCCTGCTGCACCGGGTCAAACCGATACGTCGAAGGATTCAGCTCGGTAGTCGAGCCATGAATGATGACCCAGGGCGTTGGGATCGGAATGTCCAATGTGGTGCCCAGTAATGGGATTCGGAGTCTCGGAACGGAGTGGTTGGTGGCACTGACGGCGAAATGCCAGCCACGCGCGTTGGGATTCGCCGCGTTGTAGGGCAGCTCGCGCCGGTCGGTGTCGGAGATTTCGGCGATCAGCTGCCAGTCGCTGTTCGGCACCAGGCTTCCCAAGTGCAGGATCGTCGACTTGAGGCCAGGCAAGAAGCGGTCGATTCCGGGTGGCTTGGCGACGGTCGGCCTGAATTGCGGAGAATCGCCCCAGTTCGACGAGGCGAACAGCACCTGTCGCGGCCACGCCGCGTTCGCTGAGATCACCCGCCGGTTGAAGGTCTCGTAGGAGATCACCTTGTCCACGAAGGTCGTCGCTTCGGCCTCGGTTTGCACCGGCGCCCTTCCGACGCTGACATCGGTATGCCAGTGCACACCGTCGACGTCTCCGTCGTTGGTGGCGTATTGACCGTAAAGCCCGTTGTCGAGCGCGTCCCAGTCGTGCGCGGGCTGGTAGACGTATGGAAGCTGAACGGTCTGCAACCACACCGAGATATCGCGATAGGCGACGACCCATCCCTGCAGGCTCGAATAGTAGAAATCGGTGGGGATGCTGTTCTCCTCGTAGATCCACTGCAACATGTCGGTGCTGATGGTCGCAGCGGGACCGTTGACTCGGACGAAGTCCGTCGCCGGGACCGATCGGGTTGAGTAGTCGCTGGTCGTCCAGTACCAACCGAGCCCTCCGCCTGCGGTCGCTCCGGTGGCGTCGAACGGGATGAGTTGCCCGGTAGCGCGATTCACCAACTGTCGTCCGCGGGTACCCGGCCAGCCGGTGCCCGGGCTGACGACGTGCATTTTGAGATAGGCGCCCGTCCAGTGTGACGTGTTATCGGGTGGCGGGTCGGTGGCGACCGGGCTCACTCCCCCTTCGAGCCATCCCGCCGTATAGCGCGGGGGTAGGACATCGACATCGCCGCCCAGCAGCACCCAGGCGACGCCCCAGCGGGCGTAGACGTGCTTCAAGAACTTGCGGATCACCTCCGGCAAGTCACGGGAATCCGTTCGGAAATCGCCATAGCGTCCACCCACGATGTCCGCGATCGTGACGACCTTGGCGCTGAGGCCCCGGCTTCGCTTGTGCTGGGCGAGACGCTCGAACTGCCCAATCATGTTGCCCGGCACCGGGCGTACCGGCATCATCGTTGCGGCATTCCACCTCTGATTGTCGGTGATTATGAGGTAGTCGGCGGGGAACCTATCGATGAAGACGTCGGTCCACCTCGCGGGTCTCACCACATCGGGGTTGATAACGACGTCGCGAATCATTTCGGTATATCGCGTGGCTTGCGCCTTGGAGGTGAAGACGGTTTGCGGCACTGGCTCCAATCGAGCGGGGTCGAGGTGCGAGATACCCAGTCTGTCCAAAAGGGCTCGCAGCTCCTCGGTGCTGGCACGTTCGGTTGGTCGTTCGGTGTAGGGGATGTCGACGGTGATCTCGCGGACCAGCTCGAGTGTGGCCTTGTTCGTGTATCGAACTGGGCGAATCTCGATCGATACAACAGGATTCGGTCCGACGTGGTCGACCGCGCGCAGAACCGCCACTGATACGTCACGCGCGGCCTCGTCATAAAGTTTCTCGTCGGGCAAGGCCGGTTCTGGATGCGGGTAGTGCTCGAACTCGTAACCGATGTCCTCGCCGGGACCGCCGGGATCATGCTCAGCACAGCATCGGCAATTGCTGGAGGAGCATGCGGTTCCGATCTGATCAACGGGGTCATGGGCCTCGACCAACCGCACCGCCGGGGCCGCCGCAGAAGGCCTGAGGTGCTGCGCCGGCGTCACGAGCGTGGCCTTGCGGGTCAGTGCCGTTGTCTTACCCTCGGTGATGCGGGCGGTCTGCGGCCACATCCCCTGGGGTAATGCCACACGCACTAGTCGCCGTGGAAGCGCGGGAGCGCCAGGCGTTTTCACGTTGTGACAGTCGCGGACCTCGACACTGACGCCCATCAGCGTCTCCTCGATCCGGACATCGTCGGGATCGAACGTAATCGTCACGCGAATCGACTGACCCACTTCGTGTACGCACTGAGAATTCGCCATTGACACCCTCCATGTCGGATCGGACGGATAAAGAGTGTCTCGGGCGAATGCAGCGCGCTAGCGTAGTCGACTACTGCACCGGGCCTTCGACCGACTTCCTTTGGAGGATGCGCGGTCTAGCGCCTTCTCGAGTTGAGCGGTACTCCCCTAGCGCTTCAACGAGCCCGGCGGCCAGTCGTAGCCGATCTCGTCGCAGATCGGCGGGATGATGATGAACGATCCGCGCGGGCTGCAGAACGGCATGCCCGGTGGCGGCGATAGCGGAGCAGGCGCCGGGCCCATCGGCGGTGGCGGAGGGGCAACCTGGTGCGGTACGCCCGACCACGGGTAGACCGTGCTTGTGCCGACGTCGACGATGCCCTCTGAGTTCCAGTACCAGTCGTGGCAGATGTTCCAGTCCCAGCTCAGCACCTGGCTGCCCGGTATCGCCGGATCACCCGGACACCAGTGCGTGCACGTCATTCCCCCGGGACAGTTCCCGCCGTTGTAGCTGGGTCCCTCAGCGGTTGAGGTGCCCGGCCCCAGGGTCAGACCCGTCGCCGCAATAGCGCCGGCCATGACGGCGGCCGCCGCGAACCGCGAAGCTCGGCTCATCTCAGTCCTTCCATCGGGCATCGCCCCATCGGCGTCGCCTGTGCCGTCGAGTAAAGACGAAGCGGCGCGCTACCGATCCCAACAAAGGTAGGTCATCGAACGGTCTGGGCCGGTCGGCGCTCGTCCCACACCGGCTGGTCGCTCTCGCGGACGGTGCCGTCGGCGGCGAATACGAGGTAGCGGTCGAACTGTCGCGCGAACCACCGGTCATGGGTCACGGCTATGACGCTTCCCTCGAATGCCGCCATGCCTGCCTCTAGTGCTTCCGCACTCGCGAGGTCGAGGTTATCCGTCGGCTCATCGAGGAGAAGCATTGTGGCACCGGATAATTCGAGCAGGAGAATCTGCACCCTTGCCTGCTGTCCGCCGGACAGGGTCTCGAAGGTCTGCTCGGCGGCTCCGGCGAGCTCATATCTGTCGAGTACGCGGCTGGCCGCTTCGCGCGCCATGCCGTCGCGGTGTTCGTCGCCGTGATGAAGGATGTCGAGCAGGGTGCGTCCGAGCAGTAGCGGCTGCTCGTGTGTCTGCGCGAACCAGCCCGGACGGACCCGAGCACCGAGTTTCGCCGTGCCGGTGTGGGCGACGGGGTCCGCAGCGAAATCGCCGACCGGCTGGTGCTCGCGTTCCGGATCGGTGCCGCCCGCCGCCAACAACCTCAAGAAATGCGATTTTCCACTGCCGTTCGCGCCGAGCACGGCGACCCGCTCACCGAACCAGATCTCGGCGTCGAACGGGCGCATCAGACCGGTGAGCTCCAGATCTCGACATACCACCGCACGCTTACCGGTTCGGCCACCGGTCAGGCGCATCGTCACGCGCTGCTTTCGTGCGGTCGCCTGGGGAGGACCGGCATCCTCGAACTTCTTCAGTCGCGTCTGCGCCGCCTGGTATCGGCTCGCGAGTCCGTCGTTGAAGGCCGCCTTCGTCTTGTACATCAGGACCAGCGCTTTGAGCTTCGCGTGCTCCTCGTCCCACCGCCGTCGAAGCTCGTCGAGGCGTTCGAACCGGGCGGTTCGGGCGTCGTGGTAGGTGGCGAACCCGCCGGGGTGCGTCCAGGCGGTGTTCCCTGCGGCGCCGAGCTCGACCGTGACGACGGCAGTCGCGGCCCTCGCAAGCAACTCCCGGTCGTGGGAGATGAACAACACTGTCTTGGGCGACTCACGCAACGCGTCTTCCAGCCACGTCTTGCCGGGTACGTCGAGGTAGTTGTCGGGCTCGTCGAGCAACAACACATTGTCCGGACCCCGCAGGAGTGCTTCCAGCACAAGGCGTTTCTGCTCTCCGCCGGAGAGCGACGAGACATCCCGCCACTTCGTCCGGTCGTAGGAATCGTGCAGGGCCGCTACGGTCACCGTGTCCCAGAGCACCTCGATGTCGTACCCACCGGCGTCTGCCCAGTCAGCAAGTGCCTGGGCGTATCTCATCTGTAGTGGCTCGTCCTCGGCCTCCATCAGCGCCAGTTCGCAGGCGTCGACGGCCGCGGCTGCGTCGCGGACTCGTCGTGGCGCCGTTGCGAGCAGGAGGTCCCGGACGACGGACTGGTCGCGCACACTGCCGATGAACTGCGGCATGACGCCGATCGTGCCGCTGGTCGTGACGGCGCCCGTCTGCATCGGGAGTTCGCCTGCGATCAGACGAAGCAGTGTGGACTTGCCTGCGCCGTTCGCTCCGACCAAAGCGACGACGCCGCCGGCGGGGACTCGGAAGGACACGTCGTCGAGCAACGGTGTGCCGTCGGGCAGCGCATATGACACCCGCGACACATCCAGGTGGCCCATGACCGAGATCTTGCCTGTCGGCGAGGCCTGGCGCATCCGAATTTTCATCCCCGGCAGAACAGGACCGTCCACGAACGGGTGAGCCGGGTCGATTGTGAGCAAAGTATTGGGCATCGCAGTCGCCGGGAGTCTCCCCACCTCCGCACGGCCGCAACGAAATACAGGTAGTCGAGTACTCACGCCATCGCACTCCGTGCCGCCGAAGATCGGACCGAGAGGTAATCGACATGCACCGACTACGAGAGAGGTAATGGCATGACTCGGCACGGCGTTTATCCCCACGAATTCGTCCCTCCTACATCGGACTACTTTGCCTCCGGGCGTTTCGGCCGAATGTTCGGAAAGCTGCCGCCGTTTGCATCCGACACCCCGACCGTCCGAGCGGCCCTCATCGAGATCGGCAAGGCCGACGGAATAATGGATGCAAAGGACAACCTGGCCGCGGGTCCGACGGACCTAATCACCAGCGCGGCTCTGTCAGCGAGTAATCCGAACAATCCGAGCCTCAGCGCAGGGATGACATTCCTCGGGCAGTTCCTCGACCACGACATGACGTTCGACCCGACATCGAGCCTTGAACGCCAGGTCGATCCGGAGCACATCGCCAACTTCCGCACCCCGTCGTTCGGTCTCGACAATGTCTACGGCTCGGGCCCCGCCGCAAGTCCGCACCTATACGACCAGTCCAGCGCCGGGAAAGGCATCCGATTCCTGCTCGAGTCGACCGGCACGGCGAACCGCGACGATCTCCCGCGAAACAGCCAGACGGTTGCCCTGATAGGCGATCCACGCGACGACGAGAATTTGATCATCGGTCAGCTACAGGTGGCGTTCCTGCGTTTTCACAACGCAGTGGTCAACCGTGTCGCGACACAAACCGGGCTCACCGGAGGCGACCTCTTCGCCGAGGCGCAGCGTGTGGTGCGCTGGCACTACCAGTGGATCATCCTGCACGAGTTCCTGCCCAAGACGTGTGGCCAAGTGGTCGTCGACGACATCGTGGAAAATGGGCGGCAGTTCTACAACTGGCGCAACGAGCCGTACATCCCGGTCGAATTCTCGGTGGCCGCCTACCGATTCGGCCACAGCCAGGTCCGGCCGTCATACCGCGCGAATTTCGGTGTCGGCGGCGGAACGCCCTTCGACGCCCTCATTTTCGGCAGCGATCCACCTGGCACGCCGGATCCGAATGATCTGCGGGGTTCGGCCCGCGCGCCGCGCCGCTTCATCGACTGGCCGACCTTCTTTGATTTCGGTGACGGAAAAGTAAGGCCCAACAAGAAGATCGACACGAAGATCTCGACGCCACTCTTCCACCTGCCGACGACGGTGGTTCCCGATCCCGCGCCGGTTCTGAACCCGACGTCGTTGGCGCAGCGAAATCTGTTCCGCCATCTGACTTTCGGGCTCCCGTCGGGTCAGCGTGTCGCCAAGGCCATGTCACTTCCCGAGCTGTCGAAGGCCGACCTGTCCGACCTTGCCGCCCACGGTCTCGACGACCGAACTCCCCTGTGGTTCTATGTGTTGCGCGAGGCTCAAGTGGTCGAGGACGGAAAGAAACTCGGTCCGGTCGGCGCGCGGATCGTCGCCGAAGTGTTCATCGGGCTACTGCAGGGCGACCGAATGTCTCAGCTGTCTCAGGACCCGGACTGGGAACCCCACTTACCGACGGTGGACCCCGCCAACACTGGGGAGACGTTCTCGATGATCGACCTGCTCCGGTTTGCCGGTGTCGCTTGACCGTTCTACGGCTTGAGCAGCGGCCGCAGATCGTCGAGGCGATCGAACAGGTGCCAGATATAGGACGACGACCCGTTCTCCCGATGCGCGTGCAGATCGGCCAGTTCGGGGTCGTTGCAGTAACTGTCGAACGCTTCCTTCGAGTCCCACTCGACGAGGATCAGCACTGTGCGCGGCTCGATGTCGCCAAGCACCGACTCGCGGAATTGTCCGAGGGCTACGACGCGGCCGCCGTGCTTGGCGACCTCCTGCGGTGAGCGTTTCGAGTACGCCAGATACTCGTCGCGGCTGGCGATGTCGAACAGGTTGAGCGCATAGACCGTCACCCGCGTGACGCTACTCCCCCTGCGGACAGAGATTAGTGCAGGACACAGTCGATGGCGGATCGATAATTGGATTGTGTCGGTCGTGTGGGAATGCGCTCGGGTTGAACAGGCGGTGCGGACTCGTAACCCGTATCTACTGGTGATACGTGGAGGGTGAATGAGCGATCAGGCCGACGATCCAGCTGGTGACGAGCTCTATCAGTACGCCTTCCATATGGAGCCGCAGCTGCGGGCGGATGGCAACGCGTGGATCGCGTCCTACCCCGGCTCGGATTGGTCGGTGTCCGGGGGCAGTCGCAACGAAGCCCTGCAACGGTTGGGCGAAGAATTTGTTCGCAGGCAGAACTCAGGCGACGACGCTCTTGCCTACGCCGACGATGTCTACCGTCGACATTTGCGCGAGCCGATCGATGGCATCTATGCCGTCGACAACGAGTTGTACCGCCAGCTGATCGATGCGTCGCCCGACGAGCGCGAACGCGTGGTCAACGAAGCCGAGCGAAGGCGGAGATTGGGCGAGCGGTACACGCTGGCCGACTATCTGCGTGATCGAGCAGACCAGGAGTGAGCCGGGGGGTCAGCGCTGCGGCACCTCGATATCGGAGAACAACACTCGGACGCCACCCGTCGACAGCCGCGCCATGGCTTCGAAGAACGCACCCGCCTCCGCCGTGGTGACAGCTTCGCTGGCGGCGGCGTAGTCCGGGTAATAGAGATCGATGCTGCGGTACGCGGGCGTCGGGCTGCCGTCCTCCTTCGGCCACACCTTGGAGGCCTCGAACCGGATATGCCCCGGTATCTTGCGAGCTGCCTCCAGCTGCTCCGAGACGTACTCGGCTTCGAAGGCATCCGGGTCGGTGGGGTTGTCGTAGATGACCGTGATCTTGGTTTCTGACAATGGATTTCCCTTGCGTGCGGATGACTGATTGGCCGGATGGCGTCGCGCCCCAGCATTTTAGGACGTTGCGCTGTCCCGCGCCTTCTCGAGCGCGGCGATGAGCGCCTCGACTTCGGTTCGTCGCTCGGCCGGCACGTTCAACGAGTAGAACGTGCCGACGTTCACGATGACCTGAAGCAAGTGCTCCTTCTCGCCGCCGAACAGCTTCTTGCGTCGGCTGAACTCCTTGATCTGAGTCCCGGCGTAGCGGTCCGCCGGGTTGCGGCCACGTGAGGTGTTCGTCCGCAGCTTCTCGACCCAGTTGCCGTCGACGACAATGCTTTCCCCGTCAATCCCATCTATGCGGAACATCCGGCGATAGTATCCGGCAGACGCGAGAGGTGCTCGCTTACGCGTCAGCCGTTCGGGCAGCTCGTCGTCGGGATGAACAACGACCAGCACCATCCCGGCGGAAGCGGTGGCGTCAGGTTCGGCGGAGGCGGAGGCGGCGCAGGCGGAACCTCGCCCTCGAAGATGTTGTGCGCGACGTTGCCCTGCCCGCTGTAGACGTACCAATAGGTGTGGCAGACGCTCTCATCCCAGACCACGGGGTAGACGCGCTTGTTGCCGGTCTCCACCGGCGGATCTCCCGGGCACCAGTGGCACGGGCCCGATGGGTTTTCCTCGGGGCATCCGGGCCACGCGCTCATCGGCAGCGGAGCAATGGGCCGGGCCTGGGCGGTGCCCTCGGCCAGTCCAACCCCGGCCATCGCGACGCCTGCCGACAAGAGGGCCCCGGCGATCATTCGTTTGCGCTTGTTGGTGCTCATTTCGTTGTCCCTTCGCTCGTCCCCGAACGCTGTACTTGCTATGTCGCCTGAGACGACGATCTTGTAACCAAGAGGCGGCTCGTCGGGATGACGAGCGTTGCGGCAAGTACACAGGGGCTGGATCGCTACCGATCCCAAGAATCAGGCCGAGCCGGCACCGCCTGGCTGGTCCACGTGGGTCTGCCAGCGCTGCCGCCGCTGGTCATCGGTCTGCTCCCACCACGGCGGCGAACCCCGCTCGCCCAGCGCGACCTTGGCCGACTGCACTCCCGCACGGGCCGCCGACTCCCCCGGCGTTCCTTTCACGCGGCGCACCTCTCGGCGCCACGCCATCAGAATCCGGGTCAACTCCGCCCGCCGCGTTTCGGGTATCGCGGGATCGGTGGCGCGCCACCGGCGGCCGTTGATGATGACGTAGTGCCCGTCATCCGTGCTCGCCGCCTCGCTCATCCGCCACTCGCGACGGCGTCGATCGCCCGGTAGATCCTCTGCTCGCTGACGGGCCGCGGCGTCCCGAGCTGCTGGGCCCACAGGCTGACCCGCAGCTCCTCGATCTGCCACGCGATGTCGCGGACACTGCCCGCTTCGCGACGTGCGGACGGCAACGCGCGAACCAGTTCGTCGTAGGCGTCTTCGACCGCGTGCACCCGCTCCATGCGCAGCCGGTCGGCATCGACCCCGCGGGGCAGCTGGTCGATGCGCCGCCCGATTGCGGTCAGGTAGCGGACGAGGTCGGCGAGATGGCTTCGCCCGGTTGCGGTCACGAACCCGGCGGGCAGCAGGCGGTCCAGCTGCGCGCGGACGTCGTCGATCGCGTCGGCTTGCGCGGGTGTTGGTTGGGACGGCAGCTGCAGTTGCACGTCGTGCGCTGCGGACATCACTTTCTCGACGCGGCCGACGATATCGACGGTTGTCGAGGCGAGCTTCGCCGCGACCTGGTCGCGCAGCGCCACGAAATCGTTTCTGCGTCCACACGGGCGCAGGGACCAGTGTGTCGGCCGCGGCATCGGCGCAGTCGTCGAGCAGGGCCGACAGAGAGCCGTCCGGGTTGGTGCCAAGCGTCAGGCGAGTTCGCGGATCCAACTGCCGCTCCACGGATTTGACCGGTGACGTCACACTCAGGCGCAGCATTCGTCGGATGCCTGGCCGCATCGCGCGGTCCTGCTCGACCGACGTCGCGAACACACGCAGATCGACGGCGTTGCCCGTGTCGACGAAGGCGGGATAGCCGCGAACCGCGCGTCCGCCGACTGTGCGCTCGACGACGCGGGGAAGCTCGTCGAGATCGTCGGGCCAGCCGCGTAATCCCGTCTGTTCCAGCTCGCCGCCGACCGCATCGGCAACAGCGCTCTGCGCCGTCGTCGCCAGCGTCTCCTGCAGACCCGGTGAGGTCCTTGCCCCGCGCGACCTCGGAGCCGTCGGCGGACTCAACCGAGAACGTCACCCGCAGGTGGGGCGGCAGCTTGTCCAGGTCGAACGCGTCGATGGGCACCAGAATGCCGGAACGGCGGCGTAATTCGCGCTGCAACCCGTCCAGCAGCGGCTCGGCAGTCCGGATCGATCCCTGCCATCACCGCGCGTGCCGTGTCGGGAGCGGGAACGAAGTTGCGGCGCAGGTTTTTCGGCAGCGACCGGATGAGTTCGGTGACCAGTTCCTCGCGCAGCGCGGGCACTTGCCAGGCGAACTCATCGCCGCCAAGGCGCGCGAGCACGTCGATAGGAACGTGCACCGTCACGCCGTCGTCGACCGCACCAGGCTCGAATCGGTATGTCAGGGGCAGTTCGACACCGCCCGGTCTGCCACGTGTCGGGCCGGTCGGAGCCGGCCGTGTCGTCGGTGCGAAGCAGATCGTCGCGGGTGAACGTCAGCAGGTCCGGTGTCGTGTGCCGCTGCTTCTTCCACCATGCGTCGAAGTGTCGTGCGGAGACGACATCGGCCGGGATGCGCGCGTCGTACAACGCGAAGACGTCCTGATCGCCGACGAGAAGGTCACGCCTGCGCGCGCGATCCTCGAGCTCCTCCAACTCTGCCCGCAGCCGCGAGTTGTCGCGGAAGAAATGGTGACGGGTCTGCCACTCCCCCTCCACAAGCGCGTGCTGGATGAACAGGTCGCGCGCCAGCGGCGGATCGATCTGCCCGTAGTTCACGCGACGGCGCGCCACGAGTGGCAGGCCGTACAGCGTCACCCGCTCGTAGGCCATCACCGCGCCGCTGCGCGGCGTCCCAGTGCGGCTCGCTGTATGTGCGCTGCACAAGATGGGTCGCGACGCGTTCGACGTCCTCCGGTTGAATCCGTGCGGCCGTTCGCCCGTAGAGCCTGCTGGTCTCGACGAGGTCGGCGACGACGATCCAGCGCGGCGGACGCTTGGTGAGGACCGAACCCGGTGCGAGTACGAACTTGGAGTTCCGTGCGCCCTGGAATTCACGGGAATCGCCTTCGCGCATACCGATGTGCGATAACAGCCCTGCGGTCACCGCGGCATGAATGCGTGCGGCGTCGGCCGGCTCGTCCTGCTCCCGAATGCCGATGTCGCGGGCGATGCTGCGCAGCTGCCCGGTCAGATCCTGCCACTCGCGGATGCGCAGATAGTGCAGGTACTCCTCGCGGCACATCCGCCGAAACGAGTTGCCGGAACGCTCTTTTCGCTGCTCCCTCAGGTAGCGCCACAGGTTCAGGTACGACATGAAGTCGGAATTCTCGTCGGCGAAACGGGCGTGCTTCTGGCGGGCGGCCTCCTCCTTGTCCGCGGGCCGCTCGCGTGGATCGGGGATCGCCAGCGCGGCCGCGAGCACGAGCATTTCGCGCACACAGTTCTCGGATTCGGCCGCCAGGATCATCCGGGCCAGACGCGGATCGACCGGCAACTGCGCGAGCCTGCGGCCGAGCGGGGTGATCGCGGCGTCGCGGTCGAAGGCGCCGAGCTCCTGCAGAAGCTGCACGCCGTCGCGGATGCTTCGCTGCTCCGGCGGATCGAGAAACGGGAAGCTCTCCATGTCGCCGAGGCCAAGCGCCGCCATCTGCAGGATCACCGCGGCGAGGTTGGTCCGCAGGATTTCGGGATCGGTGTAGCGGGGTCGTGCCGCGAAGTCGTCCTCGGAGTAGAGCCGAATGCACACACCGGGCGCGACGCGTCCGGAGCGGCCTGCCCGCTGGGCGGCCGACGCCTGCGAGATCGGTTCGATCGGCAGCCGCTGCACCTTCGTCCTGCGGCTGTAGCGGGAGATTCGGGCGGTGCCGGGGTCGACGACGTACCGGATTCCCGGCACGGTCAGCGACGTTTCGGCGACGTTGGTGGCCAGTACGACGCGGCGGCCGGTGTGCGGGGCGAACACTCGCTGCTGTTCTGCTGTCGGCAGACGTGCGTAGAGCGGCAACACCTCGGTGTTCTTCAGATGACGCAAAGCTTCTGCGGTGTCGCGGATCTCGCGCTCGCCTGACAGGAAGACCAGGACGTCGCCTGGCGGTTCCTTCTCGAGCTCGGCGACGGCGTCGATGATCGCCTCGGTCGGGTCGCGCATCTCGGTGCGCACGACTTCGTGGTCGGGATCGTCGGGATCGTCGTCGTCTGATGATGTGACGGGCACTTCCAATGGGCGGTAACGGATCTCGACGGGATAGGTGCGTCCCGACACCTCGACGATGGGGGCCCCGCTGCTGAGTCCATTTTCGGCACCGCCGAAGTGCGCGGCAAAGCGCTCCGGCTCGATGGTCGCCGACGTGACGATCACCTTGAGGTCGGGTCGACGCGGCAGCAGCTCGCGCAGATAGCCGAGCAGGAAGTCGATGTTGAGGCTGCGCTCGTGGGCCTCGTCGAGGATGAGGGTGTCATAGCGCAGCAGCCGCCGGTCGCGCTGGATCTCGGCGAGCAGGATGCCGTCAGTCATCAGCTTGATCAGCGTGCGATCGCTGACCTGGTCGGTGAATCGCACGGTGTATCCGACGGTTTCGCCCAGCGGAGTGCCCAGTTCGTCGGCGATGCGCTGACCGACCGTGCGGGCGGCCAGCCTGCGGGGCTGGGTGTGCCCGATGGTGCCGCGAATGCCCCTGCCGATGTCGAGGCAGATCTTGGGCAGCTGGGTCGTCTTACCCGATCCGGTCTCCCCGGCCACCACGACGACCTGGTGGGCCCTATGGCGTCGGCGATGTCGTTCCGCCGTTCGCTGACCGGAAGGTCCGGGTACGTGATCGCCGGAAGGGCGGCCAGCCGGGTGGCGACGAGCGCCTCCCCCTCGGCTACCTGTTGGGCGAGCCGCTGGAGCTTCTCGGGATTCGCGCCGCGAAGGTTCTTCAGCCGTCTGCCCAGCCGTGCGGCGTCTGCGACGGTCAGACCATCCAGACGCTTACGCAGGTCTGCGACGGATGGTTCGGCCACTCCGGCAACGATAGGCGCTGTCAGCCCGCGGCCCACTCCTTGGCCTGCTCGAGCTCGTCGAGGCCGAACACGGCGAGATCGCCGGGCACCATCCACGCCATCGCGTGGACAGCGTGGGCGATCCACTCCTTGTCGGAGACGACGGCGATCCGCTTGAACGCGGAATGGTGTTCCAGCATCAGACCGAGGCCCAGCTTGAGGTCCTCGGCCAGCCCGCCGGCGCTCAAGCCTGCGTAGTCGGAGTGCGATGACCTCGACGATCCTGATCTCGCCTGCGTCCTTGAGCTTGTCCATCTCCGGTCTTGAACTGCGAAGGTCGTCGCCACTCACCCGACCCGACACGCGGAACCCGGTCACCCCCGCGGCACGTCGGTCAGTACTTCGATCATCGGCACTCCTTTCGGGTTGACCCAATTCTGCTGACCAGTTCAGGCTAGTTCTGTCGCGGAGCGAGTTCGGAGACGAAGGCCTCGAGGAAGTCTCCTGGTGTCTGCTGCCTCCCGCGGGCCTGATGACGAACTTCGTCAGGCCCGCCTCGATGTAGTCGTCCAGCCGCCGGTGCAGCGTCGGCCAATCGGCCGCGACCAGCTCCGCCGGATCCAGATCGGGTCGGCGTTTGCGAATAGCCGCAAGAACCGGGGCAGGTAGTTCACCGTTGCCGACGGCGAGATTGATTCCGTAGTGATCGGGTTCGATCTCACGGCCCGCCTCGTCCGCCGCGGCGATGATCGCCTGACGCGCCCGACCCGCCTCGGCGGGAGTCAGGAAGCTGCCGAGCCAGCCGTCGCCGAGGGTGCCGATCCGCCGAAAGGCGGCGTCCGTCGCTCCGCCGATCCAAACATCCAGCGGCGGAGACGGTTTCGGGAGCACCTGCGCTCCCCTCACGGTGAAATAGTCACCCGAGAAGTCGACGGTGTCTTCCCGCAGCGCAATGCGGAGCAGCTTCAGCGACTCGTCGAATACGGCGGCACGCTTCCCCTCGGGTACGACGAAGAGGTCGCGTTCGGCCGGTAACGCCGACCGGAGGCCGAAGACGGGCAGTACCCGCTTGGGGGCGAGCGCGGCCAGCGACGCGAGTTGCTTGGCGACCAGCACGGGGTGCCTGCCGGGTAGCACGGCCACCGAAGTGCCCACCTTCATCCGCGTCGTGCGGGCAAGCGTGAACGCCATGCCGACGAACGGGTCGACCAGGTCCGAGTAGACCAGTTCGGAGAACCACAGCGAGTCGACGCCGGCCGCCTCGAGATGGTCGACGATCTCGGCCAGCTGATCAGGACCGCGGTCGGCCCCTAGTCCGACTCCGAAACGGATCTTCACTCGTACCTCCTGCAAAACCGGTCTTCGCCATATCGCAACACGTGGCGCCGGCCAATATCCTGGGTCTGTGGCCTATCTGCTGTCAGTCAACCTCGCGCGCGTCCGTGACAATCCCGACGCGCCGTCGAGGCGTACCGGGATCGACAAGGCGGCGGCCGACGGCGGGGTCATGGTGCGCGCGCCCGGCCCGATGCGTAGCGGTCTCGGCAGCGGCTTGGTCGGCGACACCATCGGCAATCAGAAGCTTCACGGCGGCGACGATCAAGCCGTCTACGTCTACGCGCGCGAAGACCTCGACCAATGGGAAGCCGAACTGGCCCGGTCCCTCACCAACGGCATGTTCGGCGAGAACCTCACCACGTCCGGGGTCGACGTGACAGGGGCGCGGATCGGCGAACGCTGGCGTATCGGAAGCGACGGGCCGCTTCTCGAGGTGTCCGCGCCCAGGACGCCATGCCGCACGTTCTCGGCATTCCTGCAGCTGGACAACTGGATCAAGACATTCACCGAGGCGGCGAAACCCGGTGCCTATCTTCGGGTTATCTCACCGGGTACGGTGCGCGCAGGAGACGCGATATCGATCGATTCCCGCCCCGATCACGATGTGACGATCGGCCTGGTATTCCGCGCCAAGATGTCGGACCCGGATCTGCTTCCGCGCCTGTTGCAGGCAGATGCTCTGTCCGCCGAGCTCAAGGCCTACGTGCGTCGTCGCGTCGGCGCCTGACGGCCAGGCGCCCGGTCGACTGAAAATGACCGGGCGCCTTATGGTTTCGTCACGAGCGATCAGCAGCCGCACTCATCGCAGTGCATGCCGCCACCGCAGTGCGAGGTGTGCGCGAAAGATGAGCCGCCACCGAAATCGCTCTGGGCGGCGCCGTTGAACGCGGCGCCATGGGACGCTGCCGCGGCAGCAGGATCGGACGCATGCCGTCGCCGCCGAAGCCGGTGCCGCGAACGCCATCAGGGGTGCTGCGGTGATGGCCGCCCCGGCGATGACGCCTGCGGCGAACTTCTTGATGTCCATCATGATTTCTTCTCCTTCAATCGAAGGCAGGACTTGGTGCCCTGGTTGGCTGTAATGCCCTGCCTGCGTTGAAAGTACGGAGGTCGCGCAGGACATTCGCGGTTGTGTTTGTAATCGGGTACTAAAGCGTGTTCCGCTACTTTTGCGCGTTAACGCTCATGCCATGCGCCTGTGTCCGCATTCGAGCGGATTGTGGACGACTACCCCGTCTTTCGAGTCGTCTGATCGACTCTGTGGAGGTCGGCGAGCGAGTTCCTCAGGCCGCCGTCGAGCCGAATCTGTATGACGGCCACTGCGATCATCACCGCCGCCGTCACCAGGTGCACGATCGCGTCGGTGGTGTTGTTCGGAAAGCTGAAGACATAGGCGACCTGCTGTGAGAAGAACGCCCAGATACCGGGCAACCCTCCGGCGACAGCGCCGAACAGCAGGTAGAGAACCGACCACGATTTCCGCAGTGCGAACACCAGGCCGGGTGCGAACAATGCCAGGCCGGCCACCGCATGCCAGCCGTTCATGTCCATGCCAAGCACCTGCACGGTCGGTGCGTCCGGGCCGGTGGCAAAACTCGGTTCGAGGATGAACCCGATCACCGACTGGATGACGTGAAACGCGGCGATGATCAGGAGGCCGATCTGGGCGAAACTCCACTTCATTGGGCACCTCCGGATGCCTGTTCGGTAGGGCTTTCGACGAATACTACGCTGCGTAGTAGTACTTGCCAAGACGCATTCCGCAAGCAACCAGTGAGACGATGGTCGCCGAAACCGCCGTGGAATCCGATCAACGCACCCTTGTCCTGACCGCCTTCCCCGCGGAGGCGGATGCGATCCTTGCCCGCACCACGCTCGACGACGAGCCCGGTGGTGGTCGTGGACGGACGGCACTACTACCTCGGAAGCCTCGGCGGCAAGAAGGTGATCGTCGCGATGACGGGCATCGGAATGGTGAACGCCACGGACACCACCGAAGCGGCGCTGGCCCATTTCACGCCTCAATCCGGAATGCTTGTCAGGGCAGTGGTTTTCGCGGGTGTGGCCGGTGGCTCCGGGCGCACCCGCATCGGCGATGTGGCGATCCCCGCCCGATGGACGGCCGACAACGGGACAACGTGGCATGCTGTCGATCCCGAGATGCTCGCCGCGGCCGGCGATCTGGCCGTCGAACTCGAGAGTGCCGGGCGCGTCGATCTCAAACGGGAACCACGACTACACGTCGGCGGCGACGGCTCCAGCGGCGACAACAACAACGGGGTGGCGTTCCCGACGATCCCTTTCGGCGGCGCGGTTTTCGGTCCCCAGCCGCGTACCGCTCCCGATTTCTCGCGGCTCTTCGCCGGCAACTTCTTCAGGCGATAGGTCCGTTCCTGGTCCGCGGACTCATCAGCAACATCACGGGGTTCGTGACGGCCGCGAGTCCGCCCGTGGACGCGGTCGACCAGGAGACGGCCGCGGCCCAACAGGGTTGCCGACGCCTACGGCGTGCCGTTCCTCGGTATCCGCGGGATGTCCGACGGTCCCGGCGATCCGCTGAACCTGCCGGGCTTTCCGTTCTCGTTCTTCGTCTACAAGCGACTCGCGTCGGACAATGCCGCGATTGTCACCGAAGCTTTCCTGCAGCACTGGGACGGCGCCTGACAACTTGGGATCGGTAGCCGCCGTCGCGGCATTCACTGTGTGCATTGCCGACGCCGCCGGGCGACGAGAACAAGGAGCACACCATGAACGCCACGAATAACCGCACGAAGTCCGTCACCGCGGCCTTCGGCCTTGCCGTCGTTGGCGCGGCCGCTTCTGCGCTGCTGTCGCTGGGAGCGGGAATCGCGCACGCGGGCGAGTTTGATCCGCAGCCGGATCCGCCGGGTCAGGCACGGGGCTTCAATCCGCAGCCCGAGCCGCCGACCAGGCATTTCGAGGGTTTCACCCCTTCGTCGAAGCTGGCAATCAAGGGCGTGAACCTCGGCCACTGATCTTGAGCGGGTTTCGCGGGCCCCCGTTGCGGGAATGGAGGGTTCAGCGGCTCGGCAAACGCCGGCCGGATAAACGCATACGGGGGCTTGTCACGCCATGGGCTTCGTGGAGTTCGTCAGGGACCGCTGGCCGGTTCTGTCGTTCCTCGCCTACCAGCACATGAGCCTCGTGGTTCAGACGCTCGTGCTGGCCACCCTGATCGCCCTCGTCATCGGCGTCCTCATCTACCGTTCGCCGGTCGGCGTCGCGGTCGGCAACAGCGTCACCGCCGTCGGGCTGACGATCCCGTCCTACGCGCTGCTCGGGGTTCTGGTCGGCATCGTCGGCCTCGGCGTCGTTCCCTCGGTGATCCTTCTGGTGTTCTTCGGCATCTTCCCGATTCTGCGCAACGTCGTCGTCGGCCTCAACGGCGTCGACAAGACGCTCATCGAATCGGCCCGCGGTATGGGGATGAGCAGGTTCGCCACCCTGATTCGGCTCGAGCTGCCGATGGCCTGGCCGGTGATCATGACCGGCGTCCGCATCTCGGCGCAGATGCTGATGGGTATCGCCGCCATCGCGGCCTACGCGCTCGGGCCGGGCCTCGGCGGCTACATCTTCTCGGGCATATCCCGCATGGGCGGGGCCAACGCAACCAACTCCATCGTCGCCGCGACGGTGGGCATCCTGATATTGGCGGTCATCTTGGACACCGTTTTGAACTTCGTCACCCGTCTCACCGTCCCAAGGGGGATCCGTGTCTGAATCGGAAAGCACCGGCGGCGCAAGGATCCTGCTCGACGGCGTGACCAAGCGCTATGACGCGCAGTCGGCAGGCCGCCGTCGACGACATCACCATGGAGATCCCCGCAGGCGAGATCGTCATGCTCGTCGGACCGTCGGGGTGCGGCAAGACGACCACGATGAAGATGATCAACCGGCTCATCGAGCCGACCAGTGGACGCATCCTCATCGGCGACGACGACGTGACCAAGCGCGACCCCGACCAGCTTCGGCGCCACATCGGCTACGTCATCCAGGGCGCAGGGCTGTTTCCCCACCTCACCGTCGGCGACAACATCGCGATCGTGCCGCGGCTGCTGAAGTGGGACAAGAAGCGCACAGCTTCGCGCATCGACGAACTGCTCGACCTGGTCAGCCTCGATCCTGCGCAGTACCGCGATCGCTATCCGCGCGAATTGTCCGGCGGACAGCAGCAGCGCATCGGTGTCGCGCGGGCACTGGCCGCCGATCCGCCGGTGCTGCTGATGGACGAGCCGTTCGGCGCCGTGGACCCCATCACCCGGCAACGGCTGCAGGACGAGCTGCTGCGGCTTCAGGAAGAGCTGCGCAAGACCATCGTGTTCGTCACGCACGACTTCGACGAAGCCGTGAAGCTCGGCGACCGGATCGCGATCCTGCAGACCGGCTCGAAGATCGTGCAGTACGACTCCCCCGAACGCATCCTCGCCGAACCCGCCGACGACTTCGTGCGCGGCTTCGTCGGCGCAGGCGCCGCGCTCAAGCAGTTGACCCTGACCAGGGTGCGCGACGTCGATCTCCACGAGGCCGCCGTGGCTCGCGTTGGCGGCGACCCGGCGCAGGCGACTGCGGCGGCGCGCGCCCTCGACCGCGAGCACGTCATCGTTCTCGACGACCAGGACCGCCCTCAGCGGTGGCTGTCGCTCGCCGACCTCGAGCGGCCGAACTCGCTGGCCAACGTCGCACGCGACGAGGAACTCGAAGTCGTCAACGTCGCATCGACGCTCAACGATGCCCTCGACGTGATGCTGACGTCGTCGCACGGCGTCGTCGTGGTGACCGGCAGACGCAACACCTACCAGGGTGTGATCAGGGTCGAAACCATCATGGACGCGATGGGTGACCTCCGTCGCAGCGAGCAACCGGCCGGGACGCCTACGTGACGCTGGTCAGCACCGAACCCGACACTGCCGCAGGCGATTCCGAGCGGCAGGGCAAGCGCGGTCGGCTCGGCCTCGGTCGGTTGGTGCTTCAGCCGGTGCTCTGCATCGCCGTGGTGGCCGGTGCCCTTCTCTACGTCTACAACGCCGACGTGTCCGAAACCGAACGGCGTTCACTGGCGGTGCCGCAGCTTCTGACACTGCTTCGCGAGCACATGACCGTGAGCCTTGCGGCCACCCTGCTCACGTGTGTGGTGGCGATTCCGCTCGGTATCGCGTTGACCCGCGGGCGGTTTCGGCGCTACTCGAAGCCGATCATCACCGTCGCAGGTTTCGGTCAGGCGGCACCTGCGATCGGCCTGATCGCGCTCGGCGCCGTGCTGTTCGGTATCGGCGAGGTCGGTGCGATCATCGCGCTCACCGTCTACGGCGCACTGCCCATCATCGCCAACACCGTCACCGGGCTGGACGGCGTCGACCCGCGGTTGGTCGAGGCGTCACGTGGCATGGGGATGTCGGCGTGGTCGACGCTGTTCCGGATCGAACTTCCGCTGGCGCTACCCGTGATCGTGGCCGGCGTCCGCACCGCGCTCGTCCTCATCGTCGGCACCGCTGCGCTCGCGTCGTTCACGGGCGCAGGCGGTCTCGGGCAGCTGATCACCACCGGCATCAAGCTGCAGCAGACGGTGACGCTGGTCGTCGGCGCTGTGCTGGTCGCCGCGCTTGCTCTGTTCATCGACTGGTTGGCGCGGGTGGCCGAGATCGTCGCCGCGCCGAAGGGGCTCTGAGGTCATGACCGTCACGCGACGCCGACGCGCACTGGCGATGGCGGGTGTCTTGATCGCCGGACTTGTTGCCGGATGTGGCCTGCAGTCGGCCAGCGGGGCCATCCTCGAGGCGCGGCCCGGCGCGATCCAGCACTACGACTCGCTGAAAGACGTCAAGCTGACCGTCGCCGCGAAAGATTTCACCGAACAGCTGATCCTGGGGAACATGTTCTCGACGGCGCTCGCCGCCGCGGGTGCCGAGGTCACCAACCTGACCAACATCCCCGGCAGCTTCGGCGCGCGGAAGGCGATGACGAGCGGACAGGCCAACATCTCACCGGAGTACACCGGCACCGGGTGGATCAACTACCTCGGCAACGAGAATCCGGTGAAAGGTGCAGAGGCGCAATACCTGGCGGTCAAGGAAGCCGACGCCAAGAATGGGCTCACCTGGCTGCCGCCCGCACCGATGGACGACACCTATGCATTCGCCATCCGCGAGTCGGAAGCCCAACGGCTGGGAATCAGCAAGCTGTCGGACCTCGCCAAGCTCGACAAAGGCGATCTGACCTTCTGCGTCGAAAGCGAATTCGCCAACCGCAACGACGGATTCGTGCCGATGCTGAAGACATACGGGCTGACGCGGGACAAGCTGGGTCGGGTCACCAACCTGGATACCGGCATCATCTACACCGCCACCGCCGACGGCCAGTGCAATTTCGGCGAGGTGTTCACCACCGACGGGCGCATCCCCGGCCTGAAGTTGAAAGTGCTCGAGGACGACAAGGCGTTCTTTCCGCACTACAACCTGTCGGCAGTGGTCAACTCCAAGATGCTCGAGCAGCATCCCGAAGTCGCCGAGATATTCGCACAGCTGAGCCCGAAGCTGACCAACGAAGTCATGCTCGACCTCAACGCCAAGGTCGACACCGGCGGTGAAGACCCCGCGATCGTTGCGCGCGACTGGCTCGTCAAGGAGGGCCTGCTGACGTAGGCGTGCCCGTTTTTCTAGAGAAACCTCGCTAAAAAGGCCTGAGTGCGTTGGTGTTTCGGATTGTCCAGCACTTCTTCGGGGAGTCCCCTGTTCCACTGCAGTCCGAAAGCCCATGATGGACGTCATGGAGTCGACCCGCCTGGATCGGTGGCTGTGGGCGGTCCGGCTGACGAGGACCAGGCCGGATGCCGCCGCCGCGTGCCGAGGTGGGCATGTCCGGGTCAACGATCGGCCTGCAAAGCCATCGACGATGGTGTCCCCCGGTGACGAGGTGCGCGCCCTCGTCGGAGAGAGGACGCGGATAGTCGAGGTGGTACGGGTGATCCAGAAGCGGGTCGGTGCCGCCGATGCCGTGACGTGCTACCTCGATCGAACGCCCCCGCCGCCTCCGACTCCCGTTCCCGTCGCCGTCCGCGATCGCGGTGCAGGACGGCCGACCAAACGTGAGCGTCGAATTCTGGACAAGTGGCGCGCGGGCCTGCGTTGACAAGTCCTACAGTCGTGACGTGGCGCAGACCAGCCCGGCCGGGGACACCATCCAGCTGGCAGCGGGCTTTGTCGGCGACACGGTCGCGCAACTCGAGCGCCGCATCCATGCGCGATTCGGCGAGCGTGGACTCACCAAGGCGGCGCGCGACCTCGGCGGGCTCGTCGACCGCGTCCAAGAGGAGGCAGGCCAGTCCCGAGACCGGCTGAAGCGCATGACGATGAGCGCGCGCATCGCGAGCATCGCCATCGTTGCGGCCACGGTGATCGCGCTGGGCTTCAGTCTGCGCACAGCGGTCCTCGACGGGCTGGCCAAGACCACCGACTGGGTGCCGCTCGTCGAGAGCGTGATCAACGATCTGGTCTTCGCGGCCATCGCGGTGGTGTTCCTCTGGGCGTTCCCCGAACGCCTCGAGCGGCGTTCTTTGTTGCGGCTCCTGCACCGCTTACGGTCGTTTGCCCACGTCATCGACATGCATCAGCTCTCGAAGGATCCCGAGCAGGTCAGCCCGACCTACACGCCCACCGCGGAGAGCGTCGCGCACGGCCTCGATGCCGATCAGCTGCACCACTACCTCAACTACTGCTCGGAGATGTTGAGCCTGACAGCCAAGACGGCGGCGCTGTGCGCCGAACACAGCACGGACAGCGTCGTGCTCGAGACGATCTCCACGATCGAGACCTTGACCACCGAACTCTCGAACAAGATCTGGCAGAAGATCTCGCTTCTCCCGCGCTGAGCCCGGTTATCGCAGGCCAACTGAGAGAAAAGAGGCACCACGGCCGCACGCCGGCAGTCGGCGGGTTAGGCTGACCGGGGTCGGGTGAGAGGTGCGGAGAGCTTAGATGGTGTCTTTTAAGCGCGGGGTACTGGTTTTTGGATGCGCGGCGGCGTTCGTCGCGGCGCCCCTTGTGGTCGCATCGCCGGCCTCGGCCGAGTGCCCGTGGGGTACGAAGCCGACCCGTTTCAGCGGCGTGTGCATCAGCGGCGCAGGCGGCGGCTCGGCGCCGGTCATACCGGTCGCGCCGCCGGCAGGTGGCGGGCCTACCGTCGTCAACAACCCCAACGGCTACGACACGGTCAACGGCGATTCCCTGCACCCCTGAGCACTGGGCTGTCTGCTACGCACAGACTCAAAACGGCAGCTGAGCGCAGGCCCGTCAACCCACCGGGTCGATGAGGTCGCGAAAGCTCGCAGCCGGTTGAGTCGACGCGCCCCCTCTGTGGACCCGTTCGGCCAGTGCGCTATCCGAGGTCACCACCGTCAGGTCCTGCGGACCCTGATCTGTCTGCACAAGGCGGACGATCTCGTCATCGGCTGAGTTGGCGGCCGCTCGGGGCGCATGCGCTATCTCGATGATCCGTGAGGTGATCGCCGGCGACGGCGGCCGCTCGAACACCACCGTCACGTGCTGCTCCTCCTGCGGTGGCCCACCGCTCGAGCGAATCCACCAGCCGGACCATCGCCTGATGACGGTTCTTCCACCACCCGTCGGGCCGACTGCCGATCACGTTCATCGCGTCGACGATCCAGCGCCGTGTCATCTGTCGCACAACACCGTGGCCAGCTGCTCGAACGTCTTCGTCCAGCCGCTGTGGAAGTTCTCGAATTCCTCTGGCGGCAGCAGGGAATGCTCGATGGACATGAGTGTCTCGTCGTCGCCGACGGGCTCGAACGCAACGTTGACGACACTTTCCGTCGTCGGGTCCGACCAGTCCGAGTTGCTCCACGTGAAGCGCAGCAGGCGCGGGCGATCGATCGCAAGGAACTGCCCGCTGATCAGAACGCGGGTGCCCGAGTTATCGAGATCGAACCGCACCATCCCGCCGACGTGCGGCTCGACGGTGACGTCGAGCACCTGAACCGGACGCGGACACATCCACTCCTGCAACGACTCCCGGTCGAGCCACTCGTCGAACACCACGTCGGGCGCAGCGGGCATGACACGTTGCACGCGAACGGTCGCCGCGCCGCTCATCGTTGGCCCTTCTTGCGGCGCAGCCGCTCCGACAGTGCGTCTGCCCGCGTCGACCAGAACTCCGTCTGCTCATCGATCCATTTCTGGGCCATCGTCAGTCCATCCGGTTGCAGGGAAAGCCAGTGTTCACGTCCGCGCACCTCGCGCTGGACGAGTCCTGCCGACTCCAGCACGCCGATGTGGCGCGACACTCCGGCGAACGTCATCGGCAGCGGAGCGGCCAGATCGGTGATGCGCGCGTCGCCCCTGCGCAGGGTGGTCAGCAGCGAACGGCGGGTGGGATCGGCCAGCGCTGCGTAGGCGCGATCCAAAACCTGATCTTCAACCATCTTGTTGACTATATCGGTCGTTCGTGATGTGGTGGAAATAGATGTTCAACTGAAATGTTGAACGTTGGGATCATCCATCCCCGCACCAGAACGAAGGGAGATCGCATGAAGACGCCCCCGATTGTGTCGGCACCGGAGTGGAAGACCGCGCTGGAGGAGATGCTCGTCAGGGAGAAGGAGCACACCCGCGCACGCGATGCGCTTGCCGCGATGCGGCGCCGGATGCCGTGGACGCCGGTCGAGAAGAACTATCGATTCGAAGGGCCGGAAGGCACGGTCAGTCTGCTTGACCTATTTCAGGGGCGACGCCAGCTGATCGTCTATCGCGCCTTCGTCGACCCGGATGTGCACGGATGGCCCGAGCACGGATGTGTCGGCTGCTCGTTGATGGCAGACCACATCGGCAACCTCGCCCATCTGAACGCGCGCGACACCACCCTCGTGTACGCGTCTCGCGGTTCGCAGGCCGATATCGCACGGATCAAGACGCGAATGGGTTGGGACCACCCGTGGTACACCATGGTCCCTGGACCGGAGGGCGCCTTCGACGTCGACTTCGGTGTCGACGAATGGCACGGCACCAATGCCTTCATCCGGGACGGTGACCGTGTGTTCCGCACCTACTTCATCGACGATCGCGGTGACGAGGTGTTCAACAACACGTGGCACTTCCTGGACATGACCGCGCTCGGGCGCCAGGAGGCGTGGGAGGACTCCCCGGAGGGCTACCCGCAGACCAAGCCCTACCAATGGTGGCGTTGGCACGACGCATACGGCACCGACGATCCCTCGGACGGGTGACGGCGATGTCGGCAGTCGACGCGCGACAGGTCGCCCGGCTCTATCACGAGGCGATGGACCGCATCACGTCGTTGGCGAGCGACGAGGGAGTCGCCCGGCTGGACACTGCGGTGGCGGCCTGTCCACTCTGGTCGGTTCGCGATGTGCTGGCTCATCTGGCGGCCGTGGCCGATGACTGGGGTCAGGGTGTTCTGACCGGAGCGCCGACCGATGAACAGACAGCGGCGCAGATCGCCCGGTTCGACGGTCAAGGCGTCCACGAGATAATCGAGGCCTGGACAACGGCGGCGGCCCACCTGAGCCATCTCGCCGAGGACTCAGGCTTGGAGCCGCCGATCGGCGACGTCGCCGCCCACGAGCACGATGTCAGGGGCGCACTCGGCAGGCAGGGCGCCCGCGATTCCGCGGCGGTTCGGTACACCTCCGATCGCCTGCTCTCCAGTCTTCGGACGCCTGTGCCGGTGCGGGTGACGGTGGAAGACGCCGAGTACCGCAGTGGGCCCGACAGTGGAGACGAAATCGGGCTTCGCACTACACGATTCGAGGCGTTGCGGTGGCGAACAGGCCGCCGCAGTCGCGCTCAGCTCGCGGCGATGGACTGGTCGGCGGACCCGGCACAGGTAATCGATCACCTCTACATGTTCGGGCCCGCCGAGGCCGACCTCGTCGAATAGCAGAAGGAGAAAGATGAAAAACGATTCCCCACATCGTGATTCGGTCGACACTGCGCCAACACCATCGGTTGTCGACCGCGCGAGCTTCGAAGCCGAAATCGAGAGTCTGCGTGCCCGCGAGAAGACACACATTCGGCAGGGTGACGAGATCGCTGCGGCGCGCAGGCGGCTGCCCATGGTCGAGGTGGATGCGAACCTGCAACTGACCGGATCCGATGGGCCGGTCAGACTGCTGGACGCGTTCGAGGGACGTCGACAGCTGGTCGCTTACTACTTCATGTGGAACGCCGGCAAGCCCGCGCCGCAACAGTGCGAAGGGTGTACCTGGGTGACCACTCAGGTGCAGGAGCTGTCCTACCTGCACTCCCGCGACATCACCTACGCGGTCTTCTGCCAGGGGCCCTACGACGAAAGCGCCAGGTACCGCGACTTCATGGGCTGGCGTATGCCGTGGTATTCGGCGCTCCCCTCGCTCGACGCGCTGCTGGTCGGCCGCACCGCGGGCATGATGCACATCGTCAGCTATCTACGCGACGGCGATCGCGTCTTCGAGACGTACTGGACGACGCGTCGAGGCGTCGAGGCAATGGACTACAGCCTCGCCCTGATGGACCTCACCGCGTACGGACGCCAGGAACCGTGGGAGGAGTCCCCGTCGGGCTGGCCCCAGGAGTGGATCGTCGACGGCTCGAACACCCGGATCGACGGACGGCCCATCCCCCAGTGGTCACGACTGGAGGCCGGGCGGTCGGACGACCTCGGCGACTAGCGCCACATCACGGCGTACGGGTCAGCGCGCCCCGCGGATGAGACGGCCAGGACGCGCGCCGGTGTCCACGCCGTGGCGGCGGGTCACGACACCGTTGACGATGGTGGCGCTGTAGCCGGAGGCTCCCTGGACCAGGCGCTGGCCGCCCGCGGGCAGGTCGTACGCCATCCGCGCGGGATGCAACGTCAGCGCATCCATGTCGATCACGTTGAGGTCGCCCCTCTTTCCGACTTCGATGACCCCGCGGTCGGACAGCCCGAACAGCTGCGCCGTGTCGTGAGACTGCTTGCGCACCACGAACTCCAGTGGCAGCTTGTCGCCCCGGTGACGATCCCTGGCCCAGTGCGTGAGCAGGAAGGTCGGGTACGAGGCATCGCAGATCATCCCGCAGTGCGCACCGCCGTCGGAGAGACCAGACACCCCGGCAGGATGAGTCAGCATCTCCCGGATCGCGTCGTGGTTGCCGTAGTAGTAGTTGTAGAACGGCAGCATCAGCATCGCGCCCGCGTCGGATTCGAGCATCAGGTCGTACAGCGTGGCCAACGGGTCCTCTCCGCGATCGGCCGCGATCTTCTCGACGGCGCGGTCGGGAGTCGGCTCGTAGTCGGGCGGATCGCCGAGCGCATAGAGGCGGCCCAGCGAATACTGCACAAGCGCGAACATGTTGTCGAACAGCAGTTTCGGGTCCGGCGGCAGATCGTCCTCGGACAGGATCGCCGCCTTGATCGCGGGATCGGCGAGGCGCTGCGCCAACTCTTCGCGGCTGCACTCGGCCTTCAGGCGGCGGAAGGTCGGCCGATGGGTGAACGCGTGATGGCCGGGGAAGCCGAACAGCATGCCGAACGGTCGCGCGGCGATCTGCGGGTACAGCTGACTGCCTGCCGCATGAGCCGCCGCCGAGATGTCGAGTTGTTCACGCCAGAGATCCGGCGCCGCGTCGACCTGGATCATGCCGAATGAGATTGGCCGGTCGATTTCGGCGCCGAGGCGCTGCATCCACTCGAGTTCCTTCTTCGGCGCGATGATGTCCTCGCCCGCGATTCCCTGCGGGGCCAGCTCGAAGACGGCCCGCCCGCCTGCCGCCATCGCCCTGCCGAGGCCGAACAGCTCATCTTCTGCGGCATAGGTTCCTGGAACGGGTTCACCGTCCATGGCCCGGTGGCCGATCGTGCGCGATGTCGAGAAGCCGAGCGCGCCCGCTTCGACAGCCTCCTGCACGAGGCGCGCCATCGCCGCGATGTCCTCGGGTGTCGCGGGCTCGTTCTTCGCCCCACGCTCGCCCATCGCATAGGCACGGACCGCCCCGTGCGCCACCTGGCTGCCCACGTCTATTGCGAGGTCATGCTTTTCGATCACGTCGAGATATTCGGGGTAGCTCTCCCAGCCCCACGACATGCCCTCGGTGAGGGCGGAGCCCGGAATGTCCTCGACACCCTCCATCAGACCGATCAGCCAGTCTTCTTTTCCCGGCCGTACAGGCGCGAAGCCGACCCCGCAGTTTCCCGCGACGACGGTCGTCACGCCGTGACCGCTCGACGGCTCCAGCAGGCTGTCCCAGCTGACCTGCCCGTCGTAGTGGGTGTGGATGTCGACGAATCCCGGCGCGACGATCTTGCCCGTCGCGTCGATCGTCTCGGCAGCCTGACCCTCCAGCGGTGGATCACCTGCTCCTCGACGACGAATCTCGACGATCTTGCCGTCCTTGACGCCGACGTCCGCGGTGAATCGATCCGCGCCCGTGCCGTCGACAACGGTTCCGCCGGTGATCTTCAGGTCGAACACGATTACTCCCTCGTATGCCGTGTCAGCCGCTACGGTGGTCAATGTAACACCGTTACAGACGGGTGGCGCCGGATCAGGAAGGGCCGATCGTGACGGACACAGTGCAAGCAGGCTCATCGGTCGGCGACGCCGCCAACGCCAACCGGGAAGACGCAATCGGCACACCTCCGACACGGC
>CAWHIZ010000032.1:0-64897 GCA_963829405.1 uncultured Actinomycetota bacterium
CCGCGTCGGTACTGGCGGGTGACCGCGTTGCTTGTCGCGTTCGGCATCGTCAACTTCCCCGACGCTCTGCTCTTGTTGCGGCTCAACGAGATCGGCTTCTCGGTGGTCGAGGTCATCCTCGCGTACGTCTGCTACAACCTGGTGTACGCGCTGTCTAGCTATCCGGCGGGCCTTCTCGCCGATCGCATTCCGCGGCCCGCGGTGTTCGGTATCGGGCTGGTCTTCTTCGCGGTCGGGTATATCGGGCTCGGCCTGACCACCGACACCGTCACCGCCTGGATCCTGATCGGCGTGTACGGCTTGTTCACCGGATGCACCGACGGCGTTGGCAAGGCGTGGATCTCGTCGCTGGTCGGATCGGATCTACAGGGCAGCGCGCAGGGAGTCTTCCAGGGGGCCAGCGGCTTCGCGATACTCATCGCGGGCGTCTGGGCCGGCCTGTTGTGGGGCGCCGACGGCAGCCTTCCGCTGCTGGTTTCCGGTGTCGTCGGCGCCGTGTTCGCCCTCGTGCTTCTCGGCTCGGCGTTGCGCTACCGAAGCGGTACGGCGACCTCGACGTCGTCGAGCGCGTAGGGCGGCATTCCGACGCCCGCCACCGAATACCCGCCCTGCTGGGTGCGCTCGGTGATCCGGCACGCGGCGGTCTGCTCGCCGATCGTCATCGTCAGGGGACCCGGCTTCAATGCGGTCGGCGCGTCGAGAATCGTTCCCTGCCAGTGGTATCGGCCGTCGATGGGATCGAGGTGGCCGGACAGCCTCACCCGCACCTGCTGCTCGTCGTCGCCGACACGCAGCGTCGCGGGTCCGTCATAGACCTCGTCCGCGACACCGATGTGGCTGCTCAGGTCGAATGCCGACGGCGCCGCCTTGGTCACCCGCTGCCAGTACGACCTGTCGGCACGGTCCCTACCCGTTTCACGCATGTGGAACGTCCGCTGCGAGCTGTACAGCACCTCGATGCGGGTGCTCAGCGAGCGCCGCATCAACGTCAAGCATTCCGCGATGTAGTCCAGTTGAGCGTCGGCGACGGGGTTATCGCCGGTGACCATGAAATAGTTCGGCACACCGTGCACGGCCACTCCCACATAGGGTGGGAGATCTTCTCGGCCGGAACGGATTTGGTCGGTGACGATGACTCGTGCACGGCATGACGGCAGTGCCCAGGTGTGAGTGCCCTCGTCGAATACACACCCGCTGAGATCGACACCGTCGAGTACTGCGATGCCGGTGATGCCTGCCTTGGCGAGCCGTTCCTCGGCACCGGCAACCCCGACAACGACAACGTCGTGGAGGGCAACGTCGTGTCGGCCTTCCGTCATTGCGGCAGGAAGCCGGTGCGACGCCACATCCGGCGCGACACCCGGCCCATCAGGCCGACCTCTTCGAGGAATGCCGCAAGCGGGGCGAAGCCGGTGATCTGAACCTCGCGCCGATGTTCGCTTGTGCGCGCAAGCCTGCGCGCCCGGTCAGCGTCGAGTCCGACGCGGTAGTAGGGCACACGGTTGGTGAACAGGAAACGGAAGAAGTACCCGCCGAGGCCGTTGATGGTGCGCACGTACAGCTTGGGGATGCGGCCCATCGTCGGCGTCCGCTTGCGCAGCCCGTCGCGGGCGAACTGGATGTGCCTGGCTTCCTCGGTCACGTGAATTCGCATGAGCCGCTGCACCATCGGCTGCAGATCGTCGTCGTCCATCATCTGCCGCTGCAGCGAGTCGAAGATCTCCTCACCGATCAGCGCTGCCACCCAGAGCACAGAGCCGACGAAGGCGAACGGCAGCGTGTTGATGATCATCCGGTGCCACCGGCGTGGCTGCACAGGCTTGGCGCCGACGTGCTCGATCGCCTTTCCGAACATCACCATGTGCCGGGTTTCGTCGCCGAGTTCGGTCAGCTCGTAGTGCGTCGACCGTGCCGTCGGGTCCTGATGCATCATCTTGCGAAGCAGCGCCTGGTTCAGGATGTTCTCGAACCAGATACCGGCGGACAACGTGTTGACGAGCTCCTGTCGCGACAGCTCGATCTGCTGTCCGCGCGTCATCTCGTCCCACATCGGGGTGCCATAGAGCGACACGCTCTTGGGTGGCAGGAAGAACTTGTCCTCGTCCAGCGGCGCATCCCAGTCGATGTCGACCACCGGCGCGTACGACTTCTTCACCGACCCCTTGAGCAGGCGTTCTGCGAACTCCTGGCGGGTGGTGGGTGCTGGCTGCTGCCTCGTCGAGGCGGTCATCCGCGACTCCCTTTGCGTAGAAGCTGTGACTCAAAGTAAAGAAGGCGGGCGCAAAGATGTCAATACCCGCGGTACCGCATACTTTGAATGCAACCGTCGCGACGCCTCGCCGTTACCCTTCCGGCTATGCGATTCATCCACGTCATCGGCATCGGGGCAGGCGACCCCGACTACGTGACGGCGGAGGCAGTCCGGGCGCTCAACGACACGCAGGTCTTCTTCGCGATGGACAAGGGCGAGGCGAAGAGCGACCTCGTGGAGTCGCGACGCCAGATCTGTCAGCGGTTCATCCGTGAGCCCGGATACCGGTTCGTCGAGTTGGCGGACCCCTCGCGCGTAAAGGACGGCGAGTACCGGCAGGCCGTCGCCGATTGGCATTCCGCAAGGGCCGCCGTCTGGGCCGACGCATTCGAACGCGAACTCGGCCCCGACGGCGTCGGCGCCATCCTCGCGTGGGGCGACCCGTCGCTGTACGACAGCACGCTGCGGATCCTCGACGCGGTCGTCCCAGCGAGTGGAGTTCGACTACGACGTCATCCCGGGGATCACCGCGATCCAGGCGCTGACGGCGCGACATCGCATCCCGCTCAACGACATTGGCGAACCCGTGCTCATCACCACGGGCAGGCGACTGACCGCCGACGGGCTGACGGGCAGCGCCGTGGTGATGCTCGACGGCGATTGCGCATTCCGGTCGTGCCCGCCGGACACCCGCATCTGGTGGGGTGCCTACCTCGGAACCCGCGACGAGCTTCTGGTGTCGGGCACCGTCGGTGAGGTCGGTGAGCAGATCGCGACAATGCGAGCCGAGGCGCGGGCGCGCCACGGGTGGATCATGGACACGTATCTGCTGCGAGCGGCTTAGGATATTGATATGGCATTTCTGCTGCGTGTGGCCCTGACTGGGTTCGCTTTATGGATAGTCACTCTGGTCGTTTCCGGCATCGACTTCGTCGGCGGCGACACGACGGTGCAGAGGATCGGGATCATCCTGTTCGTCGCGCTGATCTTCGGTCTGGTCAACGCGATCATCAAGCCGATCGTGCAGATCATCTCGTTACCGCTCTACATCCTCACGCTCGGCCTGATCCACGTCGTGATCAACGCGCTGATGCTCTGGATCACCTCGTGGATCACCGAGAACACCACGCACTGGGGTCTTTACATCAACGACTTCTGGTGGACGGCGATCTGGGCGGCGATCGTGCTGTCGGTCGTCAGCTGGGCGCTGTCGCTGATCGTGCGGGAACCAAGCCGCGTCACCCGCGCGTGACGTAGCGCTAGCGGGCCAGTGCCGCGACGGCTCCGATCGCCTGGTCGATTTCGTCTTCGGTGTTGTAGTAGTGCGGCGAAAGGCGCACCAGCGGATGCACATCGCGGATGTCGAACTGGTTGTGATCGGACACCGTCGTGCTGACGTTGATACCCCCCGCCGCAAGCGCGTCGGCGACATCCGCGCTGTCCATGCCCGCGACCCGCGCCGTCACGATCGCGCACTGTTCGCCGCCGAGGTCGTGGGTGCTGACGCCGGGCGTGCCGGCCAGGCCGTCACGCAGCCGTGCGCCGAGATAACCACTGCGCGTGCCGATTTCGGCTAACCCGAGTTCGAGCGCCTCGCGCACCGCCGCTCCGAGGCCGACGACGTTGACGTAGCTGTTCTCCCACGTCTCGAACCGGCGCGCGCCGTCGGCCCAGGTGAACGAGCGATCGCCGTCCCAAGTGGCGGAGCGGATTTCGGCGACGAACGGTTCGAGTCGATCGATCGCGCGCGGGCCGGCGTACAGGAAGCCCGTGCCCCGCGGTCCGCGGAGGAACTTGCGGCCGGTGCCCGTCAGCACGTCGCACCCGAGCGTCGCGACGTCGATCGGGAACTGCCCGACCGCCTGGGTGGCGTCGAGCAGAAAAAGGGTGTCAGCGTCTCGTGCGATGCGCCCGACCTCGGCGGCGGGGTTCACGAGGCCGCCCGCCGTCGGCACCCACGTCAGGCCGATCAGCTTCGTGCGCTCGTCGACGAGACCGGCAAGCGCGGCGAGGTCGATCTGTCCACTTTCGTCGTCGGGGACGACGACCACTTCGGCCCCGGTCCGCGCCGCGATCTGCAGGTAGGCGAGCACGCTGCTGCCGTACTCGTTGCGCCCCGTCAGGATGCGATCGCCTTCCGCCAACGGGACCGAGTAGAACGCGGCATTCCATGCGTGCGTGGAGTTGTCGAAGAGCGCGACCTCATGCGCCGATGCGCCGAGCAGTTCACCGAGCGCGCGGTAGGTGTCGTCGATCGTGTCGGCGGCCGCCTCTGCGGCTTCGTAGCCGCCGATCTGCGCCTCGAGCTGCAGCTGATGCGTCATCGCCGCGATCGTCTGCGAGCTGAGGAGGGCGGCTCCCGCATTGTTGAGATGATTGCGGTGCTGACAACCCGGGGTGGCGGCGCGCAATTCAGCGATGTTCAAGCGGTCCGACCTCATCTGCCAGAGGTTAAGGCAGACTGGAAACATGCCGGAATTGCCCGAGGTGGAGGCACTCGCCGACCACCTTCGTCGGCACGCGGTCGGTCTCACCGTCGGCCGTGTCGATGTGTCAGCCCTCTCCGTACTGAAGACGTTCGACCCGCCGCCAACGGCGCTGCACGGCCGGGAGGTCACCGGCGCCAACCGATGGGGCAAGTACCTCGGCCTGCAGGCAGGCGACCTTCACCTCATCACCCACCTGTCGCGCGCCGGCTGGCTGCGATGGTCCGACCAGTTGGCGCCCGCGCCGCTGAAGCCGGGTAAGGGTCCGATCGCACTGCGCGTGCATCTCGGAACCCCTGGCGAGGCACCGGGATCGAATGTCGCCGCCGGCGCGGCTCCGGGTTTCGACCTCACCGAGGCCGGCACGCAGAAGCGGCTCGCAGTCTGGCTTGTCGACGACCCGATGTCCGTGCCGCAGATCGCGTCGCTCGGCCCAGACGCACTGACCCTGGACCAGGACGGGCTTGCTGCCGCGCTTAAAGGCAACTCCGGCCGACTGAAGACCGTCATCACCGACCAGAAGGTGATCTCGGGTATCGGCAACGCCTACAGCGACGAGATCCTGCACGTTGCCAAGCTGTCGCCGTTTGCGACGGCGGGCAAGCTGACCGACGCGCAGCGCGCCGATCTGCACGACGCGATGGTCTCGGTGCTCACCGATGCGGTGTCGCGGTCGGTCGGCCAGCAGGCCGCGACGCTCAAGGGGGAGAAGAGATCAGGCCTGAGGGTGCATGCGCGAACCGGGTTGCCGTGTCCGGTGTGCGGCGACACCGTTCGGGAAGTTTCCTTCGCGGACAAGTCCTTCCAGTACTGCGCGACCTGTCAGACCGGCGGCAAGGTGCTCGCCGACCGCAGGATGTCGCGGCTGCTCAAGTGAGCGAGCAGTAGGACTTCGTCGCCGACGAGAGCGCCTGCCGGTACAGCGGGTCCAGTCCTCGGTCATTCGCGACGGCATCCGTCGCACCACGCAGTTCGGTCGAGCACGCAGGGCCGTGCAGCAGGTTCCACTGCAGCGCGATCTCGTCGACCATCGTCTTGTTGAATCCGTCGATCGCGGTCCGCGAGTCGGCCAGGTCGGGAGCCGTGGTCGGGGC
This sequence comes from uncultured Actinomycetota bacterium, assembly GCA_963829405.1. Classification (GTDB taxonomy): domain Bacteria; phylum Actinomycetota; class Actinomycetes; order Mycobacteriales; family Mycobacteriaceae; genus Mycobacterium. The sequence continues at coordinate 5,832 of CAWHIZ010000032.1, forward strand.
GGTCGACGGTGCGAACTTCCACTGACCGAACAGCGTGTACTCGACGCCTTCGGTCGCCGCGATCTGGTTGGCGAAGATCGTCCGCACATACCCGGCGTCCACGCCGTGGGTGGTGGCGTCGGCGCCGACGGCGTCGAGCACCTGATCGGCGCGCTGGGGATCGGTGATCGGACCGCCGTTGATCCACTTGGTCGCGGCAACGGGATCGGCGGTCGCCAGCCTCTGGGCGGCGGTGTCCACGAGTCGGTACAGCGGGTCGGCCGGCGCGGCATGGGCGGTGGCGGGCAATGCGCCGACCAGCAGCGACCCGGCAACCAGCAGGACAGAGGTTCGATTACGGCTCATCACCCCATCATGCTTAGTCTGTCCGGGTGACTCGGCAGAAGATCTTGATCACGGGTGCCAGCTCCGGCCTCGGTGCTGGCATGGCCAGGGCGTTCGCCGCCAAGGGGCGCGATCTGGCGTTGTGCGCGCGTCGCGTCGACCGCCTCGATGAGCTGAAGGCGGAGCTGGCCGAGCGCCATCCCGGCATCACCGTGGCCGTCGCCGCGCTCGACGTCAACGACCACGAGCAGGTGCCCAAGGTGTTCGCCGAGCTGGAAGACCAGCTGGGCGGCATCGACCGCGTCATCGTCAACGCGGGCATCGGCAAGGGCGCGACGCTGGGGTCCGGCAAGCTGTGGGCCAACAAGCAGACGATCGAGACGAACCTCGTCGCCGCGCTGGTCCAGATCGAGACGTCCATCGAGATGTTCAAGAACTCGGGCGGCGGGCATCTGGTGCTGATCTCGTCGGTGCTCGGCAACAAGGGCGTGCCCGGCGTCAAGGCCGCCTACGCCGCCAGCAAGGCAGGCGTCTCGTCACTGGGCGAGTCGCTGCGCGCCGAGTATCCGAGCGGGCCGATCAAGATCACCGTGCTGGAACCCGGATACATCGAATCGGAGATGACGGCCAAGTCGGGGTCGACGATGCTGATGGTCGACAACGAGACCGGTACCAAGGCGATGGTGAACGCGATCGAGAAGGAAACCGGTCGCGCCGCGGTGCCGTTCTGGCCATGGGGGCCACTGGTGCAGGTGATGAAGGTGTTACCGCCGAGGCTCACGAAATATTTTGCTTAGCCACACTTGAGGTTTAAGCGCCCCGTGCAGGCGGGTAGCCGTTTTTACATGAACGCGAAATTGACCAAGCTGATGACCCCGATGTTCTTCGCGGGCGCTGCGACAGCGGCGATTGCGCTCGCCCCGACCGCCGCTGAGCTGAGCCGTGCGTCAACCCTGACGGCACGGCCTGCGAGGTCGTAGGCCCCGATGGCGCCTCCGGCCAGATTCCAGGTCCTGTCCAGGGCGGAGCCGACGGCAACGCAGGCACCGTCGGAGGCAGCGTGCCCGGCGGCGTGTGGGGCGAGGCCGGACCTGACGGAGCCCAGGGATGCGTCCCCGTTTACGGATGCCGCTCCTACGGCTAATCCCGGCTGACCCGCAGTCTCACAACTGAATACCTAACCGACAGACAAGCGCGGCAGCAGCGTCCGGCGACGCTGCTGTCGCGCTTGTCGTTGTCGGTGCATTTCCGCGAAACGACATTCCGGCACAGCTTCTACTCGATCTTTCGGTACTGGAATGTCGTTTCGCGAGCAGCGTGCCGATCCACTTGACAGATCGTTGGGTTTTCCCAACAATTAGTTGTATGAGTCCGGTGAGACGAGGTGAAAGCCTCCCCATCCACAACCGCATCGGCGTACTCCGCGCCGAGCGGCGGATGACCAGGGCCGAGCTGGCTGCGTTGATCAACGTCAACCCGCAGACGGTCGGCGCGCTGGAGCGGGGCGACCACTTTCCGAGCCTGGATCTGGCGTTTCGCATCTGCGACGTGTTCGGCCTGCCCGTCGAGGCGGTCTTCTCGCGCACTGCGTTCGCGCCGCTGTCCACCGAGCTCTATCGAAGAACCGATCGAGCGCAAGGAGGCTGACGATGACTGAAACCACCGATCATCGACCGATACCAGGACTTCAGGACCAGGAGATTCCTCAAGCGCGAAAGCGCATACGCGAACAAACTTCCCGGTTGGCGCACGCAACAGCGGCGTCGCACGCTCGTCGTCGCATTGGCGTCGACCTTCGCCTTCATGGCCGTGGTCGCTGTGTTGTGCGCTTTCGGGTTCTGGTGGGCGCCACTGCTGTGGCTCCCGGCCTGTCTGGTGTTCTTCCCGCTGTGGATCGTGCTGCAGATCGTGTCGGGCCGTCAGGGCGACGCCCCGCTTGCGGCACTCGACGAGTTCGAGCTCGCACAGCGCAACAGCGCGCGGTCCATCGGGCTGACCGTCACGCAGTACCTGATGCTGCTGCCGATCTTCTACCTGATCTTCGGGTCGACCACGTTCAGAGACATCAGCGCGGACGCTGCCCTGGACATGGCGTACGCGGGCGGCCTGATGGCGACGACCGTGCTGCTGATCGGCGGCTGCACGCCCGCGATGATCCTCGGCTGGACCAGGCGGGACCCCGAGCCTGCAGACGTCTAGGCGCTGCGACCGCGCTCCGCGCGGCTCAGGCCGTTCTACCGCGCTCCGCGCGGTAGTGACGCACGAGCGCGTCGGTCGAGCTGTCCGACTGCTCGGGAGGCGCTGCGTCGCCGGTGAGCACCGGCAGCAGCGCCTTCGCCTGCGTCTTGCCCAGCTCGACGCCCCACTGGTCGAACGAGTCGATGCCCCAGATCACGCCCTCGGTGAACACCTGATGCTCGTAGAGCGCGATCAGCTGGCCGATCGTCGACGGCGTCAGCTGGGTCGCCGAGGATCGACGTCGACGGCCGGTTGCCCGGCATCACCTTGTGCGGCACCACCTCTGGCGGTGTGCCCTCCGCGGCGATCTCCTCGGCGGTCTTGCCGAACGCCAGCACCTGCGTCTGCGCGAAGAAGTTGCTCATCAACAGGTCGTGCATGCTGCCGGTGCCGTCGGCGGTCGGCAGGTCGTCGGTCGGCTGGCTGAAGCCGATGAAGTCGGCGGGGATCAGCCGCGTGCCCTGGTGCAGCAGTTGGTAGAACGCGTGCTGGCCGTTGGTTCCCGGCTCGCCCCAGAAGATCTCGCCGGTGTCGGTGGTCACCGGTGAGCCGTCGGCGTGCACGGACTTGCCGTTGGACTCCATCGTCAGCTGCTGCAGATAGGCCGCGAACCGGGACATGTCGTTCGAGTACGGCAGCACCGCGCGCGACTGGGCGCCGAAGAAGTTGTTGTACCAGAGGCCGATAAGCCCAAGCAGCGCAGGCGCATTCGCCTCCAGCGGCGCGGTCTTGAAGTGTTCGTCGACGATGTGGAAGCCCGCGAGGAATTCGGCGAACCGCTCCTTGCCGATGGCCGCCATCACCGAAAGCCCGATCGCCGAGTCCACCGAGTAGCGGCCGCCGACCCAATCCCAGAAGCCGAACATGTTGTCGGTGTTGATGCCGAACTCGTCGACGAGCTTCTTGTTCGTCGACACCGCGACGAAGTGCTTGGCCACCGCGGCGTCGCCGAGCGACTCGGTCAGCCAGCGCCGCGCCGCCGTCGCATTCGTCAGCGTCTCCAGCGTGGAGAACGTCTTGGACGCGACGACGAAAAGCGTTGTGGCCGGGTCGAGTCCGGCCAGTTTGGCCACCAGGTCGGCGGGGTCGACGTTGGACACGAACCGGCACGAGATGCCCGCGTCGGCGTAGTGCCGCAGCGCGTCGTAGACCATCACGGGACCGAGGTCGGACCCGCCGATGCCGATGTTGACGACCGTCGTGATGCGCTCGCCGGTCGCGCCGGTCCACTCGCCGCTGCGCAGCCGGTCGGTGAACTCGCCCATCCGGTCGAGCACCTCGTGCACGTCGGTGACGACGTCCTGGCCGTCGACGGTCAGCTCGACACCGCGCGGCTGCCGCAGCGCGGTGTGCAGCACCGCGCGGTCCTCGGAGGTGTTGATGTGCACGCCGGAAAACATCGCGTCGCGGCGCTGTTCCAGTTTCGCGGCCTGCGCCAGATCGACCAGCAGTTTGAGCGTTTCGCGGGTGATCCGGTGCTTGCTGTAGTCGATGTAGAGGTCTCCGACCGTCAGCGCCAGCTCGGTGCCCCGTGCGGGGTCCTCGTCGAACAGTTGGCGGATATGTTTGTCGCCGATCTGATCATGATGTCGCGCCAGCGCCTGCCATGCTGGGGTGGCTGAGATGTCGGGGATCTGCTGCGTTTCGACGCTCATACCTCGACCCTAGTGCGGCCATTTGAACAAAGGTGTAAGAGAGAACCATGGATACCTCCGCTCTGCTGAAGTCAGTTCCCACCGGCATCTGGATCGGCGGTGAGGAGCGCAAGGGCTCGTCGACGTTCGACGTCCTCGACCCGTCAGACGACTCGGTCCTGATCTCGATAGCCAACGCCACCGCCGACGACGCCATCGCCGCGCTCGACGCTGCGGCAGGCGTGCAGGCCGAATGGGCGGCCACCGCGCCGCGCAAACGTGGCGAGGTGCTGCGTTCGGTCTTCGAGCTCATCACCGAACGCGCCGAGGACCTCGCCACGCTGATGACCCTGGAAATGGGCAAGGTGCTGCGCGAGAGCATGGGCGAGGTCACCTACGGGGCGGAGTTCTTCCGCTGGTTCGCCGAGGAGGCCGTCCGCATCGGCGGCCGGTACACCCCGAGCCCGGCGGGGACGGGTCGCATCATCGTCACCAAGCAGCCCGTCGGCCCGTGTTACGCGATCACGCCGTGGAACTTCCCGCTGGCGATGGGCACCCGCAAGATCGGGCCCGCGGTGGCGGCAGGCTGCACGATGATCGTCAAGCCCGCGCAGGAGACGCCGCTGACGATGCTGCTGCTGGCCAAGCTGATGGATGAGGCGGGCCTGCCCAAGGGCGTGCTTTCGGTGCTGCCGACGAACAATCCCCGCGAGGTCACCACCGCGCTGATCGACGACGGACGGCTGCGCAAGCTGACCTTCACCGGCTCCACCGGGGTGGGCAAGGCGCTGGTCAAGCAGTCATCCGATGCCTTGCTGCGGACATCGATGGAGCTGGGCGGCAACGCCCCGTTCATCGTCTTCGACGACGCCGACGTCGACGCTGCCGTGGAAGGCGCGATCCTGGCCAAGATGCGCAACGGCGGCGAGGCCTGCACGGCCGCCAACCGCTTCCACGTCGCGAACTCCGTGCGCGAGGAGTTCACCGAGAAGATGGTCAAGCGGATGAGCGAGTTCCAGCTGGGCAAGGGCATCGACGAGTCGTCGACGCTTGGCCCGCTGATCAACGCCAAGCAGGTGGCCACCGTCGCGGACCTGGTGTCCGACGCGGTGTCCAAGGGCGCCACGGTCGCCGTCGGCGGCGTCGCGCCGGGCGGGCCAGGCAACTTCTACCCCGCCACCGTGCTGGCCGACGTGCCCGCCGACGCCCGCATCCTCAAGGAGGAGGTGTTCGGGCCCGTCGCGCCGATCACCGGCTTCGACACCGAGGAGGAGGGCATTGCGGCCGCCAACGACACCGAGTACGGGCTTGCCGCCTACATCTACACCCGTGACCTCGACCGGGCGCTGCGCGCAGCCGAGGGCGTCGAGTCCGGCATGGTCGGCGTCAACCGCGGGGTGATCTCCGATGCCGCTGCGCCGTTCGGTGGCATCAAGGAATCCGGCTTCGGCCGCGAAGGCGGATCCGAGGGCATCGAGGAGTACCTCGACACGAAGTACATCGCGCTGACGAAGTAGCCCCTCGCCGCTTTTCGGCGAGCTGGGCCCACACCGGGTAGGAACGCAAAAGGTCCCCGGCACTCGGCGTGTCGGGGACTTTTGCGTCTGCTCACGCGGGAAAGATTTCCCCGGTGACTGGCCACCGATGGGTCGCGGCGCCCGAGCGCGCCGTCGACCGGGGCGCGCCGAGGGCGTCTCCGCGGCCAAAGCGCGGTAACGGCATCCCTGCGCTGGACGGTATCCGCGCGGTGGCGGTCGGGCTCGTGCTGGCCGATCACGGCGGCATCCCCGGCGTGGCGGGCGGGTTCATCGGCGTCGACGTGTTCTTCGTGCTGAGCGGTTTCCTGATCACCTCGCTGCTGCTCGACGAACTCGGCCGCACCGGCTCGATCGACCTTCCTGGGTTCTGGGTGCGGCGCGCGCGGCGGCTGCTGCCCGCCTTGATCGTCATGGTGCTCGCCGTCGTCGTGCTGCGCGAGCTGTTCCCGTCCGATGCGGTCGCCGCCGTGCGCGACGACGCCGTCGGCGCCTTCTTCTGGGTTGCCAACTGGGTCTTCGTTTTCCGGGACACCGACTACTTCACGCAGGGCGACCCGCCGTCGCCGCTGCAGCACACCTGGTCGCTCGCGGTCGAGGAGCAGTACTACGTGCTGTGGCCGCTGGTGCTGCTGGCCGTAGCCGTCGCACTCGCACTGCTGAGGACGGCACCGCGACACCACGCCGAAGCTGCGCACGGTCCGCATGGTCGTCGTCGGCGTCGCCGTCGCGGGTGCGGCGGCCTCGGCGGTCGCGTCATGCCTGATGGTGTCTGGGACTTCGACGGCCTCGCTGAACCGCGTCTACTTCGGCACCGACACCCGCGTGCAGGCCCTGCTCGTCGGCGCGGCGGCGGCCGCCCTGCTGGTGCGTGACTGGCCGCGCTTGCGCGCTACGGCGCTCAGATCCGGTCGCGCTGGGGCCGCGTGGTCGCGCAGATACTTCCGGTGATCGGGCTGGCGATGCTCGGCGTCGTCGCGCACTTCGCGACGGGCAGTGCGCCGGAGTTCCGCCGCGGCCTCCTGATCGTGGTGGCCGTCGCCGCGGTGTTCATCGTCGCCCCGGTTGCGCTGGAACAGCGCGGGCTGGTGGCACGCGTGCTGGCCTTCCCGCCGCTGGTATGGCTCGGCGTGATCTCCTACGGCGTCTACCTGTGGCACTGGCCGATCTTCCTGGCGCTCAACGGGGAGCGCACCGGCTTGACGGGGATGTCGCTGTTCGCGATCCGCGCGGTGGCGACGGTGACCGTCTCGGCGATGTCGTGGTGGCTCATCGAGCAGCCGATCAAGCGCTGGCGGCCCGTGCACGTTCCGCAGTTGCGCCTCGCCGCCGCGACACTGGCGACCGCGGCCGTTGCCACGATGCTCGTCGTGCCGGTCGGCATCAGGCAGGGTGACGACCGTCCGATCGGTCCAGGCGTGCTCGCCGCTGCCGCGCATCCTGAGGTGCCGGTCGAGATCGGCGGGACCGCCCGGCTCGCGCCAGGCACCCGCACCGTCGCGGTGTTCGGGGATTCGATGGCGTGGACGATGATGCGCTATCTGCCGCCGACGCCGGGGTTCAAGTTCATCGACTTCACCACCATCGGCTGTGGCATCGCGCGGGGCGGGCCGTACCGGTCGACGGGCGAGACCCTCACCCAGAAGCCCGAGTGTGAGACCTGGCCCCAGCGCTGGGCGCAGCGGATCAGCCACGCCAAGCCCGATGTCGCGCTGTTGATCGTCGGCCGCTGGGAGACCGTCGACCGCGTCAACGAAGGGATCTGGACGCACGTCGGCGATCCGGCTTTCGACGCGTACGTCGGCGGCGAACTGCGTCGCGCCATCGACATCCTCGGCTCGACCGGCGCGCACGTCGTGGTGACGACGACGCCGTACAACCGTCGCGGCGAACAACCCGACGGGACGCTGTACCCGGAGGACGAGCCCGATCGCGTCGACGAGTGGAACGCGCTGTTGCGCCGCATCGTCGGCAGGGCGCAAGAACGCGAGCGTGCTCGATCTCAACGAGAAGCTCTGTCCCAACGGCTATTACACGAACAGGGTCGACGGCATCAAGATGCGCATGGACGGTCTGCACCCCACCCCTGAAGCGGTGAAGTGGATGACGCCGTGGCTCGAGGACGCGCTCCGCAAGTAGCGAATTCGGCGCGAAAAACGACGCTGCAGGGTGCGTTAGCGCGCCGGATTCACCGAGGATCAGTGGCCGAGGCGGCCGCGGCCGAGGCGCAGCAGCAGCATCGCGAGGTCTTTGCCGTCGGGGCCGAGCTCGCTGTAGCGCTCGATGACCTTCATCTCGCGGCTGTGCACGAGGCGCGTGCCACCGGAGGCCATCCTGGCCTTTCCGATGATCTGCGACACCTCGGTGCGACGCTTGACGGCGGCCAGGATCTCGGCGTCGAGTCGGTCGATCTCGAGTCGCAGATCGTCGATTTCGGCCACGGGTTCCGTTTCGATAGACATTTGGGGACTCCTCATTGTGTGGGTTGCCGGTCCCATCCGTTCTCGGGCCTCACACAAGAGACGAGCCCCGGGTCCGGAAGCGGACCGCGGGGCTCTGGGAAGCAGCTAAACCACGGGCACCGCTGGCGGGTACCCGTAGAAAAATCGACGCTGCTTGATGAGCACGAAATAAGTGTGCCATCCGGGTCGCCGCCAGCGCAAAGAATGTCTCATCTCGGCGGTAAGTTGGGACAGACATGAGTGTGCACGTAAGCCATCCCCCTGCCAGCCAGTCCGCCGACCAGCTGCTCGAAGGGCTCAACCCCCAGCAGCGCCAGGCAGTGCTGCACCAGGGCGCGCCGCTGCTCATCGTCGCAGGGGCGGGTTCGGGTAAGACGGCCGTGCTGACCCGGCGGATCGCCTATTTGCTGGCCGCCCGCGACGTCGGCGTCGGCCAGGTGCTGGCCATCACGTTCACCAACAAGGCCGCCGCGGAGATGCGGGAGCGGGTGGTGAACCTGGTCGGCCCGCGCGCCCGCGCGATGTGGGTGTCGACGTTCCACTCCACCTGCGTGCGGATCCTGCGCAACCAGGCGTCGCTGCTGCCGGGGCTCAACTCCAACTTCTCGATCTACGACGCCGACGACTCGCGCCGCCTGCTGTTGATGATCGGCAAGGACATGGGGCTGGACACCAAGCGGCATTCGCCGCGGTTGCTGGCCAACGGGATCTCCAACCTCAAGAACGAGTTGATCGGCCCCGGAGCAGGCCGCCGCGGAGGCGTCGGAGGCCGAGGACGATCTGGCCCGCATCATCGCCGAGGTGTACGGCGAGTACCAACGCCGCCTGCGGGCAGCCAACGCGCTGGACTTCGACGACCTCATCGGCGAGACAGTCGCTGTGCTGCAAGCGTTTCCGCAGATCGCCCAGTACTACCGGCGACGCTTCCGGCACATCCTCGTCGACGAGTACCAGGACACCAACCACGCGCAGTACGTGCTGGTGCGTGAACTCGTCGGCACCGAGACCACCGTCGACGGGATCGCGCCCGCCGAACTCTGCGTGGTGGGCGACGCGGACCAGTCGATCTACGCGTTCCGCGGCGCCACCATCCGCAACATCGAGGACTTCGAGCGCGACTTCCCCAATGCCACAACGATTCTGCTCGAACAGAACTACCGCTCGACGCAGAACATCCTTTCGGCGGCCAACTCCGTCATCTCCCGCAATGCCGGTCGCCGGGAGAAGCGGCTGTGGACCGACGAGGGGGCAGGCGAACTCATCGTCGGCTATGTCGCCGACAACGAGCACGACGAGGCCCGGTTCGTCGCGGAGGAGATCGACGCGCTCGCCGACCGCAAGGAGATCACCTACAACGACGTCGCGGTGTTCTACCGCACCAACAACTCGTCGCGTGCGCTGGAAGAGGTGTTCATTCGGGCCGGCATCCCGTACAAAGTCGTTGGCGGCGTTCGCTTTTACGAGCGCAGGGAGATTCGCGACATCGTCGCCTACCTGAGGGTGCTCGACAATCCCGGCGACTCGGTGAGCATGCGACGCATCCTGAACACCCCGCGACGGGGGATCGGCGACCGCGCGGAGGCGTGCGTCGCTGTCTACGCCGAGAACACCGGCGCCACCTTCAACGACGCGCTTCAGGCGGCCGCCGAAGGCAAGGTGCCGATGCTGAACACCCGCGCGGAGAGGTGCATCTCCGGCTTCGTCGACCTGCTCGACGATCTGCGCGGGCGTCTCGACGGCGAGCTCGGTGAGCTGGTCGAGGCGGTGCTCGACCGCAGCGGGTACCGCACGGAGCTGGAGAACTCCAGTGACCCGCAGGATCTGGCGCGACTCGACAACCTGAACGAGTTGGTCAGCGTCGCACACGAATTCAGCACCGACCTGGCCAACGCCGAAGCGCTCGGCACCGATCTCGACGACGAGGACGTGCCCGACACCGGCGTGCTCGCGAAGTTCCTCGAGCGGGTTTCACTGGTCGCCGACGCCGACGAACTGCCCGAGCACGGCGCCGGGGTGGTGACGATGATGACGCTGCACACCGCCAAGGGCCTCGAGTTTCCCGTGGTGTTCGTGACCGGCTGGGAGGACGGCATGTTCCCGCACATGCGGGCGCTGGGCGATCCCACCGAGCTGTCCGAGGAGCGGCGGCTGGCCTACGTCGGCATAACCCGTGCGCGCCAACGGCTTTACGTGAGCCGGGCGAAGGTCCGCTCGTCGTGGGGGCAGCCGATGCTCAACCCCGAATCGCGGTTCCTTCGCGAGATCCCGCAGGAGCTGATCAACTGGCGGCGCACCGACACCGCGCCGTCCTTGTCGGCGCCGGTCAGCGGGGCGGGCCGGTTCGGCACGCCGAGGCCGTCGCCCGCGCGCTCGTCGGCGGGTAGTAAGCGCCCGCTGGTCGTGCTGGAGGCGGGCGACCGCGTCACCCACGACAAGTACGGCCTCGGCCGGGTCGAAGAGGTGTCGGGGATGGGCGAGTCCGCGATGTCGCTGATCGACTTCGGCAGCGCCGGGCGCGTCAAGCTGATGCACAACCACGCGCCGATCACGAAGCTCTAGCCGCTACGGCCTGGCCCAGCGCGCGGTCGCGGGCAGCAGCGCGAGCGCGATCGTGATGACGGGCAGCGCGGGGATCGCGTAGACCACCGGCGCCAGCTTCGCGCCCGCGACGAACAGGCTCGCGAAGATCAGCAGCCCGATCACCGAACCGACGACGACCAGCACCCTGGCCATCCGCCTGCGAAGCAGCAGCGCGATCAGCCCGCCGATGAGCGCGCCCGAGGAGACCAGCGTCAGGAATCCGACCGCGACGCAGAACAGCCGGTCCGATGCCCACCAGCCGGTGATCAGGTCGGTGGCGATGACGGCGGTGGCCCATCCGCTGAGGATCGCGAACACCGCGGTCGCGGCGGCGGTCTTCGGGCGGGCGGCGTGCTTGCCGCGGATCGTCAGCGGCTTGGCGCGCGGGATGTAGGTGGTCTGCGTCTCCGGATGGGTGTGTACCCCGATGTGTGTGGTGCTCGGCTCGTCGAGTATCGGCAGCGACCCCGTCGGTGCACGGCGGATGATTCCGGTCTTGGGCGCAGAGAGCCCATCGGATGGGGGAGACGAATCGTCTTCGGACTTGGGAAGGTCCGGGTCACTCACACTTACGGAGAGTACGTGCCGAGGCTGATGCCCCGTTTGGCCAGCCATCCGGCGGGATCGATCCGGTCGGTGCCGTTCAGCAGAACCTCGAAGTGGCAGTGCGGGCCGGTCGAGTTGCCGCGGTTGCCCATCTGGGCGATCTGGTCACCGGCCCAGACGCGCTGGCCGATGGTGACGTTCCAGCTGTTGATGTGGCCGTACAGCGTCACGGTGCCGTCGGCGTGACGCAGCTTGACCCATGCGCCGTAGCCGGCGGTCGGGCCCGCGTCGATGACGACACCGTCGGCGGCGGCCACGATCGGCGTGCCGATCGAGTTGGCGATGTCGATGCCGCCGTGCAGCACGCCCCAGCGATAGCCGAAGCCCGAGGTGAACACGCCCTTGGTCGGCATCACGAACAACGGGCGCTGCAGTCGCGCCTCGCGCTCGGCCCGCTCCTGGGCGAATGCGGCGGCCTTGGTGATCTCCTCGGCGTGAACCATGGAGTCGGCGGCCGACGCCACGGTGACCACCTGCATGCCGTCCGCGGAACCGGAGATCGCACCGCCTGCGATGGCCGACTGGCCGGAGGCGAGCACCGTGTCGGTGCTCGTGGTGGTCTCTGAGTTGTCCATCACCGAGTGCGCAGCGGCCGCGGTGGCGCCTGCGGCCATCGCCGCGATCATCAGCCTGCCCTTGACCGCGCTGGCGGTCTCCTTGCGGTGCTGCGCCGCGCGGCGGGCGGTCATGTCGATGATGTCGGTGGCCGCGACGCCGTCGCTGACGTCGGTCCTGCTGTCGCGGTAGGCGTGCTCGGAGCCGGCGCTCGTCGCGTGCCTCCGGCCGGAACTTCGTCGGCACGGCCAGCCGCAGCGGGATCAGGTCGTCGGTGTCGTGCATGTCGTCGAGCTCGGGCGCGTGGACGACCTGGGACTCGCGATCAAACGCGGAACTGTGATGAAACTCCAGGTCAGACAGCTTGCCGAACTCATTGAAAGGAATGATGTCGGTGGTTTCAGTGGCCTCGGGGTCTACCCACCTGCGCCGTGCGTTCGTCGCGTCTCCCTGTGGAGTTACGAACGAACGGTGCCCCGCCAACCTGAAATATCCTTCTAGTCGTGACCAGAACGTTATCTAGACCGATAGACGTTAACCAAATCCCAATGTTCGTCGGCAACCCGAGAGACTATTCCATCAGAGATTGTGACTTGTATCACCCTCGGGTGCTCGGTGAGATCTGCCACATGAGCGGTGGGCGGTGCCGGCGAGCCTCGACCGGTGTCGATAAAGTTCCCCCGAGCCCGTCGGGTGCACAAGTCAGAGTCAGACAGACCGTGTTTTCTAAACAGACAGCGAGCTGATGGATCTTTTCGAGTATCAGGCGAAGGAGCTGTTCGCCAAGCACAACGTCCCGACCACGCCCGGCCGGGTGACCACATCCGCCGACGACGCCAAGGCGATCGCCGAGGAGATCGGCAAGCCGGTCATGGTGAAGGCGCAGGTCAAAGTCGGTGGCCGCGGGAAGGCGGGTGGCGTCAAGTACGCGGCAACCGCCGACGACGCGTTCACCCACGCACAGAACATTCTCGGCCTGGACATCAAGGGCCACATCGTGAAGAAGCTGCTCGTCGCCGAGGCCAGCGACATCGCCGAGGAGTACTACATCTCCTTCCTTCTCGACCGCTCCAACCGCACCTACCTGGCCATGTGCTCGGTCGAGGGCGGCATGGAGATCGAAGAGGTCGCCGCGACCAAGCCCGACCGGCTGGCCAAGATTCCGATCGACGCGACCAAGGGTGTCGACGACGGGTTCGCCCGCTACATCGCCGAGCAGGGCCACCTGCCCGCCGAGGTGCTCGATGCCGCCGCGGTGACCATCGCCAAGCTGTGGGAGGTGTTCATCGCCGAGGACGCCACGCTGGTCGAGGTCAACCCGCTGGTGCGCACCCCCGATGACAAGATCCTGGCTCTCGACGGCAAGGTCACCCTGGACGCCAACGCCGACTTCCGGCATCCGGACCACGCGCGAGTTCGAGGACCGTGACGCCACAGATCCGTTGGAGCTCAAGGCAAAAGAGCACGACCTCAACTACGTGAAGCTGGACGGCGAGGTCGGCATCATCGGCAACGGCGCTGGCCTAGTGATGTCGACGCTCGACGTCACCGCCTATGCGGGTGAGAAGCACGGCGGTGTGAAGCCTGCCAACTTCCTCGACATCGGTGGCGGCGCGTCGGCCGAGGTGATGGCCGCGGGCCTTGACGTCATCCTCAACGACTCACAGGTCAAGAGCGTGTTCGTGAACGTGTTCGGTGGCATCACCTCGTGCGACGCCGTGGCCAACGGCATCGTCAACGCGCTGAAGATCCTCGGTGACGAGGCCAACAAGCCGCTTGTGGTTCGACTCGACGGAAACAATGTCGAGGAAGGCCGTCGCATTCTGGCCGAGGCCAACCACCCGCTGGTGATCCAGGCCGACACCATGGACGCCGGTGCCGACAAAGCCGCCGAGCTGGCGAACAAGTAAGGGACACTTGATATGTCGATCTTTTTGAACAAAGACAGCAAGGTCATCGTCCAGGGCATCACCGGCGGCGAGGGCACCAAGCACACCGCGCTGATGCTCAAGGCGGGCACGCAGGTGGTCGGCGGCGTCAACGCCCGCAAGGCCGGAACCACGGTGTCGCACAAGGACAAAGACGGCAACGACGTCGAACTGCCGGTGTTCGGCACCGTCGCAGAGGCGATGAAGGAGACGGGCGCCGACGTGTCCGTCGTGTTCGTGCCGCCGAAATTCGCCAAAGACGCGATCATCGAGGCCATCGATGCCGAGATCCCGCTGCTGGTTGTCATCACCGAGGGAATCCCGGTGCAGGACAGCGCATATGCGTGGGCCTACAACCTGGCCAAGGGTACCGACGCGGCGCCGACGACCCGGATCATCGGCCCCAACTGCCCTGGCATCATCACGCCCGGCGAGGCGCTGGCGGGTATCACCCCGGCCAACATCACCGGCTCCGGCCCGGTCGGCCTGGTGTCGAAGTCCGGCACGCTGACCTATCAGATGATGTTCGAGCTGCGTGACTTCGGCTTCTCGACGGCCATCGGCATCGGCGGCGACCCGGTCATCGGCACCACCCACATCGACGCCATCGAGGCATTCGAGAAGGACCCCGAAACCAAGATCATCGTGATGATCGGCGAGATCGGCGGCGACGCCGAGGAGCGCGCGGCCGACTACATCAAGGCCAACGTCTCCAAGCCGGTCGTCGGCTACGTCGCGGGATTCACCGCGCCGGAAGGCAAGACGATGGGGCACGCGGGCGCGATCGTTTCGGGTTCGTCGGGCACCGCGTCCGCCAAGAAGGAGGCTCTCGAGGCCGCGGGCGTCAAGGTCGGCAAGACCCCGTCGGAGACCGCTGAGCTGGCCCGCGAGATCCTGCAGAGCCTCTAGGCCGGTACGCCCTCGTCACGGATGTGACGGACACCGCTGAATTAGGAACACGTTCCAGTTTTCAGTTAGCCTGACGAATTAACAGTCGCCAGGAGGTCTGTAATGGTCGATCCGCGTACCCCAGTGATCGTCGGCGTCGGCCAGTTCACCGAGAACATCGACGACCCGAGCTATCGGGGCATGTCGGCGGTCGAGCTCGCCACCGAGGCCGCCAAGGCCGCGCTCACCGATACCGGCGTCAAGGCCGACGATGTCGCCAAGGCCGTCGACGTGGTCGTGGGCCTGCGACAGTTCGAGATCTCGGCGGGTATGCCCGTGCCGCTCGGGAAGTCCAACAACTATCCGCGGTCGGTCATGCAACGGCTCGGTGCGCAGCCCGCACGGTCGGTGATCGAACCGGTCGGCGGACAGGGCCCGCAGAAGCTGGTCACCGAGTTCGGCAATGCGATCGCGGCGGGCGAGGCCGACGTCGTGATGATCATCGGCTCGGAAAACGGCTCGACCCTTCGCACCTTCGCCAAACGCGACGACAAGCCCGATCACACCGAGCACATCGACGGCCAGATGGAAGATCGCGGCCATCAGATCTACAACTACGTCAGCGAGTACACCATCAAGCACGGCCTGACCGGTGCGCCCGTGCAGTACGGGCTGCTCGACAATGCGCGTCGCGGCAGGCTCGGTTTGAGTGTCGACGAGTACCGGCAGGAAATGGCGGAGCTGTTCGCGCCGTTCTCCAAAGTCGCTGCCAAGAACCCGTTTTCGTCGTCGCCGGTGGAGCGTTCGGTCGCCGAGGTTGCGACGGTCACCGACGACAACCGGATGATCGCCGACCCGTATCCGCGGTTGCTCGTCGCCCGCGATCAGGTCAACCAGGGCGTGGCCGCGGTGATGATGTCGGTGGAGGCCGCGCGTCGCCTCGGTGTGCCCGAGGAGAAGTGGGTGTATCTGCACGGCCACTCCGACATGCTCGAACAGGGCCTGCTGGAACGGGCCGACCTCGGCGAAAGCCCCGCGACTGCGCACGCCGCGCAGGAAGCGTTGCGGGTGGCCGGGATCGGCGTCGACGACATCGCCACCTTCGACCTCTACAGCTGCTTCCCGTTCCCGGTGTTCGTCATGTGCGAGGCGCTAGGAATCGACGGCGACGATCCGCGAGGGTTGACGCTGACGGGTGGGTTGCCCTACTTCGGCGGGCCAGGCAACAGCTATTCGCTGCACGCGATCGCCGAAACCGTGGCCGAGATGCGGGACAAGCCAGGCAAATTCGGCTTCGTCGGCGCCAACGGCGGAACGATGAGCAAGTACTCGGTGGGCATCTATTCGACGCTGCCAGTCGATTGGCGTTCTGATCGCAGTGCCGCGCTGAACGACGAAGTAGCGGCGCTGCCAACGGTTTCGGTGACTGAGGTCGCTGACGGCCCCGCGACGATCGAGACCTACTCTGTGCGCTACGACTGGCCGGTGCGTACCGGGGTCGTCATCGGCAGGCTCGACGCCGATGGCTCCCGGTTCATGGCTCTCACGGAAGACGACGATCTCGTCGGGCTGATGTCCGACGGAGATCCGCTCGGTGCGCACATCGTCGTGACGTCAACCGAGCACGGAAACCGCGCGCGCCTGGCCTGATCCCGCGCAAGCAGTCGCAGGTCGAAATCGACCGTCGCGGGGGCACAGTCAGCGGGTCCGGCGTTTTCCGAACCGGCCCTTGGACTCCACGCGGCTACGGTTCGCGCGTCTGCCGTTGCGGGCGTTCGCATGCGGGTCGTCGAAAACGCGGACGATGAGTGGGCTGATCGAAGGCATGAGATTTCCTCTCCTCGGGTCGTGCAGAAGTTCTGGTGCATCTGACCCTCGTTGCCCGCGGCGTGGACGGCACGCGTAGTCGACTACCCGACTCCCTGATTTGCTACTTCACACGTTCGCGTAATTCACGTACCATCTGGTACATGATTACGGACGACGCCATCACAATCGATGCACCGCCAACCCTGGTGTGGCGGGTCTTCTCCGACGTCGAGCGCTGGCCGGACTGGACCGCGTCGGTGACAAGCCTGAAGGCGCTCGACGGCCCCGGCCTCGCGGTCGGGAAGCGATTCGAGATCAAGCAGCCGCGGTTGCCCAAGCTGGTGTGGGAGGTGACCGCGCTCGACGAGGGCACGTCGTGGACGTGGGAGCAGCGTTCGCCCGGCGGCCGAACCATCGCCAGTCACGAAGTCCACTCCGACGGCAGCGGCACACACGTCAAGCAGCGACTGGACCAGCAGGGCCCGGTCGGCTCGCTGATCGGCCGACTGATGCGCGGCACCACCAAGCGCTACCTCGACCTCGAGGCCAAAGGGCTCAAAGCGCGCAGCGAGCAACTGCGTGGCTCGACCCCCTGACCTCGAGCGGCGACGGCAGCTGCTCGACGGCCTCATCGAGGCCTTCGCCAGCGGCGGAATAGGCGACCGCTCACTTCGCGAGATCGCCGAAGCCGTCGGCACCAGCCATCGAATGCTGTTGCACCACTTCGGGTCACGAGACGAGCTCCTGTTGACCATCGTCGACGAGGTGGAGCGCAGGCAGATGTCGACACTGTCCGACGCGGCCACGGAGCCCGCTGACGCGATGGCCGCGATGTGGGCCGACGTTCGCAGGCCCGAACTCCGCCCGTTCGAGCGGCTCTTCTTCGAGTGCTACTCGCGAGGGGCGCAGGGGGAGCAGCCCTACGCCCGAATGGTGCCAGGCGCCGTCGAATCCTGGCTGGCGGAGGTGGACGCGAAGACCGGCGGGACTGCCGACCCGGCCTTCGTCCGGCTTGGACTCGCCGTCATCCGCGGCCTGCTGCTCGATCTGGTCGCCACCGACGACGACGAGGGCGTCGACGCCGCAGCCACGGCGTTCGTCGAGCTGTTGCGCGCCGCTCAGACCAGCGCGGCGAGCTTGCCCGCGAGCCGCTCGACGTAGCCTGCGACTTCGTCCTCGGACTTGTCGGGAAGGCCGAAGAGGACCTCGGTGACGCCGAGTTCGCGCCAGTGGGCCAGCTTTTCGGGGTCGGGCTTGAAGTCGAGGGCGACGATCTGGGGTGCGCCGTCGCGCCCGGCGGCGGCCCAGGTGTCCTGGAGCAGCTTGACCGGCTCGTCGATGTCGAAGTCGCGAGGCGTGGTGATCCAACCGTCAGCCGAGCGCGCGATCCACTTGAAGTTCTTCTCGGTGCCCGCGGCGCCGACCAACACGGGGATGTGGGACTGGACGGGCTTGGGCCATGCCCACGACGGGCCGAACTTCACGAACTCGCCGTCGAATTCGGCTTCCTCCTGTGTCCACAGCGCGCGCATGGCCTCGATGTACTCGCGCAGCATCGTGCGCCGCCGGCCCGGTGGCACGTTGTGGTCGGTGAGTTCGTCGGTGTTCCAGCCGAATCCGACGCCGAGGCTGACCCGTCCGCCGGAGAGGTGGTCGAGCGTGGCGATCGACTTGGCCAGCGTGATGGGGTCGTGTTCGACGGGCAGTGCCACCGCCGTCGACAACCGGACCCGGGATGTCACGGCGCATGCGGTGCCGAGCGACACCCATGGGTCGAGGGTGCGCATGTAGCGGTCGTCGGGCAGCGACTCGTCCCCTGTGGTCGGGTGGGCGGCCTCGCGCTTGATCGGTATGTGGGTGTGTTCGGGCACGTAGAACGTGGTGAATCCGTGGTCGTCGGCCAACTTGGCCGCCGCAGCGGGGGCGATCCCACGATCGCTGGTGAAGAGAACGAGCCCATAGTCCATACCCAGAATTAGAACGTGTTCCAGTCTGGGGGGCAAGGGCGGGTCCCGCGAAGCGCTCGCGCCCGCCAGCTACGCATTGGGGTAGTGCCTTACTCGCGACTCGTCGGCGGTGAGCCCGAACACTTCGAGTCATGGAGGTCACCCGGACCACGCGGCAGAAACTCATGGAGTGGGTTCGCCGCTACCTGCCGTGCGAGATCGCGGGCACGATCGGTGAGCTCGGCGGTGCCGCGGTGGCCTATTTCCTGACGGGTTCGATGGCGGCCGCGGCGATCACCGCGACCATCGGCGCGTCGGCCGGCTACTACGCGACTGCCTATATCAGCGCGGTCCGCTGGTCGTACCGCGAACAGGTTGATCGAGGGGTGGCGATGCGCATCGCGGTCGCCAATCTGTTCGCGGTACGCAGCATGGCGATCGAATTCGGTCCAGCCGAGGTGATCGACACGATCGCGGTGCGGCCGGTGGCCTACTACGTGGGGCCGATGCTGTTCGACAACGTGGTCGCGGGATGGGTGTTCGCGAAGTTGTTCTCCGACATCGGCTTCTACGCCATCACCGTGTTCAGCTACGAACGGTTCAACGGGCTGCTGGCAGGTCGCCGTCAGACCAGCGAGGAGGTCGACGGTGAATCCGTCCCTGCGGTCGCAGCTGCGTGACACGTTGCAAACCCGATGTGACAGCGAAGGCTGGCGGGCGCTCGTCGCGCAGCACGGCACTCCGCTACTGGTGCTCGATCCCTACCGCGTCGTCGAACAGTGCAGGCTGCTGGCATCGCAGCTGCGAGGCTTCCGCCTGCACTACGCGGTGAAAACATCGTCCCACCCGGCGGTGCTGCGCGCCGTCGCCGCCGCCGGGTGCGGATTCGACGTGGCGACCCGCGGCGAGGTCGATCTCGTTGGTGCACTGGGTTTTTCCATCGACCGCTGTATCAACACCAACCCGGTCAAGAAGCTGACCGACATCGACCACGCCTACATCTCCGGCATTCGCACGTTCGTCGTCGACAACCCCGTCGAGGCGCAGAAGTTCGCGGGGCTGCCAGCCGATATCGAGGTACTGGTCCGGCTCGCGTTCGGCAATCCGACGGCGAAGTCGGATCTGTCGACGAAGTTCGGAGTCGATCCTGCCGACGCCGAACTCCTCGTCAAGGACGTGCTGGCGACGGGAGTTCGGTTCGGCGGCTTCAGCTTTCACGTGGGCAGCCAGGGCACCACGGCCCAGCCGTACCGGGATGCCCTTCGCGGCACCCTCGACCTCGTCGGCCACATCGGCGAAACACTCGGTGTGCGAACGCGAACCATCGATATCGGCGGCGGCTTCCCTGTCGCCTACCGCGAACCGATGCCCACCATCGACACCATCGCCGCCGTCGTCGATGAGGTGCTCGGCGACCGGCGCGACGAGTTCACCCTGGTCGCCGAGCCGGGTCGCTTCCTCGCCGCCGACAGCATGACGTTGTTGACCAGCGTGATCGGCAGCGCCGTGCGTGACGGCCGCCAGTGGCACTACCTGGACGACGGCATCTACGGCAGCTACTCGAATGTGATGACGGAGGACGTGCACCCGCCGATCCTCGCGATGCGCGAGATCGTCGACGGCGTCAGCGGTTACGAGCCGGTGACGCTGGCCGGGCCGACATGCGACAGCGCCGACGTCATCGCCCGCGACTATCCGATGCCGACGCTGAACGTCGGCGACGTGGTGGTCAGCCCGATGATGGGCGCCTACACCGCGGTCACGTCGTCGCGATTCAACGGCTTCCCGGCGACGACCATCGTCGAAGTCTGACTTTCCCAGTCTGACTTTGCTTCAGCGAGAGCGTTACCCGCGACGATCGGCCACCCGCACTGTTGTCTGGCAGACCATGACGACTGAACGCATCGCAGAGCACGTCAAATTCGCATACTGGGTGCCCAATGTCAGCGGGGGACTCGTCACCAGCGACATCGAGCAGCGCACCGACTGGGGCTACGACTACAACGTCAAGCTCGCGCAGACGGCGGAGAACAACGGCTTCGAGTACGCGCTGTCCCAGGTGCGCTACGAGGCCAGCTACGGCGCCGAGTACCAGCACGAGTCCACCAGCTTCAGCCTGGCGCTCCTGCTGGCCACGCAGCGGCTCAAGGTGATCGCCGCCGTCCACCCGGGGCTGTGGCAGCCGGGCGTGCTGGCCAAGCTCGGCGCGACGGCCGATCATCTGAGCAACGGCCGGTTCGCCGTCAACGTGGTGTCGGGCTGGTTCAAGGACGAGTTCACCCACCTCGGCGAGCCGTGGCTCGAGCACGACGAGCGCTACCGCCGCAGCGCCGAATTCCTGCAGGTGCTGCGCAAGATCTGGACCGAGGACGACGTCGATTTCCGGGGCGACTTCTACCGCATCCACGATTTCACCCTCAAACCCAAACCGCTCAACACCCCCGAACGCCCGAACCCCGAGATCTTCCAGGGCGGCAACTCGACGGCCGCGCGCCGCAACGGCGGCCGCTACTCCGACTGGTACTTCTCCAACGGCAAGGATTTCGACGGGGTGACCGAGCAACTCGTCGACGTACGCGAGCACGCGCGTGACGCCGCCCGCGAGGTGAAATTCGGCTTGAACGGCTTCATCATCGCCCGCGATACCGAGGCCGAGGCGAAGGAAACGTTGCGCGAGATCGTCGCCAAGGCCAACCGTCCGGCTGTGGAAGGGTTCAAAGCCGCCGTACAACAAGCTGGCAACTCGACGGCGGACAAACGCGGAATGTGGGCCGATTCCAGCTTCGACGACTTGGTGCAGTACAACGACGGATTCCGCACACAGCTGATCGGCACACCCGAGCAGATCGCGGAACGCATTGCGGCGTACCGCAAACGGGGCGTCGACCTGATTCTCGGTGGCTTCCTGCACTTCCAGGAGGAGATCGAGTACTTCGGTTCGCGCGTGCTTCCGCTGGTCCGCGAGATCGAGAACGCCGAGGACACGTCGGCCGACGCTCCCGTGCTGGTGTCCGCTTAACGCAGCGTGCGTAGGGTGGTGTCGAATCGCAATCAAAAGCAGGAGAGGTCATGACCTACCCGCAGAACAGCTCGGGATACCCGCCCAGCCAGCAGCCCACGACACAGTTCAGCACCCCGACCCAGCAGTTCGGCAAGGTCGAGCAGCCCTCGGCGCAGGCCCACGCGCCCGCAGCGCCTGCAGCGGCGGCCGTCGCCGGGCCGAACAAGCTTCCGTTCATCCTGCTGGCCGTCACCGCGGTGCTCGGCCTGCTGGTGTACCTGTTCAGCTTCGGCGACGTGTTCACCATCGAGAGCACTGACTTCCCGCAGATGGGCAGTGCCACCGGCACCTCGCAGGGCGTCGTGATGGCCGTCGTCGCCGCGCTGGTGGCCGGGCTGATCGCCGCCGCGAGCCTGCTGCCAAAGCAGAGGGCTCCCATCGGCGTCATCGCCGCCGTCGCCGTGCTGTCGTTCCTGCTCACGCTCGCTGAGATCATCCAGAAGCCAGAAGGCGTCAGCATCGGCTGGGCCCTCTACGCCGTCATCGTGCTGACGTTCCTGCAGTCGGCCGTCGCGATCGGCGCTCTGTTGCTTGACGCGGGCATCCTCAAGGCTCCTGTGCCGAAGCCGAAGTACGAGCAGCAGCCGAACTACGGCTCCTACGGCCAGCAGCCGAACCAGTACTACGGCCAGCACGCACCGCAGCAGGGCGGCCAGCAGCGCGCGCCCTATCCGGGCCAGTACGGCGGCGGATACTCCGGTGGCTCGCAGGCGGGTGGCGGCTACGCCGCCGCGATCGGCCAGCAGGGCGGCCCGCCGACCCCTCCGACCGGTTTCCCGACCTACAGCCAGCCGCAGGCGTCACAATCGGCACCGAGCGGCCAGTCCCCTGCGCAGTCGCAGCCGCAGTCGTCGTCACCGGCGTCGTCGTCCTCGTCGAACCAGTCCGGCAACTCGACGTCGTAATCTTTAGCCTCGCGAGCGTGAATGCCGCGCGCGCGAGCAAAGAACTGCTATACCGCTAGTGGTGGATAACAGGTCGGTCGGCAGTCGCCAAGCTCGCGACCTGTTCCGTGTTGCCTTCGGCCCGTCTGCGGTGGCGCTGGTCGTCATCGCCGCGGTCGTGCTGCTGCAGCTGCTCATCGCCAACAGCGACATGTTCGGCGCGTCGGGCGCGATCGCCAGCATGTGGCTCGGCGTGCATCAGGTGCCCATCTCGATCGGCGGCCGTGAGCTGGGCGTCATGCCGCTGCTGCCGGTGCTCGCGATGGTGTGGGGCACCGCGCGCACCACCGCGGCGGCCACCCCGCCGCAGGGATCGTGGTTCGTCGTCCGGTGGATCGTCGCGTCGGCGCTCGGCGGCCCGCTGCTGATCGCCGCGATCTCGCTTGCCGTCATCCACGACGCCAGCTCGGTGCTGACCGAGCTGCAGACCCCCAACGCGCTGCGGGCGTTCACCGGCGTGCTTGCCGTGCACGCGATCGGCGCCGCGATCGGGGTCGGATCACGGGTGGGCAGGCGCGCCGTCGCCGATGTCGGGCTGCCGCGATGGGTGGCCGACGCGGGACGGCCCGCAATCGCCGGGGTGCTTGCGCTGCTCGGTCTCTCCGGCGCCGTGACGGCGTTGTCGCTGGTGGTCCACTGGTCGACGATGCACGACCTGTACGCGATCACCGACTCGTTGTTCGGCCAGCTCAGCCTGACGGTGTTGTCGGCGCTGTATGCGCCCAACGTCATCGTCGGCACATCCGCGGTCGCGGTCGGGTCGAGCGCCCATGTCGGGGTGGCGACGTTCAGTTCGTTCACGGTGTTCGGCGGCGACGTTCCCGCGCTTCCGATGCTCGCCGCGGTGCCCGCGCCACCGCTCGGGCCGATCTGGGTCGTGCTGCTGGTCGTCGGCGCCGCGTCCGGCGTTGTGGTCGGTCAGCAGTGCGGACGACGGCCGCTGCCGCCGCTGCCCGCGTTGGGCAAGCTGACGATCGCGTCGGCCGCCGCCGCTGTGACGATGGCGGTGCTCGGCTACGCGGGTGGCGGCGAGCTGGGCAATTTCGGTCAGGTCGGCGTCGACCAGACGACATTCGCGCCTGCCGTGTTCCTGTGGTTCTTCGCGATCGGTGGCCTGACGATCGCGATGGCAGGCGGTGTCGCGCGAACGCCTCCCCAGGTCGCCGCAGCCCGCGAGGAGCCGGTGGATGACGTCGACGAGCCCATTGACGAGCCCATAGACGCGCCGGCAGACGAGCCGGTCGACGAGCCGGTTGACGAGGCCGAGCCCGAACTGGAGCCGGCGTTCGGGGACGAGCCGGACCCGGAGTTCGAGGCCGCGTTCGAACCAGAACCAGAACCCGAACCTGAACCCGAACCCGAACCGGAACCCGAGCCCGAACCTGAGCCAGGGCCGCCGCCGCGCTACTTCGATCCCACGGACGTCAGGCCCCCGCGGATCGTGCGTCCCGCACCCGTCGATTTCCACGATGACCTGCCCGATCCGGAGGACTTCGAATACATCGACGACGACGACGCCACGCCGGGCCCCATCGGCGACAAGAGCCGACCGGCCGACGACTAGGCTCGTCGCGTGCAGCAACCCCTCCGCGTGCCCCCGAGCGCACCGGCGCGGGTCGTGGTGCTGGCATCGGGCACCGGTTCACTGCTGGAGTCCCTTCTCGAGTCGGCGGTCGGCGATTACCCGGCCCGCATCGTTGCTGTCGGCGTCGACCGCGACTGCCGGGCCGTCGAGGTCGCGTCCGCCGCAGGATTGCCCAGCTACAGGGTGCGGCTCGGCGACCATCCCGTCCGCGAGGCGTGGGACACGGCGATCACCGACGCAACCGCGGCGCACGAGCCGGACCTGATCGTGTCGGCGGGCTTCATGAAAATCCTTGGGCCGAAATTTCTTTCGCGCTTCATGGGCCGGATACTCAACACCCATCCCGCTCTGCTGCCGTCGTTCCCCGGCGCACACGCCGTGCCCGACGCGCTGGCCTACGGCGTCAAGGTCACCGGCTGCAGCGTGCATCTGGTGGACGCGGGCACCGATACCGGGCCGATCCTGGCTCAGCAGCCCGTGCCGGTGCTCGACGACGACGACGAGGCCACCCTCCACGAGCGGATCAAGGTCGTCGAACGCAAACTCTTGGTGGATGTCCTCGCCGCGCTGGCGACAAGCGGAGTGACCTGGACTGGACGAAAGGCAGTTATCGGATGACGGACAGCAACGGGCGCAAGCCGGTCCGACGGGCGCTGGTCAGCGTCTACGACAAGACCGGGCTACCCGAACTCGCCAAGGGTCTTCACGAGGCGGGCGTCGCGATCGTGTCGACCGGTTCCACCGCCAAAACCATTGCGGGCGCCGGTGTTCCGGTAACGCCGGTTGAGGAGCTGACCGGCTTCCCCGAGGTGCTCGACGGGCGCGTCAAGACCCTGCACCCGCGTGTGCACGCGGGACTGCTCGCCGACCTTCGCAAAGCCGAACACGCCGCCGCGCTCGAGGAACTCGGCATCGAGGCCTTCGACCTGGTCGTGGTGAACCTCTACCCGTTCAGCGAGACGGTCAACTCCGGCGCGAGCGAGGACGAGTGCGTCGAGCAGATCGACATCGGCGGCCCGTCCATGGTGCGGGCGGCCGCGAAGAACCACCCGAGCGTCGCGGTGGTTGTCGAACCGCTCGGCTACGAGGGGGTGCTTGCCGCCGTTCGCGCGGGCGGCTTCACGCTCGCGGAGCGGAAGATCCTGGCGTCGTTGGCATTTCGGCACACCGCCGAGTACGACGTGGCGGTCGCGAGCTGGATGGGGGATACGCTGGCCCCCGAGGAACCAGCGCAGAAGCTGCCTGCCTGGTTCGGCAGGACGTGGCGGCGCACCGGCGTGCTGCGCTACGGGGAGAACCCGCATCAGCAGGCGGCGCTCTACACCGACGACACCGCGTGGCCTGGCCTGGCGCAGGCCGAGCAGCTACACGGAAAAGACATGTCCTACAACAACTTCACCGATGCCGACGCCGCATGGCGGGCCGCCTTCGACCACGAGCAGACGTGCGTGGCGATCATCAAGCACGCGAACCCGTGCGGTATCGCCGTGTCGTCGGAGTCGGTCGCCGACGCCCACCGCAAGGCCCACGAATGCGACCCGCTGAGCGCGTTCGGCGGCGTCATCGCGGCGAACACCACCGTCAGTGTCGAGATGGCCGAGACCGTCGCCGACATCTTCACCGAGGTGATCATCGCGCCCGCGTACGAGGACGGCGCGGTGGAAGTGCTTGCGCGCAAGAAGAACATCCGCGTGCTGGTTGCGTCCGAACCGTTGGTCACGGGCATCGAGATGCGGCCGATCAGCGGCGGTCTGCTGCTGCAGCAGCGCGATGCGCTCGACGCAGCGGGCGACGACCCGGCGAACTGGACGCTGGCCACGGGTGAGCCCGCCGATCCGGCGACGCTGGCCGACCTCGTCTTCGCATGGCGGTCCTGCCGCGCGGTGAAGTCGAATGCGATCGTCGTCGTCGCCGACGGCGCCACCGTGGGCGTCGGCATGGGTCAGGTGAACCGCGTCGACGCGGCCCGGTTGGCGGTCGAACGTGGAGGGGACCGGGTACGTGGCGCGGTGGCCGCGTCCGACGCCTTCTTCCCGTTCCCCGACGGCCTCGAGACGCTGACGAACGCCGGGGTGAAGGCGATCGTGCATCCCGGCGGGTCGATGCGCGACGAACTCGTCACCGAGGCGGCGGCCAAGGCCGGTGTGACGCTCTACGTGACAGGAGCGCGGCACTTCGCCCACTGATACGTTGCCGTCCATGACGAGCGCGTCGCGTGCGGTGGCGGTTATCGCCGGTGCCGCGGCCATCGTGCTGGGCACGGCGTGCACCCGCGTCGTCGACGATGCCCGTGTGGTCGCCGCCCCCGATATGGGCAAGGCCGCTGCGACCGCGTCGGACTGCACGTCGGTGGACGCGGCGATGACGCCGATCCCCGCGCACACCGACGAAGAGCCCGTCCTGAAGATCCCTCAGCCCGACGACTGGGAGCGGGTGACGATGATGGACTCCGACCTGATCCGCTTCACGATGCGCTACGCGGCCGCCCCGTCCACGGGCGGGATGGTGCCGACGGCGGTGGTGACGCTGGAAAGCCATCGTGGCCTCGCCGAGCCGCGGGAGGTGTTCGACGCTCAGAAGGACGCGCTGGAGACGGCGCTCGGCGCGACGGACGTCCAGACCACCGAAACCACGCTGTGTGAACTGCCCGCCGAGATGATCGATTACACGACGCCGCCGCTCGGAATCCTGCCGCCGCATCCGGCCAAGGTGGTGACGGCCGTGCTGCAGGCCGACGACGTGACGTGGGCGATGACGATGACGGTGCAGAGCGCCGACCCCGACAATCCGACGTATCAGCGCGACGTCGAGACGATCCTGACCGGCTTCCAGATGCTCCCGCCGGCCGGCGGCTAGCCGTATTCCCCGCACTCGTCACTTACGCGTAAGGCGTAGCAAGGGCCTACCGGGTGCCTTCCAGTGGCGGCAGTCGTAGCGTGGAGTAGTGACATCATCTAATGATCTGCCCCGGACCGTCGGTGAGCTGCGTGCCTCCGGCCATCGCGAGCGGGGTGTCAAGGACGAGATTCGGGAGAATCTGCTGGACGCGCTGGCCGAGGGCCGCGACGTGTGGCCCGGCATCCTTGGCTTCGAGGACACCGTGCTTCCGCAGCTCGAACGGGCGCTGATCGCAGGCCACGACGTCGTGCTGCTCGGCGAACGCGGTCAGGGCAAGACGCGGCTGCTGCGCGCGCTGTCGGGTCTGCTCGACGAGTGGACGCCGGTGATCGCGGGCTCGGAACTCGGTGAGCATCCGTACACGCCGATCACGCCGGAGTCGATCCGACGGGCCGCCGAGTCGGGCGAGGACCTGCCGATCGAGTGGCGGCACCGCGGCGAGCGCTACTTCGAGAAGCTGGCCACCCCCGACACCAGCGTGGCCGACCTGGTCGGCGACATCGACCCGATCAAGGTGGCCCAGGGCCGCAGCCTCGGCGACCCAGAGACCATCGCCTTCGGGCTGATCCCTCGGGCGCACCGCGGCATCGTCGCCATCAACGAGCTGCCCGACCTCGCCGAGCGCATCCAGGTGTCGATGCTCAACGTGATGGAGGAGCGCGACATCCAGGTGCGCGGCTACACGCTGCGGCTGCCGCTGGACGTGGTCGTCGTCGCAAGCGCCAACCCGGAGGACTACACCAACCGCGGCCGCATCATCACCCCGCTCAAGGACCGGTTCGGCGCCGAGATCCGCACGCACTACCCGTACGAACTGGACGCCGAGGTGGGCGTCATCAAGCAGGAGGCGCACCTGGCGGCGGAGGTGCCGGAGTATCTGCTGCAGATCCTCGCGCGGTTCGCCCGCTACCTGCGTGAGTCGACCTCGATCGACCAGCGCTCGGGTGTGTCGGCGCGGTTCGCCATCGCCGCAGCGGAGACGGTCGGAGCGGCGGCGCGGCACCGCTCGGCGATCCTCGGCGAGGAGGATCCGGTGGCGCGCGTGGTCGACCTCAGCACGGTGATCGATGTGCTGCGCGGCAAGCTGGAATTCGAATCCGGCGAAGAAGGTCGCGAGCAGGCGGTGCTGGAGCATCTGCTGCGGCGCGCGACGGCAGACACCGCGCAGCGACTTCTCGGCGGCATCGATGTCGGGCCGTTGGTGGTCGCGATCGAGGGCGGCACGGCGGTGACGACGGGCGAGCGGGTATCGGCGCGCGACGTGCTGGCCGTGGTGCCCGAGGTGCCCGCGATCGCCAAGGTGCAGGAGCGGCTCGGCGCGAAGTCCGACGGCCAGCGCGCCGCGGCGGTCGAATTGGCGCTGGAGGCACTGTATTTGGCGAAGCGCATCGACAAGGTGTCAGGCGAGGGCGAAACCGTCTATGGCTAGAGGCCTGCGTGGACACGGGCGCTCGTCCCGTTACTCCGGCTACACCGGCGGTCCGGATCCGCTGGCGCCGCCGGTCGATCTGCGCGATGCGCTCGAGGCGATCGGGCAGGACGTGATGGAGGGCTCGTCGCCGCGTCGGGCGTTGCAGGAGCTGCTTCGGCGCGGGACACAGGACATGCGCGGCTCCGACAAACTGGCCGCCGAGGCGAACCGCCGTCGCCGGGAGTTGTTGAAGCGCAACAACCTCGACGGCACACTGCAGGAGATCAAGAAGCTGCTCGACGAGGCGGTGCTGGCCGAGCGCAAGGAACTGGCGCGTGCGCTCGACGACGACGCCCGCTTCAACGAGATGCGGATCGAGTCGCTGCCGCCGTCGCCTGCCAAGGCCGTGCAGGAGCTGTCGGACTACGACTGGCGCAGCCAGGAGGCCCGCGAGAAGTACGACCAGATCAAAGATCTGATGGGCCGCGAGATGCTCGATCAGCGTTTCGCCGGGATGAAGCAGGCGATGGAGAACGCCACCGACGAGGATCGTCAGCGCGTCAACGACATGCTCGACGATCTGAACGCTCTGCTGGACAAGCACGCCAGCGGCGAGGACACCCAGCAGGACTTCGACGACTTCATGAAGAAGCACGGCGAGTTCTTCCCGGAGAACCCGCAGAACGTCGACGAGCTGCTCGACTCGCTGGCTCAGCGGGCGGCGGCCGCGCAGCGGTTCCGCAACAGCCTTTCGCCCGATCAGCGCGCAGAGTTGGATGCGTTGGCGCAGCAGGCGTTTGGCTCGCCGTCGCTGATGAACGCGCTGAACCGGCTCGACGGACACCTGCAGGCGGCGCGGCCCGGTGAGGACTGGACCGGTTCGTCGAAGTTCTCCGGCGACAACCCGATGGGCATGGGTGAGGGTGCGCAGGCAATGCAGGACATCGCCGAGCTCGAACAGCTCGCCGAGACGCTGTCGCAGAGCTATGCGGGCGCGACGATGGACGACGTCGACCTCGAGATGCTGGCCCGCCAGCTCGGCGACGAGGCGGCCGTCGATGCGCGCACGCTCTCCGAGCTGGAGAAGGCGCTGATGGATCAGGGCTTCCTCGACCGCGGGTCAGACGGGCAGTGGCGGCTGTCGCCGAAGGCGATGCGACAGCTCGGGCAGACCGCGTTGCGCGATGTGGCGCAGCAGCTTTCGGGTCGTCACGGTGAACGCGACACGCGGCGCGCGGGTGCGGCAGGCGAGATGACGGGTGCGACGAGGGCGTGGCAGTTCGGCGACACCGAGCCGTGGAACGTCACCAGGACACTGACCAATGCCGTTCTGCGGCAGGCCGGCGCGGGTGTGCCGGAGATGCCGATCCGCATGATGGTCGAAGACGTCGAGGTGTCGGAGACCGAGATGCGTCAACAGTCGGCGGTGGCGCTGCTTGTCGACACGTCGTTCTCGATGGTGATGGAGAACCGGTGGCTGCCGATGAAGCGCACCGCGCTGGCGCTCAACCACCTGGTGAGCACCCGGTTCCGGTCGGATGCGTTGCAGATCATCGCCTTTGGCCGCTATGCGCGGACGGTTTCCGCCGCCGAGCTGACCGGGTTGGAGGGCGTTTACGAGCAGGGCACCAACCTGCACCACGCGCTGGCGCTTGCGGGGCGGCATCTCCGACGTCATCCGAACGCGCAGCCCGTGGTGCTGGTCGTCACCGACGGTGAGCCGACCGCACACCTGGAGAACTGGGGCGACGGCGATGGCACGTCGGTGTTCTTCGACTACCCGCCGCATCCCCGCACGATCGCCCACACCGTCAAGGGTTTCGACGAGATGGCCCGCCTCGGCGCGCAGGTCACGATCTTCCGGCTGGGCAACGATCCGGGCCTGGCCAGGTTCATCGACCAGGTCGCGCGGCGGGTCGAGGGCCGCGTCGTCGTACCCGATCTCGACGGCCTCGGTGCGGCCTCGGCGACGATCCTGGCCTCGCGAGGTTCATCGACCAGATTGCGCGCAGGGTCGAAGGACGCGTGTGGCGCCTGACCTCGACGGCCTGGCGCGCGTCGTCGGCGATTATCTGCGTTCGAGGCGCCGGCGTTAGGTGCCGCAACCCGGGCGCGATGATGTTTCGCTCCGATTCGGTCTACACATCTAGCAGACCCGAAGAGGAGGTCAGTATGACCAGGTTCGTCACAATATCGGCGTGGTGCGTGGTTGCCGTCGCACTGGTAGGCGGTTGCGCGGACCGCAGCTCGCAGGACAGCGCCAGTGTGGATGAGTCCAGCACGTCTGCCGCGAGCAGTGCCGCACAGAGCGCTGGAACCGCGGCCCCTGCCACTACTAGTACGAGTGCAACCGCATCGCATTGTGCGTCGGCGACACCGGAAATCCTGCATCCAGCTGCACAGCTCAGGTACGGGCATGCGATTGTTCAGCCGTTCACCCTCGACACCATCCGTTGTTCCGGAGATTGGGCAAGAGCCCGGATACCGGCGACATCGAGCTACCCGCAAAACTCGATGATGCTCTTTCATCACATCGGTGATGGTTGGAGCGCAGTGCAATTCGGCAGTGGATTCAATTGCACCCCCGAAGGCGTGCCAGCGTCGACCGCTGCCGAACTCGGCTGCTAGCCAGGCAGGACGCGCGCTTCTTTCAGTCTGGGCGGCCGCAGTCCTATATCGCGCCGGGTGTGCCGGGGAGACTGAGCGTGCCGTCGATGTTCGGCACCATCGCCGGGGCCGGAATCCCGCCTTCGGCCGCGTTGTCTCCGGGTATTCCGTCGTCAGCCACCGGCGAGTCGAATGCGCCGCCGGCACACGCCGGATGTGCCCACCCCAGCCATCCGCATGCCGGATCTTCCATGGCGATAGGACTGATAGGACCCGCGGGAGCGGAAACACCCATCGGGTTGCTCCGGTTACTCCGGCGATCGCGGCCGCAGCCGCGACTCCGGCCAATCTCGAAATCCGTCGCATGACTTCCCTCCCAGATAAGCGGCAAGCGATTTGCCCTCGATGCCAGCATGGACCCAAATCCGTCTTCGCAGCGGTGTATTGGCAGGAACGGTAGATTTACGCGGGCGTCGATAAGTGTTGCAGCGCAACGGGCTTGACGCCGCTAGGGGTCGTCGCTTTCGCCGTCGTCGTCTTCGAAGAGTTCGTCGAGCAGTTCTTCGGGGTGGTGTGCGAGGTTGACTTCGAAGGGGCCGCCGCCGTCGCTGTACGCCAGCCTGCCGGTATCGGTGACTTTGGTTTGCAGTAGGCCCTTGCCGATGAGGGTGTGGTCGGGTCCGCAGTCGAAGAACAGGCAGTCGGCGTCGGTCTGGCCGCCCGCGCCCCAAGCGGGTTCGTGGTTGACCTCGCAGTGGTAGCCGGGTTCGGTGCAGTCCGGTCGTGTGCAGCCGCGATCGCGGGCGTAGCAGATGATGCGTTGGTCGGCCGAGGCGATGCGTTTGGTGCGGCCGAGGTAGAGCGGCCGGTCGCTGTGATCGTCGAACACTGCCAGATAGTGAATTGCATTGGCGGCCATGCGAATCAGGTCCCGCATCGGCAGCGCGGAGCCACCGCCGGTGCGCGCCGGTGGCGGCATCGGGATGGTCGGGTCGTCGATGGCGTGGGCGGCTCGATCGAGTTCGGCCAGTGTCGTGGTCACGATAACGGTGACCGGCAGACCACGGTGTTGGCCGTAGGCGCCGGAGGAAATCCCCGCTCTCATCCCGAGTTTGACTGCGTCGTGAAGGCGTTGGGCGGCGGTGCGCGGGTCGGGGTGACCTCGTAGTGCCCACCATCGAGTTCGGGTTCGTTGGACTCGTCGGTGTCATCGTCGTGTCGGCTGGTGGCGGCCGGGTCGGACCGCAGCACGGCGGTGCTCGAAGTAGGCGCGACGAGCTTCGGGGTCGATCCAGCCTTTGACGTGGCTCATGCCGTCGGGCTTGCGGGGCCGAGCGTCGAGTCACGCACGCGGCGCCTGCGGTCGTGTCGTCGAAGTCGCTATCGGGGTTGAGGTACTCGGCGATGTCGCTGCGCGATGCCGGCGACGAACCGTGAGTCTTGCTTCCTTGGCGTGGCGCACCAAGATCTGCTCGCAGGCGTCTTTCTTGTGATGAAGGGCCGAGCGGTAGTGCGTCGACGCCCTTGCAGACCGCGTCGATGTGGCGCCTCGCCCAGGTCGCCGTTCTCGACGGCAGCGGCCAGCCGGGGTAGTTCGGGCGGCAGTTGAGGGCCGGTGAGCGATCGGCGCGGCCGGATGCGGGCGGCGATAGCGATGCGGTGTTTGATGTCGGCGCTCGTGATGCGCAGCCGCTGCCACAGCAGTTTGGAGATGACGGTGCCTGCGGGCAGGTCGGGGTCGTCGGGTCCGTCGGGCGGTTCGATGAGCTCGCCGAAAACGCGGTACATCAGCCCGCGATTGATGCGGTGCTGACGTTCGAGCCGTTCGGCGAGGTCGACGCGGAACGCGTTTCCGACGGAGTCAGAGCAGGCCGCTCGCAGCCGGGCGTAACCGGCGTCGACCGCATCGAGTGCGGCGCCGATCTCCTCTTGCTGCAGTGACTTCATGCCTCCAGATCTATTCGAACGCATGTGCGAATCTAGTTTCGCGAGCCGGGATTGCAGCAACCTGTGGATGAAACCGCCACTGTGGATAACTGCTTTAATCGGGTCGCTTAGAACCGACCGAATTCCATTGCGGGGATAGGCATTTCTGCTGGGACAAATTTTGACGCATGCGCTACGTTTCCCTGGACGAGTTGCTTGAGGGGGCAACCGCATTCTGAAGGAGTCCTGTTAATGGCGAAGCATCGGCGCATGTCCGAAAGATCTGTGCGTACGCGGACGGTTATCGGCGGATTCGCCGCCGGCGGCGCGCTGGCGGCTTTGGCGCCTGCCGGTATGGCAGCGGCGGCGGTGACTGACGTGAATCCGGACAAGCCTGAGACTCAGGTCAATGCCGAAACTCCGGGGGCAGCGGTCGGCCGTCCGGACCTGAACAACCCGGCGCCCGGCCTGCGCGCGGCACAGCAGTTCGGCGACTCGATCTTCAATCAGACTCCCGGCATCAACAAGACGCTTGACGATTCGCCGGTCGGGACGGGTTATCACCAAGTCCTTGGCAAGCGCGGCGATCTCGCGTTCAACGAAGAGAGCGGCAAGTACGAGTACACGGTCGGTTCAGGCTCGAATGGGTCTTTCAAGGGCGTGCTGAACACCGCCCCAGCCGATCAGTTGGGGAACGTACTTCCAATCCGCGAGTGCAACTTGAAGGGCCAACCCGGCAGTGGAGCGCCGGTATTCGGCCTCCGGGAGTGCACCTAAAAGCAGCAGTGAGCGCAGGGTCGGCGCTAGCCGGCCTTGCGCTTCTTGCGCTTGACGGCGACCTTGCCCCATAGCGAGAAGCCGCGAACCTTCACGATCGGTGCGCCGGGCAGGCCCCGCTCGGTATCGAGGTGGTCGAACGTACCCATCACGCCGTGACCACGCAGCTCGACGTTGACCTCCGGCGGCACCAGGATCGTCTGCCCACCCATGATCGAGTAGGTACGGATCTCGACCTCGGGTGAGGTGAAGTCGGCGTAGCGCAGGTCGACGACGCCGCCGCCCCAGAGCGTGAAGGTCGTCAGCTTCTTGGGCACGTTCCACCGGCCGCGACGCTCGAACCCGCTCATGATGGCCATCAGCAGCGTCGACGGCGCTGGA
This sequence comes from uncultured Actinomycetota bacterium, assembly GCA_963829405.1. Taxonomy (GTDB): domain Bacteria; phylum Actinomycetota; class Actinomycetes; order Mycobacteriales; family Mycobacteriaceae; genus Mycobacterium. The sequence continues at coordinate 39,927 of CAWHIZ010000032.1, forward strand.
CGGCACGGGCCGCCCCTGCGGCCGGTTGTCATGGTGCCGGGCAGGTCCGCGCTCAGGCGATCCAGTTCGACATAGGTCTTCGCCGCGTACGCCTTCGACAGCCGTGTCCTCGTATTCGGTCATCGGAAGCTGGCCAGATGCCGCGGCATCGGAGAGGAGTTGAGCCACCTGCATGCGATCGGTGTCTGCAGCAGGCTCCGATTTGTTTCGCGACGCTGGGGTGGTCATCAATCACGAGCCTACGACGAAGCTGGAGATAAGCACAGGAAAGTCATGTAGTTGCAACCAGATACTGGTCGAAGCCGATTTTCCCGATCGGGTTTGCCGGCACCAGGTTGGCGCCGGTCTTGAAACCGGCGACGATGCCACCGGGTACTGGCAACGAAACCACCCGTCGACGGCTGCCGATCGACGTCAGGTACTTGCGGCCGAGTTCGTCGTGACCGAGGACCGCAGGCCCTCCGATGTCGTCGACGCGACCTGCGGGTCCGTTGTCGATCAGCGATACGAGATGGGTCCGCGACGTCGCGGGTGTCGATGGGCTGGAACCGCACGCCCTTGATCGCGAACACCGCTGGCGAGAACCGCTGGGCCGAGAACGTCGTCTTGATCAGGTCGTGGAACTGCGTGACGCGGACGATCGTGTGGCCGAGCCCCGACGCGGTGAGTGCCTCTTCGACGCGCAGCTTGGTCTTGTAATAGGGGAGCGGGATGCGGTCGATCCCGGCGATCGACACGTAGATGATGTTGGCCGTCTTGGCGCGGCGCGCGGCCGAGATGAGGTTGGTCGCGGAGACGAGGTCCTTGGCGCGGGTGCCCTGGGTGGCGCAGTGGATGACGGTGTCGATGCCGTCCAGCGCGGCCTCGATGCCCTCGCCGCTGAGCAGGTCGCCCTGCGCCCAGTGCACGCCCGTGTAGCCGACATGGGATTTACGGCTCAGTGCGCGGACGTTGTGGCCGGCCTCGGTGGCTTCGCCGACCACCCGGTGCCCGAGTGTGCCGGTCGCGCCGGTGACGAGAACTTCACGAGCCATCGGGAAAAGACCCTACGCGCAGACAAAGAAAACGGGCACCTGCGCTGTGCGCAAGTGCCCGTTGACTTAGTAGAGGATTAGAAGCCGCGGTGCTCGGGTCCGGCTGACGGGTCCGTCTGGCTCCGCGGGCCGTCGAGGAACCCGCCGACGCCTGTGATGCTGTTCACGAACGTGCCGGGCTGGTCCCGAGGCCCAGGCCGCTGTTAGTGCCGTGCTCATCAACGGTCGCCGTTGAGGAGGATGTCGATGTTGCTGCGGCGCGGGTCGATGCTGATCGCCTGGAACGCGGCGACGGTCCGGCGTCGGCGAGTGCAGTTGGCGCGCTGCCAGCGACGGCGGGTGGTCGGATCGTCGCTGCAGGCGGCCGACGCGGTGCCGGTGCCGCCGATGAGGCCGGCGAGGCCCAGCCCGACGCCCATGGCGCCAACGGCTGCGATTGACTTGATCTTCATGCGTTCTCCTGGTTTTCGAAGTTTTTGATCGGTCCGCCGTGACGTGCTCGCCGCTCAGTTAACACACTATAGCCCACGACTCGGCCACATTGCGCAAGTGCTTTCTTATTATCCCTGACGTCAGAAACTTCTGCCAGCTCGAAAGCTTTCTGAAACGATCCAGCAAACAATGTTTGCTACGGCTTCCGAAGCCCGAAAGCGACGCTAAAACCGCTGGTGAAGGCGTACTTCACGGATGTGGTTACGCCACCAGGCACTGGCGTCCGACAACCTTGCGATCCGGACCCCTCTGTTGCTACCGCACGGGCGTGTCGGTGACACGCGTAGGCCACTACGCCATTTTTCTCAGGTGGGTGCGCAGCGAACCCAGCAAACATTGTTTGCTCTCACTGTCGCGAGAGCCGCTCCCAGGTATGAGTCAGCTGACCCAGTTGGGCGGACGCTTTTGCAAAAAAGAGAGCATTCCTTCGCGGGCCTCGTCGGAGACGAAGAGCTCGGCTGACTGCCTGGTCAGAGCCTCGGCATGCCGATTGAATGCATCCAAAATCGGCGCGGTGGTCAGCGCCTTCGACGCGGCGAGGCCCTGCGGCGAGCCCTTCGCGATCTCGGCCGTCAGCCCGGCCACCGCCACGTTGACGTCGTCCGCAGCGACCGTCACCAGTCCCATCTCAGCAGCCTCGTCGGCCCCGAACTTCTCACCCGTCACGAAATACCGGCCTGCGGCCCGCGCGGACATCTTCGGCAGCAGTGTCAGCGAGATGATCGATGGCGCCACCCCGATCCGCGCCTCGGTCAGCGCGAAGGTGCTGCTGCGGCCCGCCACGACGATGTCGCACGCCCCGACGAGGCCGAGCCCGCCCGCCCGGACGTGCCCGTCGATCGCTCCGATCACCGGCTGGGGCATCTCGAGGATCGAGCGCAGCACCGACGTCAGCTGACGCGCGTTGTCGGCGACCGTCTCGGCGGGGTCGCCGCCGCTGGCCTCCGACAGGTCGGCGCCCGCGCAGAACGTCCCTCCGGTGTGGCCCAGCACCACCACCCGCACCGACGAGTCGTCGGACGCGTCGCACAGCCCCTGGCGCAGTTGGCTGCACCAGCGCCTTGGACAGCGCGTTGCGGTTGTCCGGCGAGTCAAGCGTGAGCCGCGCGACCGGACCTTCGACGGAGTAGTGGACGACGGTCTTCATCAGTACGAGCGTGGCAGACCCAACGAGGTCTGCGCCACGAAGTTGAGCACCATCTCACGGCTGACCGGTGCGATGCGGGCCAGCTTGCGACGCCGTCACCGCCGCGGCGATGCCGTACTCCTTGGTCAGCCCGTTGCCGCCGAGCGACTGCACCGCCTGGTCGACCGCGCGCACCGACGCCTCGCCCGCCGCGTACTTGGCCATGTTCGCGGCCTCTGCCGCGCCGACGTCGTCGCCGCTGTCGTACAGCGTGGCGGCCTTCTGCATCATCAGCTTGGCGAGCTCGACCTCGATGTGGTTCTGCGCCAACGGATGTGACAGGCCCTGGTGCGCGCCGATCGGCGTCTTCCACACCTGGCGGGTCTTGACGTAGTCGACGGCCTTGTTGATCGCGAACCTGCCCATGCCCACCGCGCTGGCCGCGCCCATGATCCGCTCGGGGTTCAGGCCCGCGAACAGCTGGGCGATCGCGGCGTCCTCGGAGCCCACCAGCGCATCGGACGGCAGCCGGACGTCGTCGAGGAAGACCTGGAACTGGTTCTCCGGGCTGACGATCTCCATGTCGATCTTGGTCCAGGTGAACCCGGGCGTGTCGGTCGGCACGATGAACAGCGCGGGCCGCAGGTTGCCGGTCTTCGCCTCTTCTGTCCGACCGACGACGAGCACCGCCTGCGCCTGGTCGACGCCGGAGATGTAGACCTTCTGGCCGCTGAGGATCCAGTCGCTGCCGTCGCGGCGAGCGGTGGTGGTGATGCGGTGGAGTTCGAGCCGGCATCGGGTTCGGTGATCGCGAACGCCATCGTGATCGAGCCGTCGGCGATACCGGGCAGCCAGCGCTTCTTCTGGTCGTCGGTGCCGAACTTGGCGATGATCGTGCCGTTGATGGCGGGGGAGACCACCATCAGCAGCAGCGGGCAGCCGCCTAGCGACATCTCCTCCATCACGATGGCGAGCTCGTACATGCCCGCGCCGCCGCCGCCGTACTCCTCGGGCAGGTTGACGCCGATGAAGCCGAGTTTGCCTGCCTCATTCCACAATTCGTCGGTGTGCTGGTCGGCGCGCGCCTTCTCCAGGTAGTAGTCCTGGCCGTAGTTGGCGCACATCGCGGCCACCGACTTGCGCAGCGCCTGCCGCTCTTCGCTCTCGATGAAGCCGTTGTCGGACTCGGTCACTTGGCGTCTCCTTGTTCTTCTTCCACGCGGGCGAGTACGGCGCCGACCTCGACCTGCTGGCCCGGTTCGACGTTGAGTTCGGTGAGCACGCCATCGCCCGGTGCCGTCACGGTGTGCTCCATCTTCATGGCTTCCATCCAGATCAGCGGCTGGCCCGCGGTGACGGTGTCGCCCACCGCGGCGCCGATGCGCAGCACCGAACCCGGCATCGGCGCGAGCAGAGAACCGTGCGCGAGCGCGGCCGTCGGATCCGGGAAGCGGGGCAGTGCCACGAGTTGCACAGGGCCGAGCGGTGAGTCGACGAACACGTCTTGAGATCCGCCGTAGCGGGCGACGTCGAACGGGCGGTCCACGCCGTCGACCGACAGCACCACCTGATCCGGCGTCGCCGACACCAGGCTCACCGCATCGTGGTCGGGCAGTTCGAGCCCGCCGCGGCCCAACCGGTAGCGGACCTCGTGCGTCTCGCCCGCGCTGTCGTCGAAGCGCTTGACCTGGAAGCCCGACGTGACGTTGCGCCATCCGCTCGGTGCGGCGGCGAATATCGTTGCGGCTCTTGCGGTTCTCGGCGGCATCGGCCAGCGCGGCGGCCAGCGCCGACAGCTCGACGGCACGTGGATCGGCCAGCGGCGAGGCCAACTCGGCAAGGCCGTGGGTGTCGAAGAACGCGGTGTCGGTCGCGCCGTCGAGGAATGCGGGGTGCCGCAACACGTTGACGAGAAGGTCGCGGTTGGTGCGGACGCCGTGCATGCGGGTGCGGGCCAGCGCGTCGGCAAGCAGTCCGGCGGCCTGACGGCGCATCGGGGCATACGAGATGACCTTCGCCAGCATCGGGTCGTAGAACACCGACACCTCGGAACCGTCGACGATGCCGGTGTCGACGCGAACGCCGAGCCCGTCGAGGTGCCCGAATTCGGTTGTGGTGTTGGGCACTTCGAAGCGGTGCACCGGGCCGGCCTGCGGCTGCCAGCCCTTGGCGGGGTCCTCGGCGTACAGCCGGGCCTCGATCGAGTGGCCGCGCGCAGGCGGTGGCTCGGGGTCGAGGCGGCCGCCGTCGGCGACCAGCAACTGCAGCGCGACGAGGTCGAGGCCGGTGGTCGCCTCGGTGACCGGGTGCTCGACCTGAAGCCGGGTGTTCATCTCGAGGAAGAAGAAGTCGCCCGCCTCGTCGGCCATGAACTCGACCGTGCCCGCGCCGGTGTACCCGATGGCGGTCGCCGCGAGCCGCGCCGCGTCGAACAGCTTGTCCCGCATGCCCGGAGTGCGTTCGACAAGGGGTGACGGCGCCTCTTCGATGATCTTCTGGTGGCGCCGCTGGATCGAGCATTCGCGTTCGCCGACGGCCCACACCGTGCCGTGCTCGTCGGCGAGCACCTGCACCTCGACGTGGTGGCCGGTGGCGAGGTAGCGCTCGCAGAAGACGGTCGGGTCGCCGAACGCCGACTGCGACTCGCGGCGCGCGGCCTCCACCTGCGCGGGCAGTTCGGACAGTTCGCGCACGACGCGCATGCCGCGTCCGCCGCCGCCCGCCGACGCCTTGATCAACACCGGCAGCTGCGTCGGCCGTCACGGTTTCGGGGTCGAGTTCGTCGAGCACCGGCACACCGGCGGCGGACATCATCTTCTTGGCCTCGATCTTGGAGCCCATCGCCGCGACCGCCGCGACCGGCGGACCGATCCACGTCAATCCGGCATCGAGCACCGCCGCGGCGAAATCGGCGTTCTCGGAGAGGAATCCGTACCCGGGGTGGACGGCGTCGGCGCCCGATGCCCGCGCGGCCGCGATCAGCTGCGCCGAGTCGAGGTATCCGTTGCGGCCCTCGAGGCGTACCCGCGCATCGGCCTCCGCGACGTGCGGTGAGCCGGCGTCGGGGTCGGTGTAGACGGCGACGGTGCCGACGCCGAGACGACGGCAGGTGGCGAAGACGCGGCGGGCGATCTCCCCGCGGTTGGCGACCAGAACTCGTGTCGTCATGCTGCTCACATCCGGAAGACGCCGAAGTTCGACGTCCCCTCGATCGGGCCATTGGCGATGGCGGACAGGCACATTCCCAGCACGGTGCGGGTGTCGCGGGGGTCGATGACGCCGTCGTCGTAGAGCATCCCGGACAGCACCATCGGCAGCGACTCGGCTTCGATCTGCCCTTCGATCGCCGCCCGCATGGCCGCATCGGCGTCCTCGTCGACCTGCTGGCCGCGGGCTTCGGCGGCCGCGCGGCTGACGATCGACAGCACGCCCGCCAGTTGCGCGCCGCCCATCACCGCGGACTTGGCACTCGGCCATGCGAACAGGAAGCGGGGGTCGTAGGCGCGGCCGCTCATGCCGTAGTTGCCCGCGCCGTACGACGCGCCGATGAGCAGCGACAGGTGCGGCACGGTCGAATTCGAGACGGCGTTGATCATCATCGAGCCGTGCTTGATCATCCCGCCTTCCTCGTACTGCTTGCCCACCATGTAGCCAGTGGTGTTGTGCAGGAACAACAGTGGCGTGTCGTAGCGGTTGGCCAGCTGGATGAACTGGGTGGCCTTCTGCGACTTCCTCGCTGAACAGCACGCCGCGATGGTTGGCCAGGATGCCGATCGGATAGCCGTAGCAGGTTGGCCCAGCCGGTCACCAGCGACGAGCCGTACAGCGGCTTGAACTCGTCGAACTCCGAGCCGTCCACGATGCGGGCGATCACGTCGCGCGGGTCGAACGGGATGCGCAGATCCGACGGGACGATGCCGATCAGCTCCTCGGCGTCGAAGCGCGGTTCGACGACGGGGCCCGGCGTCGGGCCCTGTTTGCGCCAGTTCAACCGGGCGACGATGCGGCGGCCGATGCGGATCGCGTCGAGTTCGTCGACGGCGAAGTAGTCGGCCAGACCCGAAGTGCGGGCATGCATCTCGGCGCCGCCGAGAGACTCGTCGTCGGACTCCTCGCCGGTGGCCATCTTCACCAGCGGCGGCCCGGCGAGGAACACCTTCGAGCGCTCCTTGATCATCACGACGTGGTCGGACATGCCGGGGATGTAGGCGCCGCCCGCGGTCGAGTTGCCGAACACCAACGCGATCGTGGGAATGCCCGCCGCCGACAGCCGGGTCAGGTCGCGGAAGCCCTGGCCGCCGGGGATGAAGATCTCCTTCTGAGTCGGCAGGTCGGCCCCGCCGGACTCGACGAGCGAGATCACCGGCAGGCGGTTCTCCGTGGCGATGAAGTTGGCCCGCTGCATCTTCTTGAACGTCCACGGATTGGTGGTACCGCCCTTGACCGTGGGGTCGGTGGCCACCAGCATGCATTCGACACCCTCGACGACGCCGATGCCGGTGACGACGCTGGCGCCGACGGCGAAGGGGGTGCCCCACGCGGCGAGCGGGCTCAGTTCGAGGAACGGCGAGTCGGGGTCGACCAGCATCTCGATGCGCTCGCGCGCGGTCATCTTGCCGCGTTCGTGGTGGCGCTTCACGTACTTCTCGCCGCCGCCCGCCAGCGCCTTGGCGTGCTCGGCGTCGAGTTCGGCGAGCTTCGTCGTCATCGCCTCGGCCGCGTCGGCGTATGCGGGCGAGCGCGGATCGAGCGTCGACGCCAATGTCGTCATGACTGGTATCCCAACGTCTTGGCGGCCAGCGAGGTGAGGATTTCGGTTGTGCCGCCGCCGATCCCGAGGATCCGCATGTCGCGGTACTGCCGTTCGATCTCCGACTCGGCCATGTATCCCATCCCGCCGAAGAGCTGTACACCCTGATTGGCGACCCACTCACCGGCCTCGACGGCGGTGTTCTTGGCGAAGCACACCTCGGTGATCAGATTCGTTTCGCCGGCGAGTTGCCGCTCGACGATGTTGCGCGTGTACACGCGGGCCACGTCGACGCGGCGTGCCATCTCCGACAGCGTGTTCTGCACGGACTGCCGCGCGATGAGCGGCTTGCCGAAGGTCTCGCGGTTGCGGCACCACTCGACGGTGAGGTCGAGGCAGCGTTGCGCGCTCGCATACGCCTGCGCGGCCAGGCCCACCCGTTCGGAGACGAAGGCGCCCGCGATCTGAATGAAGCCGGTGTTCTCCTCGCCGATCAGGTTCGCGGCGGGCACCCGCACGTCGGTGTAGGACAGCTCGGCGGTGTCGGAGGACCGCCAGCCCATCTTGTCGAGCTTGCGGGTGACCTCGAACCCCGGCGTGCCCTTGTCGACGACGATCAGCGAAACCCCCGCAGCGCCAGGGCCGCCGGTGCGAGCCGCGGTGACGACGAAGTCGGCGCGCACGCCGGAGGTGATGTAGGTCTTGGCGCCGTTGATGATGTAGTCGTCGCCGTCGCGCGTCGCCTTGGTGGTGAGGTGCCCGACGTCGGAGCCGCCGCCGGGTTCGGTGATCGCCAGCGAGCCGATCTTCTCGCCGCGCAGCGTCGGCCGCACGTAGGTGTCGATCAGCCGCTGATCACCCGAAGCGATCATGTGCGGCACCGCGATCCCGCAGGTGAACAGCGACGCGAACACCCCGCCGGGCGCACCCGAGTAGTGCATCTCCTCGCAGATGATCAGCGCGTCGGCGCCGTCGCCGCCGCCACCGCCGACCGCCTCGGGGAACCCAGCGCCAAGCAGGCCCGCCTCGGCGGCCTTCAGGTGCAGCTCGCGCGGCAGCATGCCGGACCGCTCCCACTCGTCGGCGTACGGCAGCACCTCGCGTTCGGCGAACGCGCGCACCGTCTTTCGCAGTTGCTCGCGCTCGGGGCTGTGCCAGATGTTCATAGAAGGCTCTCCGGGATGTCGATGTGTCGGCTGCGCAGCCATTCGCCGAGGCCCTTGGCCTGCGGGTCGAAGCGTGCCTGGTACGCCACGCCCTCGCCGAGGATGCCCTCGATGACGAAGTTCACCGCGCGCAGGTTGGGCAGCACGTGACGGGTGACTACCAGATCGGCGGTCTCGGGCAGCATTTCGCGCAGCCTCGTCGACCGTGAGGGCGTGGGCGAGCCATCGCCACTGGTTCGTGGTGCGCACCCACACGCCGACGTTCGCGTTGCCGCCCTTGTCGCCGCTGCGGGCACCGGCGATGTGGCCCAGCGGCAGGCGTTGGGTGTCCTCGAACGGCAACGGTTCTGGCAGTGCGAACGGTGCGACGAGTTCGAGCGCCTTGGTCTGGGTCGCGGCGGGAATGTCGACCCGGGTGCCGTCGGCATGCACGGCGACGTGCGGCACCTCATTCGCGTCGACGTAGCCCGGCGTGAACACGCCGTACACCTGGCCCTCGCCCGGCGGCGCGGTCGTGGTGAATCCCGGATAGCTGGCGAGCGCCAATTCGACGGCGGCAGAGGAGAACTGGCGGCCGACATTGGCGGGGTCGGGGTCGCGCACCACGCAGTGCAGCAGCGCGCTCGCGGCCTCCTCGGTGGCGGCGTCGGCGTGGTCGGTGCGGGCCAGCGTCCACTCCAGCTCGGCGGGTTTGACGGTCAGCCCGGATTCCAGCTGTCGTCGCACCAGGTCGGCCTTCGCGTCGATGTCGAGCCCCGTCAGCACGAACGTCATCGCGTTGCGGAAGCCGCCGATGCTGTTGAGCGACACCTTCAGCGTCGGCGGCGGCGGCTCGCCGCGAACCCCGTCGATGCGAACCCGGTCGGCGCCGTCGGGCGACAGTTCGAGGCTGTCCATCCGCACCGTCACATCGGGATTCGCGTAGCGCGCACCGGTGATCTCGTACAGCAGTTGGGCGGTGACGGTGTCGACACTGACCAAGCCGCCGGTCCCGGCGTGCTTGGTGATCACCGACGCCGCCGTTGTCGTAGATCTCGGCCAGCGGGAAGCCGGCATACGTCAGATCGGGTACCTCGGTGAAGAACGCGAAGTTGCCGCCCGTCGCCTGCGCCCCGCATTCGATGACGTGGCCCGCGGCCACCGCACCTGCGAGTTGGTCGTAATCGTCGCGAGCCCAGCCGAAGTGGGCGGCGGCAGGGCCGACGATGACCGATGCGTCGGTGACCCGGCCGGTGACGACGACGTCGGCGCCGCTCTTGAGGCAGTCGACGATGCCCCACGCGCCGAGATAGGCGTTGGCGGCCAACGGTGTCCCGAAACCGAGCTCGCCTGCGCGCGCCGCGAGGTCGTCGCCTTCGACATGGGCGACCGTGGCCTGCAGCCCGAGCCGTTCGGCCAGCGCCCGCACCGCGGCGGCAAGGCCGGCCGGATTCAGCCCGCCCGCGTTCGCGACGATTCGCACACCCTGATCGAGCGCGGTGCCAAGGCACTCCTCGAGTTGGGTGAGGAAGGTCTTGGCGTAGCCGCGGTCGGCGGACTTGGCCCGGTCGCGAGCCAGAATGAGCATGGTCAGCTCGGCGAGATAGTCGCCGGTGATGTAGTCGAGGTCGCCGCCGGTCAGCATCTCGCGCATCGCCGCGTGGCGGTCGCCGTAGAACCCCGAGCAGTTTCCGATGCGCACAGGTGCTGACGTCACGCATCCTCCTCGTCGTCGGGGCTCCCAACCAACCGGTAGGTTATCCGGTACCTCCGGTCCGCCGTCAAGGCACCCCGAATTTTGATTGCGATGTTATAAAGCGCGCTCAACGTGGGTATTCACCACGAAATCGCATAATTCGGAGGCTACGCTGCCCTAAAGGGGTGCGAAATGAACTGGCTTGCCTGGATCGTCCTGGCCGTCTTGGCGGCGGCCACGGTGATCTGGCTTGTGCGCCGGTTCCGCACCGAGAACAGCCGGATCGACGGCATGTTGCGCGACTTCGACCGGGAGAATCCGCGGCGCGAACCCGGATCCCCGTCGCCCGCGCGAAGGCTCGCGGGGCTTCGTCGACGCCGATAATCAGCGTTTTGGAGGCCGCGCAGGTCACCAGCTATCCTGAGTAGCAATTGCCGACGTCGTACTTGCTCGGCAGCACCCCTGAAGAGGAGCTTTACCAATGGCTGTCCCCAAGCGCCGGATGTCGCGCTCGAACACCCGTAGCCGCCGCTCGCAGTGGAAGGCCAAGCGCACCGAACTCGTCGGGGTCACGGTCGCAGGTCAGCAGCACAAGGTGCCGCGTCGTCTGCTCAAGGCCGCCCGGCTCGGTCTGATCGACCTCGACCGCCGTTAACTCGCTCGCTGCGCCTACCGGCGAGCCTCTCAGGTCACTCTCAGGCGATGGGTTAACACTGGTGGCCGTGCGAATTCTTGTCGTTGACGACGACCGCGCTGTGCGCGAATCCCTGCGTCGCTCGCTGTCTTTCAACGGCTACTCCGTTGCCCTTGCCCAGGACGGCCTCGAAGCGCTCGACCTGATCTCCAGCGATCGGCCGGACGCGGTGGTGCTCGATGTGATGATGCCGAGGCTCGACGGCCTCGAGGTCTGCCGTCAGTTGCGCAGCACCGGCGACGATCTGCCCATCCTTGTTCTCACCGCCCGCGACTCGGTGTCCGAGCGCGTCGCGGGCCTCGATGCGGGCGCCGACGACTACCTGCCGAAACCGTTCGCGTTGGAAGAGCTGCTCGCCCGCATGCGCGCGCTGCTGCGTCGCACCACTCCCGACGACGGCGAATCGCCCGCGATGACGTTCGCCGACCTGAGCCTGGACCCGGTGACCCGCGAGGTCACCCGCGGCACCCGCCAGATCAGCCTGACCCGCACCGAGTTCGCGCTGCTGGAAATGCTGATCGCCAACCCCCGGCGCGTGCTCACCCGCAGTCGCATCCTCGAGGAAGTGTGGGGATTCGACTTCCCGACCTCGGGCAATGCCCTCGAGGTCTATGTCGGCTATCTACGTCGCAAGACGGAAGCAGAGGGTGAGACGCGGCTGATCCACACCGTGCGCGGGGTGGGTTACGTGCTGCGTGAGACGCCGCCGTGATGTGGGGGCACTCCCCTAGCAAGCTGGGGGCCCACCCGCTTGCGGGGGACGCCGAAGCGAAGATCTGACGGTACTGATGAGTTTTCGTCCACTGCCGTTCCGGCCCAGCTCGCTTCCAGAAGCCAGCTCGCTGTCACTGCGCTGGCGGGTGATGCTGCTCGCGATGTCGATGGTCGCGATGGTCGTCGTGCTGATGGCGCTCGCCGTCTACGTCGTGGTGTCGCGCGCGCTCTACGACGACATCGACAACCAGCTGCACAGCCGGGCCCGCCTGCTGATCGAAAGCGGTTCGCTGGCAGCCGATCCCGGTAAGGCGATCGAGGGCACGGCCTACTCCGACGTCAACGCGATGCTGGTGAATCCCGGCCGGTCGATCTACACCGCCAACCAGGAGGGCCAGACGCTGCCCATCGGCAAGCAGGAGAAGGACGTGATGTCCGGTGAGCTGCTGCTGTCGCTGCGCACGGCCAACCATCAGCGCGTGCTGGCCGTTCACCTGAACAACGGCAGTTCGTTGCTGATCTCCAAGAGCCTCGCTCCCACCGGCAAGGTGCTCAAACGGCTTGGCACGGTGCTGCTCATCGTCGGCGGTATCGGGGTGGCGATCGCCGCGTTCGCGGGCGGCATGGTGGCCCGCGCGGGCCTGAGACCCGTTGCCCGATTAACCGAGGCCGCCGAACGGGTGGCCCGCACCGACGACCTGAGACCGATCCCAGTGCTCGGCAGCGACGAACTCGCCCGTCTCACACAGGCTTTCAACATGATGCTGCGCGGGCTGGCCGAGTCACGCGAACGCCAGGCCCGGCTTGTCACCGACGCGGGCCACGAGCTGCGCACCCCACTGACGTCGCTGCGCACCAACGTCGAGCTGCTGATGGCATCGCAGGAACCCGGCGCGCCTCGAATACCCGAGGACGAGATGGCCGAGCTTCGGGCCGACGTCATCGCCCAGATCGAGGAATTGTCAACGCTGGTAGGCGATTTGGTCGACCTCACCCGCGACGAGGCAGGCGGCGTCGTCCACGAACCCGTCGACCTGTCCGAGACCATCGACCGCAGCCTCGAGCGGGTTCGGCGGCGCCGCAACGACATCGAGTTCGACGTCCACATCATCCCGTGGCAGGTGTACGGCGATGCGGCCGGGCTGTCGCGTGCGGTGCTGAACCTGCTCGACAACGCCGCCAAGTGGAGTCCGCCCAACGGCCGCGTCGGCGTGCGGTTGACGCAGACCGATCCCATGCACGCCGAACTCGTCGTCTCCGACTACGGCCCAGGAATCCCGCCGCACGAACGCCAGCTGGTCTTCGAACGGTTCTTCCGCTCCACGGCCGCGCGGGCCATGCCCGGTTCGGGCCTCGGCCTCGCCATCGTCAAGCAGGTCGTGCTCAAGCACGGCGGCGCGCTGCGGGTGGAGGAGACGGTGCGAGGCGGTCAGCCGCCTGGCACCTCGATCTACGTCCTGCTGCCGGGCCGGGCAATTCCCCCGACACGGCCCCCGGAAGTCGCACAACCGGTGGTCAGCGCCGACAATGGGTAAAAGGCCTCGAACGACCGCCCGGAAGTCTGGGGATGTGCCGAAGAATCTCTAAGTGGATTCTCAGCCCATCCGGGCACCGTGAAGACGCGGAACTTCGTTGTAGAAGTGTCGGAGTTGCCCGAACTCGAGAAATGAGCCCGTAGCGACATGACGAACCAGCCGAGGTATTCACCGCCGCCGCCGCACGGCAGACGGCCTGGCGATGACCGCACGGCGGTATATCCCGGTCAACAACACGGGCATACCGGCTATCAGCAGCAGCCCTACGACTGGCGCTATACGACCCAGCAGCAACAGCACGCGCAGCAGCAGGCGTACCGGCAGCAGCCCTACGACCCCTACCGCGGCGCTCCCCAGCAGCGTCCGCCGCAGCAGCAGCCTCCGCAGCAGCCGAGGAAGCGTTCGCGCGCAGGCGCCCTTACCGTCGGTGCGCTGGCGATCGCCGTCGTATCGGCTGGCATCGGCGGCGGCGTCGCCCTGATGGCCAAACCCGACACCGTCGCGGGCGGTACGCAGATCACCGCGGCGCCAAGCATGCCCGCAGCGAGCCTGCCCGCCGGATCCGTCGAACAGGTCGCCTCCAAGGTGGTGCCGAGCGTGGTGAAGCTGGAGACCGATTTGGGCCGGGCGTCCGAAGAGGGCTCGGGCATCATCCTGTCCTCCGACGGGCTCATCCTGACCAACAACCACGTCGTCGCAGGCGGCAAGGGCGGCGACACCACGGTGACGTTCGCCGACGGGCGCACGACGAAGTTCACCGTCATCGGCACCGATCCGAGCAGCGACATCGCGGTGATCAAGGCCGACGACGTCTCCGACCTCACCCCGATCACCATCGGCTCGTCGGCTGACCTCAAGGTCGGCCAGGACGTCGTCGCGATCGGTTCGCCCCTCGGCCTCGAGGGCACCGTCACCACCGGCATCATCAGCGCGCTGAACCGGCCGGTCGCCGCGGGCGGAGACATCCGCAACCAGAACACCGTGCTCGACGCCATCCAGACCGACGCCGCGATCAACCCGGGCAACTCGGGCGGCGCACTGGTGAACATGAACGGCGAACTCGTTGGCGTGAACTCGGCGATCGCCACCCTCGGCGGCGACTCAGCCGACGCGCAGAGCGGTTCGATCGGGTTGGGCTTCGCGATCCCGATCGATCAGGCCAAGCGCATCGCCGACGAGCTGATCCAGAACGGCAACGCCTCTCACGCGTCGCTCGGCGTTCAGGTCGGCAACGACGCGTCCGCGCACGGCGCCAAGATCGTCGAGGTCACCGGCGGGGGTGCGGCCGCGGCGGCAGGGCTGCCGAGCGGAGTCGTGGTGACCAAGGTCGACGACCGGGTCATCGGCAGCGCCGATGCGCTCGTCGCCGCCGTCCGCTCCAAGGCGCCGGGTGAAAAGGTCACGCTGACCTACCTCGACCCGTCGGGCAAACCGCAGACCGTGCAGGTGACGCTCGGAAAGGCCGCGCAGTGATCGAGGCACCTGGCACGCCGACGTTGAGAGTGGCCGCGCCGGTGACGGATGCCAGATATACGGTTGCACTCATGGAACAGCCAGGGGAGTTGACCGGCCGGGCACTCGTCGTCGTCGTTGACGATCGAACCGCCCATGGCGAGGAGGACCACAGCGGTCCGTTGGTCACCGAGTTGCTTCACGAGGCGGGCTTCGTCGTCGACGGCGTCGTGGTGGTGTCGTCGGACGAGGTGGAGATCCGCAACGCGCTGAACACGGCCGTCATCGGCGGTGTCGACCTGGTGGTGTCGATCGGCGGCACCGGGGTGACGCCGCGGGATGTGACGCCCGAGGCGACGTACGACATCTTGGACCGCGAGCTTCTCGGCATCGCCGAGGCGTTGCGTGCGTCCGGTCTGGCCGCAGGAATCGTCGACGCCGGGATGTCTCGCGGCCTGGCCGGCGTCTCCGGCAGCACCTTGGTGGTGAACATCGCCGGCTCGCGCTCCGCGGTCCGCGATGGGATGGCGACACTGAACCCGTTGGCCGTTCATATCATCGGCCAGCTATCCAGCTTGGATATCTAATAATTCCGGTTCTCGCTGGAACAGCGCCCGTACCTATCAGGGAACGGGATTTCTTGGCAATGCCCGCCGTGTTACGCGAGGGTGAACAGATGCTCTTCTCAAAGTGTGATCTTAGTCACACTGGCGGGTGCTTGTGACCTCATCCTCGAAGCCGCCCCGCGACCTAGTTAACAAGATCTTCGGCGAGGAACTGCCCCGGGAATCGACCGACGAACGGGAAACAGATTCATCCGCTGAGGGCGCCGACCACGAGAAGTGGTTGCGGAACAATGTTCCGCCTCATCATGAATGACCATTCAATTCACGGTAAGCGCAAGTAATCCCTGGTGAGACGGCGTGGTGACGGGATCCGTCAATCGTGTGCGGGGCCGATGTCACGGTGCTGGAGCTCGGTTGACCAGTCCCCTCGACGCGCCTGTAGGCCGTTACCGCTGAGAAAAGTCTCAGCAAACTCACGCCGGTTGATCGACACGCTCCGCGACAGGTACCCCTACGCGTTGCCGGGGTGATGCCCTCCCGTTATGTTCCTCGTGTCAACGATGAGCAAAACGTAAGAAGAGCATGTGGACTTTCTCATTTGTCGCACGTGTGACTCTTGCGTCGTGTGTGGTGTAGGCGTACTCACCAGCACAGAACAAAACACGGTGAGCCGGTACGGTCACCACCGACAGAGCTAGGGAGAACATGAAGGCAATCAGTCGGGTGCTGATCGCGATGGTCGCCGCCATCGCGGCTCTTTTCGTAAGCACCGGTACCTCTCACGCAGGACTGGACAACGAGCTGAGCCTGGTTGACGGTCAGGATCGGACACTGACGATCCAGCAGTGGGACACCTTCCTCAACGGCGTATTTCCGTTGGACCGCAACAGGCTGACCCGTGAGTGGTTCCACTCCGGTCGCGCAAAGTACAACGTCGCAGGCCCAGGAGCCGATGAGTTCGAAGGCACCCTGGAACTGGGCTACCAGATCGGCTTCCCGTGGTCGCTGGGCGTCGGCATCAACTTCAGCTACACGACGCCGAACATCCTGCTCGACGACGCGTCGCTGTTCCCCGTCTTCAACCCGCTGGGCTCGGTCATTACGCCGAACCTGTTCCCGGGTGTGTCGATCAGCGCTGACCTGGGCAACGGCCCCGGCATCCAAGAGGTTGCGACCTTCTCGGTTGACGTGGCAGGCCCGGCCGGCGGTGTGGCGGTCTCCAACGCGCACGGCACCGTGACCGGTGCGGCCGGTGGCGTGCTGCTGCGTCCGTTCGCCCGTCTGATCTCGTCGTCCGGTGACAGCGTCACCACCTACGGCGAGCCATGGGACATGGCATAACTCCCTGCTAGACATACAGAACAGCCCCCGGCCGAAAGCCGGGGGCTGTTTTGTGCGTGTGTGCGTTTCTACGAGTCGGACTTCCTCGCCTCGGCGGCTTCGGCTTCGAGGGCGGCTGGTGTCGCGCCGTGCCTGCCGGAACCGGCGCCGGCGCCGTTCTCGGTCAACAGATCGCGGATCTGGGTGAGAACCGTCAGCTCGGTTTCTGATTCCTCGACCTTCGTGTCGCGTTCCTTGAGCTTCTTGTACGGCACGATGATCACGAAGTAGACCACGGCCGCGACGATGAGGAAGTTGATGAACGACGAGAGCACTGCGTTGAAATCGAGGAACTGATCTCCACCCAGCGGGATCTTCAGGATGCCGTACTCCCTGTCGCCGCCCGCGCCAACGCGGTCGACCAACGGCTGAACGACGTTTTCGGTGAAGGAGGTGACCAGTCCGGTGAACGCGGCGCCGATGACGACGGCAGTCGCCAGGTCGATCACGTTCCCTCGGGCTATGAACTCCTTGAAGCCCTTCAGCATGTGGGGGGATCCTTTCAGCAGATGTGCACAGTGAGACCAGAGGGATCTCACGTTAGTCCTGGGACCACGGACGTTCAGTGGAACGTGAGCGTGACGGCCTGCGTCAGCGTCGCGCCTGCCACGTCGTTGGCGGCGTGCGCGGGCAGCGCGACGAGCAGCACCCTGTCGCCCCCGGTGGCCGGCCCTTTCTGCTTCTCCGACACCAGCACCACGACGGCGTCGGTGGCCACCACCCGAGGACCGACATCGTCGTCGGCGGCAGCGAGGACGTCCACCACATCGCCGGGCCGGACGAGGTCCAACAACCCGGTGTCGGAGAGATGCAGCGGCACGATGCGGGCATCCGGTCCCGCCGCCAGCTGGGCCAGTCGCGGCCCGAGCAGCCGCACATCGGTCAGCACCTCGCCGCGACGGGCCGGACCGGCAAGCGTCGAGCCGACGACTTTGTCGACGGTGACTGAGGCCCCGTCGGGAACCGTTGCGGCCGAGCGCTTTTCGAGCCGCACATCGGCGGCGGTCAGTTCGATACCCGGAGACAGGTCGCGCGCGGCCACGACGATGTCGGTTTGATCGCCGTGCGGATCGGCTCGCAGCGCCGCGACCGCGGCGAGGACGACGAGGGCTGCGGCCGCCACTCTGCGGGCGGCCATGGTGCGCGTCCAGTCCGGCCGCCAGTCATGGATGAGCCGGCTCAGCACCGACGGATTGAGTGATTCCCCCATGCCGCCACGCTAGGCAGCAGAACCGCCCGATGGGCGTGCCGTCACGACGGCCTGTGGATAACCCCGCGGGTCAGCTGGACGCGGCGGCGGGGGTGGTCGAGGAGCTCGAGCTGCTTTCCGACTTCGACGAGCTCGAGCCGGAGCTGTCGGACTTCGAGGACTCCGACTTCTTCTCGGTCGAGCCCGACGAGCTCGAGGACTCGGAGTTGCTCTTCGCGGCGCCGTTGGACGCGGTCTTGGCCGCCTCGCGGCTGTCGGTGCGGTAGAAGCCGCTGCCCTTGAAGACCACGCCCACCTTGCCGAACAGCTTGCGCAGACGCCCGTCGCACTGGGGGCACTCGGTCAGCGCATCGTCGCTGAAGGCCTGCACCACGTCGAACTTGTTGTCGCACTCGGTGCACGCATAGGAATAGGTAGGCACGAAAAAACCCTCCGGGATGGTCAAACTACTTAGCACTCTACCGGCTTAAGTGCTAGAACCGCTATGTGGGCCGCGTCATTCCCGTGCTGCTTGGACTGTTCGTGCTCGGGATCGGAGTGGCGATCTGGCTGCACTTCCAGGACGAGCCCGCGGCAGCGCCTTCTGGGGCGGCGCCTGGTCCGTCGACATCGCAACCCGCTGTCCGCCCGCCGGGCAATCCGGCCTTCGACGCGGCGCGCGCGACGCTGAACCGGCTGCCCGTCAAGGGCTGGGATCGCGTCACCGACTTCGCCCGCTACCGGTTCGGTCAGGCGTGGAGCGACGACGTGAACGTCGAGTTCGGCCACAACGGCTGCAACACCCGCGACGACATCCTGCGCAGAGACCTCGCCGATCTCGTCGTGCGACCAGGCACCTGCTACGCGCAGACGGCGTGCTCCACGACCCGTACACGGGCCAGACGATCGCGTTCACCCGCGGCCCGACCACGTCGGACGTCGTGCAGATCGACCACCTGGTTTCGCTTGCAGACGCTTGGTACAAAGGCGCGCGCGAATGGGACGACCAGCGTCGCCGCGACTTCGCCAACGACCCGCGCAACCTGTTGGCCGTCGGCGGACAAGCCAACTTCAACAAGGCATTTCGCGATGCGACCGCATGGCTGCCGACCAACGAGGCGTTCCGCTGCGAGTTCGTCGCGCGGCAGATCGACGTCAAGGCCGCATACGGGTTGTGGCTTTCGGCGAACGAGAAGCGGGCGATGCAGGACGTGCTGGCGCGCTGCTAGCCCAGTTCGACGAGTCCGCCGCGCGGCGTCAGCGCATGCGTCATCGCAACGTCGTGCGGTTCGGCGGGAAGCTCGTCGACGAGTTCGTCGTCGCGGACCACCGCGACAAGGCGAGCCGTCGGGCCAGCCAACGGCAGCGTCCGGTCGTAGAACCCGGCGCCGCGGCCGAGCCGCGCCCCGGCCCGGTCGACGGCCAGCGCGGGCACGAACACCACGGTGGCGTCGGCGATCGCCTCGGCAGGCAGCCAGGGCTCCTGCGGCTCCTGCAGGCCCATCCGGGCCGCGACGAGGCCGCCTGGTCGGTAGCGCCCCCACTGCATCGGCAGAGGGTACGCCGTCGGCGCCGCTTTCGCGCGACGGGAAGCAACACCCGCTTGCCGAGCCCTAACAGCGTGTCCAACAGAACGATTGAGCCGGGTTCGAACGTGATCGGCACATAGGCGCAGACGGTCGGTCCGCTGCCTGCCGCGTCGGGCAGATGGTCGCTCAGCGCCTCGGCCTCGGCGTCGTGGACGTCCTGGGTGACTGCGCGGCGGGCCGCGAGGATCTCCGCCCGCATCTCGGCCTTGCTCGGGGACCCCACGGATCAACGATGACATGACGCCGAGACGGGCGGCGGTTAACGCGATACCGATAATGTGGGGCGATGACACGCGCCCTGGTCTCCATTCCACGCACGGCGGTCGTTCCGGCCGCCGGCCTGGGGACCCGCTTCCTGCCCGCGACGAAGACAGTGCCCAAGGAGCTGCTGCCCGTCGTGGACACCCCCGGCATCGAGCTGGTGGCGGCCGAAGCGGCCGAGGCGGGCGCGGAGCGGCTGATCATCGTCACCTCCGAAGGCAAGGACGGCGTCGTCGCCCACTTCGTGGAGGACCTCGTGCTCGAGGGCACGCTCGAGCAGCGCGGTAAGAAATCGATGCTGGAGAAGGTCCGACGCGCGCCAGGTCTGATCAAGGTGGAGTCCGTCGTGCAGGCCGAACCGCTCGGCCTCGGCCACGCGGTCAGCTGCGTCGAGCCGGCCCTCGAGCCGGACGAGGACGCCATCGCCGTGCTGCTGCCCGACGATCTGGTGCTGCCGACCGGGGTGCTCGAGACGATGTCGAAGGTGCGGGCCAAGCGCGGCGGTTCGGTGTTGTGCGCCATCGAGGTGCCGAAGGAAGAGATCAGCGCGTACGGCGTCTTCGACGTCGAACCTGTCACAGATTCCAACAACCCCAACGTGTTACGGGTCAAGGGCATGGTGGAGAAGCCCAAGGCCGAGGATGCGCCGTCGCTGTATGCCGCAGCGGGCCGGTACGTACTGGATCGCAAGATCTTCGATGCGCTGCGGCGGGTGCCGCGCGGGGCGGGCGGCGAGATCCAGCTGACCGACGCGATCGCGCTGCTGATCAACGAGGGCCATCCCGTGCACGTCGTCGTCCATCGCGGTGACCGACACGACCTGGGAAATCCCGGAGGCTACCTCAAGGCTGCGGTTGACTTTGCATTGCAGCGCGACGACTACGGCCCGGACCTGCGGCGGTGGTTGGTGGAACGGCTGGGGCTGGTCGACTGCTGACACGTCACGACGGCCCCGCAACGGAGAAAGGCGTCTTGTGCGTTCGGTTGAGGAGCAACAGGCACGAGTCACGGCCGCTGCGGTAGCCCCTCGGCCGGTGCGCGTCGCGATCGCGGAGGCCCAGGGCCTGATGTGCGCGGAGGAAGTGGTCACCGAGCGCCCGCTGCCCGGTTTCGACCAGGCCGCCATCGACGGCTACGCCGTGCGCAGCGTCGACGTGCTCGGGGTGAGCCCGATAGGTGGCGACGACGACGGCGAGGACGGGGCCGACGAGGCCGGCGATCAGCAGGTCAGCCTGCCCGTGATGGGCGTGATCGAGGCAGGCGCGCGCACGCCGAGCCGACTGCAGCCGCGACAGGCCGCCCGTGTGCAGACCGGCGCTCCGATGCCGACCCTGGCCGACGCGGTGTTGCCGCTGCGGTGGACCGACGGCGGGCAGTCACGGGTGCGGGTGCTGCGGCCGGTGCGCTCGGGGGCCTACGTCCGCCGCACGGGCGACGACGTCCAGCCAGGCGACGTGGCGGTGCGCGCGGGCACGATCATCGGCGCGGCGCAGGTCGGTCTGCTCGCTGCCGTCGGCCGTGAACGGGTGCTTGTGCATCCGCGGCCGCGGCTATCGGTGTTGTGCGTCGGCGGTGAGCTCGTCGACATCTCGCGGACGCCGGGTAACGGACAGGTCTATGACGTCAACTCCTATGCGCTGGCGGCGGCGGGCCGGGATGCCGGCGCCGAGGTGAACAGGGTCGGCATCGTCGACACCGACGCAAAGGAACTGCGCGACGTCGTCGAGGGTCAGCTGAATCGCGCCGAGGTGGTGGTGATCGCCGGGGCCGTCGGCGGTGCGGCCGCCGAAAGCGTCCGCACGGTGCTCGGCGAAATGGGCGAGATGGAAGTGACCCGCATCGCGATGCACCCCGGTTCGGTGCAGGGCTTCGGCCAACTCGGGGTCGAGGGCGTGCCGGTGTTCCTGCTGCCCGCCAACCCGGTCAGCGCGCTTGTGGTGTTCGAGGTGATGGTGCGGCCGTTGATCAGGCTGTCGTTGGGCAAGCGGCAGCCGATGCGACGGGTGGTGCAGGCCCGCGCGCTGTCGCCGATCACGTCGGTGGCAGGCCGCAAGGGATATCTGCGCGGGCAGTTGATGCGCGATCAGGACACCGGCGAGTACCTCGTGCAGGCGCTCGGTGGCGCGCCTGGTGCGTCGTCGCATCTGCTCGCGACGCTGGCCGAGGCGAACTGTCTGGTGGTGGTGCCGAGCGAGGCCGAAGAGGTCCGCACCGGCGAGATCGTCGACGTCGCCTTCCTCGCGCAGCGCGGGTAAGCGACAATCCCGTCGTGACCCTGTGGCGTTCGTCCCCCGCCCACCCGGGCTGGCCGATGTCCGTCGGGCCGCTACGGGTGCCCGGCGGTGTGGTCGGGCTGCGGCCGGTGCGGCTGCGCGACGGCGCGGTGTGGAGCCGCATCAGGTTGGCCGACCGCGCGCACCTGGAGCCGTGGGAGCCGAGCACCGACGTCAATTGGGATGTGCGGCATGCGATTTCGCAGTGGCCGGCGGTGTGCTCGGGTTTGCGGTCGGAGGCCCGCAAGGGGCGGATGCTGCCGTACGTGATCGAGGTCGACGGTGAGTTCGGCGGCCAGCTGACGATCGGCAACGTGACACACGGGGCGTTGCGGTCGGCGTGGATCGGCTACTGGGTGGCCACGTCGCACATCGGCGGGGGTGTTGCGACTGCGGCGCTGGCGCTCGGCATGGACCACGCGTTCGGCCCGGTGCGGCTGCATCGACTCGAGGCGACCGTGCGGCCGGAGAATGCCGCGAGCCGTGCCGTGCTTGCGAAGGCAGGCTTCCGCGAGGAGGGCCTGCTGCGGCGCTACCTCGAAGTCGACGGCGCCTGGCGCGATCACCTGCTGGTGGCCGTCACCGTCGAGGAGATCAACGGCTCGGTGACCTCGCTGCTGGTCCGCGACGGCCACGCCAGCTGGGCCTAGCTGCGGCTGGCGGCTCGGCGCCGACTGTGCGCGTTCGTGACGCAACACGCCGTCGACGCGTCCAAATCCGCACAGTCACCACGTCCTCGGGCACCCGCGCTCGATGAGCGCGGCGCCGACGCGGTTGAGGAGCAGCCGCCAGCCGTGCAGCACCATGCCGCTGGTGGCCTTGAAGTCCTGCCAGCCCAGTTCGGGCAATCGCGTGAACCGCTCGGCGTCCCAGTGCCGTTGTCTGGGGTTGGTGTAGTGATGAGCACCTTCGAAGTCGACGCCGACGAGATAGTCGCGCCAGCCCATATCGATGACTGCGATGAGGACGCCGTATTCGTCGACGATTGGTATCTGGGTCTGCGGTGGCGGAAAGCCGTTGAGCACGAAGAGCAATCGCGTCAGCGACTCCTACGGCGATTCCGCCCCGCCGTCGACGAGATCGAGCGTGCGCTCAAGCTGCGTCAGGCCGCGGACGCCAGGATGCGCGGCGGCCACGGCTTCGATATCGCGAACCTTGACGTCGGTGGCGTTCATGAGGCGTCGACACGCGCAACGCCCGCGACGAGTTCGAGCCGTCTGCCGATGTCGAAGGCGGTGCGCGCGGCCGTCGTCACGCCCATGCCGTCGACGCGCTGGATCTCGCATGCGGCGACGGCATCGGTGTGCACGTCGAGCATCGGCGGCGTCCGCCGATTTGTGTGGATCAACTCGGCAGGCAGGCCCGGCTCGATCCACTTCGTGCCCAATATCGCGGCGGCTGACAAGCCCGCGATGACACCGCGGCGAGATGACCACAGCCACGCCGCTATTGCCCGCTGAGCTGCGGATAGTTCCGCGCCCCTCGGGATGTGAACAGCCGGATAGACCGGCGTGTAGAAGCGGCGCAGCTCGCGCGCCGACAACAAATCGGCCTCGACGGCTTCCCATCCTCGCATTGGCCATTCCAATTCATCCCCCATGGGCCGGAGCCTGACGCCGGCCTCCGACAGCGCTGGGCCGACTGTGCCGATTTGTCCACAGATTCGGCGTTTCGCGCACGACACCGCACAGTCGGGCGGTTAAGAAGTCCTGTGGCAAATGTGACATAAGTGACTGTTGGTGCTTGTCACCAGGGAATTACAGGTGTGTAATTGTCTCGGCGCGCCATCGACGGATGCGCTGGTCACGGACCTAGCCTGATGGGGAAAGGAGCCGGCGTAATGCCAAGCATCCCCCAATCCCTCCTTTGGATATCTCTCGTAGTGCTTTGGCTCTTCGTGTTGGTCCCGATGTTGATCAGCAAGCGAGATGCCGTGCGGCGAACGAGCGATGTGGCGCTGGCGACGCGGGTCCTCAACGGCACGGCCAGCGGCCGACTGCTCAAGCGCGCGGGACCGGCGTCCGGGCATCGAAGCGATCCGGACTGGCGGCCGTCCGAAGGCGACCTCGACGAGACCTTCGACGACGACGAATACGAAGACGACTATGAGGCCGAAGAGGCCGAAGAGGAAGACGAGTCGGAGAAGACGGTGGTGCTCGCGGCGCCCGCCGTCGAGGTCATCGAATCCGAATACCTCGACGTCGACGTCATCGAGGAGCCCGCTGGCGCTCTGCCGGTCGGCGCATCGGCGGTCGATGAGCTGACACTGTTCGAGGAACCCGAAGAGGCCGAAGACGTCGCAGAAGTCGCAGAGGTCGAAGAAGTCGAGGCACCCGAAGAGGTCGAAGCGGTCGAGGAGAACGTCGACACCGCGATCTACCACGTCGCGTCCGACGAATACGAAGTCGAGGACGACGGCACGGCCGACGAGTACGAGTACGTCGACGACTCATCGGGCCTCGAGGCTGCGGACGAAAGCGATCTGCAGATGGCGGACACCATCGTGGGCGCCCGGCGGGGCCGCTACGACCCGGCGAAGGCGGCGGCGATCAGCGCCCGCAAGTACAAGTTCCGCAAGCGGATGCTGGCGTTCATGACGCTGGTGATGCTGGGTTCGGCCGCTGCCGCGTACTTCATGGCGCCGACGGTCGCGCCGTGGGGCTGGTACGTCTGCGGCGGGACGGCCGGGGTGACGCTGCTCTACCTGGGCTACCTGCGCAGGCAGACACGCATCGAGGAACGGCTGCGGCGGCGGCGCGCCAAGCGGTACGCGCGTGCCCGCCTCGGCGTGGAGAACACCGAGGACCGCGATATGGACCTGGTCCCGTCGCGGCTGCGCAGGCCCGGAGCGGTCGTGTTGGAGATCGACGACGAGGACCCGATGTTCGAGCATCTCGACTACGCGCCCGCGAGTTACGGCTACGACCTGCCAAGGGCCGCCGGACAGTAATCGCGGTTTCTCCTGCTCGGCCCGCGACTGGTAGCCTGTGCTACCGACCAGGGGCTATGGCGCAGTTGGTAGCGCGCCTCGTTCGCATCGAGGAGGTCAGGGGTTCGAATCCCCTTAGCTCCACC
>CAWHIZ010000033.1:0-42523 GCA_963829405.1 uncultured Actinomycetota bacterium
CCAGCAGGCCGGTGATGCCTGGCGCGAACGTCATGGGGCCATCTTGCTCTCGGCGGCATCCGCCGGGTACGGCATGGTGTCCCGATCCGGCGCAAGCGGAATCGCCGCCAGCCCCACGCAGAACGCCGTCAGATGGCCCACCTCTGTGAACGTCGGCCGCAGCGCCGCATTGCCTGCCAATGCGACGACGGCGGCGGCCTGCCCACGCGACCTCCAGTGCGGCCGGACGTATCCCGACAGTGCGCCCACCAGCCCGAAGACGAAGTAGCTCACGCCGACGTCGCGGGCGTTCGCCAGCCGCCGCGGCGCCTCGCGCCTTCCTGATCGAGTCCCTCAGGTACAGTGCTGACCCGCATAGGTCCCGATGACGTGCGCCCCGACGCCGACGAGAAGCCAACGCCACCAACGCAATCGGCGCTCCGCGGGGGCCACGACGGCGACGAAGACGGGTACGAACGGCCACCACCTGCGGACGTCGAGCCAGAACAGGCTTGCCACCAGTACCCGCGACGGTCCGCCGCGAGCCGGCGGAGGTTGGTCGAGTGCTTGCGCTGCATCCGCCGCGAACCCCGTCGCCCGGCCGAGCGCTGAATCCGGGTGGTGACGAAAAGGGTGAGCAACCACCCGAAGGTGAGCGGGGCGCGCTGCGCGGCCCGCACCACGTCGTGGCGCGTCGCGTCCTTCACCACGTCAACCTCGCGTCCCTGGTCGTCTGGGCCGCGCCCTCGAGGACTAGCGCGGCGCCGGAACGCCTGCCGCGAACTTGCGCTCCGACGCGGTTTCCGGCGCATCGTCGGACGTGGCCTTGAGGAATCGGTCGGGCAGCGCGAGTTTGTTGATGGTGCGCCACGTCAACCAGTATTGGCGCGGAAGCGAACCGGTCGTGTACGGCAGGTCGTACTTGTCGCACAGTGCACGCACGCGAACGGCGATCTTCGCGTAGTGATTACTCGGTAGATCGGGAAACAGGTGATGCTCGATCTGGTAGCACAGGTTTCCGCTCGAAAACGCCATCAACGGACCGGCGCGGAAGTTCGCGGCGCCGAGCATCTGTCGCAGGTACCACTCGGCTCGGGTTTCCTCTGCGAGTACGTCTTCGGTGAATTTCTCTGCGCCGTCAGGGAAATGGCCGCAGAAGATCACCACGTACGCCCAGAGATTGCGTACGAAGTTGGCGGTCACGTTTGCGCCCAACGTTCTTCGCCAGCGAGAGCGGCTCAACGCAGGGAACAGCACGTAGTCCTTGATGGTTTGACGCGCGATCTTTCCGACGAACGCCCGCCTCGCCTTGCCCACCAGGGCGGCGTCCGGCGACAACCGATCCCGCTCGGAATGGATGCCGTGAAGTCCGATGCCCCACTCGAAGATGGAGGCCAACAACAGGTTCCGGAGTGGCTGCAACAGGTGCTCGGGTTTCCACGCCTCGTCGCGGGTGACCCGGATGACCCCGAAGCCGAGATCGTCGTCGACACCGACGACATTGCTGAACACGTGATGGCGATAGTTGTGCGAATACCGCCACTGCGACGAGACTCCGACCATGTCCCACTCCCAGGTGTTGGAGTGGATCTCCGGGTCGTTCATCCAGTCCCACTGACCGTGGCCGACGTTGTGACCGATCTCCATGTTCTCGATGCTTTTCGCATACGCAAGGGACGCGGTGCCCAACATCCAACCGCGCCGCGACCGGCTACACGCGATGATCAGGCGTGAAACGACGTCCAGCGTCCGTTGGAAGTTGATGGTGCGACGGATATAGGCCGCGTCTCGTTCCCCGAGAGATTCCGCCACGTCGGCACGAATCGCGTCGAGCTCCTCTCCCAGGGCCTCGATGTCGGCCTCGGTCAAATGCGTATATGCAGCGATGTCGGCGATTGCCAATGGTGTCCTGATGTTCGGTTTGGTCGAGGCCGTTAGTTCAGCGGATCTTCTCGGGGATCGAATTCAGTGCGTGCAGAACCTGGGTTGCCAGTTCCCCAGCCGCCTCGTCGCCGATCTTCGAGTGCGCCGTGATGGTGTCCTTGACGAGCTTGATGCGTAGGTCGTAGGGGGAGAGGGTCAATGTTGGCGAAGCCATGAATGTTCCTTTTTAGCCGAGCATGTCCGCTCGTAACCGAGCTGCTCGATACTGCTGAGGTTACCCTTGTTTCTGCAGCTTCGTCGCGGTTGCCCGCGAAGTAGCAGGCAGGGCGGCACCCCTGAGAGGGTAAGGTCGAGAAATCGGGACCGATCAGGCCACCGCAATCAAAGGGGCCAGCAATGTCTGATAAATCTCCTCGACAAGGCATGTCTAAGAAATCCGGTAAGTCCTTGAAGGAAAAGCGGGCCGCCAAGCACGAGAAGTCGGCCGCGAAAGACTCCGCTGCCCAGGCGTTGTTCAGTGATAAGAAGCGCTGAGGCACAACCGCTTTCACTGGGAGTTTTATCGCGTTCACGCAAGCCGAATGAACGCAGACTGCCGATCCACCCTGAACACTTCAGCAGGATCGACAGCCGGGTCCGGCCACGAATCCTCCTCGAGCACGGATACGGCTCGGATTTCGATGTCACGGACGACACACTGGCCGGTCTCGTCGGGGGAATCTGCACCCGAGAGCAAATCGTCGCCGAAAGCGACGTCATCCTCTTACCGAAGGTCCAGGCCGAGGATCTCGCCGAACTCCGTGCAGGACAGATCGTCTGGGGATGGCCGCACTGCGTGCAGGATTTCGACCTGACCCAGACCGCCATCGATAGGCGATTGACACTGATCGCGTTCGAGGCGATGAACCACTGGCAGGCCGACGGCGGATTCGGGTTGCACGTGTTCCACAAGAACAATGAGCTTGCGGGCTACTGCTCCGTGCTGCACGCCATGCAACTGGTCGGAGTCACCGGCAGCTACGGCCGTCGACTGCGCGCTGCCGTCATCGGTTTCGGCGCGACCGCCCGCGGCGCTGTCACCGCCCTGAACGCTCACGGCGTCGACGATGTGCGTGTGCTGACCAACAGGGACGTCGCTGCCGTCGGCTCGCCCATCCCGTCCACGCAGATCATCCAGATGGGGCCGGATCCCGATGCGCCCGAGAAGATTTGGGCGAACACCCCAGATGGGGTGCTCCCGGTAGCCGAGCTCCTCAGCGACAACGACATCATCGTCAACTGTGTTCTGCAGGATCCCAACGCACCCCTCGTCTTCGTGACCGAAGAGGATCTGGCGGCATTCACTCCTGGCAGCGTGATCGTCGATGTCTCATGTGACACCGGTATGGGGTTCAGCTGGGCCCGCCCGACCTCGTTCACCGACCCGATCACCACGATGGCGAACGGCGTGCATTATTACGCCGTCGACCACAGCCCGTCCTACCTCTTCAACTCCGCGACCTGGGAGATCAGCGAGGCGCTGCTGTCCCATATCGGCACAGTTCTCGCCGGGCCTGCGGCCTGGGATGCGGACTCGACGATTCGGCGGGCCATTGAAATCCGCGACGGGGTCGTCCTCAATCCCGCCATCCTGTCGTTCCAGAACCGCGAAGAGGCCCACCCGCACCGTGTCCGCTCAGCTAGTCAACACCAGCTCATCGACTGAATGGTTGCGATCTCGCTGCCGGGCTAGCGGCGACGAGCCGTTGCGCCAGCCGCAGATACGACTCCTGCGACAACGGGCCACGCCATCTCCGGCGCAAGTCGGCGCGCCTCGGCGGCCATCGAACCGGCGAGGCGCGGCTGCGTCAGTACGGTACGCAACGCCGTTGCCAAACCGTCGGCATCGTCGTGGTCGACGACGATGCCCGCTCCATCGCGTAAAAGCTCGACCGCATGCGGAAACGCGGTTGCCACGACGGGCCGGCCCGAAGCTACGGCATCGACCAATGCTCCGGACGTGACCTGATCGGCCGAGTCATACGGCAGCACAACGACAGCCGCGGACTGAATCAGCGCAGTCAGCGATTCCGAAGGGAAGTAGCGACCGTCGAGGAGCACCGAATCGGCAACTCCGCTGCGTCGCGCTTGTTCCGTCAGGGCGTCGCGGTACGCCTCGCCGTCGTTGGCCAGGACGTCGGGGTGCGTCGGTCCGGCGACCAGATACCGCGGCCGGCCGGGCAGGTCACCAAGTGACCTCATCGCCTCGATCACGCGCTCGACGCCCTTGCCCGGGCCCAACAAACCCCAGGTCAGGATGGTTGGCCTGCTTGGTTTCTTCAGAGGAGGTCCGCTCGGAACGACAGCTCCGTGTGGGATCGTCATGACCTTGCGACGGTCGACGCCGTAGTGGGAACAGAGCCGCTGCTTTGCCACCTCGGACATGACGATCACCTGCTCAACCCGCGCGGCGATCGACTCCACGACCAAACGCTGATGCCGTGTAGGGGCTTTGCGGATCGTGTGGATTGTCGCGATCGACGGAACGTTCAGCCCGTCGATGATTCCCAACACGCCGTCGCCCTCGACGCCGCCGTAGACACCGTTGTCGAATTGGATGATCGCGACATCGCTCTTGTTGAGAGTCTCGATACAGCCTTCAAACGAATCCGTTGAGCCGTCGGTGAGTGATGGCGCACCGTCGACGACGCGCGCCACGCTGACGTCTACGCCATCCGCACTCAACGCTTTACAGAGAGAAGCGCTGAATGTCGCCACTCCGCCCATGCTCGGCGGATAGGGACTGAGCAGGCCTATGCGGGGGCATTTGGAGGGAAATTGCGCAGGGACTGGCGGAGCCAACGAGGGAAGAAAGGATGCAGTGCTCAAGGTATTCCGGCCGACCCGTCTGAGCCTGGAACGACTCAATGCAAAAGAATCGGCGACGACACAATCTCAGATGGTCGCGTTCGACATGCCTCCGATAAGGACCATTCTACGTTCACATCGGCACGGATTCCCGAAGTGGCGTCCATTCGTCCATCCGGGTCGCTATTCGAGGCCTAGCGTCAGATAGGTCAGGTCAGAGCCTCCTAGGGAGTCAACATGCCACGACGAGACCGGCGAGATGATCACGATGTCCACATCGTCCAGCCAGCACCGCGGGCGAAGCCGCAGTCACGCATCTCATGCGGATGCAGCTGCCCCACGTGTAGCGGTAGCGGCCACTGCCACAACATGGGCTCCGGCTGCAACGTCAGATAGGTACGCCTGCGGCGCGGTCAGCTGATCGCGCCGTTGATCACCGGCTTGGCGATCATGCCTTTCTCCACGCCCCATTTGGTGGCGATCGTCTTGTACTCGCCGGTCGAGATCACATGCTCGAGCGCCTGCCGGATGGATTCGCCAAGCGGCGAATCCTTCTGCACCGGAAACCCGTACGGCGCGGTGTCGAAGATCTCGCCTGCCGGTTCGAGCGCGCCGTTGCTGCCCTTGATCGCGAACCCCGTCACCGGTGAATCGGCCGACATCGCATCGATCTCGCCGTTGATCACCGCCGCGGTCAGTTCGTCCTGACGCGGGTAGACGACAGCCTCGACCGGCGGTAGGCCCGCAGCAACGCATTGGTCGCTCTTGGCAGGCACCTCGACGGTTTCGTGGGTGGATCCCGGCGTCATCCCGATCCGCAGCCCACACGCCGCATTCGGATCGATATTCGATCCGGTCCGCTGCGCCCACAACGTGCCCGCCTCGTAGTACGTGACGAAGTCGACCTGCTCCTGGCGCTCGAGCGTGTCGGTGAACGACGACATGCCGACGTTGATCTCGCCGCGCTGCACCGTCGGGATGATGTCCTCGAACAAGAACTCGCGGTACTCGGGAAGAAGCCCCAACGTCTTGGAGACCGCGTTGATGAGGTCGACGTCGAAGCCGACGATGTCGCCCGCGGAGTTCTTGAATTCGTTTGGGGCGTATGGCACATTGACGCCGACCGTCAGCCTGCCGGACTCCTTGATATCGGGCGGAAGCGTCGCGGCGATCGCGGGCACCAGTCCCGTCCGAGTCATCGGAGGGGCCCGGCGGCGCCGACGTCGACGTCGGCCCGGCCGTTCCGCCGTCGTCGCGTCCGCCCCAGAACTGCCACGCCCCGAACACCAGCGCCGCA
Source organism: uncultured Actinomycetota bacterium (assembly GCA_963829405.1). Classification (GTDB taxonomy): domain Bacteria; phylum Actinomycetota; class Actinomycetes; order Mycobacteriales; family Mycobacteriaceae; genus Mycobacterium. The sequence goes on from CAWHIZ010000033.1 coordinate 6,008, forward strand.
CCCAACAGCACCGCGGCGCTCAAGATCGCCAACGTCTTCGTGGACACCCCGCCGCGACGCGAAGTCGTCTTGGTGCGACTCGCGGAATGGCGACCCGAGCGGCCCGTCGTCCGCACCGGGACATCCGACGCGCGGCGCGCGGCGGCGGCCATCTCGCCCGCCGACTGATAGCGCCTGCCCGGCTTCTTGGACATGCCCTTGGCGATGACCTCGTCGAATGCGGCCAGCCTCGGATCGAGGGCCGACGGCTTCGGCGCGGGCGCATTGATGTGTTTGGCGATCTGCTGCTCGAGGCTGTCGACGGGATACGGCTTCTGACCCGTCAGGCATTCGTAGAGCACACACGTCAGCGCGTAGACGTCGGAACGCGGATCGATCTCGCCGCCCTCGAACCGCTCGGGCGACATGTAGGCCATCGTGCCGAGCGTGCTGCCTGCTGTCGTCAGGCCTTGCTGGCCTGCGGTGCGCGCCAACCCGAAGTCGATCAGGTAGGCGAAGTCGTTCTTCGTGACCAGGATGTTCGACGGCTTGACGTCGCGGTGGATCAGGCCGAGTTCGTGCGCCGCGTCCAGCGCCGCGGCCACCTGCTCGATGATCGACACCGCCATCGCCGGCTTCAGAGGCTTCTTGTTGTCGTCCTCGCCGAGCAGCGCGCCGAGGTTGTTGCCGTCGATCAGGCGCATGTCCAGATAGAGGCGCTCGTCGATCTCGCCGAAGCCGTGGATCGGCACCACATGTGGTTCGTTGATGCCCGCGGCGGCCTGTGACTCGCGCCGGAAACGCTGCTGGAAGACGGTGTCCTTGGCGAGGTGCGTCGGCAGTAACTTGAGCGCGACGATGCGGTCGGTCCGGGTATCGAAGGCCCTGTAGACCTCGCCCATTCCGCCCCGGCCGATCAGCTCCTGCAGCTGATACTGCCCGAATGGTGTCGCATCCACCGCGTTTACTCCTCGGCACGCGTACCCGCGCTGATGTGTCGATTGAAGCTACACCACGTTTGCCGAGGTTGTCCGCGCGTGCGTCAATACGGGCTCAGGTCTCGTCGGCGACCTGCTTTCGGGTTTGATGGCCGCCCGGCGCGTCAGGATCGTCGTTCTGGTGGTCGAATTCCTCCTGGAGCTCCCGCTGCTCCTCGGTGGCCTCCCTCGCGTCCTTCGGGTTCTCCGGCGCGTCGTTGCGTTCTTCCATGGCGGGAGTGTCGACCGATCGCCGCGGGACTAAACGGGAAGCTGCCCGCCTCGGATTCTTGAGTCGGCGCTGACGGCTCAGCGCGTCCCGTACTGCAGCGCAGGCTCGTCGGAGTCGACGCTGCCGTTGCTGAGGATCCGCAACCGGTCGGGGCGCACCTCGTAGCGGGCGCCGTCGGCCGGGTTCATCGCATCGAATCCGCCGCCCGCGGGCACGGCGTTGGCCAACTGGACGTTCGCACCGTCACGCAACCGCTCGCCTCGATACTGGTACGTCCCCGGTGACGTCTCGCAGATCACCGCCATCGACTGCGACGTCTGGATCGCCGCCACCGGGCTCGCGCCGGCGTCGCAGCGCGTCGTGTGCCCGACGAAGCCCTGGCCGTCCATACCTGTCATGCCCGCCAGCGGCGCCGCGCTGGTCGTCGGCGATGACGGCGATGACGTGGTCGTCGTCGAACTCGTCGAGGTGTCGTCCGACGATGACGGCGCCGTCGTGGTCACCGTCGTCGTGCTCGGCGGCGCGGCCAGCGACGTCCGCGGCGCCTGCCTCGGTGTCGTCGCCACCGGCGATCAGCACCGACGCCAGGATCGCCGCCACGCCGAACAGCAGCACCGTCGCCGCCACCAGCGCCATCTGCGTCCGGCCGAACCGTGGCTTCTTCGGAGCAGACGGCTGCTGCTGTGGCGCGGGCGCGTGCACCGCAGGCGGATACGGCGTGTAACCCGTCCCAGACGGATTCTCGTAGACCGCGGAGAACTGCTCTGGTGTCCGTCGGCGGACTCGGCTCGGGAAGCGGCGGACGAGGCGGCAGAGCCGAGCCCGCAGCCGCCGTCGCCGCCTTCGCCAGCGCCCCCGCCGACGCGTACCTGTCCGACGGCCTCTTCGCCATCCCCTTCGCGATCACGTCGTCGAACGCCCGCGTGATCCCCGGCCGCATCATGCTCGGCCGCGGCGGCGGCGAGAACATATGCGCGGTCATCAGCTGCCGCAAATCCCCGCCGGTCTCGAAAGGCGCCCTGCCGGTGAGGCATTCGTACAGCAGACAGGTCAATGAGTAGATGTCGGCGGCAGGCCCGACCTGTCCGCCCGCAAACCTCTCCGCGGCCATGTACGCACACGACCCGATGATCAAGCCCGTCGACGTCACGCTCGCATCGCCGCCCGCGTGCGCGATCCCGAAGTCCACCAGATACGCGAAGTCATCGGGCGTCAGCAGCACGTTCTCCGGTTTGATGTCGCGGTGAATCAGCTTGTCGGAGTGCGCGGCGTCCAGTGCCGCACCGATCTGCTTGATGATCGACGCCGCGCGCCTGGGCTCCAGCGGCCCGTTCGCCCGCAGCTCGTCCTTCAGGCTGGCGCCTTCGACCAGGCGCATGTCGATGTACAGCGTCCCGTCGATGTCGCCGAAGTCGTGCACCGGGATGACGTGCGGTTCCTGCAGCCGAGCCGCGACGCGCGATTCGCGCCTGAACCGCTCCTGATAGCTCTTGTCGGCGGCCATCTCGGCTCGCAACAGCTTGACCGCCACCATGCGCTCCCTGACGGTGTCGTACGCGCGGTACACCTCGCCCATACCGCCGACGCCGATCAACTGCTGCAGCTCATACGGGCCGAATCGCGTACCCAGCCGTGAATCGCCCTGCGGGGAGGCCATTCGTAATCCTTTCCGTCCCTTCGCACGTCGTTATGCGACGCGATCTGCTGGTGCGCATACCCCGATACGTCCTACGGTAGCGGCATGACAGAACAGTCGCCCGCGGTCACCGTCGCGCACCCCCCGGATGCGCTCCTGCGCGCAATGAACCCAGTCATCAGGTTTCTGCTGCGTACACCGCTTGCCGGCGGCGGACTTCGGCAGGCAGATGATGGTGTTGAATTTCACGGGCCGCAAGAGCGGTCGCCAGTTCTCGGTTCCGGTCAGCGCGCATCAGATCGACAACACGCTCTATGCACTGGCCAGCGCGGGCTGGACCGCCAACTTCACCGACGGCGCCAACGCCGACGTGCTGCACAACGGGAAGACGACACCGATGCGCGGCGAACTCATCCGCGATCCCGCGGCCGTCGCTGACCTGTGCCACCGCTCCGCCAGGCGTACGGCGCAAAGACAGCGCAGCGCATGATGGGCATGAAGTTTCGCGACGGCACCGTCCCGACCCTCGAGGAGTTCGCCGAAGCCGACCCAGCGCGAGAAGCTGAGCGCCGTCAAGCTCACACCCGCCTAGTACGTCGCGGCGGCCAACTCCACGATCTCCGAACGGTCGGCCCGCAACAGGTAGCCCGCGCGGATCGCCGCGTCAAGGGCATCCGTGAAGCGTGCGATGTACTCGCTCTTGCCGTTCGGATACAGGCGCTTGCGGGTGGCGTCGTCGAATACCTCGGCCGATCCGAACAGGTGCGCCAAAATGTTGTCGCTGTGCGCGATTCCCGATGTCCGTGCGATCGGCACGTCCACCCACGGTGTGCGCACCCCGCCCTTGGCGATCCCGTTGGCGTCCTCGATGAGCGGCGGCGGATCGCCGTCGCCGATCTGCAGACGCGGCACGCTCGGCGGCGGGGTTCCTGTGCGCACCCAGTTGGTCAGGCCCGCGATCGCCGCCTGCAGCACGTAATGATGCTGCGGCGCGAAGTTGATGTTGTAGCCCAACTCCTGGCCCATCAGCTCGCTGGTCGGCGCGTAGCCCGCGGCCAACTCGTCGATCGGCAAGGACCCGCTGTCGACGAACGCGACCCTGACCGTGTACGCGTCCGCATGCGCGGTGCCGGGGATCTCCCACGTCCGCAGCCGGTCGTTATCGGGCTGCCTGGCCAGGTAGTAGCCCGCGAGGACGGCGCCGACCAGATCGGTCTCGGTGATGACGTTCATCACGGGCACCCGCAGATCGTCGCGGAACGGTGACGGGTCGGGCACGCCCGCCTGCAGCGCCTCCAGCGCGGACACGCCGTCCAGCGGTGCCGCGACACCGAACCGGGAATGCACGAGGAAGCCGTCGTAGGTATGCGCCAGCCGGTCCACGGCGTTGATGTAGGTCGTCAGGAACATCGCCGACTGCGATTCGCCAACCGCCACAACGTATTCCGGGTTGAGCCGACCGACGACCCCGTCGCCCGACGCCTCTTTGACCAGGGCGCCGACCTGGCTGAAGATGTCGTACGCGTAGGCGTCGCCGGGATGGTGCAGGCTCGAATAGCGTTCGGCGTTCTGCGTTTTCAGCGACATGTCGATGCCGGTGATGGTCTGCCCGCCGTCCACGCCGACCTTCTGCGCCGATACGCCGACGTACGCGTAGCCCTCGCGCACGATCTCGCGGTGCGCCATCATCCAGACCGCGGGCGCGTCGATGCCGCCGCTGACGTTGAGCCACTCGACGATGACGGTGCCGTTGAACTTCGCAGAGTCGTTCGGGGTCAGCGCGACGATGCGGGTCGTGTAGTCGGCTTCGCCCTTGACGCCTTCACCGGCATATGACGCCGCCGTGCCGGAGACGAAGAACTCGTGGGCGCCGTAGCCCGAGGTCGGCGACGTCGAAGGCGCCGATCAAAAAGTTCGGCTTGCCCTCTACGGGCGTGACGGATGCCATGGCGACGACACTAGTCATCAGGCGATACTGGGCCGATGCCGGACCTCAACGTGCTTGGTACACCGATGGAGCCGTGCGGCACCGAACCGCTGACCGGGTTCTACCGCGACGGCTGCTGCACATCGGGCCCCGAGGACGTCGGGCTTCACACCATCTGCGCCGTGATGACCTCGGAGTTTCTCGAGCATCAGGGCCTCATCGGCAACGACCTGTCCACACCGCGGCCGGAGTTCCGCTTCCCCGGCCTGATGCCCGGCGACCGCTGGTGCGTCACCGCCGCGAACTGGCTGATGGCCTACGAGGACGGTCGCGCCGCACCGGTGGTGATGGCGTCGACGCACGAGCGCACGCTGGAAGTGGTGCCGCTGGAAGCGCTCGCCGAGCACGCCGTCGACGTGCCAGACGATCCGAGCGACCTCTAAGGCCGCAAGCCTTCGCGAAGCTCACGACCGGCCCTCTTGGCCTTGTACATCGCACGGTCGGCATCGCGCAGGATCTCCTCCGCGGTTCGGCGATCGTCGCGGTCCAGTTCGACGATGCCGATGCTGGCCCGCATTGGAAAAGTGGCGCCTGCGATATGGACCGGTCTCGCCAGCCGAGCCCGCAACCGCCACACTCGGCTGTCGAGCTCCCCGTCCGTGGCGTTCCCGAAGATGACGACGACGAACTCGTCGCCGCCGTGCCTGCCGACGACGTCGCCTGGGTCGACGGTCCGCCGCAGCCTCGTCGCGGCCGCGTTCAGCAGATCGTCGCCGGCGTCGTGACCCAACGTGTCGTTGGTGGTCTTCAGGTCGTCCAGATCGATGAACAGCACCGCGCGCAGCCGCTGGCCATCTGTCGACGCCAACCCGTCGGTGATTCCGCGTAGTACGCAGGCGCGGTTGGGCAGACCCGTCAGCGGATCGTGGTTCGCTTGGTGGACCAGCCGGTCGAGATCGTGACGCTCCGCGGTGATATCGGAGAACGACACCACCACATCCGAGTCGGGATCACCGGGGCACAGCGGGCGCCCGCTGGCGACCAGCCAACGACGCTCACCGTTCGGTAGGTCCATGCCGTAGATCTGCTTGGTGAAGGACACCCCGCTGCGGAAGGCGAGCGCCGCCGGGTGCATCTCGGGTGACACCCGCTCGCCTGCGGCGTTGTAGCACGAAGACGTCGCCACCTGTTTCACGAACTCGGCGGCGGCACGCGCCGACCCGAGGTCGTACATGTGCCTGGCTGCGGGGTTCATGTACTTCAGGCGACCGTCAGCCCGGATGACGACGACGCCGTCGTCGAGCAGGTGAACGATCGCTTCGAAGTCTTGGTCCCGGGCAGCGTTCGACCCGGTGACGTCGCGGAAGGTGAGCTGGTGGGCGGGCTCGCGCTGAAGCATCGTCAGGTGCCCGCGCCGTCCTCACCGGCAAAGTTTGCCCGTCGAAGAGCCAGCACAACGGATTCAGTGGTCGGCGCGAACAATCGATTCCCAGGCGCGCCCGACTTTTTGAGCATGCATGCGGACATGTTAATTGACGATGACGAATATTGCAGCACGCATCTTGCTGAAAATGTGCTGAGAACTGTCGGACTGGGGCAGCAGTTCCGGAGAGGCTTCCGTCGAATCAAGCAATGAGTCAAGGATTTGCCAGATCTGCACAGCTCCGACACTCGAGCGCCACTCGCGAAACGACATTCCAGCAGCGAAATGTCGAGAAACGCCGTGCTGGAATGTCGTTTCGCGGAGAAATCTACGGCTGCAACGCCAGGATGCGGTCGTCGCCGGCGCGCGGGTCGCCGCGGCCGTCGCGATTGCTCGTCGAGAACCACAGCGTGCCGTCCGGCGCGGGCACCACTGTCCGCAGTCGCCCGTACTGGCCGACGAACAGCGCCGCAGGCTCGCCGAGCGCGCCGTCGCCGCTTATCGGGATCCGATACAGCCGTTCACCGCGAAGGCACGCCACCCACAGCGAGCCGCCGTAGAACGCCAGACCCGACGGTGACGCGTCGCCCGTCGGCCACTCGACGGCGGGGTTGATGAAGCCCGCCTCGTCGGAGCGGCCCTCGACGATCGGCCAGCCGTAGTTTCCGCCGCGCTGGATCAAGTTGAGCTCATCGACCTTGTCCGCGCCGTACTCCGTCGCCCATAGCCGGCCCGCCGAATCCCACGCCAGCCCCTGGATATTGCGATGGCCGTACGACCAGACCGGCGACGTCGGATCGGGGTTGTCACCCGGAACCGAACCGTCGGGGTTGATGCGCAGGATCTTGCCGCCCAGCGACGACTTGTCCTGCGCCAGATCGGTATTGCCCGTCTCACCCGTCGCGACGTAGAGCTTCCCGTCGGGACCGAACGCGATGCGCCCGCCGTCGTGGCGGCTGCCCGCCGGGATGCCGGTGAACACCGCCGTCTGGCCGGTGAGCTTGGTCCCGTCGAACCCCATCCGAACGACGCGATTGTCGCCGCCCGTGGTGATGTATGCGAATACGGTCTGGCCCGCGGTCGCAAGGCCCAGCAGACCGCCCTCTCCGCGCGCGGCGACTCCGCCGACGGTGCCCGCATCGGTCACCGCTCCGGACGCCAGCCTCTTCACCGCCGCGGTGTTGCGTTCGGCGATCAACGCGCTGCCGTCGCCGAGGAATGCCATACCCCATGGCACGTCGAGGTTCGTGGCGATGTCGGACGGCCCGCCGTTCGGTTCTCCCTGCGAACTCGCACATCCGGCGACTAAAACCAGTGCCGTCACGGCAACTGCGACTCGCTCAACGCATTTTCGAAAGCAGAAGGTCATACCTTCCTATACCCACGACCGGCCCGCTTGGCCTTGTACATCGCGCGGTCGGCATCGCGCAGGATCTCCTCCGCGGTTCGCGCCTCTGCGCCGTCGACCTCGACAATGCCGATGCTCGCCCGGATGGGAACGGCCGTCCCTGCGATGTCCACGGGCTGCGCGAGCCGCGCTCGCAGCCTGCTCACCAGCGTCTCGAGGTCCTCCCGGCCGGTATTGCGGTAGATCAACAGGACGAACTCGTCGCCGCCGTGGCGTCCGACGACGTCGCGCGGGCCGACGGCCTGCCGCAGTCGTGCCGCGGCGGCGTTCAGTAGGTCGTCGCCCGCCTGGTGGCCCAACGTGTCGTTGGTGGATTTGAGGTCGTCGAGGTCGATGAACAACACCGCGCGCAACCGGCCGCCGTCGGATGACGCCAACGCCCCGGTGATTCTCCGCAACACGAACGCGCGGTTGGGTAGGCCCGTCAACGGATCGTGGTTCGCCTGATAGATCAGGCGATCGAGATCTTCGCGCTCGGATGTGATGTCGGAGAACGACACCAACATGTCCGACTCGGCAGGCATATCGGGGTCCAGCAGCAGGGCGCTGGTGAGCAGCCATATCCGTCGGCCGTCGCTCATATCCACGCCGTAGATCTGCTTGGACACCTCGACCGCGCCGAGTGCACGCGAACCTGGGCGCGACTCCGGCGGCACCGGGTCTCCGTCGACGTCGCAGATCTGCGAAGCTGCGGCGCGCCTTGCGAATTCCTTCTTGCTGCTGTCTGGTCGAAGCCCATAGATGTGCATGGCCGCTGCATTGATGAACGTGATGTAGCCGTCGCTGCGCACCACGATCACACCCCTGTCCAGCGATGCCATCACGCTTTCGAAGCGATGCGCAGCCATCGACGCGCGCAGGTCGTGGAAGGTGAGGTGATAGGCGGGCTCGCGCTCCCACACCGTCAGCGCAACGACACCTTCAACGCCTCGCGTCGTGCCGTCAAGACACTGCAGTCGCGCCTCGAAGGCATTCGCCGGTTCGCCGATGTCGCCCAGCGCGGCGATGCTTGCCCGCATCTGCACCATCGCGGCTGGGTCGATGAAGTCGGCGATGTGACGGCCGACCAATTGATCGCTCGAGTCCGCCCCGAGCCATCGCAGCGCGGCGCTGTTGACGTAGCGGAGCCGTTCTCCCTTGACGACGCAGATCGCATCCGGGGCATGGTCGACCAGCCGGCGGAACCATTCCCCGGTCGTCTGGTGGTCGATCTGCTGGCTTTCCAGCCTTGCCACCTGCGATCAGCCCTTCTTGCTGTCCGTCGAGTGAAACTTTGCTCACCTACAGTTCAGCACAACTCCGAGACCTGGTGGCGCACCAATTGGAATCCGGCGAGTCTGCGAGCTTTTCTCGCCGGACGCTCGATACCCAAAGGGAATGTATAGGTCGATCAGCAGCCGTCATGACCTCCGACGATAATTGACGTTTGCGAATATTGCGACTCGAGATCGCCTGGGAACTGCCTGAGCAAAGCTGTGATGCCCACTCGACGTTTGCGCACGCCGCATACGCTGTCAGCAACAGACGACACGTTTGCGAAATACCTGCGAAACCGACCGGTTCCACTAATCTGGCCTGCGGAGCGCGCCAGTCCAGCATCGGGGGTAGACGTTGGTTCAGTACCGCTGCGCCACCCTCGTCGTTCGAGGTCGGCCGTGACGATCCGCCCGCACCTTGTGCCGCCCGCGCCAGACGATCCGCCGCCGGCGGGATCGACACCCACCTACGAAGGTCTCGTCAGCCAACTCGGATTTCGCGCCGACGCGGGCGTCGACGCCGCATCGGCAGGCGTTGGCCTTGTCCCGATGTTCCAGCCCGTTGTGTCGTTGCCCGACGAGCGGGTCATCGGCTTCGAAGCACTCGCGCGATGGCCGATGTTCGACACTGTCACCGCGCAGAATGTCTTCTCCTTCGCCAACGCGTCGCGGCGCGCGAACGTGCTCGATCAGCAATGCATCGACGCCGCCGCCCGCACCGCGCTTGACGCCGCGATGCCACGCGGCAGCGTGCTGCTCATCAACACCGAGCCGACCGCCGACCACGTCCCGCGGGCCCGTCATCCCGCTCTGGCGGCGGCGTGCGATCGATACCAGGTCGTCTTCGAGCTGACCGAACGCCAACTGCTCGCCCATCCGCGCGCGCTGCTGAAGAAGGTCGAGGCGATCCGAGCCGACGGCATCGCCATCGCGGTGGACGACGTTGGCCTACATCCCGATTCGCTCGCGGTGCTCGACGTCATCGACCCCGACATCATCAAGCTCGACATGACGATGATCCAGAGCAGCCCGGAGCGGGACAGGGCGATCGCGCTGACCGGTGTCCTCGCCCATCACGAGCGCACCGGCGCGCTGATCATCGCCGAGGGCGTGGAGACCGACCACCACCTCGAACAGGCGCTCGCCGTCGGCGCGCACTTCGCACAGGGTTACCGCTTCGGCCACGCCGCGCCTCTGAACCGGCACCACTGCATCGAGGGCCTGCCACGGATCGTGCATCCCACGCGACGCGGCGCCGGGTCACCCAAGACCGCCGCGGGCGAAAGCCGCAAGGCGCTGCGCGTGGCGCGCAAGGAGATCGTCACCGCGTTCTCCCGTCACATCGAGGATCAGGCGCGCCACTCCGTCGATCACCCGATGGTGCTCGCGGCGGTGCAGGGGCCCGAGCACTTCTCGGAGTTCTCGAGACTGGTCTACAAGGACCTTGCCGCGATGTCGCCACTGGTCGTCGTGTTCGGCCGCGACATGCCCGCCGATCTCGGCGGTGGCGTCCGTGGCGTCGCCCTGCGATCCGACGACCCGCTGTGCGACGAGTGGGCGGTCGTGACCCTCGGCGCCGACACGTGCAGGGCACTCGTCGCACGCCATGTCCGAGACGCGGCGGACAGCCTCGACGATGACCGGTTCGAGTTCCTGATCACCTCCGACCGCGCCATGGTCACAAAGGCCGCGCGCGATCTGCTGGCCCGCGTCCCGTAGCAGCGGCGAAGCGTCGGTATCGTTGGGCCATCCGGCTTTATCGATCGGTTGCCACGCTGGCGGTGCTGACCGCCGCGAGCGCTGCACTGCTGCAGTGCCGTGGGAATCCGCCCGAACAACAGCCTGCGCCGCCGTCGTCATCGTCGGTGACCACCACGACGACGCACCGTTCGCCACCTCCTCCGCCGCCGACGCTCGCACCTGCGGCCGTCCACCCCGTCACCGCCGCCGAACTCGGCGCAAGCTGGAGGCCCGGCTGCCCGGTCGGCCCCGACCTGCTGCGCCGGGTCGAGGTGAACTACCTCGGCTTCGACGGGCAGACGCACCGCGGCGAGCTGATCGTGCACCGGGACGTCGCAGCCGATGTGATCGCGATCCTCGGGCAGCTCTACGAGCTGGGTTATCCGATCGCGAAGATGCGCAACGTCGCTGCCTATCCCGGCGCCGAGGACGAGCTGTCGATGGAGGACAACAACACGTCGGCATTCAACTGCCGTCCGCTGCCGGGGTCGAACACGCCCTCGATGCACGCATACGGCAGGGCCATCGACGTCAACCCGCTCATCAATCCGTACATCGACAGCGACGGCAACATCGAGCCGACGACCGCCGGGCCGTACCTGGACCGCACCCGCACCGACCCCGGCATGCTGCATGCGGGCGATCCGGCCGTGCGTGCCTTCACCGACCGCGGTTGGCGCTGGGGCGGTAACTGGCGCAGCCCCAAGGACTATCAGCATTTCGAACGCGATTAGTCCTCACATCGAGTGCAACACCGGCTCCCGGTCGCCGATGACGAAAGACGCTCCGGTGCGCACGGGCGCGTCGGGCCGGGAGACGTAGGGCAGCACCCTGAAGTCGGCCCGTATCTCGTCGGCCGTGACGCGGGTCCGGACGTAGCCGCGACGGCCGCTGAAGTAACGGATGTGCGGGTTCTCCGCCAGCAGTGCCGACGTGTCGTCACGCGTATCGGACCCGTCGCCACCGGAACTGATCGATGTCGTCACCAATTCCGTTGCCACCACACGTGATGTCGGGTCGTCGAACCTCTCGTGCACCTCGGCCGCCCAGTGCGAGTGGATGTCGCCGGTGAGGACGACGGCGTTGCGCACAGGCGAGTCGGCGAGGCCGGCGACGACGCGGTCGCGGTTGGCTGTGTAGCCGTCCCACGCATCGGGGTTGACGCCGCGTTCGGGGCCAGGTGTCAGGTCGACCTGCGAGAAGAACACCTGCTGTCCGAGTATGTCCCAGCGGGCGCGCGACCGCGCAAAACCGTTGAGCAGCCAGCGTTCCTGCGCCGCGCCCGTCATCGTGCGAGCGGGGTCGAAGCGCTCGGCGCAGTCGCCGATCTCGTCGCCGCAGGCCTGGTCGTCGCGGTACTGCCGGGTGTCGAGCATATGGAATGTGGCCAGGTCGCCCCAGCGCACGCGACGGTACAGCCGCATGTCGGGGCCCGTCGGCATCGACCTTCGTCGCAGCGGCATGTTCTCGTAGTAGGCCCGCAACGCCGCAGCCCGGCGCTCTCGGAAACCCGGCTGCGGTTCCGACGGCACCGCGCCTGCCCAGTTGTCGGCGAGCTCGTGGTCGTCGAACACCGCCAGCCACGGCGCGGCGGCGTGCGCGGCCTGCAGGTCGAGGTCCGACTTGTACTGGGCGTACCGCCTTCGGTAGTCGGCGAGCGTCACGGTCTCGCCGCCGGTGTGACGGCGTACGTCGCCCGTCTGTCCCGCCGCATACTCGTACTGGTAATCGCCAAGGTGCAGAACGAGATCCGGGTGCTCATCGGCGAGGTGGCGGTATGCGGTGAACCAGCCCTGCTCGTAGTTCGAGCACGACGCGAAGCACATCGTCAGCGGCGAATGAGAGCCGAGTGCGGGTGCTGTGCGGGTGCGGCCCGCGGGTGAGACATGCCCGCCGGTGCGGAAGCGGTAGAAGTATTCGGCGCCCGGCCGCAGTCCGGCCAGTTCGACGTGCACGCTGTGCGCCAGTTCCGGTGCCGCAACGGCGATTCCGCGCTGCACGATCCGGGTGAACCGTTCGTCGTCGGCGACTTCCCATTCCACGTCGACGGTGTGGTCCGGCATGCCGCCGTAGCCGTCGTCGGCCAAAGGCGTTGGCGCGAGCCGAGTCCAGATCACCGCCCCGTCAGGGGTGGGTTCACCCGACGCGACACCCAGCGTGAACGGGTCTGCGACGACGGGGCTGCGACGGCGCTCGGTGCTGAAACCCGCGACGGGGAGCACGGCGAGCACAAGGGCGCCCTTGAGAAGCGTGCGACGGCTTGGCGACAGCGACACGGCCGAGTGTCAGCAAGTCGTCTTTCGGGACGGTGACGCAGAGAAGTACGGTGTCCCGACGCAGCGATGCCGTTACGAAAACAGCTTGTGTACGTTGGCTTTCCGCGCCATGTACAACGGTGTCGCAGTTAGTTCGTCGGGTACATCGGCTGCGGGTCGTGGAACCGGTTGATGATCGGAATGCGCTCGATGATCTTGTCGCGCAGACGCGGTTCCGGCTGCACCGCGGGAACCTGCGGCACGGGCGGGACATACGCAGGCGCAGGCGGGGTGTACGCGGGTGCGGGCGGCGTGTACTCCGGGACCGGCGGCACGTAGGCCGGAGCGGGCGACACAGCGGCAGGCGGATCGACATCCGGTACCGCCGCAGGCGCAGGCGGTGCGGCCGCGATCGGCGGCGCTGCGGCCTCAGGTACCGGCTTTGCCATGGGTGCGCGCTTGGCGGCCGGTTTCGGCGCGGGCGCCGCCGGGCGCTGCTCCAGCTTCGGAGCGGCCAGCGCGGCTTTCGCCTCGACACCCATCTTGCCCTCTTGCAGCGGCTCGCCGGTGGCGTTGGCGTTCGTGGTCTCCTGCGGGGAATCGGACGTCGCCTGCAGGCCAAGGACAACCGAGAGCGAGATCACCAGGGTGACGGCAGCGGCGACGACGACGGACACCAGCGCACTCGTGCGTGACATCCCACGAAGCCCCCCGAGCAGCGATCTGGAACCGCCGCCCATGGAGTTCACCGCCATGGCAGACGCCACCGCTGCACCGCGCGCCATCGCCATGTCCCCCTCAGCCGAGGAGATGACAGGGGCGGCAGCGACCGAGTCCATCGAGGACACCACGGGGTCCAGGTCGGCAGAGCCGACCACGAAGATGGCGTCAAGCTGGCGATCGTTGAGCTCGAGGGCCATGACGCTGGCGGACAGTTCGACGTCGCGGTCGGGGACGATGTCGTGCGACTCGACGATCACACCGTCTGCGTTCACCAGGGCGATCAGTGTGGCGTCGGGCTCGAATACGCAAACGGCGACGTCTTGGTATCCGGAGATCGCGGAGATTCCGCTCGCCAGCGCCTCTGCGGCCTCCGGCTCGGATACCGCGATGGCGTTCTGCACGCCGCGCGCCTGGAGCGCCTCGAGGATTGCACCCGCGATGGCCTCACCGGCAGGCGTCCACGTCACGCCTGCGGCGTGCAGGCCGCTCTCCACGACTGCCTCGTTGGCGTCCAGCAACACCGTGAGCAGTGCTTCTGCGTCGAAATCCGCGCTGTCGCCGACGTCGAGCACGCCACGGTCGACGGCATCACCGTCGCCGGTCACTCCTTCGACAAGCACCCATCGGACGGCTGTCGAGGTGACCGACAGACCGAGTACCAGGTCCATTCGCTATCCCCCTCTGCCTTTCATCCGGGTCAGAGACTACCGGCGCAGCCTGCCAATGGACATTCTTCGAGTTAGCCACCCGTTCGTCCGAGCCGTTGATTAATCCAATTCGTGCATCAGTCATGCTTCAAATGGTCTTGGACAAGCATTGATGTCGCTTCTACCGTTAGTGCCAGACATCACTCGACACACGACCAACTGGACCGTTCTAGGCCGAGGAGAACATGACTGCGACGATGCCCGACACTCACCTGACGGGACAGATGCTGATAGCCGGCGAACCCGTGCGGGGATCCGGTAAGCCGATCCGCGCCTTCGACCCCACCGCAGGCCAGGAGCTCGAACCCGCGTACTCGTACGGCGACGCTTCCGACGTGGACGCCGCCTGTGCTGCCGCCGCCGCGGCCTTCGCCGAGTACAGATCGACGACCGCCGAGCAGCGCGCCCAGTTCATCGAGGCGATCGCCACCAACATCGAGGCCGTCAAGGACGCGATCGTCGAGCGCGCCGTCGCCGAAAGCGGACTGCCGCAGGCCCGGCTGACCGGTGAGGTCGGACGCACCACCGGACAGCTTCGCCTCTTTGCCGGCGTCCTTCGCGAGGGCAGCTGGAACGGCGCCCGCATCGACCCGGCGCTGCCCGACCGGACTCCGTTGCCCCGGCCCGACATTCGTCAGCGGTCGGTCCCGCTCGGCCCCGTCGCCGTCTTCGGCGCAAGCAACTTCCCGTTGGCCTTCTCGGTCGCAGGCGGTGACACCGCATCGGCTCTGGCCGCAGGCTGCCCCGTCGTCGTCAAGGCACACGACGCCCACCCAGGAACCTCCGAGCTCGTCGGGCGCGCGATAACCGACGCCGTCGCCGCCGCGGGCCTCCCCGCAGGTACCTTCTCGCTGCTTTACGGATACGGCCCCGAACTCGGTGTCGCGCTAGTCACCGACCCACGCATCAAGGCGGTCGGTTTCACCGGATCCCGTTCCGGCGGAATGGCGCTCGTCGCCGCCGCCGCGCGGCGGCCCGAGCCGATTCCTGTCTACGCCGAGATGAGCTCCATCAACCCCGTCTTCCTCCTCGACGGCGCCCTTGACAGCCGCGGCGCAGACCTCGGTGGCGCATTCGTCGGCTCGCTCACCCTCGGCTCCGGGCAGTTCTGCACGAACCCCGGCCTGGTGGTCGCGACCGACGGCGCCGGACTCGACGCGTTCATCGGTGCCGCCCGCGATGCGATCGCACAGTCGTCGGCCACGCCGATGCTCACCCCGGGAATCGCCGACGCGTTCGCCAAGGGCGTCACCAAGCTAACCGGAGAAGCCGACCTGATCGTTCGCGGCGAATCCAGCGACAGCGAAACCACCTGCCGTGCAGCACTGTTCGCCACCGACGCGAAAAGCTTCCTGGAGTCCGAGACACTGCAGGCCGAGGTCTTCGGATCGTCCAGCCTTGTCGTCCGCTGCGCCGACGCCGCCGAGATGCGTGCGGTCGCCGAGAACATCGAAGGCCAGCTCACCGCCACGGTGCACGCCGACGAGTCCGACCTCGAGGACGCACGGCAGCTGCTGGCGATTCTCGAACTCAAGGCGGGCCGGATCCTGTTCGACGGCTGGCCGACCGGTGTCGAGGTGTGCCACGCGATGGTGCACGGCGGCCCCTCGCCCGCAACGTCGGACTCGCGCACCACGTCTGTCGGTGCGCGTGCAATCGAACGCTATCTGCGGCCCGTGTGCTACCAGGACGTACCGAAGTCGTTGCTGCCCAGTGCAATCGCTGACGGCAACCCCGATAACCTGTGGCGGCGCATCGACGGCCGGCTCCAGCAGGACTGACCAAACCGATAATCAAGGAGTCGTTTTGAACGCCCCCACCTACCCCGCTTTCTCTGGGGTTCTGTTCTTCCCCGTCACCCCCTTCACCGAGAGCGGCGCCGTGGACCTCGACCAGCTGGCTCGTCACATCGCCAGCGGGGTTGAAGCGGGTCCTGGCGGTGTCTTCATCGCTTGCGGGACAGGAGAATTCCACGCACTCGATCCGCAGGAGTTCGGTCCCGTCGTTCGGACCGCCGTCGACGTGGTTGCCGGTCGCGTACCCGTCTACGCAGGCGCAGGTGGCTCGGTTGCGCAGGCCAAGCAGTTCGCCATGGCCGCAAAGGACGCGGGCGCCGACGGACTGCTGCTGCTTCCGCCGTACCTCGTCGAAATGCCGCAGGCAGGCCTCGTCGCATACGTCAAGGAAGTCGCAGGCACCACCGATCTGCCCGTCATCGTCTACAACCGCAACAACGCCCGCTTCACCGACGCCTCGGCGATCGCGGTGTCGAAGATCGGCAATGTCATCGGATTCAAGGACGGCACAGGCGATCTCGACAACGTGGGCCGCATCGTCCGCGCGGTCACCGACTCGTTGGCCGGTGAAAAGGAATTCCTGTTCTTCAACGGCATGCCGACTGCCGAGACCACCCAGCACGCCTACCGCGCGATCGGCGTGCCGCTGTACTCGTCGGCGACGTTCGCCTTTGCCCCCGACCTCGCGCTTGCGTTCTACGACGCACTCGAATCCGGAAACGATGCATTGGCCGACGCGCTTCTGCGGGAGTTCTTCCACCCGCTGGTCCGGCTCCGCGACACGGTGCCCGGCTACGCCGTCTCACTCGTCAAGGCAGGCGTCGCGCTCGAGGGCATACCCGCCGGACCGGTCCGTGCACCACTTGTCATGCCGAGCCCCGACGACGTCGCCGAGCTGAGCTCGATCATCGCCGCAGGGCGGGCGGTGCTCACCGACGCGCTCACCCAAGCGCGGTAGCAATGGCGCAGAGCCGGATCCGCATCACCGGCGCACGCATCACGCCGATCGCGTTCGTCGACCCGCCGCTGCTGAACACCGTCGGCGTGCACCAGCCGTACGCGCTGCGCGCGATCATCCAGCTGGACACCGACGCCGGCCTGATCGGCCTCGGCGAGACCTACGCCGACGAAACGCACCTGGCTCGGCTGCACGCCGCAGCCGATGCCATCACCGGCCTCGACGTGTTCGCGCTCAACGCGATCCGGGCAGCCATCGCCGACCGGCTCGCCGGCGACTCCCGTGCCGTCGGCACGGCAGGCATGATCACCACCGCCAGCGCCGTCGACCAGGTGCTGTCACCGTTCGAGGTCGCCTGCCTCGACGTGCAGGGGCACGCCACCGGCAGGCCGGTATCCGATCTGCTCGGCGGCACAGTGCGCGACACCGTGCCGTTCAGCGCCTACCTCTTCTACAAGTGGGCCGCACACCCCGGAGCGGAGCCAGATGCGTTCGGCGAGGCCGTCGACCCCGACGGGATCGTCGCGCAGGCCAGGCGCATCGTCGACGAATACGGCTTCAGCGCAATCAAACTCAAGGGCGGTGTCTTCCCTCCCGAGGAGGAGATGGCGGCGATCGAGGCACTGCACGCAGCCTTCCCAGACCACCCACTGCGACTGGACCCGAACGCGGCATGGACGCCGCAGACGTCGGTCAAGGTGGCGTCCGGTCTGGCAGGCATCCTCGAATACCTGGAGGACCCGACGCCAGGGCTCGACGGGATGGCCGAGGTCGCACAGCAGGCACCGATGCCGCTGGCCACCAACATGTGCGTCGTCGCGTTCGACCAGCTAGCTCCCGCCGTCTCCAAAGGCTCGGTGCGGGTGGTGCTTTCAGACCATCACTATTGGGGCGGGCTGCAGCGCTCCCGCCTGCTGGCGGGCATTTGCGAGACCTTCGGCCTCGAGTTGTCGATGCACTCCAACTCCCACATGGGTATCAGCCTCGCCGCCATGGTGCACCTCGCGGGCGCCACACCGAATCTCACCTACGCATGCGACACGCACTGGCCATGGAAGACCGAGGAGATCGTCAAACCCGGCGCGCTCCAGTTCGTCGACGGCTCGGTGGCCGTACCGACGACACCGGGTCTCGGAGTCGAACTCGACGAAGATGCGCTCGCCGCGCTGCACGAACAGTACGTGCGCTGCGGTATCCGCGACCGCGACGACACCGGCTACATGAAGAGCATCGATCCGAGCTACGAGTTCGTCAGCCCACGCTGGTAGCCGGGCATCTCTCAGCGTCGGTTCGCGCGCTTGGCCTCATACATCGCGAGGTCGGCGTCGCGGAGGATCTCGTCGGCCGTCCGCTGATCTTCGCGGCGCACCTCGACCACCCCGATGCTGGCATTGATGGGGACGCGCGTCGCACCGGATTCCACCGCCGCGGCCAGTTCCTTTCGCAGGCAATCGATCACGCCGTCGAGTTCGTCGCGCGTCAGATCGCGGAATATCAGCACCACGAACTCGTCGCCGCCGAGGCGTCCCACCACATCACCGGCCGTCACCACACCGCGCAGGCAATTCGCGGCGGCGCGCAGAAGTTCGTCGCCCACCGTATGGCCGTGCGTGTCGTTCGTCGCCTTCAGTTCGTCGATGTCGATGAACAGCACCCAACGCAACGGCTCGCCTTCATGGGTGGGCGCGAGGGCCTTCTTGAGCCTGCGTAGGACGGAGACGCGGTTGGGCAGCTCCGTCAGCGCATCGTGGGAGGCATAGAACATCACCTTGTCGGCGGCCGCACGTTCGTTGGTGACATCGGTGAACGACATCAGTAGATCGGATTGCCCTGGTTTATCGGGGTTCAGCAGCCGGCAGCTGGACATCAACCACCCCCGCGTCCC
Organism: uncultured Actinomycetota bacterium; assembly: GCA_963829405.1. Taxonomy (GTDB): domain Bacteria; phylum Actinomycetota; class Actinomycetes; order Mycobacteriales; family Mycobacteriaceae; genus Mycobacterium. The sequence goes on from CAWHIZ010000033.1 coordinate 24,910, forward strand.
ATCCGCGCGGGGGAACCCGAACACCTGGTTGAAGAACGGAACGCCGGTGCGCAGCACTGCGAGAGCGGGCCGCAGGTGAGGCGGGATGTTCACGCCCTCGTGGTCGTAGAACGGGAACTGCCCGGTGATCTCGAAGAAGTCGCCACCCAAGTGCTCGGGGCCGGTGCCCATGATCTGGACCGCCGCCGGGTTGATCGACTTGATGCGACCATCCTTGTCCAAGACGATGATGCCTTCGGACATCGACGCGACCACCGCCTCGAAATGCTGTTCCGCACGGTGCAGAGCCGTGAGGTCGCAGCAGACGAACACGTATCCGTTGCCCATGGCGGCGGCCGAGACACGCACGTCGAGCGCCGCGCCGTCAGCGGAGTAATGAGTGCTGTGCACGATGCCACCGGACGCGACGATAGCGACGGGATCGATCGGGGCACCGACGAGCTCGCCGATCCGTTGGCCGTATGCCTCCGCGGCGGAACGTCCGTAAATGGTCTCGGCGGCGGGATTCCAACTGTTGACCACGCCGGTCTTCGTCGTACCGATGATGGCGTCGCTGACGTGATTGACCAGAGCCGCTTGGTAGCGCAACGCGGCCTCGGAGTCGTGCCGCGCGCTGACGTCTCGCGTGATGACCTGTAGCGCGGGCTCGTCGTTCCACACCGTCTTGACGACGACGACCTCGACGGCAAGCAGGCTGCCGTCGACCCTGGTCATCTGAGCCGGATACTGCGCGGTGCAGTCGCCGACCTCGCGCAGTTCGGCGATGCCCGCCCGCATCGCCGGTATCGACTCCTCGGCGAGGAAGTCCGCGATCGAGCGATCGACGAGCTGATCACTCGAGTCGGCGAGCATCAATCGAACCCCGGCGTCGTTGACGAAAACTACGCGTCCCTCGGCATACACACAGATTCCGTCGGGACAGCGTTCGACCAATCGGCGGTAGCCTTCCTCGGTCAACCCATGAGCGAGTTGCCCTTGTTCAGCGGCTACCAACGCGCATCCCTCCTCGACGCCCCCTTCGACGTTCTTGCCAAGGTACCGGCTGGGGGTTGGCGCTTTACCCGTTTCAGGTACCGCACAGCATTAGACTCATACCCCCATCACGACTCAAGGGCGCTTAGTGATGCTAGGAGTGCATCGTTGTTATCGCTCGCCAGACTGTCCTGTTTCGTCGCCGTCGCCGAGGAACTCCACTTCGGGAGGGCCGCGGAGCGCCTGCACATGACCCAGCCGCCGCTGAGCCGTCAGATTCAGCAACTGGAAAGCGAACTCGGTGTGCAGCTCATCGAGCGCAGCACGCGGGCGGTCACCCTCACCCCGGCCGGACTGTCATTTCTGCCCGATGCCCGTCGCATCCTGCAACTCGCCGAGGGCGCTGCGCAGACGGTGAAGCGGATTCCCGCCGGCGATCTGGGCACCGTCGTCATCGGGTTCACCGCGGCCTCCGCGCACGTGGTGTTGCCACGATTACTGGGAGCGGCACGGGAGAAGTTGCCGGACGTGAAGCTGGATCTGCGGGAGATGGTGACCGCCGTTCAGCTCGAAGGGTTGATGACGGGTGAGGTCGACCTTGGCATGGCGCGCCCGCCGGTCAGGCGCCCCGGATTGGTGTCGCGGCCCTTGCTGCACGAGCAGCTGATCGCCGCGCTGCCGGAAGGCCATCCGCTCGTCGGGCTCGGCAGGCAGCTGACGCTCAACGACCTCGACGGCCAGGACGTCGTCATGTACTCGCCGGTGCAGGCGCGCTATTTCAACGAGCTGCTCATCAGCACGTTCACCATCGCAGGCGCGACGCCGCGGTATGTGCAGACGGTGACGCAGGTGCACACGATGCTGGTGCTGGTGCGCTCGGGCATCGGCATCGCGCTTGTACCCGCGTCTGCGGCGACGCTGCATCCCGAGGGCGTGGTGTTCAGGTCGATCGGGGCGTTCCGCGAGCGACCGGTCGAGCTCGACGCCGTGTGGCGCGGCGACAGCAACAACCCCGCGCTGCTGCGTCTACTCAGAGATGTCCTCCCGCAACGGGAATGGACGACCGACGACCTCGTCGAGGACGTGATCGGCTAGGCGCCGAGTGTGGGCGCTATGTACGGAAACCGGCAGAAATTCGTCCATAAAGCCCACGTTCGCCGCACAGTCGCGAGCTGTCATGCCCCGCCGCCGCAACCGGCTGCACCTCCCCCACCCCATCCGTACTCTGCCCTGTGGTTGTGAATTGCGTTGTACAGACCCAGGATGGGTTCGATTGTGGCAAGCGTCATTTCGCGAAGCTGGTCGCGGGAGTACGGGTCGTCGATGACGCTGGACACCGCGGGCAACTGTGCCTGGGCGGCGATCAGTCCAACAGCAAGCGACCGCGGGTCGGCCGGACAGTCGACAAGTATGTTGCGAAGGGCCTCCATCACGCGGGCCGCCAACACATCAACCATGTCTTCGTCGTAAACATCCGGGCGAGCGGCGACGAGGCCGAGCATCCGACGGCGCTGCCCGCGTATCCAGCCGGCGGTTTCAAGCTGGTCGAAAACGTCCTGGCAGGTTCGTCCGCCGCGGTACACAAGCTCAGACCACCCGCGACCGGCGCAGTGGTCCAACGCTTTCTGCAGCAGCGGATCATCATGACTCGACTTGAGCAATGAGGCTTCACCGTTCTTGTTCTCGATGTAGCCGGCGAGATACAGATCAGTGAGCATCGCGGAGCGCAGGGCGAACTCGAACCGCCAGTGGCCTTTCCAGCTGCCGTCAGAGCCGAACTCGAAGCGCCGCCGTTTCCGGTCGTAGGCCAACAGGTAGAGCTGCCCGTGCAGTGTCCGCGGTAGGTCCATCGATTCCGAGCGTAATTGGCGTGATCGCCGAAACCGCTCGATTTGCAGTCCTGTCTAGCCGGATGCGGCGGCAGGCATCGGCACCGGGGTCACCAGTTCACCCGAGGTCAGGAAGCTGTCGAGGTTGCGGAGCGTCAGCGCCTCCATCGCGGCGCGCGTCTGCACGGTGCCGCTGCCCACGTGCGGGAGGACGACGACGTTGTCCATCGACAGCAGCGCCTCTGGCACTGTCGGCTCGTCGGCGAAGACGTCCAGGCCTGCGCCCGCAAGTCGGCCTGCGTGGAGCGCCTCGACCAACGCCGCCTCGTCGACGACGCTCCCCCGCGCGATGTTGACGAGATACCCGTCAGGGCCCAAAGCGTCGATGACGTCGCGGCTGACCAGCTTCTGCGTGCCCGACCCGCCCGCCGCCGCGACGACAAGAACGTCAACACCCTTCGCCAGTTCCTCAGGCGACGACACGTACGTGTACTCGGAGTCGGCGACCTGATTCCGGTTGTGGTAGGAGATCGTGCAGCCAAAGGCGCTGAGCCGCTTAGCGATTGCGCCACCGATCCGGCCGAGCCCGATGATTCCCACTCGCGTGTTGCTGACCTGGCGCGTCAGCGGATACATCCCGTCGACGGGCCAGCGCCCCGCCCGCACATACCGGTCGGCCGACGAGAACTGCCGCAGCGTATCGATCATCAGACCGACGGCAGTATCGGCCACGCAGTCGGTCAGCACGTCGGGCGTGTTGCTGACGGCGACCCCGCGTTCGGCTGCGGCGTCCACATCCGTCGTGTCGTACCCGACACCGAAGTTCACGACCGCGCCAAGGTTGGGCAGCGCCGACATCAGGCCGGCGTCCACGCCAGTGCGCCCGGATGTCACCGCCGCCGTGATCTCGGCGCTGTGTGAGGCCAGAAAGGCGTCTCGCTCGGCGCCGGGCTCTGGCAGGACGTAGGCCGCGTAGTCGTCCTGGAGGGTCTGCGCGAGCGACGGCTTCAGCGGCCCGACCTGGAGAACGGTCCGCTGCTGCGCGGTGCGGGGTGAAGTAGTCATGATGCGACCACGGTACGACGACCTGCGAATACCCGTCCAACATCGAATTGGCATCGACTTATGCCCAACCGGCATGACTAGCGTTATTCGGCTACGAGCAAGGTATCGCCGCAGCTGACAGTGCTCGAAAACGCCACGTCAAACACCATTTAGCCGGGGCTAACCGGGCCGAATTCGCAACGGTCGCGCGGCCGATTTAGCCATTTCGCCGGGGTTGACGACTCAAAAGCGAGGTCCTTACCTTGTGTCTGCGATCACATGTCTCATCCACATACGTAGACGTCACAAGAGCAGTCCCGGAGGATCCATGAGCCCCGCAGCACGCACACCGCGTCGCCGCATCACTGCGGCCGCTGCCGTCGCCCTCGCGGGCGTCACCCTCGCCGCGAGCGGCTGCACCGTTGCCAACTCCCGCCACGGCGGCTACGACCCCAACACCCTGCGCGTCGTGCTGAGCCAGGAGCCGCCCACCCTCGAGCCCTGCGAGAGCTCGCTGACGTCCACCGGCATCGTCGTGCGGTCGAACATCACCGAACCCCTCATCGAGCGCGACCCCACATCGGGCGACCTGCAGCCGCTGCTCGCCACCAAGTGGCGCCAAACCTCACCCAACCAATGGGAATTCGATATCCGCGACGGCGTGAAATTCTCCGACGGGGCGCCGATGACCGCCGAGGACGCGGCCTTCTCCATCGACCGTGCCGTCAACTCGGACCTGAACTGCAACGTCGACGGATACGTGTTCGGTGACGACCCGCTTGAGGTCTCCGCACGCGGTGACTCCACTCTGGTCGTCGGCACCAAGACGCCGGATCCGATTCTGCCGCTGCGTATCTCGTTCGTCGAGATCGTGCCGCGCAACACCAGCATGAAGGAGAAGGTGCGCGAGCCCATCGGCACAGGCCCGTACGCCATCGACGATTGGGAGTACGGCCAGAAGCTCCTGCTGAAGCGTAATGACGCCTACTGGGGCGAGAAGCCCGCGTTCGCCCGCGCCGAGTACCAATGGCGCAGCGAAGGCAGCGTTCGCGCCGCGATGATCACCAACGACGAGACCGACATCGCGGTCTCGCTCGGGCCGGAGGACGGCGCGGGCGACCTCGGCGTCCCGTTCCAGAACAACGAGACGACCGCGCTGCGCATGCAGGCCACCGAGGCACCGCTCAACGATATGCGGGTGCGGCAGGCCATCAACTACGCCGTCAACCGCGAGGGCATCGTCAAGGCTCTGTTCCGCGGCCTGGGACAGCCCGCGTCACAGCTGATTCCGTCCGGCGTGGTCGGCTACAACGACCAGCTGCCGCTGTGGCCGCACGACGTCGACAAGGCCAAGCAGCTCGTCGCAGAGGCCAAGGCCGACGGCGTTCCCGTCGACAAGCAGATCCGTCTCATCGGCCGCACCGCGCAGTTCCCGAACATCAGCGAGACCATCGAGGTGCTGCAGAGCGAGTTCGCCGAGATCGGCCTGAACGTGAAGATCGAGATGATGGACACGTCCAATCAGCTTCTGTACCAGCTGCGGCCGTTCCCCGAAGGCGCTGGCCCTTACCTGCTGATGATCATGCACGGCAACCAGGCCGGTGACGCCGCCTTCACCATGGACCAGTACATGCTCAGCGACGGTGCGCAGGCTTCCTACGGCACACCGGAATTCGACAAGAAGATCGTCGCCGCCGAAGCGCTCACCGGCCAGCAGCGCCAGGACGCCTTCGCCAAACTGTTCGCCGAAGAGCCCAAGGAGATCATGAGCATGGCCTACATCGCGCACATGAAGGGCATCCTCGGCAAGTCCGCCCGGGTGGCCTACACGCCCAACTCCGCCACCGGTGACGAGATGCGGCTGGCCGAGATGAAGCCCGCAGGCTCCACCACTCCCACGGTCGCCCAGTAAGCAAGGAAGAAGGCCAGCCCATGTTTCCCTTCGTCCGGCGCCGGATGTACACCAGCGCACTGCCGTTGATCATCGTTCTGCTCGGCGTGTTCCTCATCGCCCGGCTGACCGGCGATCCGACCAGCCTCTACCTGCCTGAGTCGGCGACGCAGGAACAGCGCGACGCCTTCCGGGCTGCCAACGGATTCGACCAGTCCGTGTGGACGCAGCTCGTCGAATACTTCAAGGGCGTCATCCACCTCGACTTCGGCACGTCACTGCGCACCGGCGAGCCGGCGTCGACGATGGCGCTGCGGGCATTCCCCGCCACCCTGCAATTGGCGGTCACCACAATGCTTCTGGCGACCGTGCTGGCCGTCGTCATCGGCTGCTGGGCCGCCTACCGGCCCAACTCGCTGGCCGACCGGTTCTCCAGCCTGCTGTCCATGACCGCCGCAAGCATCCCCGACTTCTGGTTCGCGATCACCGGCGTCTGGCTGTTCGCCGTCCTGCTCGGCGTGCTGCCCACCTCCGGCGTCGACAGCGGCTTCCTGTCGTGGATCCTGCCGATCGCGACACTGATGATCCGCCCGCTCGGCGTGCTCACCCAGGTGGTCCGCGGTGCGATGGTCTCCGCGCTCTCGGCTCCCTACGTGCGACTGGCCCGCAGCAAGGGCGCCAGCGACTTCCGCGTCGTCACCCACCACGCACTGCGCAACGCCGCCGCACCCGCGCTGACGGTGGCAGGCGATCTGGCCGTCGGCCTGATCAACGGTGCGGTCGTCGTCGAGGCCATCTTCGGCTGGCCCGGCATCGGCAAGCTGATGATCGACGCGATCCTGCAACGCGACTTCGCGGTGCTGCAGGCCGCGGTGTTGCTGACCGCACTGAGCATCTTCGTCCTCAACATCATCATCGACGCGTGCTACGCGCTACTCGATGCCCGCGTCCGCGAACCGGTCATGGCCTAGGGAGACACGACACATGAGCACTCAGATCGATCTGGTTCCCGTCAAGCCCACCACGGCGATCGTCGGCAAGTCGGGCACCCCGGCCGCCAGGAGGGGCGGCGCGTCCAGGTGGTTCCGAATGCTGGTCAACGACCGCGTCGCCGCCGTAGCAGCCGTCATCCTCGGCCTTGTCTTCCTGACCGCCATCTTCGGCCCGATGCTCGTCGGAAACCTCGCGACGCACATCGACCTGGACAACTCCAACCAGGCGCCGTTCACGCTGTCGCACGGCTGGGCCAACTTCCTCGGCACCGATCCGCTCGGCCGCAGCATGTTCGCCCGACTGATCGTCGCCTGCTCGCACCACGCTGTCGGTCGCAATCCCCGCGGTCGTCATCTCCGCGGTGGTCGGTTCGGCGATAGGCATGTGGGCCGGCTACTACCGCGGCTGGCGCGAGACCATCGCGATGCGGGTCGCCGACGTCATCATGAGCTTCCCGTCGTTGCTGCTGGCCGTCGTCGTGCTCTACGTGTTCTCACCAAGCGCCGCGAACATCGTTGCAGTGCTTGCGATCACCCGCATACCGGTATACCTGCGCACGGCCCGCGCCGAATCCGCAGAGCTGCAGAGCCGGCTGTTCGTCGACGCCGCGCGCACGTTCGGGGCCAGTGCCGGCTCGATCATCTGGCGCCACGTGCTGCCCGTCGTGCTGCCGACGCTGTTGACCGTCGCGACGCTGGACTTCTGCTACGTCATGCTCGCCGAGTCGTCGTTGAGCTTCCTCGGCATCGGCATCCAGCCCCCCGACATCAGCTGGGGCCTGATGGTCTCGCAGGGCCGGACCTACCTGCACACCGCATGGTGGCTGTCGTTCTTCCCCGGCGTGGCCATCGTCATCACCACGGTGTCGGCCACGATCCTCGCCGCATGGGCGCGCATCGCCACCGATCCCGCTCAGCGGTGGCGCCTGACCGTCCCGCAGAAGCGGCTGTCCAAGTTCACCAAAACCACGAAGCGCATCTGAGAGGCGCCGACATGACTGCTGCAGTTGGCCACAAGCCGAGTCTCGACCACACCGACGCTCAACCCGTGCTCGACGTCGACGGCCTGACCGTCGACATCCGCACCATCAACGGCACCGTGCGCGCCGTGAACGACGTGAGTTTCACCGCGCGCCGCGGCGAAACCCTCGCGCTGCTGGGTGAATCCGGCTGCGGCAAGTCGATGACCGCTACCGCACTGGTCGGGCTGTTGGAACCCGTCGCCGATGTGGTCGAAGGCACTGCCAAGCTCAGCGGAATCGACGTGTTCAGCGTCGGCCGCCGCAAGCGGCAGGAGATGGCGGGCACCGACCTCGCGATCGTTTTCCAGGACGCGCTCACCGCACTCAACCCGCTGTATACCGTGGGAACCCAACTGGCCGAACCGTTCCGGATCCACCACCACCTCAGCGCCAAGGAAGCCAAGGCCAAGGCGATCGAGCTGATGACCCGCGTCGGAATCCCGCAGCCCGAGACGCGACTGAACTCCTACCCGCACCAGTTCTCCGGCGGTATGCGGCAACGCCTCCTGATCGCGATGGCCGTCGCGCTCAACCCGAGCGTGCTGATCGCCGACGAGCCAACCACCGCTCTCGACGTCACCGTCCAGGCGCAGATCATGGCGCTGCTGCGCGATCTGCGCTCGGAGTACCAGATGGCCGTGGTGCTGATCACCCACGACCTGGCGCTCGTCGCCGAAGAGGCCGACCACGTCGCCGTGATGTACGCGGGCAACATCGTCGAAACCGGACCGGTGGCAGAGGTTTTCGCCAACCCGAAGCATCCCTACACCAAGGGTCTGCTCAACTCGGTGCCCGTGCACGCACGCCGCGGCGACGAGCTCAAGTCGATCGGCGGCTCGCCTCCTGATCTGCACGCGATCCCCGAGGGCTGCGTCTACCAGGAGCGCTGCCCGCTCGCGCGTGACATCTGCGCCACCAAACGACCCACCCTCGACCCCGTTGGCGCGGGGCGCGGGGCAGCCTGCCACTTCCCGGAAGAGGTCACCAATGTCTGAGTCCGAGAACCTGCTCGAGGTCCGCGACCTACGCAAGTCCTTCAGCGTGCCCAATGCGGGCAAGAAGAGACTGCACGCGCTCGACGGCATCGACCTCGACCTGCCGCGGGGCCAGACCCTCGGCCTCGTCGGCGAGTCCGGCTGCGGAAAGTCAACGCTGGCACGGACTCTGATGATGCTGGAGCGGCCCGACTCGGGCACCGTGGCATTCGACGGCATCGACCCGTTCAGCCTGCGCGGCAAGGACCTGCTGAAGTTCCGCCGCCGGGTGCAGATGGTGTTCCAGGACCCGTACGCGTCGCTCAACGCGCGGATGACGGCGGCGGAGATCATCGCCGAGCCGTGGCGCAGCCACAAGGGCATGTACAAGAACAAGCGCGAGCGGGATACGCGGGTACGCGGCCTGCTCGACCTTGTCGGCCTCGGCGCCAAGGCGGCCGACAAGTATCCGCAGGAGTTCTCCGGCGGGCAGCGGCAGCGCATCGGTATCGCCCGCGCGCTTGCGCTTGACCCCGACGTGATCATCTGCGACGAGCCGGTGTCCGCGCTGGACCTGTCCGTGCAGGCGCAGGTGCTCAACCTGCTCAACGATCTCCAACAGCAACTGCAGATCTCGTATGTGTTCATCTCCCACGACCTTTCGGTGGTCCGGCACGTCGCGGACCGGGTCGCGGTGATGTACCTCGGCCGGATCATCGAATCCGGGCCGACCGAAGCGGTTTTCGAGCGGCCCAACCACCCCTACACGGCAGCACTGATGTCCGCGGCGCCGACGCTGGACGACGAGCACCGCCGCGAGCGGATCCTGCTGAAGGGCGAAGTGCCGTCGCCGCTGAACCCGCCGTCGGGTTGCCGGTTCCGGACCCGCTGCTGGAAGGCCACCGAGGTCTGCGCGACGACGTCGCCGCCGAAAGCACTCGACCTCGAAGTCGTCGGCCACAGCGCCGAATGCCATCACCCGCTGCTCGAGGAAGGCGTGCTCGCCAACGCATGAGTGTCCTCGGCTATTGCACGATCGCCGGCGCCGTCCTACTGGCGTCGGCGCTGCAGTCGTCGATCGGGTTCGGCATCGGGTTGCTCGCCGCACCGATCGTCGCGCTCATCGAACCAGGGCTCATACCGGGAACATTGATCATGATCGCGATGGTCGTCACGCTGATCGTGGTGATCCGCGAACGCGAGGACATCGACCTGCACGGCACGGGCTGGGCGCTGGTCGGCCGGGTGCCCGGCACCATCGCGGGTGCGCTGCTGCTGGCGATGCTGCCGCACCGGGCGCTGGCCATCCTGCTGGCGGCTGTGGTGCTCGTCGGGATCGCGCTCACCAGCTTCGGCTGGATTCCCGCGCAACGGAGGCGAAACGTCGTGCTCGCCGGCGCCGCGTCGGGCGTGATGGGCACTGCGACCGCGATCGGCGGACCTCCGATGGCGCTTGTGTGGCAACGCAATTCCGGCGCCCGGCTGCGCGGCACGATGAGCGGCTTCTTCCTGGTCGGCTCGGCGATGTCGCTGTGTGCTCTCGCCGCCACCGGAGCAATCCACAGCCGCACCATGTGGGGCTTCGCCGTCTTCATCCCCGCGGCCGTGCTCGGATACCTGATCTCACGGCCGATGAACAAGCTCCTCGACCCGAAACGATTGCGGTGGTTGGCGATCGGCGTCTCCACACTTGGCGCCGTCGTGCTGATCGGCCGCGAACTAGTGGCGATAGGCGGGTGACATGACCGACGAACGCCCACCCGATATCACCGGCTCACCGGCTGGGCCCCGACCTTTCGGTACGCAAGGTCAAGTCCGCGGTGCGCACGGTCGAGTTGCTCGAGTACCTCGCCGCCCGGCACGACAACCCCGCGCGGCTGCGCGAGATCAGCGAAGCCCTCGATATGCCGCGCAGCAGCGCCCACGCCCTTCTGCGCACGCTCGTCTCGCAGGGCTGGGTGCGATCCGATGCGTCGGGCACGTTGTACGGCATCGGCATTCGCGCACTGCTCGTCGGAACGAGCTATCTCGACAGCGATCCGTACCTGCCGCTCATCACGCCGTTCCTCGACGACCTGCGACAGGACCTCGACGAGACGTTCCATCTCGGCCGCCTCGACGGCACCGACATCGTCTATCTGGCCACGCGGGAATCCAAGCAGTACAACCGGGTCCAGAGCCGGGTCGGACGACGGCTGCCCGCATATGCGACCGCCCTCGGGAAGTCGCTGCTGGCCGAGCGGTTCGGCGTCGAACGTGATGCGCACGTCCCGGCCGCGCTGACTCCATTGACGTCACAGACGATCGTCGACCGGCAGGTCCTCGACGAATCCCTCGACGAGGTCCGGGTGCGCGGTTACGCCACCGACGACCAGGAGAACACGCCGGGATTGCGGTGCTTCGCCGTCTCGCTGCGCTACTGCAGCCCGGCCCAGGACGCCATCAGCGCATCGATACCCGTCGAGCGACTGGACCCGCAGCGCGAGCGCGAGATCATCGACGCCCTGCGCACCATGGGCGACAAGGTGTCGCGCGTGGTCCGGCCACTCGCCAACGGCGACAAGTGGTTTGCATCGTGAGTAGGAGGAGAGACCGATGAGTGTTCCCGTCGTCCGCGATATGACGGTGATCCCGATCGCCGGCCACGACAGCATGCTGTTGAACCTCAGCGGCGCGCACGGGCCGTTCTTCACCCGAAACCTCGTCATCGTCACCGACTCCGACGGCAACACCGGCGTCGGTGAGGTGCCGGGCGGCGAGCCGATCCGACGCACCCTGGAGGATGCGCGCGAGATCGTCGTCGGCCGCGGTATCGGCGACCACAACGCCGTGCTCAACGATCTGCGCCGCGCCTTCGGCGACCGCGACGCGGGCGGTCGCGGCGCGCAGACATTCGACCTGCGGATCGCCGTGCACGCGGTGACCGCCGTCGAATCCGCCTTGCTCGACGTCCTCGGCAAGCATCTCGACGTGCCGGTGGCGGCACTGCTCGGCGACGGCCAGCAGCGCCAAAAGGTGCAGGCCCTCGGCTACCTGTTCTTCGTCGGCGACCGCACCAAGACCGACCTGGCCTACCGCTCCCCTGCCGACGAGCCCTCAGACGCCGACGAGTGGATGCGCGTCCGTCACGAGGAAGCCCTGTCCCCCGAGGGCGTGGTCCGTCTCGCAGAGGCGGCCAAGGCGCGCTACGGGTTCGTCGACTTCAAGCTCAAGGGCGGCGTGCTGCCCGCGCCCGATGAGGCCAAGGCGGTGACCGCGCTCGCCGACCGGTTCCCCGAGGCCCGCATCACGCTCGACCCCAACGGCGGGTGGCTGCTCGACGATGCCGTGAAGACCTGCCGCGAGCTGACCGATGTGCTCGCCTACGCCGAGGACCCCGTCGGCCCCGAGGGCGGCTTCTCCGGCCGCGAGGTGATGGCGGAGTTCAAGAGGGCCACCGGGCTGCCCACCGCGACGAACATGATCGGCACCGACTGGCGCGAGCTCGGCCACGCCATCCGCGCCAACGCCGTCGACATCCCGCTCGCCGATCCGCACTTCTGGACGATGGCGGGTTCGGTGCGCGTCGCGCAGCTCTGCGACGCATGGGGGCTGACGTGGGGTTCGCACTCCAACAACCACTTCGACGTCTCGTTGGCGATGTTCACCCACGTGGCCGCCGCGGCGCCAGGCGCCATCACCGCCATCGACACGCACTGGATCTGGCAGGACGGCCAACGGATCACCAAGGAGCCGTACGACATCGTCGACGGCTACCTGAGCGTGCCCGACAAACCCGGCCTCGGGGTCGAACTCGACGACGACGCGGTGGCCGCCGCACACGAGTTGTACAAGCGCGAGGGGCTCGGCAGCCGCGACGACGCCATCGCCATGCAGTACCTGATCCCCGACTGGAAGTTCGACAGCAAGCGCCCTGCGCTGCAACGGAGTTGACATGAAAGTAATCGTCGTAGACCCCAACCTGATCCCCCACCGCGAGCGGCTCGAGGCCGCCCTGCCCGACGCCGAGGTGCGCTGGCAGACCAACGGCGTCTCACCCGACGAGCTGCGCGACGCCGATGTGTATGTGGGAAGCCGCTTCACCGCGGCGATGGCCGACGCCGCGGAGAAGTTGAAGCTGATCCACATCGCAGGCGCGGGCACCGACAAGGTCGACTTCGATGCGCTACCGCCCGATACGCTGGTGGCCAACACCTTTCACCATGAGCAGTCCATCGCCGAGTACATCGTCGCCGCATCGGTGATGCTGCGCCGAGACTTCCTGGCGCAGGACCGGCAACTGCGACACAACATCTGGGCGACTTCGGTGTACGACCAGGCGATCCCTCAGCCCAGCGCGCTCGCCGACGCGCGCATCGGGTTCGTCGGGTTCGGGCACATCGGACAGCGCGCATGGAACCTGTTCCGCGCCTTCGGCTCCACCGGTGCCGCGGTGACCGGTTCGGGTCGGGTGCCCGACGTCGGCCTGGCGTGGGCGGCCGACACCGGCGAGCTCGACCGGCTATTGCGCGAATGCGACGTCGCCGTCGTCTCCGCCCCCCTCAACGAAAAGACCGAGGGCATGATCTCCGAACGCCCAACTGCGGGCACTCGGGAGCGAAGGGGTACTTGTCAACGTCGGCCGCGGCAGGCTCGTGCAGGAGCGCGCGCTGTACGACGCGCTTGCCGATGGCGTCATCCGGGCGGCGGCGATCGACGTCTGGTACCGCTATCCGGCGGGCGACGATATGAGCCCGCCGGCCGATCAGCCGTTCGCTGACCTGCCGAATCTGCTGATGACCCCGCACTCGTCGGGGATCACCCGCGACACCTTCACCGGCCGCGTCGATGACGTCGTCGCCAATATCGGAAGGTTGGCGCGCGGCGAGCCGCTGCGCAATGTCGTGCACGGCGGCTGAAGGTGTCCGGTTAACTAGTCGGCGTGCGGGTCGACGGGCGGGACATCACCGTTACTGGCAGCTTGCTGCAGCCGCTGGCCCGCCGCACCAGCGATATCCTGCGGCTGCTGCTGGCCGCCGTCTTCCTCGCGGTCGTCATCACCAGCTCGCTGATCACGCGATATGACTGGGTTTCGCTGGAGAAATCGATCTCCGACATCGTCGGCGTGCTCACCCCCACCCAGTCCAACCTGGTGTATCTGGCCTACGGCATCGCGATCGTGGCGCTGCCGTTCGCGATCCTCATCGGGCTGATCGCGGGCAGACATTGGAAGCTGCTCGGTGCGTACGCGGCGGCAGGCGTCATCTCCGTGCTCGCGTTGTCGGTGCGGCCCGACGGGATCGCCGCCCCGCGGTGGCATTTCGACGTCGCCGAGCAGCCGAAGACCTTTCTCTCGCAGTTCCTCGACGACCCGCGCTGGATCGCGATGCTCGCCGCCATGCTCACGGTGTCGGGGCCGTGGCTGCCTGCCCGGTGGCGGCGTTGGTGGTGGGCGCTGCTGCTGGCGTTCGTGCCGATCCACCTGGCCGTCAGTGCCGTGGTGCCTGCCCGCTCACTGCTCGGTCTTGCGGTCGGCTGGTTCATCGGTGCGCTGGTGATCCTCGTGGTCGGCACCCCGGCCCTCGAGGTGCCGCTCGAGGGTGCGATACGGGCGATGGACCGACGGGGCTGCAGGATCACCGACCTGACCGTGGTGCGGCTGGCAGGCCGCGGGGCGCTGCTGCTGTCGGCCACGTGCGCCGACGGCGCCGTCAAGGACATCGAGCTGTACAGCCCGAACCAGCGCAGCGGCGGAGCGATGCGCCAGCTGTGGCGCAAGCTCACCCTGCGCGGTGGCGAAACCGCGCCGTTCCACGCATCGATGCGCCGCGTCGTCGAGCACCGCGCGCTGATGGCCATCGCGATCGGCGACCTCGGCCTCGCCAACACCTCGCCGCTGGCGGTCACCCCACTCGATCGCGGATGGACCCTGTACGCGTACACCCCCGCGAGCGGCACGCCACTCGACGAGGCCAGCCGAGTCCACCCTGGTTGCGCGGGTCTGGGGCGCGTTGCGAACCCTGCACGATCAGCACATCTCGCACGGCGACCTGCGGGCCAGAAAGATCACCGTCGACGGCGACACCGTGATGTTCGGCGGATTCGAACATGCCGAGTACGGAGCCACCGACGCGCAGATGCAGTCCGACATCGCGCAGCTGCTTGTCACCACGACCGCGCTCTACGACGCACCGACCGCGGTGCGGGCGGCGATGGGCGTCTTCGGCAAGATCGCCGTCCTGACCGCGTCACAGCGGCTCGCGAAAGCGGCTGTGCCCAAGCGCATCCGGGAGCCGATCGCCGATTCCCGCGGCATCCTCGCTGCTGCCCGCAACGAGGTGATGCTGCAGACCGGCACCGACGAGATCGCGACCGCGACGATCACGCGGTTCAACCGCAACCAGCTCCTGCAGATGGTGCTGCTCGTCGCGCTGGTCTACGTCGCGCTGCCGTTCATCAGCACCGTGCCGACGTTCCTGTCCGAACTCCGGACGGCGAATTACTGGTGGGCGCTGCTCGGACTGGCGGTCTCGGCACTGAAGTACGTCGGCGCCGCGGCGGCGCTGTGGGCATGCGCGGACGGGCTGGTGAGCTTCCGCAATCTCACGCTGATGCAGGTGGCCAACACGTTCGCCGCCACCACCACCCCCGCGGGCGTCGGCGGCCTCGCATTGAGCGCGCGGTTCCTGCAGAAGGGCGGACTCGGCGCACTACGGGCCGCGACCGCCGTCGCACTGCAGCAGTCGGTGCAGGTGGTCACCCACCTCACGCTGCTGATCCTGTTCAGCGCGTTCGCGGGTGCATCAGCCGACCTGTTGAAGTTCGTCCCGTCGATGACGATCGTCTACGCCGTCGTAGGCGTGATCCTCGTGGTGGTCGCGGCTTTCGCCGTCGTGCCCAAGCTGCGCAGGTTCCTGACGGGGACGGTGGTGCCCCGGGCCAAAGAGGTCCTCAACGACCTGCGCGAGCTGGCGAGCGAGCCGAGACGCCTCGTCATCATCGTCCTTGGCTGCGCCGCAACGACTCTCGGTGGCGCGCTTGCGCTGTGGGCGTGCATCGAGGCGTTCGGCGGTAACTCCTCGTTCGTCACGGTGACGGTGGTGACGATGATCGGCGGCACGCTGGCATCGGCGGCACCCACGCCCGGCGGCGTCGGCGCGGTCGAGGCGGCGCTCATCGGTGGGCTCGCGGCGTTCGGTGTACCCGCAGGGATCGCGGTGCCGTCGGTGTTGCTCTACCGGGTGCTCACCTGTTGGCTGCCGGTGTTCGTCGGCTGGTTCCTGATGCGCTGGCTCGACCGACAAGGACATGATCTAGGCGCTGGAAATCGCCGAACGTGCAATCTCCGCGTATTTCAGCGCCAATTTTCGCAATGGGTACACGCTCGCGACGAATTGCCCGGATTTTCTCTCGCGCCGAATTCACTAAGCCATTGTTGGCCGATCGATAAGACGTTCATTAGCTGTTGGTATTTCGAATCGCGACGGTCACGATCGTGTGTCAGCATTGCGCCGTGAGGGGACGCAATATCGCCATATTCGTCGGGGCAACGATGGCAGCGAGTTTGACTCCATTGGGTGCAATTCCTGCCGCATCCGCTGCGCCTTGCCCCGATGTCGAGGTGGTGTTCGCGCGCGGCACCGCCGAAGCTCCTGGCCTCGGCCCAACCGGAGAGGCGTTCGTCAGCGCGCTGCGCTCCCGCATCGGCACGAAGTCGCTCGACGTGTATTCCGTCGACTACCCCGCCACCACCGAATTCCCCAAAGCGCTTGACGGCGTCCGCGATGCCAGCGCCCGCGTCGAGTCAATGGCGGCGAACTGCCCCGACACCAATATCGTGCTCGGCGGCTTCTCCCAGGGCGCCGCCGTCGCAGGCTTCGTCACATCGAATGTGATTCCCGATGGCGCACCAGAAGGTGTGCCGAATCCGATGCCCGACGATGTGGCCGAGCATGTCGTCGCCGTCACCCTGTTCGGGAAACCCAATGATCGGTTCATGCGCGTGATCAATCAGCCGGATGTCGACGTGGGCCCGATGTATGCGGACAAGACCGTCGAATTGTGCGTCGAGGACGACTTCGTCTGCTCGAGCGGCCGGGATTTCAACGCGCATACCCAGTACGTGGAGACCGGCATGGTCGACCAGGCGGCGACCTTCGCCGCGGGCAAGGTGGCGACGGCGCTGCCACGTGAGGTGGCTCCGCAGGCGCCCGCCGCTGCCGGACAACCGCATCTGTCGACGACCCCGTCGCGCCGCCGCAATCCGCCGCTGCGGCGCAACCGCAACCGCACTTGCAAGACGCGTGCCAAACTGAGTGCCGTGTCATCGGACCCGAATAGCCGCGAGCGCACCAGCGCCGTCACCCGGCGCGACATCCTCAAATACGCGGTGGCCGGGCCGGTCCTCGCCGGCCTTGTCGCCTCGACGGTCGAGGCGCCGAAGGCATCGGCAGCCAACGGCAAGCTGATCGATTTCACCGACAAGTTGGTGCCTGCCGACCAGGTCGCTGCGGCGGGCTACACGGGCGCACTTGTGTACGTGTCCGAACTTCGGCCCGGCGCCACCTTCGACTTCAAACCCGTCACACGCGAGTACGCGGATGCGCTGCGCGCGTTGGGGCTTCAGGTCGTCAGCTGCTACCAGTACGGCAAGCCGAACTGGCCGGGAGCACCGTCGGATTTCACGCGCGGGTACGACGGGGGTGTCTCCGACGCACAGACGGCGCTGCTCCTGCACGTCGCCGCAGGCGGCCCGGAGTCCGCGCCGATCTTCTTCAGCATCGACGAGGACATCGACGCCGCCACCTGGAAAAGCACTGCGGTGCAGTGGCTTCGAGGTATCAACTCTGTCCTCGGCGTCGAACGCACAGGTGTGTACGGCAGCGCCGGGGTATGCGGATGGGCGATCGCC
>CAWHIZ010000034.1:0-26663 GCA_963829405.1 uncultured Actinomycetota bacterium
CGTTCGGCCTGGTGAACGTCCCCGTCAAGGTCTACAGCGCGACCAAGACCATGACATCAAGTTCCACCAGGTGCACGCAAAGGACAACGGACGCATCCGCTACAAGCGGGTGTGCGAGGTGTGCGGCGAAGTCGTCGAGTATCGCGACATCGCCAAAGCCTTCGAGTCCGACGACGGTAAGATGGTGGTGATCACCGACGAGGATATCGCCACCCTGCCCGAGGAACGCAGCCGAGAGATCGAGGTCGTCGAGTTCGTCCCCGCCAGCGACATCGATCCGCTGATGTACAACCGCAGCTACTACCTGGAGCCCGACGGAAAGTCGTCGAAGTCCTATGTGCTGCTGGCCAAGACGCTGGCCGAGACCGACCGGGTGGCCATCGTGCATTTCGCGCTCCGCAACAAGACCAGGCTCGCGGCGTTGCGAGTCAAGGACTTCAGCAAGCGCGACGTGATGGTCATCCACACCCTGCTGTGGCCCGACGAGATCCGCGACCCGGACTTCCCGGTGCTGGACAAGGAAGTCGAGATCAAGCCCGCCGAGCTGAAGATGGCCGGACAGGTCGTCGAGTCGATGACCGACGACTTCCACCCGGAGCGCTTCGAGGACACCTACCAGGAACAGCTCAAGGAGCTCGTGGAGGCGAAACTCGAAGGTGGAGAGGCATTCACCACCGAAGAGGCCGAGCCCAAGGAGCTGACGAGACGGAGGACGTCTCGGATCTACTCGCCAAGCTCGAAGCCAGCGTGAAGGCGCGCCGCGGCGGCGGCTCATCGGACGACGGTCAGGCCAAGAAGGCGCCGGCGAAGAAGTCGGCGGCCAAGAAGGCGCCGGCCAAAAAGACGGCGGCCAAGAAGGCCGCTAAGAAGGCACCCGCCAAGAAAACAGCCAAGAAGGCTGCCGCCAAGAAGTGATCAGCGGCGTCAGCAGCCGAGGTGGTTCATGGCGTTGACGACGATCTCGTAGGCCGCCGACGTCGAGATGCCCATGTTCTTGCTGATCGTTGATGGTGCTGTCCGAGGCGGGTATGCCGCTGCGCGCATTGGAGCAGGCCTGATTTCCTGCCGACATCAGTTGGGAATCGCTCATGTAGGCGTACCGCGGTGCAACGGCGGCCAGATAACTGGTGCTGTCGGCGGACGCGGGCGCTGCAAGACCGATCGCCGCGCCCGCGGACAGAGCGCCGAGGGCGAACGCCCCGGTGAGCCGCCTTGAAGCGGATGCGGTTCTAGCTTGCTTGGCCACGCGAATTACTCCTATCCAGTGAACGAAACCATACGGATTTCGTTGCAGTTATTTAACGTTAACACTAATTTCGTAGCAAATTTCGCCTCACCTGGGCTTTTCCGTCGGTCTGTGATCGAAATAACTTTGCTATGCCGTGTGATCTCTGCCTCACAGTGTCCGAAAAGCGAACTGCTTCACAGCGCGGACGCGATTTGGGGCGTCCATCAACTAGAACGTGTTTCAGAAACGCGGCATGTCGTCCACGCCGCCTTGTTACGGTGTCGCCCGTCGAGGGAAGAGAGGCTGACGTGATTCTGGATAGATTTCGGCTTGACGACCAAGTCGCGGTGGTGACAGGAGCCGGTCGCGGGCTGGGTGCCGCGATGGCGCTCGCATTCGCCGAAGCCGGTGCCGACGTGGTCATAGCGTCGCGAACGCAATCGCAACTGGAGGAGGTCGCCGAGCAGATCAAGGCCGTCGGAAGACGCGCTCACATCGTCACCGCCGACCTCGCACATCCGGAGGACACCGCCAAGCTCGCCAACACCGCGATCGAGGCGTTCGGCAAACTAGACATCGTCGTGAACAACGTCGGCGGCACGATGCCGAACACGCTCATGACGACGTCCACCAAGGACCTGCGCGACGCGTTCACCTTCAACGTCGCGACCGCCCACGCGCTGACGACGGCGTCGGTGCCGCTGATGCTCGAGCACTCCGGCGGCGGCAGCATCATCAACATCACGTCGACCATGGGACGGCTCTCGGCCCGCGGCTTCGCGGCCTACGGCACCGCGAAGGCCGCGCTCGCCCACTACACCCGGCTGAGCGCCCTCGACCTGTGCCCGAGGATCCGGGTCAACGCGATCGCGCCCGGCTCGATCCTCACCTCCGCCCTCGATGTCGTCGCATCCAACGACGAGCTGCGCGAGCCCATGGAGAAGGCGACCCCGATGCGGCGCCTCGGCGATCCTCTCGACATCGCCGCAGCCGCGGTCTATCTCGCGTCACCCGCGGGCAGCTTCCTGACCGGCAAGACCCTCGAGGTCGACGGCGGCCTCACCTACCCCAACCTCGACCTGCCCATCCCCGACCTATGAGGAGCAGACTACATGGCCATTCGCGTCGCGCTGATCGGCACCGGCAACGTCGGCAAGCCCGCACTCGTCCACCTGATCAACGATTCGCGGTTCGAGCTGACCGGGGTGTGGGTCTCCTCGGAGGCCAAGGCGGGAAAGGACGCAGCCGAACTCGCCGGGCTTGACGGCTCGACGGGCATCAAGGCGACCAACGACCTCGACGAAGTCCTCGCCACCAATCCCGAATGCGCCGTCTACACCGCGCTTGCCGACAACCGGCTGCCGGACGCGCTCGAGGACTACCGACGCATCCTGGCCGCCGGCGTCAACGTCGTCGGCAGCAGCGCGGTGTTCCTGCAGTACCCGTGGCAGGTCATTCCCGACCGAACTGCTCAAGCCGATCGAGGACGCCGCGGAGGCGGGCAAGTCCAGCGTGTTCGTCAACGGCATCGATCCCGGCTTCGCGAACGACCTTCTGCCCCTTGCGCTTGCGGGCACATGCCAGAGCATCGACCAGATCCGCTGCATGGAGATCATCAACTACGACACCTACGACAGCGCGGACGTGATGTTCGGCGTGATGGGTTTCGGCAGGCCGCTCGACGAGATTCCGATGCTGCTGCAACCCGGCGTGCTGAGCCTCGCGTGGGGCTCGGTGGTGCGCCAGCTCGCCGCAGGCCTCGGCGTCTCGCTCGACGAGGTGACCGAGACCTACATTCGCGAACCCGCGCCGGAGGACTTCGACATCGCATCCGGTCACATAGCGAAGGGCAGCGCCGCGGCGTTGCGCTTCGAGGTCCGCGGAATGGTCGACGGCAACGCCGCCGTCGTCCTCGAACACGTCACCCGACTGCGCAACGACCTGTGCCCCGATTGGCCGCAGCCGGCCCAGGAGGGCGGGTCGTATCGCATCGAGATCACCGGCGAACCGACCTATGCGATGGACCTGTGCCTCAGCAGCCCCAACGGCGACCACAACCACGCAGGGCTCGTCGCCACCGCCTCGCGAGTGGTCAATGCCATCCCCGCCGTCATCGCCGCTCCGCCGGGTGTCAGGACGACGCTCGACTTGCCCCTGATTACTGGGAATGGGCTGTACGCTGGCGGTAAGTCGGGCTGAAACGATCGAAGTACGTCGAAGGAATATGCCTATGCGGACGCCCCTGCGCTACCTGATACCGGTTTTGGCAGCGACCGGCGCCGCTGCGGCCATCGCCGCCGCGCCCACCGCGGCAGCAGATCCGGATTCGACCCTGCCCCAGTGCACGAGCGTCGGCGGCGACCAAGACGTCGGCACCGCGACCACCGAGTGCGCGACGCCGGGCAACGTACAAATCAACGCGTCCGCGCCTGACGTGCCCACCTACGCCTACCCCTGGGACGACGAGTTCTACGGCCCCGCTCTGATCATGGGCGGCGGCGCATGGGGCAACCACGGCATGGGTGGCGGCATTGGCGGCGGCGGCGGCCACCGCTAGCCCGCCGGCCCGCATCAGCACTTTTCTTCTTGGCCCATCGAGGAGCCAAACATGAGCATCAAAGCTCGTTACCTGACAACACTTTTGGCGGCTTCGGCCGTTTCGGCCGCCATCGCCGTCGCGCCCGTCGCTGCGGCGGCACCGGAATGCACGAACACCGGGCCGAACACCACGCAGTGTGAGACCAACGGAAGCGCGCAGATCGTCACGTCGCCGCCTGCCAACAACAACTACGGCTACTGGGGCTATCCGATCATCGGCTTCGGCGGATGGGGCTTCGGTTGGTGACACCGGTCTAGCCGACCGCGGCACCGTTTCGGCTACCCTAACTTTTCTATTCGACAGCCCGGATAGAAGGTGGGGTCAGTTGCTGCGCGATTCTGAGACTCGGATGCGTCCGAGTTGGTTATTGCTGGGCCCGGCATTCGTGGCCGCCATCGCCTACGTCGACCCGGGCAACGTCGCGGCCAACATCAGCGCAGGCGCGCAGTTCGGCTTCCTGCTGGTGTGGGTCATCTTCCTGGCCAACGCGATGGCAGGGCTCGTGCAATACCTTTCGGCCAAGCTCGGGCTCGTCAGCGGACGCACCCTGCCGGAAGCCGTCGCCGACCACACCCGAACCCCGACCCGCATCGCCTACTGGCTTCAGGCCGAAACGGTCGCCATGGCAACCGATCTCGCCGAAGTGGTCGGCGGCGCCATCGCGCTGCACCTGTTGTTCGACCTTCCGCTGGTCGTCGGAGGCGCCATCACCGGCGCGGTGTCGCTGCTGTTGCTCGCCGTGCAGAACCGTCGCGGACAACGAACGTTCGAACGGGTGATCAGCGGCCTGCTGCTCGTCATCGCGATCGGATTCCTGACAAGCCTGTTCGTCGAGCCGCCGCCGCTCGCCGACGCCGCAGAGGGGTTGGTCCCGCGGTTCGACGGCGCCGAGAGCGTGCTTCTCGCCACCGCGATGCTCGGTGCGACGGTGATGCCGCACGCGGTCTACCTGCACTCCGGCCTGGCCCGCGACCGGCACGGTCACCCCGATGCCGGGCCGCAGCGCAAGTGGCTATTGAAGGTGACGCGCGTCGACGTGGGGCTGGCGATGCTTGTCGCGGGAGCGGTGAACCTGTCGATGGTGCTCGTCGCCGCGACCAACCTGCAGGGCCGCGACGACACCGACTCCATCGAGGGCGCGCACGCGGCCGTCCGGGACACCCTCGGGCCCACCGTGGCGCTGTTCTTCGCCATCGGGCTACTCGCATCGGGGCTGGCGTCGACATCTGTCGGCGCCTACGCGGGGGCCATGATCATGCAGGGCCTGCTGCGCCGGACCTACCCGCTGCTCGTGCGTCGCCTCGTCACCCTCATCCCCGCGCTTGCGATCCTGGCGATCGGCATCGACCCCAGCCGCGCGCTGGTGATATCGCAGGTCGTGCTGTCGTTCGGGATCCCGTTCGCGCTCATTCCGCTGATTCGCCTGACCAGCGATCGCGCGCTGATGGGCGATGACACCAATCACCGGATCACCACCGCGCTCGGCTGGCTCGTCGCCGCGATGATCACCGTGCTCAACGTCGTGCTGATCTATCTGATCGTCTCGGGCTGACGCGCATATATCCTGAAATGGATGCTTGACGGGAGCCACAGCTACTTCGCGTACGGGTCGAACCTGTGCGCGGAGCAGATGGCGCGGCGCTGCCCCAACGCCACAGACCCCCGGCCCGCGACGCTTGCCGACCATGACTGGCTGATCAACGAGCGTGGCGTCGCCACCGTCGAACCGTTCGACGGATCGCAGGTCCACGGCGTGGTGTGGCAACTAGACGACCACGACCTCGCCACGCTCGACAGCGCCGAGGGAGTCCCGGTGCGCTACCGCCGCGACCGGATGACCGTGCACACCGACGCCGGGCCCGCCGACGCGTGGGTCTACATCGACCATCGCGTCGACCCCGGGCCGCCGCGGCCGGGCTATCTGGAGCGCATCATCGACGGCGCGGTGCACCACGGGCTGCCGCACCGCTGGGTCGAGTTCCTGCGCCGGTGGGATCCGTCGAGCTGGCCGAGACCCAAGGACAACTCGGGCGCCGGTGCGCCGCAATCGCTTTCAGCCCTGCTCGCCGACCCCGCCGTGCTCGAGGAGAGCACACTGCGATCACGCTTCGGCTTCATGGCGATCCACGGCGGCGGGCTGGAGCAGATGACCGACGTCATCGCCGAGCGGGCCGCAGACGCCGCAGGCGCATCGATGTATCTGTTGCGCCATCCCGATAACTATCCGCATCACCTGCCGTCGGCGCTCTACCGGGCCGAGGAGTCCGAGCGGCTCGCCGAGTTCCTCGAACACGTCGAGGTCGTCGTCTCGCTGCACGGCTACGGCCGGCTGGGCCGGAGCACGCAATTGCTGGCGGGCGGTGGCAACAGGGTGCTCGCCGAGCACGTCGCCGGGCATTTCGACGTATCCGGCTACCACGTCGTCACCGACCTCGACGCGATGCCGCGCGAGCTGCGCGGTCTGCATCCCGACAACCCGGTCAACCGTGTGCGCGGCGGCGGAACCCAACTCGAGTTGTCCCCGCGACTGCGCGGCATCAGCCCGCGAAGCGCTCCAGCGGACGACAACGGGCTGTCACCGGCGACATCCGCGCTGATCCAGGGTCTTGTCGCGGCCGCGCACAGCTGGGACCTGGCCTCGGCTTAACGTTTCGGCCATCAGTCCGATCCGCACCGGCGGTCGCTCCGAATACCGGGTGTGGAACCAAATGAGCCAAGCGGGCGCTTTGTCGCCGTCATCGGCAGCGGGGTCGCCGGGCTGACGGCGGCCTACCTCCTTTCGGCCCGCGACCAGGTCACCCTGTTCGAGGCCGACAGCCGGATCGGCGGCCACGCCCATACCCACTTCCTCGACCGCGGCGACGGCATCGTCGTCGGCGTCGACTCCGCCTTCCTGGTTCACAACGACCGCACCTATCCCACGCTGTGCCGGTTGTTCGACGATCTCGGGGTCGCCACCCAGGACACCGACATGTCGATGTCGGTGCGCGACGACGGCAGCGGCCTCGAGTACGCCGGCGCCCGCGGCCTCGGTGGGCTTTTCCCGTCCTGGTCGACCCTGACCCGGCCGCGGTATCTGGCGATGCTGGCCGAGGTCAAGAGATTCCACCGGGCCGCCACGCGCCTGATCAACGACGACTCCGCCTCCGACGACGAAACGCTCGCATCGTTCCTCGACCGGCACCGCTTCTCGCAGTACTTCATGGACTACTTCATGACACCGCTCGTCGCCGCCGTCTGGTCGTCGCGGCCCGGCGACGCGATGCGCTACCCGGCGCGCTACCTGTTCGTCTTCCTCGATCACCACGGCATGCTGTCGGTGTTCGGCTCACCGACCTGGCGCACGGTCACAGGAGGCTCGGCCAACTATGTCGAGGCGATCGCGATGCGGCTGGCCGAGGTCGCCGTCGGCCGACCGGTCGTCTCGGTGCAACGCGTACCCCTGGGCGTGCTGGTCACCGTCGACGGCGAACGTCCACGCCTGTTCGACGCCGCCGTCATCGCCACCCATCCGGATCAGGCGCTGTCGATGCTCGCCGAGCCGACGAGCGCAGAGCGCATGGTGCTCGGCGCCATCCCCTACACCACCAACCGGGCCCAGCTGCACACCGACGAGTCCGTGCTGCCGCGACACCACCGGGCGCGCGCATCATGGAATTACCTGGTGGCACCGGAGAGCGACGACGTTCTGGTCACCTACGACATCACACGGTTGATGCGGCTGACGGGTCCGCGCCGATTCATGGTCACCCTCGGCGGCCACGACCGCGTCGACCAGAAGACCGTATTGGCGGAGATGACCTACGCCCATCCGCTTTACACGCCGGAATCCGTTGCTGCGCAAGGTCGTCTAGCCGATCTCGCCGACGACAGGATCGTCTTCGCGGGCGCCTACCACGGGTGGGGATTCCACGAGGACGGCGCGGCATCGGGGCTGCGCGCGGCAGAGCATCTCGGGGCAACGTGGCCCAGTAGCAATCGACGGAGGGAGGTCGTGCCGTGCTGACACCTGCGCTGTACCGCACGCGCATCACACATCTGCGCCGCGCACCGGTGCATCACTACTTCGAACACCGCAGCTACAGCTGGTATATCGATATCGATGCAGCTACCGGACCTGCCGCGGTGGCTGCAGCCATTCGCCCGCTTCGAGGCGAGCGACCACCTCGACGGCGAACCGAACTCCACTCTGCGCCAACGCGTTGAGCGCTTTCTCGCCGAACGCGACATCGACCTCGGCGGTGGCAAGATCACCGCCCTTCTCCAGGCCCGCGTGCTCGGCTACGTGTTCAACCCGCTGACGCTGTACTGGTGCCACGACGCCGACGGAGTGCTGCAACATGTGATCGCCGAGGTGCACAACACCTACGGCGGCAGGCACGCATACCTGTTGCCGCCGGACTCCGGCCAGCCCGCGATGGTGATGAAGAAGCTCTACGTGTCGCCGTTCAACGATGTCAGCGGGTACTACCTGGTGCGCGCGCCGCGACCGGATTCCGAACTCGACGTGACGATCTCGCTTCACCGCGAGAACCAGCCCGCATTCGTCGTGACGATGCGGGGCGAGAGGCGGCGGGCCAGCATCGGCCAGATACATGCGACTGCAAGTGACGGCGCCGCTGGCACCGCTGATGTCGTCGGCGGCGATCCGGGCCCAGGGCATCACGTTGTGGTTGCGCAGGGTTCCGGTGGTACCGCGGCCGACGGTAACCGAGAAGGAGCCGCCGGCGAAGTCCTGCCCCGCGCGGTCCGGCCCGAAGGAAAGGGTCGAGCAGCTGTGAGTGTCGATATCGCCCCGCTTGCCACCCCGCCGATCAGCGTCGACCGCTGGCCGGATGTGGCGCGGGTTCCGTCGGGGCCGCTCAGCCTGATTGCGGCGCCGATAGCCGGACGCCTGTTCCGCAATGCCGCGGCGCGCCTGCCGCTACGCATGGTCTATCCCGACGGCTCGGTCGTCGGCGCCGCAGACCCGACACTGCCGACGATGATGATTCATCGCCCCGACGCACTGGCGCGACGGATCGGCCGCTACGGCCTCATCGGTTTCGGCGAGTCCTACATGGCAGGCGAGTGGAGCTCCGACGACCTGGCGAGTGTGCTCACCGAGTTCGCGCGGTCGATGGACAACCTCATTCCCCGGTCGCTTCAGTGGTTCCGGCCGATCGCCGTTGTCCGCCAACCGCGTTCGCAATTCAACAACCGCGAACAGGCTCGTCAGAACATCTCCGAGCACTACGATCTGTCCAATGAGTTGTTCGGGCAGTTCCTCGACGAGACGTTGACCTACTCCAGCGCCCTCTTCGACAAAATGCCGGCCACCCGATCACAGTTGGCCGACGCCCAACGACGCAAGATCGACCGCCTGCTCGACTCCGCGCAGGTCGGCCCGGGCAGCTCGCGTGCTGGAGATCGGCACCGGCTGGGGTGAGCTGTGCATCCGTGCGGCGGCGCGCGGCGCCACGGTCCGATCGGTCACGCTGTCGGCCGAGCAGCAGCAGTTGGCCCGACAGCGGGTCGCCGCCGCAGGCCTCTCGGATCGCGTCGAGATCGATCTGCTCGACTACCGCGACGTCGACGGCTGCTACGACGCGGTGATCTCGGTGGAGATGATCGAGGCCGTCGGCTACCACTTCTGGCCGACGTACTTCAAGGCCCTCGACAGGCTGGTGGCCCCCGGTGGACGGGTGTCGATCCAGGCCATCACGATGCCCAACCGCCGAATGCTGGCGTCGCGCAACACGTATACCTGGATCCAGAAATACATCTTCCCCGGCGGACTCCTGCCGTCCGTCGAAGCGATCACCGGCATCACCGGACGCCACACGCGGCTGCGCACCGTCGAGATGACGTCCATCGGCCCGCACTACGCCGAGACACTGCGGCTGTGGCGGGAACGCTTCCTGCAACAGCGAGAGACGGTGTCCGCGTTGGGCTTCGACGGGGTCTTCCACCGTATGTGGGAGCTGTACCTGGCCTACTCGGAGGCCGGATTCCGGTCGGGCTACCTCGACGTGTTCCAGTGGACCTTCGCCCCGGCTGGAGGAACCCGATGAACTTCCTTCTCGTCACCGCCGCATCTGTCGCCGCGCTGTTGTTCATGCACGGCATCACGTTCGCGGTCGGCCGCCGCATCGGCCGCTACAACGTCGTCGACGTGACGTGGGGCCTGGGGTTCGTCGGCGTCGCGGTCGTCGCAGCGGTGCTGGGTTCCGGCGATCTGGTCCGGCGACTCCTGTTGCTCGTCCTTGTCGCGGTGTGGGGCCTTCGACTCGCATGGCACATGGTTCAGAAGTCCGCGGGCAAGGGCGAGGATCCGCGGTACGAGGCGCTGCTGGGCGGCGACTTCTCCGCAGGCCACGTGGTGCGCAAGATCTTCCTCATCCAGGGCGCGGCAACGTGGTTCGTCTCGCTGCCGCTTCAGGTCTCGGCCGTCCTCGGCCCGACGCCGACCCCGATGCTCCCGGTTTTGATTGCGGGCGTGGCCATTTGGGGCATCGGCGTGTTCTTCGAAGCGGTCGGCGACTACCAGTTGCGACAGTTCAAGGCCGACCCGGCCAACAAGGGTGCGGTGATGGACCGCGGCCTGTGGGCGTGGACGCGGCATCCCAACTATTTCGGCGACTCGGCCGTGTGGTGGGGCCTCTGGCTGGCGTCGATCGCGGGCTGGGTTTCGCTGCTGACGGTGGCCTCGCCTGCCCTTATGACGTACTTCCTTGTGTACGCCACCGGGGCGCGCCTACTCGAGAAGCATATGAAGGACCGGCCGGGGTTCCGTGAATACTGTTCTCGTACTTCATTTTTCATCCCGCGGCCGCCCAGATTGCGAATATCGTGACGATCTTGGAAAGGGTGGCTAGGCTACCGCTCGTGACCACCGATCTGGCAGCGCTGTTGCGCCAGGTGGCCCAGCGGGATGTCGACGCGTTTGCCACCTTCTATGACCTGACCCGGGCCCGGGTGTTCGGTCTGGTGACCCGCGTGCTGCGCGATCCCGGGTACAGCGAGGAAACCACGCAGGACGTCTACCTGCAGGTATGGCGGTCGGCGGCCAACTATGACCCGAACGTGGGCTCGCCGTTGGCGTGGCTGCTGACGGTGGCACACCGGCGCGCCGTGGACCGCGTGCGCTCCGAGCAGGCCGCAGGCCAGCGGGAGTCCCGCTACGGGGCGGCAAACGTCGAACTGCCCTCCGACCACGTCGCCGACACCGTCATCCTGCGCGACGAACGTCAGCAGGTGACCGAGTGCCTCGGCTCGCTGACCGACGTGCAGCGGGAAGCCATCCAGCTCGCCTACTACGACGGGCTCACCTACCTCCAGGTCTCGGAGCGGCTGTCGGCCAACCTCGCCACGATCAAGTCGCGGATGCGTGACGCCATCCGTGGCCTCCGCAGATGTCTGGGGCTGACATGACCGAACCATCGACTCCCGACGTCGTCGCCATGGCGACCCCCTACGCGCTGCACGCGACGACCGACGCCGAACGCGCCGAGATCGAGCGGCAGGTCGCCGCCGCACCGCCCGAGGTGGCCGAGGCGTTCTTCGCGCAGGTGCGCGCCGTCCACGAGACGATGGCGGTGATCTCCGCGGCGACGGCGATCGAGCCGCCCGCGAGCATGCGCGAACGGCTGCTGGCGACGGTCGCCGACGAGCCGCCGCCGGTGCGCCAGCTACCCGACGCGCCAGCCGCCGACGCACCAGCCGCCGACGAAGGGCGCGAATCGCTGGCGCACAACGATTTTGGCTGCTGCTGCGGTGCTCGCGATCGGGCTGGCCGCCCTCGGCGTCGGTTACACTCTGCGGCCCGCGCCTGCGGTGTCCACCGCCGAGCAGGTGTTCGCGGCGTCCGACGTGCAGACCATTTCGGGCCCGATCCCGACCGGCGGCACCGCGACGCTGGTGTTCTCCCATGAGAAGGACGCGGGCGTGCTGGTGATGAACAACGTCCCGCCGCCTGCACCTGGCACCGTGTATCAGATGTGGCTGGTCGGCGAGGGGTCCCCGAAGTCGGCAGGCACGATGGACGCCAAGGCCGTCGCACCGTCGACCACCGCGGTGCTGCCCGACCTCGGGACGTCGAGCGCGCTGGCGTTCACGGTCGAGCCCGGCAGTGGTTCCGAGCAACCGACAAGCCAACCGTTCGCCCAACTGCCGCTGATCTGACGAGCGCCAGTCCCCCGCGCGTGCGTCGCTACTCGCGCGTCGCGGCGGCCGCCTCGGCGAGGACGTCGGCGACGTCGTGCCTGCGCTGCCACGCCCGTCGTTGCCGCATAGCGCCGTTGCCGTGCTCGGCGATGCGGGTGAGTTCGGTGCGCACCATCTCGTAGTCGCCGACCGCGTCGAGCGCAGGGCCGGATACGGTCGGTGAGGCGATCGAGCAGGTCGACGGCGGGCACCGCGGCGTGGCTCTCCGTCAGGTCGATCGCGTTGCCGTCGAGACCCTCGCGTGCCGCCATCCAGTACGCCGCCCGCAGCGCATGAGGCGCCAGCGGCGCTATCGGCTCGCCGTGCCGCTCGTCATCGAGCGCCGTCATCACAGCGCCCCTGACCAGGGCAGCGAACAGAACAGTCTCGGCCACCGTGGCGGGCACGTCGGCAACGCGCACCTCGACGGTCGGGAAGTTCGCCGACGGGCGGACGTCCCAATAGACCATCCCGTCGTCGAGCATCGCGCCGCTGTCCAGAAGCTGCCGGACGACGCCGTCGTACTCGTCGGCGGAGTCGAACTGCGGCGGCGGCCCCGCGACCGGCCAGCGCTGCCAGAGGATGCTTCGCCAGCTGGCGTAACCGGTGTCGGTACTGCGATAGATCGCCGAGTTGGCGGTCACCGCCAACAGCAGTGGCAGCCACGGCCGCAGCCGGTTGCTCACCTGGATCGCCGCCTCGCGGTCGGGAACCGCGACGTGCACGTGGCAGCCGCAGATGCCTTGCTCGTGCGCGATCATCCCGAACCGCTCCGCGATCCGGCGGTAGCGCGGGTTGTCGGTGATCGGGAACTCGTGCGGAACCGTCGGTGGCAGCCCGACGGCAAGCAGCAGCGCCCCGTCGGCCTGTGCGGACTCGGCGGCGATGCGGCGCAGCCGGGTCAGTTCGGATCGCAGTTGGTCGCTGGTGTCGGCGACCTCGGTCGCCGTCTCGACCTGGCAGCTGGTCAACTCGAGTTGCAGCTCCACCCCTCGCGCCTCGGCGTTGCGGGCGACGGCCTCGTTGCGGGCGACGGGCTCGCCGGTTTCGGGGTCGACGAGAAGGAACTCCTCCTCGACTCCGACTGTGGGGTGCGTGGCCACGAATGCCTCCAAAAAATTAGATCCGACCCGTCGGAGTGGTTCACGACGGGCCGGATCGCGCGGTGGCTCCTTGGCGGTTCAATCCGCTGGGCCGACAAGTCTGGCGGCAGAGAATTGCCCGAAGAACTCACCGCCAAACATCGAATTTCTGACGGTGATTCGGCGGGCATACGATCGCGGGGTGACCAAGGAATTCCGGTTCGGCGTCGGCCTGCGCGTCGCCAAATCGCTGTCGTCGGTACAGGACGAGGCACGCCGCGCCGAAGACCTCGGCTTCGACGTGCTGCACCTGCCCGACCACATCGGCGCACCCGCCCCGTTCCCGACATTGATGGCGGCGGCCGCGGCCACCACGACGTTGCGGATGGGCACCTTCGTGCTCAACGCCTCCTTCTACAAGCCGGCCCTGCTGGCACGCGACGTGCAGGCGCTGCGCGATCTGTCCGGCGGACGCTTCGAGTTGGGGTTGGGCGCGGGCTATGCGCAGCACGAGTTCGAGGCCGCCGAGCTGCGCTATCCGAGCGCCCGCGAGCGCGTCGACTACCTGGCCCACGTCACCGAATACATGGGCGAGCACCTGCCGGATGTGCCGGTGCTGATCGCGGGCAACGGCGACCGGTTGTTGACGGTGGCCGCGCGGCAGGCCGACATCATCGGGCTCACCGGCGGTCAGCCGATCACCGAAGCGTCCGATCCACTTGCCGATCGCATCGAATTCGTCCGGAGCGCGGCCGGCGAGCGCTTCGACGACCTCGAGCTGAACATCGCGATCACGGCGCTACCGCGCGACGAGTCCGGCCGGCCCGACCTGTCGATCACCCGGCGCGCGCTGCCCGGCATGTCCGACGAGGAATTGCTGGCGACGCCCGCCGTGCTGTCCGGGTCGACGCAGGACATCGCCGACACCATCCGCGGCTACCGCGACACCTATGGCGTGAGCTACGTGATCGTTCAGGACAAGCACGCCGAGGCGTTCTCGAAAGTCATCGCCGAACTGCGGTGATCACTTCGCCGCGGCGGGTTTGAAACGGCGCGCGGCGGGAACAGCAACTCGTTATGGAGATGGACAGGGCGGTTGGTGTGCTTGTCGCGCTGCGGCGCTGCACACTCGACGAAGCATCCGATGAACTGCTCGATGCCGCCAAGCGGCACCGGTTACCGCCGCTGGCGGTGGCGCGGGCTCTTGTGGCGCTCGCAGAAGATTGCGGTGGCGACGATCCCGCGACTGCGGCCGTCCGCTACGAGTGGGGACTGCTCTTCGAGTCACAGGTGGTGTCGCAATGATTCGCCGAGCCGCCTGCTGGTTGCGTAACCCGTATCCGCGTTGGGCGTCGAGGCGCGGCCATGTCGTGCTTGTCGCGTTGTGTGGACAGCAGGGCTCGCTGCTCGAGCAGAAGCCCCGAACGGCGAGCTAGTACCTGCGGCCGCGCAGCGCGTCCTTCACGCGTTCGCCCGTCTTGCGCACCTTGGCGCGCATCTGGTCGGTCCGGCCTTCGCCGCCAGGCGCGCGTTCCCGGTGGCCTCGCCGAACTCTTCTTTCGCACGGCCCTTGATGCGATCGAACTCGTTCTTGGCCTTCCGCGATGCAGTCATGGGTGCAGTGTTTCCCCTGCGCAGCAAGTGGAAACATGGCGCCACGGTAAGCTCGGCGCGTCCCCGCCCTCGTAGCTCAGGGGATAGAGCACAGCTCTCCTAAAGCTGGTGTCGCAGGTTCGAATCCTGCCGGGGGCACTTCAGTGCGCGAGAGCTATCCCTGGCCGATGTTCGGATCGACGGGCACGGGTCCGACAGGGGCGCCGGGGCCCACGCCGGCGTCGGGTGCTTGGGGTAGCGGTTCTGCACCTGGCTTTCCGGGGGGACTTCTTCCGGCGCAGAGGAACCGGTCGGTAGCGGCAGTGGTTTACCCCGCTGGGGTTGTACTGGCAGATCATGCCCACATCGCAGGTGAGGATGACGCCACTGGTAGTGGTGGTCTTGCTGCCGTCTTTGAGGATCTTGCCGCTGGCCAACACACAGTCCGATCCCGCATGTGCGACTCCGGCGCCGGGCCCGACAGCGAGTCCCGCGCCGGCAAGGGCCAGCGCGGCCGCGGCCAGGCATTGGCCGGTGCGGGCAAGGATTGTGGTGCGGTGGGTCGAGCGCATGCTCGTTCCTTTGGTCGGCGGGGTCGATCCGGGGTGCCGACCGAAGGTATTCGGCGTGAAGGTGCATTTTGCGGTGAGTTGCGTCGAGAGCTTGGACGGTACGCACCACAATGTTGCTGATATCGGGTATTGCCAGAAAATTCGCCGTCCGACTTGGTTTGCTCGCAGGGACCTCGATTCTGCGCACAGATCGCAATATCGCCGCGAATCTCGATCTGCTACGCAGAATCGAGTACTGCATTACTCGTTACGGGCCCGCGTGCCCGATCGCAGGATGTTCCTAGTCCGTTGTTGGGATCGGTAGCCGCCGCAGAGGTCTGTACTTCGCGTACTGACACCGCCACCGAGGCGGCGCCTGACGAAAGGAACCCACCATGAACCGGATCTCGCGGTTGGCGACCACGGTGCTGGTGTCCGGCGGTCTGGGAATGGCCGGCCTCGGCTTCGGCGCGGGCATCGCCTACGCCGGCGGCCCGTACACGTGGTGCCCGGGCGATGAGATCGGCGGCTTCGGCGGCGGCTTCAACACCCCGGCCGACGCGCGTCCGAACTGGGACTGGAACGCGTGCCACACCTACCACTACGTCAACCCCGGCCAGGGCAACGTGTCGTCCACCGTCTGGGACGGCGACAATCCGCCCGGCCCGGCTCCCTGGCAGGCGCCGAACACGTGCTGGTCGCTGTTCATCCCGCGACCCTGCTGATCTTCAGCTAACGCGGAAGCTGTGCGGCCTCGTTAGGGCGGGGCCGCACAGCACAATCGCTTTGGTTTCCGCCAGGTATCAGCTTCTCGATTTCACGCAGCCGAGCCCATCCCCTGAGTCATGATCACCAATGACCCGAGGAGGAGCCCATGACAGCGCTTCGTGAACAGGTTTTCCGACGCAAGCCCGTCGAGGAGATGGCCGCCGAAACCGGCGCCGACACCGGCAAGAGTGAGCTCAAGCGAACGATCGGGCTGTGGAGCCTCTCGGCGATCGGCATCGGCGGCACGATCGGCACCGGTATCTTCTTCATCCTCAGCCAAGCGGTGCCGATGGCCGGACCCGCGGTGATCTTCTCGTTCCTGCTCGCCGGACTCGTCGCCGGGCTGACCGCGGTCTGCTAC
The DNA here is from genome assembly GCA_963829405.1 of uncultured Actinomycetota bacterium. Taxonomy (GTDB): domain Bacteria; phylum Actinomycetota; class Actinomycetes; order Mycobacteriales; family Mycobacteriaceae; genus Mycobacterium. The sequence goes on from CAWHIZ010000034.1 coordinate 16,367, forward strand.
GCCGAATTGGCGGGCGCCGTACCGGTCGCCGGCTCGTCGTACTCCTACACCTACGCGACGTCTGGGCGAGTTCGTGGCCATGGGGGTCGGCGCCTGCCTGCTGCTCGAATGGGGCGTGGCGGGCGCGGCCGTCGCGGTCGGCTGGTCGGAGTACCTCAACCAGTTCATCGGCAACGTCTTCGGTGTCCAGATACCCGAGGCGCTGTCGAACGCACCCGAGCAGGGCGGCATCATCAACCTGCCCGCGGTGGTCCTGATCATCATGTGCGCGGCGCTGCTGATCCGAGGCACCAGCGAGTCGGCGAAGACCAACGCCGATCATGGTTGATCATCAAGATCTGCCGTACTGATCATGTTCATCGTGATCGGCGTGCAGGGATGGAACGCCGACAACCTGGACAACTTCACCCCGTTCGGCTTCGCGGGCGTCACGGCCGCAACGGGCGTCATCTTCTTCAGCTTCGTCGGCCTGGACAGCGTCGCCGCCGCGGGCGAGGAAGCGAAGAACCCACGACGAAACCTCCCGCTGGCGATCATGATCGCGCTGGGCACCGTCACACTGCTGTACGTGTTGGTTGCGCTCGTCGGGGTGGCGGCCCAGTCGACCGAGAAGTTCGACGGTCAGGAGGCGGGGCTGGCCCAGATCCTCGAGAACGTGGTCGGCTCGTCATGGCCGGGCACCGTGATCGCCGCCGGAGCGATCATCTCGATCTTCAGCGTCACCCTGGTGTCGATCTACGGACAGACCCGAATCCTGTTCGCGATGTCGCGTGACGGCATGATCCCCGAGATATTTCACCGAGTGAATCCGCGCACGCTGACCCCGATCCACAACACGGTCATCGTGGCCATCGTCATCGGCTTGATGGCCGGCCTGATCCCGATCAACTTCCTGGCCGAGATGACAAGCATCGGCACCCTCGTCGCGTTCATCGCCGTCTCGATCGGCGTGATGGTGCTGCGGAAGCGGGCTCCCGACCTGCCGCGCAGCTTCAAGGTTCCGCTGTATCCGGTCACCCCCATCCTCTCGATCGCGGGCGCGCTGTGGATCGTCTATAACTTGCGGCCGATCACGATCTACGTGTTCCTGATCTGGGTCGCCGCCGCGTTCCTGTTTTACTTCTTCTACTCGCGCCACCACTCGCACCTCGGCCGCAGCGAGCACGTCGGCCTCGCCGCGGAGGACAACGAGCCGTGACGATCGTCGTTGGCTATCCCCCGAACCGGAAGGGCAAGGCGGCGCTGAATCTCGGCGCGCTGCTGTCCCGTTCCAGTGGCGAGGACCTCGTCGTCTGTGTCGTCGCGCCGTCGGCGTGGCTGCCAGGAGTGGTCAGGGAGGACGACGCGTTCCAGGGTCAGATCGACGAGATGACCGGCGGCGCACTGGATCAGGCTCGTTCCGAACTGCCCAAAGATGTGACGGCGACGTTCACGACGATCAAGGCGCGGTCGGCTCCCGTCGGCCTGCTCGAGGCGGCCGAGCAGCACAAGGCGAGCCTTGTCGTCGTCGGCTCGTCGACCGCCGGTCTCTTCGGCCGCATCTCGTTGAGCAGCGTCGCCGACCGGCTGTTGCACAGTTCGCATGTCCCGGTTGCGTTGGCCCCCCGCGGTTTTCGGGTGGGCGATACCGACCAGGTCGACTGTGTGACGGTGGCCTACACCGGTACCGAACAGTGCGATTCGCTGCTACGGACGGCTGCCGAGCTGGTCAGCCAACTCGACACGAAGATGCGGTTGGCGTCGTTCGCCGTCCAGCCCGCGCCGCCGGTGACGGCGATGTTCCGGACCGAAGAGGCCGATGTGGTCGCCGAGTGGACCAAGACCATCGAGTCTTCCGCTCGCCGGGTGCTCGGCGACTCGAAGGAGCCGGGCGCTGGAGTGTCCATCGGGCGGGGGCACGACTGGGAGACGGCGCTCAACGACATCACCTGGCACGACGGCGATCTGCTGCTGATCGGGTCGAGCGAGTCGGGACCCGTCGCACGGGTCTTCCTGGGTTCTCGGGCCGCCAAGATCATCCGGCATACCCCGGTGCCCGTGCTGGTGGTTCCGCGCGACGCGTAGAGGTGCCGGGCCTCGTCAGCCGTGCCGTCGCCGCGCGTGTCGATGACGCGTCGCGGCGATGTCGGACAGCCGGGTGTTGCTGTCCTGGGACAGCTTGCGCAGCATCTCGAAGGCGCGCACGTCGTCGACGTTGTAGCGCTCCATGATGATGCCCTTGGCCTGGCCGATGCGGTCGCGGGTGGACAACGCCGACTGAAGCTCCTCGCCCTCGCGGCTCGCCAGGATCGCCGCCGCGGCGTGGGCGGCGAGGATCGTGCCGAACGTCTCGGATTCGCCGTCGAACGCGTTGGGCTTGAACGCGAACAAGTTGAGCGCCCCTGCGGTGCGGTTGGCCGTGTACAGCTTGAAGGACACTCCGCTCAGCACGCCGAGCTCGACGACCGCGGGCGAGTACTTCGGGAACCAGCGCTGCTCGGTGCGGAAGTCGTCGGTGCGCACGATCACGTCGTCGAGCGCGGCCTCCACGCATGGCCCCTCGTTGAACTTCATCTGCAGCTCGTCGAGGAGATGGGGCAGGTCGTCGGTGCCGGCCACCGAGTCCCACTTGCCGCCCTTGCCGATCAACAGCACCCCCGCGGTGTCCGCACCGGGGATCAGTTCGAGCGCCGCCTTCGTCACATCGGACAGCACATCGTCGACGCTGCGCGGCCCGGCGACGGTGCGGGCGAGTTCGGCCATCCGCATCGCCAGATCGTGGTTCCGCTCTTCGGTCATGATCGAAGTGTTCCCCATCGAGCGGCCAGGCACACCGCTGGTGAGACACAGTGCGCACAAAATGCCTGATCAACGTTTGCCCTTTGCCCAGCTTGGTAATGCTGCGGTTCAGGTGCATGCGGCGGTCGACCTTCGCACGCACTGAGGTCTCGTCGGTTCAGACCTCGAGCCGGCGAGACCGCCCTAACTGACCGTCTGATTACCCATCGAGTCACTCTGTTAGTTGTAGTATCGTCCCGGGTATGGGCAGCTCCAACGTCTGGATTCTCGGCGGCTATCAGAGCGACTTCAGCCGCAACCTGACCCGCGAGGGCCTCGACTTCGCCGACCTGACCACCGAAGTGATCGACTTCACCCTCGCCTCGGCCGGCGTGGACGCCGACGCGATCGAGGTCGTCCACGTCGCCAACGCGTTCGGTGAGTTGTTCGCACGCCAGGCGCACCTCGGGGCCATGCCCGCGACCGTCCACGAAGGCCTGTGGGACACACCGTCGTCACGCCATGAGGCGGCATGCGCGTCCGGGAGCATCGCAACCCTGGCCGCAATCGCCGATCTGCGCTCCGGCGCCTACCGCACCGCGCTGGTCATCGGCGTCGAGTTGGAGAAGACGGTGCCGGGCGACACCGCAGCAGAGCATCTCGGCGCGGCGGCCTGGATCGGCCACGAGGGTGCCGACGCCACATTCATGTGGCCGAGCATGTTCGCCCGCGTCGCCGACGAATACGACAAGCGATTCGGACTCGACGAGAGCCACCTGCGCGCGATCGCACAACTCAATTTCGACAACGCGCGATCGAACCCGAACGCACAGACGCGTGGTTGGACCGTCCCGGACCTGACGGGCGGGGCGCGACGGTGACGATGAGGTCAACCCCGTCATCGAAGGCAGGCTGCGCCGGTTCGACTGCAGCCAGATGACCGACGGTGGCGCGGGTGTCGTGCTGGTGACCGACGACTACCTGCGCGATCACCCCGACGCACGCCCGATCGGGCGGATCGACGGCTGGGGTCACCGCACCGTCGGGCTGGGCCTGCAGCAGAAACTCGACCGCTCCGCCGCCGACCCCTATGTGCTGCCGCATGTCCGCGGCGCGGTGCTCGACGCTTTCGGCCGCGCCGAGGTCGGCCTCGACGACGTCGACGGTTTCGAGGTGCACGACTGCTTCACGCCGAGCGAGTACCTGGCGATCGACCACATCGGCCTCACCGGGCCCGGGCGAATCGTGGAAGGCCATCGAGAACGGCGAGATCGAGATCGGCGGTGCGCTGCCGATCAACCCGAGCGGCGGGCTCATCGGCGGCGGGCATCCCGTCGGCGCATCGGGCGTGCGGATGCTCCTCGACGCGGCCAAACAGGTCAGCGACGGCGCGGGCGAATATCAGGTCGAGGGCGCAAAGACGTTCGGCACGTTGAACTTCGGCGGAAGCACGGCAACCACCGTCAGCTTCGTCGTCGGATCGGCAAAGGAGTCGTAGATGGATGTAGAGGTCGTCGGCAAGTTCCTGTCGACGCTGCCCGAGGACGATGACCACCCGTACCGGACCGGACCGTGGCGGCCGCAGACCACCGAATGGGATGCGGACAACCTCACCGTCGTCGAAGGTGAGATCCCGCGAGACCTCGACGGGGTGTACCTGCGCAACACCGAGAACCCGCTGCATCCTTCGCTGAAGTTCTACCATCCGTTCGACGGCGACGGGATGATCCACGTCGTCGGGTTCAGGGACGGAAAGGCGTTCTACCGCAACCGATTCATCCGCACCGACGGACTGGCGGCCGAGGACGAGGCGGGCGGCGCACTGTGGCCGGGTCTCGCCGAACCCGTGCAGGTCGCCAAACGCGACTACGGCTGGGGCGCGCGCACCTTGATGAAGGACGCGTCGAGCACCGACGTCATCGTCCATCGCGGCACGGCGCTGACCAGTTTCTACCAGTGCGGTGATCTCTACCGCGTCAACCCGCTGACAGCCGAAACGACCGGGAAAGAGGACTTCAACGGCGGCTTCCCCGTCGAGTGGGGCGTCTCGGCGCATCCGAAGGTCGACGACGCCACCGGCGAACTGTTGTTCTTCACCTACAGCAAGCAGGCGCCGTTCATGCGCTACGGCGTGGTCGACGCCGACAACGACCTGGTGCACCTCACCGATATCCCGTTGCCGGGTCCGCGGCTGCCGCATGACATGGCGTTCACCCCGAATTACGCCATCCTCAACGACTTTCCGCTGTTCTGGGATCCCAAGCTGCTCGAGGCCGACATTCACCTTCCGGGCTTCCACGCCGACATGCCGTCACGATTCGCCGTCATCCCGCGCCGCGGCGGACCGGGCGACATCAAGTGGTTCGAGGCCGACCCGACGTTCGTGCTGCACTTCACCAACGCCTACGAGGACGGCGACGAGATCGTGCTCGACGGCTTCTACGAGGGCGATCCGGCACCGGTCGACAGCCTGACGGGTTCCAAGTGGGAGAAGGCATTTCGCTTCCTCGCCCTCGACCGGCTGCAGACCAGGCTTCGTCGCTGGCGCTTCAACCTGGTCACCGGTGCCACCACCGAGGAGCAACTCACCGACAGCATCACCGAGTTCGGCATGATCAACTCCGCCTACGCGGGCCTCGACTACCGCTACGCATACGCGGCGACAGGCAAGCCGGGCTGGTTCCTGTTCGACGGCTTGGTGAAACACGATCTGAAGACCGGGGCCGAGGAGCGCTACGCGTTCGACGACGGCGTCTACGGGAGTGAGACGGCGGTGGCGCCGCGCGTCGGCAGCAGTGGTGAGGACGACGGCTATCTGGTCACCCTCACCACCGACATGAACGACGACGCGTCCTACTGTCTGGTGTTCGACGCGGCCAGGGTGGCCGACGGGCCGGTGTGCAAACTGCAACTGCCCGAGCGGGTCTCGAGCGGCACCCACTCCACGTGGGCCGACGGGTCATCGCTGCGGCGCTGGCACGAAACCGACGACGCAGCCGCCGCGATCGGGTTGTAGGTGGACCAGCCGGAGCCCAACGCTGTCGCTCGCATGCTTGGGCTGCTCGGCGACGAGTGGACGCTGCTGGTGTTGCAGCAGGCGCTCATGGGCACCACCCGATACGGCGACTTCCAGTCGCGCCTACCGGTCTCACATTCGGTTCTGTCGAGTCGCCTTCGCTCGCTTTCTGACGACGGACTGCTCGAACCTCGGCTCTACCAGACGAATCCGCCGCGCTCCGAGTATCTGACCACTGCGCGAAGTCGCTCGCTGTGGCCGATGCTCGTTTCGATCTGGAGCTGGGAACGTCTCTGGGTGCCCGAGCACACCGGCGACTTGCCGCGAATGCACCACACCGTGTGCGACGAGGAATTCGTTCCGCATGTCACCTGCCGCTCGTGTAATGAGCCCGTCAGCGATAAAGACGTTGTCGCGCAGTGGGGCCCGAGCGGCTCGTGGGCGCGGTCGGTGCCGGCCGCCGCGACTCGGCGACGATCGGCGACGAGCCAGGCTGGGCTCTTCCCGCAGACGATGACGGTGCTCGGCAACCGGTGGGCGTTCGCGATTCTCGTCGCGGCATTCGTCGGGGTGAGCCGGTTCACCGACTTCCAGACGCAGCTCGCCGCACCGCCGGGATCCATCGCCGACCGACTGTCGATCTTCACGGCGAACGGCGTGCTGGTCGCCGCCGACAACCGGTATCGACTGACCGAGAAGGGCCGCGGCTTGCTTCCCGGTGCTGATAACGGCGCTGCAGTGGGCTCAGCGGTGGTACCCCGCACCCGAAGGTCCCGCGGTGGAGTTGACGCATACGGCTTGCGGTCGGCCCTTCACCGCAGTGATGACCTGCGACCAGTGCACCGGCCGCTGCGCGGAGCGGAGATCTCGGCGGTCTAGCGCCATCGCGGCAACACAGCGACACCGCTTCGAGTCTGCGGGGAGATCGAAAATTCGGCTCAAAAAGCGATCTGTCAGCAGTTTCGGTCTGGCACTCTCGGGGTGCGAGTGCTAATATCGCGATTGCACAGTGATTTGGTCGCCCGCCAGGGTGGCGGGCTCTGAGACGACATAGGAGGTGAATTGCTGTGCTTCGTTTTGATCCGTTCAGTGACCTTGATGCTCTGACCCGGGGTCTGTTGACCAGCCAGACCGGATCGAATCGCACACCACGGTTCATGCCGATGGATCTGTGCAAAATCGATGACCACTATGTGCTGACTGCCGATCTGCCGGGCATCGATCCAGGTTCTGTCGACCTAGATGTCGACAACGGCAACCTGACGATCTCCGCGCACCGCACCGCACGTAGCGACGATTCGGTTCAGTGGCTGACCAACGAACGCTTCTTCGGCAGCTACCGGCGACAGCTATCGCTCGGCGAGGGTGTGGACACCACCGCGATCTCCGCAACGTATGAGAACGGAGTGCTGACGGTGACCATCCCGATGGCCGAACGGGCGAAGCCCCGCAAGATCGACATCGCGCACGGCGGCGGGCAGCAGAGCATCCCGACCACCATCGACGCCGACTGATCCCGTTCCGACGGGGCGCGGCGCTAGCTGTGGCGGTCCAACCGGAACTGCAGATGCGTTCGGACGGTGGGCCATTCGTGGTCCAGGATCGAGTACACCACGGTGTCGCGCCGCGTCCCGTCGGGCACGAGTTGGTGGCTGCGCAGTATCCCGTCGAGCTTCGCCCCGAGACGTTCGATCGCCGTCCGGCTGGCGAAGTTGAAGAAATGCGTGCGGAATTCGACTGCCACACAGTTCAACACGTCGAACGCGTGGCCGAGCATCAACAGCTTGGTCTCCGAGTTGACGCCGCTGCGGCGCGCCGATGCGCGGTACCAGGTGTTGCCGATCTCGAGTCGCCGGTTCGGTGCATCCACATTGAGGTAGCTCGACGAACCGATCAGCGTGCCGTCGAGGCCGCGCACGACGAACGTCAGACCGGTATCCGGCTTCTGCAACCCGAGCCGCATGTCGACCCACTGCGAGGCGGTCTCCGGCGACGGCGCACCCGTGAACCACAATTTGCCGACATCGCCGTCGGCGGACGCGGCCGCGATCTCCGGAACATGCTCACGGGTAAGGGGTTCCAGCGATACCCAGCGCTGTCCGGTCAACGTCACCGGTTCGACGAAGCCGCTCATGTCCGCCTCCCGAACGACGCCCACGCCACCACCATCGTCCACACCGACAACACGATCGCGAGGACGGTCACGGCCGCGCCGATGTAGAGGCCGTAGCCCGCGGACACCGGTCCGTGCACATACAGGCGGTAGTACCACAACGTCAGCACCGCGATCAACACCGAGATCGCCAGCGCCGCAGAAGATGCCGCACGGGCCGACAGTCCGCGCGCGGCCATCGCGCCCGCGACGAGCAGCGCCGACGCCAGTAGTGCGATCATCTGGCCCGCACTGAAGTGCGGCGGCAGCGTCAGGGTCCCCTGCACCCCACCGACGGCGTTGGCGCGACCGCCACCGGCCGCACGGGTGGTCAGCCACGGCAGCCACACTGTGACCGCGAGGATCGCGGCACAGAACGCGACAAGCCAGCCCGGGCTCAGTCGAACCATGCGATGAGACTATCGGGTGTGATGCGTGGTCCAGGTCAGCGCGTGATCGGCCACGTCCTGCCAACCGTCGACGACGGTGATGAGATGCGGCCGGTTGCGAAACACCTTGAAATCCGTCGCCGCCGACGAGCGCCGGTACCGGTTGAAGTTCTCGTAGACCACCGACGCAGGCGTGACGTGGTCGCGGTCGCCCGCGATCAACAGCAGCGGCGCGCGGTCGGAGTTCGCGTAGTCGATCGCACTTGCCGCCTTCGACCTCAGTTTGAGATCGGCGGTGGACACGTCGAAGATCACGCCGCCGGGGGCCGGGATCGCGAGTTCGGCGTGCAGCCGATCGGAGTCGGCGCGCGAAATCGTGTTGGCGAATACGTAGTGGAAGTGCGCCTGGCTGATCGGCACGGCTTTGCGTCGGTTGCGCGGATCGCGCAGCCACGGCCACGCCGACCGCACCATCGACAGCGGAGCGCGCAGCACCCCGCGCGGCTTCGACGGTTCGATGGCGACTCCTGCCCGGCCCAGCCCGCGGTCGAGCAGCAACTGGGTGATGAGGCCGCCCGTCGCATGGCCGATCATGATCGGCGCCTCGGGTAGGGAACGGACGAAAGCGTCGAAGTGGTCGGTGGCTTGGGTCAATCCGATGCCGGGATCCGCGGGCCAGTCCGGCGCGTGCACGACGTGGCCCGCCTCCCGGTACCTGTCGACCCAGCCCCGCCAGCTATCGGCCGATAACCACAGTCCGTGGATCAGCACAATCGGCGGCGCGAGCTTCGACATCGTCTCTAGTGTGGATGTTTGACACGACATTGAGGGCGGTAATGCGATGAGCGAACTACCCGATTGGGCGCAGCGGCTCGATTTGTCCCCTCACCCCGAGGGCGGCTGGTTCCGCGAAACCTGGCGCAGTGGGCTGATGACGCCGCAGTCCGCGCTGCCGCCCGACTATGCGGGCTCGCGCAGCGCGGGGACCGCGATCCTCTTCCTGCTCATGCCGGGCCAGCAGTCGGCCTGGCACACCGTGCGCAGCGCGGAGCTGTGGCTCTACCACCGCGGCAGCCCGCTGCTGCTGGAGGTCGGCGCCGAACAGGACAGTGCCGCAACACATCTGCTCGGGGCCGATATCGCAGCGGGTGAGCATCCGCAGCTGGTCGTCCCGGAGGGGCACTGGCAGCGCGCCCGCCCGCGAGACGACGAGCCCTCACTCGTCAGCTGCGTCGTCGTGCCCGGATTCGACTTCGCCGACTTCGAGTTGGGCGCCCCTACCGACTGAGCAGCCTGCACGGCCGCCGACACCAGCGCGGCGTTGTCGGGGGCGGGTGAGCCGTCGGGCATCAGCAGGGTGTCCTCCAACCCGATCCGGGTTTGCACGCCCCGCGCGCCCGCGTGTTCCAGCAGAGGCCAACAGCTTTCGTTCATGCCGTGCAGGAGCACCGGGGCGGGCGATCCGGCGGCCAAGACCTCGCTGAGCACGTCGTCGGCGGTGGCGACGTCACCGTCTGGGCCGAGTTCGACCATCACCCGCATACAGTGCGCGGCCATATCCGATTTCGCCCACGACGCCGCGGCTTCGGCGTGAAAGATGCCGACCTCCACGCCGAGTCCCATCGTCAGCAACAGGTGCGCCAGCGGCTCGGACCCGGGTTCGTGCCAGTTCACCGACGCGAAATCGGGTAGCACCGTCCAGCCCTGCACCGCGCGCAGTCGTTCGTCGGGATCCGACAGCGCCCAGAAGCCCGTCGTCACCCCCAACGGCAGGCCGGGGACAGCGTGCCGCACCGCCTCGACGGCCGCCCCCACAACCTCTGGCTGCAGCGAGTCGACGCCGTCGGCGGTCTTGGGGTGCATGTGCACCGCCTGGGCGCCCGCCTGATGGGCGGCGACGGCAGCCTCGGCGATCTGCTCGGGGGTCACCGGCAGATTCGGGTGCTGATCCGGGGTGCGGGCGCCGTTGACGCATGCCTTGAG
>CAWHIZ010000035.1:0-180709 GCA_963829405.1 uncultured Actinomycetota bacterium
GAAGAACTGCCGTGCCACCACCGCGACGACGAGAATTCCTTCCGCCACCAGCAGCGCCCGATGCCCGGTGTGGTGGAGTTCGAAGACGATCACGACCGCGCCGGCCGCCAGCAGCGGCAGATACGGCAACCACACCCGTACACCCGGCTGCAGGTCGGTCACCGACTTCTCCACGGTCCGCTCGTCGACGCTGAACAGCGCTGCGAACGCCAGCATGCCGAAACCCGCCACCCGAATCAGGTCGACGAGACCCCCGCTGTGATAGCCCCCGACTCCGGCCATGTACACGCTGGCGATGTCGGCCATCTCGATCGTGGTCACACCCGCCGCAAGGACGGTGACGCTCACCCGGCCCACGGGCCGCGACCACACCAGGATCGCCGTCGACATCAACACGATGTCGAGGGCAATGTGCAGGACGGTCAGCGTCGTGCCCTCGCCGGACAGGTTGCGCAGCACGCATACCCAGGAGACGACGAACAGGGACGTTGCCACGATGACGCCGTCGAGCACCATCCGTTTTCGCGGCGCCTTCTCGAGATCACCCAGCAGCAACAGGCACGCGTAGAGCGCGATCGGAACCACCATGAGCACCGCTGGGCCGAACAACGGATTCCACGGCACCTCGTCGGCAAGGAGTTCGTCGAACGATCCGGATGACCTCGGCGACGGCCCACGCCGACAGGGCGAGGCCGAGCGCCAGCCATCCGTACCGTCGGCGGCGGCCTCGTGCGTGGCGGGCAGCCCTGAGCGTGCAGCCCAAGGCGAGGACAAGGCAGACCAGATAGGCGACCTCGTCGACGGGCTTCGTCCGGTAGGTGTCCTCCCACGACAGCAGCGCCCACGCGGCCATCATCACCACCGTGGCGGCGTAAACGGCCGCGGCGATTCGGCCGATCCGCCCCAAGTGGACGACTCGACGCCACGCCGCGCGCGCTCTTTGCTTCATCGCCGCCCCAGGGTTTCGATCGCTCAAACCGCGATTTTGCCCTGATTTTGCGCTACGTAGCAAACGTCTGGCGCGTTACTTGGCGGTGTCGTACTTCTCCATCGCGTCATCCAAGCGCTGCAGCGCGGTGCCGAACTCCTCGAAATTGCCACTTTGCTGTGCCTTGCGCAGCTCACCCAGAGCCGATTGCACGTTCTGCAGGGCCGCAGCCTTGGCCGACGACAGCTGGGTCGGCCCGCCCGGAGGTACGGCCGCAGCCGGTGACGGCACCTCGGGCGCCCTGCCTTCCTGGTTCGGGGCAGGCGACTGCGGTTGTCCGTCCGATTGGGGTGCCGCGGCAGGCCGCCCACCCGGTGGCCAGCGGTAGGCGCAGGCCCGGTCGCGGTCGCGTCGGCGCCCTCCCCGAACAGCTCGGTGAGCGCGTCACGCACCGTCGGCCCGTAGCCGACCCTGTCCTCGTACATCATCGCGACGCGGATCAGGCGCGGATAGGACGACGCGGCGTCGCTGGCGCCGGGTGAGGCGTAGACGGGCTCGACGTAGAGCAGCCCGCCCTCGGCCACCGGCAGCGTCAACAGGTTGCCCCAGCGGATCCGGTTCTGGTTGTCGCGACCGATGACGCCGAGGTCCTGGCTGACCGCGGTATCGGTGGTGATCGCGTTGTTGGCCAGCTTCGGCCCGTTGACCTGACCCGGGATCGTCAGCACCGTGATCTTTCCGTAGGTGTCCGGATCCGAACTGGCGCTGATGTAGGCGGCAAGGAAGTCGCGCTGGAATCTGTTCATCGCGCTGGTCAACTGGAACGACGCCGACTTGTCGTTCTTCGCAAGGTCTTTCGCGACGATGTAGTACGGCGGCTGGAAACTGCTGGCCGTCGGGTTCGGATCCTGCGGCACGTTCCAGAAGTCCGACGTCGAGAAGAACGTCACCGGGTCGTTGACGTGGTACTTCGCCAGCAGCGCGCGCTGCACCTTGAACAGGTCCTCGGGATAGCGCAGGTGCGACTGCAGCTCCGGGGTGATGTCGGCCTTCGGCTTCACCGTGCCGGGGAAGATCTTCATCCACGCCTGCAGCACCGGATCCGACTCGTCCTGTGCATACAGAGTCACCGTGCCGTCGTAGGCGTCCACGGTGGCCTTCACCGAGTTGCGGATGTAGGACACCTGCTTGTCGGGGGCCAGCCGGTTGAACGCCACCTCGTTGGAGTCGGCGGTGACACTCGACAGCGACGTCAGCTCCGAATACGGGTAGTTGTCCAGCGTGGTGTAGCCGTCGACGATCCACACCATCCGCTTGTTGACGATGGCGGGGTACACGCTGGTGTCGGCCGTCAACCACGGTGCCACCGCCTTCACCCGCTCGGACGGGTCGCGATTGAACAGAATCTTGCTCTCCGGCCCGATCGGGCTGGGGAACACCAGCTTTCGCTCGGAGAACTTCGCCGCGAACACGGCACGGTTCAACCAGTTACCGATCGGAACGCCACCCTTGCCGCCGTAGGTGTAGTTCTTGGTCTCGGTGTTGGTCTCGTAGTCGTACTCGCGGTCGGCGCCGCTCTTGCCGACGATGGCGTAGTCGGCCGACGTGCCCGCGATGACGGGGCCGAAGTACACCCGCGGCTGGTCCAGCGGCGCGGGTCCCGGCGAGGTGACGCTGCCGTTGGCGCCGACGACGCTGGAAAGGAACTCCGGATACCCGCCGTTCTGGTTGGGGTCGTTGGCGACGCCACGGACGGTGTTGGCGGGCGAGGCGATGAAGCCGTTGCCGTGGGTGTAGACGAAGTGGCGGTTGATCCAGTCGCGCTGGTTGTCGATCAGGCGGTCGGGGTTGAGCTCACGGGCGGCGACGACGTAGTCACGAAGGTCACCGTCGGGACCGTTGTACCGGTCGATGGCCAACTGGTCGGGGAAGTAGTAGAAGTTCTTGCTCTGCTGGAACTGCGTGAACGCGGGGCTGACGATCGTCGGGTCGAGCAGCCGGATGTTCGACGTCGTCGCACGGTCGGCGGCCACCTGCTGAGCCGTGGCGGGTGCATTGCCCGGATAGTCACGGTAGGTCACCGTTTTGTCGGTCAGCCCGTAGGCGTCGCGCGTCGCCGTGATACTTCGGCTGATGTAGTCGCTTTCCTTCTGCGCCGCATTGGGTTTGACGGTGATCTGCTCGACGACCAGCGGCCACCCTGCACCGACGACCATCGACGACAGCAGCAGAAGCACCACACCGATCGCGGGAATTCGCAAGTCGCGCAGCACAATCGCAGAGAACACCGCCACCGCGCAGATCACCGCGATGGCCATCAGGATCAGCTTGGCCGGCAGCACCGCATTGATGTCGGTGTAGCCGGCACCGGTGAACGGCTTACCGCTGCGGGTATTCGACAGCAGCGCGTAGCGGTCGAACCAGTATGCGATCGCCTTGAGAAGCACAAGGGTGCCAATCAGGCTGATCAACTGGATACGCGCGGCACGGCTCAGCGCGCCGGTTCTGCCCGACAGCCGGATACCGCCGAACAGGTAGTGGCCCAACAGATTCGCGATCAGCGCCAGGAACGTGGCGACGAACAGATAACTGATCACCAGGCGGTAGAACGGCAGATCGAACGCATAGAAGCCCAGATCCAGACCGAACTGCGGATCCTTGACACCGAATTCGCCGCCGTGCAGGAACAGCTGAATCCGCTCCCAATACGTCTGGGCGACGATGCCCGCGAAGAAGCCGATGACTGCGGGTATGCCGATGCCCACCAGCTTCAGTCGCGACATCACCGCGGTGCGGTAGCGGGCGACGGGATCGTTGGGCCCGGCTGTCGGGACGAACACCGGCCGCGACCGGTACGCCAACGCCAGCGCCACGAATACGACGGCACCGACCAGTGCCCACACCACGAGGAACACGACAAGCTTGGTCAGCAACTGTGTGGTGAACACCGACCGGTAGCCGAGCTCGCCGTACCAGAGCCAGTCGACGTAGGTGTCGACGAGGCGCGGCCCCACAAGCAACAGCAATACGACCGCGAGGGCGACCGTGATCAGAATTCGGCTACGTCGCGTCAGCTTCGGCATCTTGGCCGCGGGCCGCATACCCACTCGTCAACTCCCGGTCTTCGCCCATGCACGTCTGGAATGACGTGCCACAACTCTACGCATCGGTTTACTCAGTCCCGGTCAGCAGCGGGGGGCTTCGCCACCGGCTGAAAGCGACTTCAGCGCATCCACCGCACCGCCGAGGTTCTCCACCTTGACCAGGTCGATGCCGTTTTCGCCCGCCGACTTGGCCTCATCGCAGTTCGTCGGCGGGCACCAGGAACACCGACGCTCCCGCGTCATGCGCGGCCACGATCTTGTGGGTGATGCCGCCGATCGGGCCGACCTTGCCTTCGGCGTCGATGGTGCCCGTGCCCGCGACGAACTTGTCTCCGCTCAGATCGCCCGTGGTCAGCTTGTCGATGACGGCCAGGCTGAACACCAGGCCCGCCGACGGGCCGCCGACGTTGGCCAGGTTGAAGTCGATGGTGAACGGCGCCCACGGGGCGTCGACGACCGCGATGCCGAGCACGCCCTGCTTCTTGTCGGGAGCCGAGCCCAGCTTGACCGTCGCGATGCCGGGCGGCGCGTTCTTGCGGCGGAAGTCGAGAATCACCTCGTCGCCCGGCTTGGTCTTCTCCATCAGCGACTGAAACTGCTCCAGGTTGCTGACCGGCGTTCCGTTCACGGCGTCGATGGCGTCGCCCTCCTTGAGCTTGCCCGTCGACGCCCCGTCCTTGTTGACCGTCTCCACCGTCACCGCGGACGCGTACTTCAGGTAGCCCAGTGCTGCGTATTCGGCGCTGTCCTCGGACCGCTTGAAGTCCTGGGTGTTCGCCTTGTCGATCTCGTCCTTGGATTTCTCCGGCGGATACACGAGGTCGCGCGGAACCAGCTGTTCGCGGCCGGACATCCACAGTGTCAACGCTTGACCGAGACGTGAGGCCGTCGCGCTGGGACACCGTGGTCATATCCAGATGGCCCTTGGTCTCGTGGACGTCGGTGCCCTTGATGTCGACGACCTTCTTGCCATCGAACACTCCGATGGTGTTGAACGTCGGACCAGGGCCCAGCGAGACGTACGGCACCGTCACCACCGCCAGCAGCACGCCGAACGCGACGATCGGCGCCAAGGCGACCAGCAACGTAGATATCCGCCTATTCACGCCAGCAACAGTAGACGGCCTATCCGAGTGGGTTCACTCAGAGCGTGACGGCGGGCGCCACGCGACCCGCCCGCGGTGAGTACCGTTGTGGGCATGTCTGACCTGCCCTTCGGCTTTTCGCCCGAAGACGACCCTGAGCGCGACAAGCGCAAGAAGGATCCCGACTCGGGGTCCGGTTCCAATCAGGATCCGTTCGGCGGGGCCTTTGGAGCAGGGGGCGATTTCGACATGTCCCAACTCGGTCAGGTCTTCAGCCGACTGGGTGAGATGTTCAGCGGCGCGGGCGGCGCGATGGCCGGCGGTAAGCAGTCCGGCCCGGTCAACTACGACCTCGCCCGCCAGCTGGCCTCGAGCTCGATCGGGTTCGTCTCCCCGGTGCCCGAGAAGACCACCGCGGCGATCGGCGACGCCGTTCGGCTGGCCGAAACCTGGCTGGACGGGGTGACCGCCCTGCCCGCGGGCACCACCAAGGCCGTCGCGTGGACACCGACCGACTGGATCGACAACACACTGGAAACCTGGAAGCGGCTGTGCGACCCGGTGGCCGAACAGATTTCGACGGTGTGGGCGTCGGCGCTGCCGGAGGAGGCCCAGGCCATGGCGGGCCCGCTGCTGTCGATGATGACGCAGATGGGCGGCATGGCGTTCGGGTCGCAGCTCGGCCAGGCGCTGGGCAAGTTGTCCAAGGAAGTGCTGACGTCGACCGACATCGGCCTGCCGTTGGGGCCCAAGGGCGTGGCCGCGCTGATGCCAGAAGCCATCGAGTCGCTGTCGGAAGGCCTCGAGCAGCCGCGCAGCGAGATCATGACGTTCCTCGCCGCGCGCGAGGCCGCACACCACCGGCTGTTCAGCCACGTGCCGTGGCTGGCGAGCCAGCTGCTCAACGCCGTCGAAGCCTTCGCCAAGGGCATGAAGGTCGACATGAGCGGAATCGAGGAGTTCGCGGCGGGGTTCAACCCGGCGTCGCTGACCGACCCGTCGCAGATGGAGCAACTGCTCAACCAGGGCATCTTCGAACCGAAGGCCACACCCGAGCAGACCGCCGCCCTGGAACGACTGGAGACGCTGCTCGCCCTCATCGAGGGTTGGGTGCAGACCGTGGTCAACGATGCGCTCGGCGAAAGGATCCCCGGCGCGTCCGCGCTGAGCGAGACGCTGCGCCGACGCCGCGCGACGGGCGGCCCGGCCGAGCAGACCTTCGCGACGCTTGTCGGCCTCGAGCTGCGGCCCCGCAAGCTTCGCGAAGCCGCTGCGCTGTGGGAGAAGCTGACGCAGGCCGCGGGCATCGACTCGCGTGATGCCGTCTGGCAGCACCCCGACCTGCTGCCGTCCTCCGAGGACCTCGATGAGCCCGCGGGCTTCATCGACCGCATCATCGGCGGCGACACCAGCGGCTTCGACTCCGCCATCGAGGATGCAATCAAAGACGTGCGCGATCTCGACAAGGGCGAGGACGACACCAAGGAGTAGGCCCGGGCGGCCTGTGGATAACTCCTGGCCGCACCGTGGCGCGTGGCACAGTCGGTCCATGACGCGCTATGCGCTCAACCCGGCGATGCCGGTGCTGTCCCGTCCCGACGGTGTCGTCCAGGTCGGCTGGGATCCGCGGCGCGCGGTGCTGGTTCGCCCGCCATCAGGGATGACCGTCGCGACGCTTGCCGCCCTGCTGCGGGCCCTGCATACCGGCGTCGACGGTGGCACAGCTGCACGACGTCGCCCCCGGCGTCGACGAGACCACGATCGCCGATCTGGTGACCGAGTTGGCCGACGCGCACGTGGTGACCGCGATGCCTCGGCCGCGCACCCGGTCGGCGTCGATCCGCATTCATGGC
This sequence comes from uncultured Actinomycetota bacterium, assembly GCA_963829405.1. Lineage (GTDB taxonomy): Bacteria > Actinomycetota > Actinomycetes > Mycobacteriales > Mycobacteriaceae > Mycobacterium. Next base: position 6,971 of record CAWHIZ010000035.1, read on the forward strand.
CGGGGGCCGCTGTCGGACCTGCTGGCCAGTGCGCTGCGCTGCTCGGGCGCGCGGATCAAACACAGCAGCCAGCCACACGCGGGCGTGCGCCAGGAGAAGAACCGATCTGGTCGTGCTGTCGGATTCACTGGTTGCCGACCCGCGGCTGCTGCGGGACCTGCACGCGGCAGGCACGCCGCACCTGCCGGTTCGGGTTCGCGACGGCGCCGGTTTGGTCGGTCCGCTGGTGGTGCCGGGGATGACCAGCTGTCTGCGATGCGCGGACCTGCATCGCAGCGACCGGGACGAGAATTGGCCCGCTGTGGCCGCGCAGCTGCGCGACGCGGTCGGCAACGCCGACCGGGCGACCGTGCTCGGCACCGCGGCCGTCGCGCTGAATCAGGTCGACCGCGTGATCGCGGCCGTGCGCGCAGGCGTCGGCGTCGATCGGGCCCCGCACCCGCCGTCGACTCTGGACACCACGCTGGAGTTCGACGTCGACACCGGTTCCACCACGGCCCGCAGGTGGACCCGTCACCCTCGGTGCACCCTGTGCTCAGCACACGTCATGGATGATGGACGGGTGAGCGACATCAAACGCGGCGGAGCAGCGCGCAACGCCAAGCTCGCCGGCCTCGGAGCCGGTATGGCTGGACGCGCGGCGCTCGGATTCGGCAAGCGGCTGACCGGAAAGTCCAGAGACGACGTCAACGCGGAGCTGATGGACAAGGCGGCCCAGCAGCTCTTCACCGTGCTCGGCGAGCTCAAGGGCGGCGCGATGAAGGTCGGCCAGGCGCTTTCGGTGATGGAGGCCGCCATCCCCGAGCAGTACGGCAAGCCGTACCGCGAGGCGCTGACCAAGCTGCAGCGCGAAGCCCCGCCGCTGCCCGCAGCCAAGGTGCACCGCGTGCTCGACGCGCAACTGGGTACGAAGTGGCGCGAGCGGTTCACCTCGTTCGAGGACAAGCCGGTGGCGTCGGCCAGCATCGGCCAGGTTCACAAGGCCGTGTGGTCCGACGGCCGCGAGGTCGCGGTGAAGATCCAGTACCCGGGCGCCGACGAGGCATTGCGCGCCGACTTGAAGACCATGCAGCGGATGGTCAGGGTGCTCAAGCAGCTCTCCCCCGGCGCCGATGTGCAGGGTGTGGTCGACGAGCTGATCGAACGCACGGAGATGGAGCTCGACTATCGGCTCGAGGCCGACAACCAGCGCGCGTTCGCCAAAGCCTATGAGGGACATCCGCGTTTCGTCGTGCCGCACATCGTTGCCAGCGCGCCCAAGGTGGTGATCCAGGAGTGGATCGAGGGCATCCCGATGTCGGTGATCATCCGCGACGGCACCCAGGAACAGCGAGACCTGATGGGCACCAGGCTGTTCGAGCTCACCTACGACGCACCGCGCCGGGTGGAGATGATGCACGGCGATGCGCATCCCGGGAACTTCATGCTGCTGCCCGACGACAAGATGGGCGTCATCGACTTCGGCGCCGTTGCGCCGATGCCGGGCGGCATCCCCGTCGAACTCGGAATGGCGACGCGCTACGCGCTCAACGACGATTACGAGAACCTGCAGTTGATGATGCAGCAGATCGGGTTCATCCAGAAGGGCGAGCGGGTCTCCGATCGCGAGATGGACGAGATGATGAAGCAGTACGTGGAGCCGCTCGAGGCCGAGGTCTTCCACTACACACGCAAGTGGCTGCAGCGGATCACCGCCCAGAACATGAAACCCGACCGCGCCGCAGGCCAGATCAAGGCCGCGCGGCAGATGGACATTCCGGCGAAGCTGGCCATCCCGATGCGGGTGATCGCGTCGAACGTCGCGATCTCGTGCCAGCTCGACGCGCACATCCCGGCGAAAAGGCTTGCCACCGAACTGATTCCGGGCTTCGCCGACGAAGCAGCCTGAACGCCGGAAAACCGGCAGCCGTTAAGCGGCTGCCGGCTCCGCGACGTTCTTGCGTGGACGCCCACGCGGACGCTTGCGCGCGACGATCGTGCCGCGTTCGAGGATCTCCCCACCCCAAACGCCCCACGGCTCGCCACGGTCGAGCGCCGCTGCAAGGCACTCCCGTCGAATCGGGCAGTCGATGCACAAGGCCTTCGCGCGCTCCAGATCGACGGGGCTCTCCGCGAACCACAAGTCGGGATTGCCGACATGGCACGGCACGGCCGTTAGCGTCCTCTTGCGGCATGTCAGGCCAGACATGTCCGTTCACCTGCTTCCCTGGTCGTTGATCTCTTTGTTTCGTTTTTCTTGGATCTGTGACCAGGTGTTCGGGGGTGTCCCAAAAACTATGGCCACGGATCCGGTGATTGCGGGTCCGTGGCCATTTCGGCTTATTTGGGGGCTCTTGCTAGATGATGCCCCTCACGGACGCGCCAATCGCGGTGCCGGTACGCGGCTTGCGCGGCGTAATAGCGGCAGCGGCGGCGGCGGGATGCGCCGCGGCAGCGAAGGCTCCGGAGACATGGAGGGGCTGCGACATGGCGGCAACGCGTACGCCGGTGATCGAATTCGAAATTGTCATGATTGCAGCAACCCTCCTCTCGTCCGTGTGGTTGATCTTGAGGCTAAGCCTAACAGGAGAATCGCACAAGCGATTTTCTGACCTGCGCTTTTGGCTCGATTTTTACGAGGATTGGCGGCCCTTCACCAGAGCCAGCACGTCTGGCCCGAACTGCTCGAGCTTGCGGGCGCCGATGCCGGGGATCGAAACGAGCGCGGATTCGTCGGCGGGCATTGTCTCGGCGATGGCGATCAGCGTGTTGTCGGTGAACACCACATATGCGGGCACGTTCATGTCCTTGGAGGTGCGCAGCCGCCAGTCCTTCAGGTCGGCGAGGAGTTGTTCGTCGATATCGGACGGGCAGCCTTCGCAGCGACGCAGCATGACCGCCGCCGGTGTGGTCAGCGCACCGTTGCAGATGCGGCATCGCGGCGTCGGACCGCGCGGCTTTCGCGGCTTGCTCGGGGTGTCGGCATGCGAGTTGGGGGCGATGCCGTTGAGAAAGCGCGACGGCCTGCGGCCCTGTCTGCCGCCGGGATTGCGCGCCAGCGCCCAACTCAGCGCCAGATGAACTCGCGCCCGTGTGACGCCGACGTAGAGCAGCCTGCGCTCCTCTTCGACCGCCTCGCTGTCGGGGCCGTGAGCCAGCGCGTGCGAGATCGGCAGGGTGTTGTCGGCAAGGCCGACGAGGAAGACCGCATCCCACTCGAGGCCCTTGGCCGCGTGAAGCGAGGCCAGCGTGACGCCCTGCACGACGGGCGCGTGGCGGGCGTCGGCTCGCTGCCGAAGCTCCACGAGCACCGCCCGCAGGTCGAGCGAAGGACGTTGCGCCACTTCGTCATCGACGAGTTCGGCCAGCGCGGTCAGCGCCTCCCACCGCTCCCTTGCGCGGGTACCCGATCGGCGGCTCGTCCGTCATGCCGAGAGGTTCGAGAAGTTGGCGCACCAGCGGCGGCAGTTCGTCGCCGGACGCATCGGCGCCGCGCTCGGCCGCGCGCTGCATCGCCAGCAGCGCCTGCCTGATCTCCTGGCGGCTGAAGAACCCTTCCCCGCCGCGCACCTGGAACGCGATGCCCGCCTCGGTCAACGCCTCCTCGTACACCTCGGACTGGGCGTTGATCCGGTACAGCACCGCGATCTCCGACGCGGGCGTTCCGTTCTCGATGAGGCGCGCGATCTTCTTCGCGACCGAGGCCGCCTCGGCGACCTCGTCGGAATGCTCGGCGAAGGTCGGCTTCGGCCCCGCATCGCGCTGGCCGACGAGATGCAGCTTGCTGCCCGCCACCCGGCCGCGGGCGGCGGCGATCACCTGGTTGGCCAGCGACACCACCTGTGGCGTCGACCGGTAGTCGCGTTCCAGCCGCACCACCGCGGCGTCGGGGAAGCGCCGCGAGAAGTTCAGCAGATACTGCGGCGTGGCCCCGGTGAACGAATAGATGGTCTGGTTGGCGTCACCGACCACGGTCAGGTCGTCGCGCTCGCCGAGCCAGGCGTTGAGCACCCGCTGCTGCAGCGGGGTGACGTCCTGATACTCGTCGACGACGAAGCAGCGGTAGCGGGCACGGAACTCCTCGGCCACCGCGGCGTCGTTCTCGATCGCGCCCGCGGTGTGCAGCAGCAGGTCGTCGAAGTCCAGCAGCGCCATACCGTCGGCGCGGGCCTTGAGTGTTTCGTACCCGGCATAGACACCGGCGACCTTCGCCGCATCGAGCGGAATGTCGCGGCCGACCTTGGCCACCGCACCCGGATAGTCCTCCGGGCTGATCAGCGACGCCTTCGCCCATTCGATCTCGCCCGCGAGGTCGCGCACGTCGTCGGTGCCTGCGTGCAGCCCGGCCCGGCTGGCGGCCTGGGCGACGACGGAGAACTTGCTGTCGAGCAGTTGCCAGCCGGTGTCGCCGACCACCCGCGGCCAGAAGTACTGCAGCTGACGACGTGCGGCGGCATGGAACGTCATCGCCTGAACCGAGCCGGTGCCTGAGCCGTCGTCCAGCGCGCGCAGCCTGCTGCGCATCTCACCGGCCGCGCGCGAGGTGAACGTCACCGCCAACACCTGGCCCGCGGCGACGTGCCCAGACGTCACCAGGTGAGCGATACGACGGGTGATGGTCCTTGTCTTGCCGGTGCCCGCACCTGCGAGCACGCACACCGGACCACGTGCGGCGAGCACCGCCTCGCGCTGCTCGTCGTCGAGCTCATCGAGATGCGAGCGCGCAGCATCGACGGACATGGCGTTCATCATGTCAGGGCGTTCCGACATCGTCGGTGCGCGTGAGGCGCGTCGCATCCCACGATTTGGGCAATTTCAGCGGGCCCGGATACGTTGAAGGCCTTATGACAGCCAGTGACGCCCCGCTCACCATGTACACCACGACGTGGTGCGGATACTGCTCGAGGCTCAAGACAGCGCTGCGGGCCGAGGGTATTGCCTACACCGAGGTCGACATCGAAAGCGACCCCGCCGCTGCGGAATTCGTGATGTCGGTCAACCGCGGAAACCAGACGGTGCCGACGGTGAAGTTCGCCGACGGGTCCACGATGACCAACCCGAGCGCGCGCGACGTCAAGGCGAAGCTGCGCTAGTTCAGCCCAGCGCCGCCCAGGACTCGATGATCTCCCTGGCGATCGAGATCGAACCGGGCAGAAGCAGGCGCGAGTCCGAGTCGCTGCCCCAGTCGCCGTGCTCGAGCGCCTCGCGGATCTCGGCGCGGGTGAACCAGGCCGCCTCGGCGATCTCGCCGTCGTGGAAGGCGAACTCCTGATCCGGGTCGCCGATGGCGTGGAAGCCGACCATCAGCGACCGCGGGAACGGCCACGGCTGGCTGCCCAGGTAGGTCACATCGCGCACGGTCAGCCCGACCTCTTCGGCGATCTCGCGCATCACGCACGCCTCGAACGACTCCCCGGCCTCGACGAACCCGGCGAGAAGCGAGAACAACCGCTCGGGCCACACGGTCTGCCGCGCGAGCACCGCGCGGTCATAGCCGTCGTGGACGAGACAGATCACCGCGGGGTCGATCCGCGGAAACTCCTCGTGGCGGTTCACCGCGTTGACCCGCGACCAGCCAGCCTTGATCGGCTTCGTCGGCGCCCCGTCGATGGCACTGAAGCGAGCGCTGTCGTGCCAGTTCAGAAGCGCGGTCGCGGTGGCCACCAGCTGAGCACTGGCATCGTCGAAGATATGTCCCGCCCTGCGCAGGTCGAGGACTTCGGTCTCGCCGTCGGAATCCTCCGGCGCGACGAGCGCGCTGCGCACCGCCCAGACGTGCTTGCCGTCCTTGACCCGGCCCAGAAACACCGCGTGGTCGGTGGGCTTGTCCCCGAGCGCGGTCGCCTTGCCGAGCACGACCCGGCCGTCGGCGATCAGCACCTGATTGCGCGAATCGACCCGCAGCAGCAGGGCATCCGCCCATCCGGCCACTGCGGCGTCGATGTCGGTGCGCAGGGTGTCGGCGCGGTCGGCGCCGATACGTGACAGCAGCGGGACATTGCGCAGCTGAAACGACGACAGCTCTTTGCTCATCGGTCGGGTTCCGCGCTGCGGATGTACAGCAGCCGGTCGCCGAGCTCGAGTGAATCGACCTCTGGATCGTCGACGCGCAGCAGGTTCCCGCCACGCACCACACCGAGCACGATGTCGGGGTTGTGCCGCGCCGAGCCGCCGACCTCCTTGGTCTCCACCTCGCGTTCGGCGATGGCGAAGCCGGCGTCCGGCGTCAAAAGGTCTTCCATCATCTCGACAACGCTCGGCGTCTGCACCGCTATGCCCAGCAGCCGGCCCGCTGTCTCCGAGGTCACAACGGTCGAGTCGGCGCCGGACTGCTCGAGCAGGTGCTGGTTCTCGGCTTCCCGGACCGCGGCGATGATCTTGGCGTTCGGTGCCAGCTCACGCGCCGTGAGGGTGACCAGGACGGCGGCGTCGTCGCGGTTGGTGGCGACGATGATCGCCTTCGCGTGCTGGGCGCTGGCAAGGCGCAGCACCTCGGAGTCGGTCGCACTGCCGCGGACGGTCACCAGGCCCGCGCTCTTGGCGCGCTCGAGGGCCGCCGGATCCTCGTCGACGACGACGATGTCGGCGGGTGCGATCTCGTCACCGATCATCGCGGCGACCGCGGTCCTGCCCTTGGTGCCGTATCCGACGACGATGGTGTGGTTGCGCACTTTGCTCCTCCATCGCTGGATCTTCAGCGCCTGGCGTGACTGTGTGGTGAGGGTTTCGACGGTGGTGCCGATCAGCACGATCAGGAACGCGACCCGCAACGGCGTGATCACCAGCACGTTGACCAGCCGGGCCGACGGGGTGACCGGGGTGATGTCACCGTAGCCAGTCGTCGACAGCGACACGGTCGCGTAGTACAGGCAGTCAAGGAATGACAGCGGGTCGTTGGTCCTGCCTCGACGTCCCGGTAACCGTGCCGGTCCAGGTAGACGATCAGCACCGCGAGGAACAGCGCCGACATCGCGTAGACGATCCGGCGGATGATCCGCTGCGTGGGGCTGACGAACGGTTCGGGGATGTTCAGGATGTCGACCAGGTCGGCATCCGGTCGCGTCGTCAGATTCGCATCGATGCGCGGCGAGCCGCCGACGCAACCTACCTTTGGCCACGAGACCCCGTCATGGTTCCGGGTGGGGTGCGCACGCCATTATGTAATCATGACCTCTCCCGGAGCCGTATCGCAGCAGATCGCCAACCCCACGCGCGCGTCGAAGATGGGCGCGATGCTCGTCGGCATGGGGGTTCTGCACTTCGCGGCCCCAAAACCGTTCGACCAGATCGTGCCCGCGGAACTGCCGGGTGACGCGCGGTTCTACACCCACGCCTCGGGGGTCGCGGAGGTGGTCACGGGTGGGTTGCTGCTGGTACCCCGAACCCGCAAGCTCGGCGCGCTCGCCGCGGTGGCGCTGTTCGTGTCGGTGTTCCCTGCCAACGTGAACATGGTCCGGATGTGGAAGGACAAGCCGCTGCCGATGCGCATCGGCGCGATCGCCCGGTTGCCGCTGCAGATCCCGATGATCACCCAGGCGCTGAAGATCTACCGCGAGTCCTAGGCGGCGGGAAGCTCCAACAGCGCCGCAAGGTCCTCGAGTTCGGGCAGCGACTCAGGAACGACGATCTGCCCCGACCGTACGTAGTGAAACGCCGCCCGCACGGAGTCCGCGGGTACGCCGCGCAGCGCCGCCCACGCCAACCGGTAGACGGCGAGCTGAACGGCCGCGTGCCGCTTGGCCTCCGCGGTGTCGGGCGGATCGCCCGTCTTCCAGTCGACGACCGTCGAACCGTCGGCGTCGGAGAACACCGCGTCGATGCGGCCCCGCACCACCGTGCCGCCGATGACCATGTCGAAGGGCACCTCGACATCGACGGGTGTGCGGGCGGCCCACGGCGAGGCCATGAACGCGGCCTGCAGTTCGGCGAGCTCCTCGGAGTCCCCACGCGCCAGCTGCCCGTCGACCGCGCCGGGAATGTCGTCGAGGTCGAACAGCCGCTCGGCGCCGTAGAACCGCTGGACCCAGTCGTGAAATGCGGTGCCGAGCAAGGCATGCGGATCGGGGCGCACCGGAAGCCGCCGCCGCAGCCGTCGAAGCGCGGCGTCGGGTTCGCGGCCCAGATCGACCAGGCTGCTCACCGAAAGCGCCGCGGGCAGCGTCGCGGGCCGGTCCGGCGTCACCCGGTGCCGCTCGGCGAGCAGGGCGTCGACGTCGGCAGCCCAGTCGTCGATGTCGTCGGCGGGCGCATCGAGTGCCCCCGTCATCGCGCTGTGCACAAGCGCCGCCCCCCGATCCACATCACCGCGGCGCAGACCCGCGGGATCGGCAGGCCATACCGCCTCGATGACCTTGTCCCGCAACGGGTTCACGGTACCGTCGGGCGGCACCGGCGCCCAGTGTTCCACCACACCGCACGGTTCACCCTCGACGGCTGAGCCGTCGATGATCTCCTTGAGCTCGCACAGGAACTCCGACGGCCCGCGCGGCTTGCCCTCCGACGCACCCCAGTGGTGGCCCGAAAGCAGCAGCGTGTCCTCCGCTCGCGTGAGCGCCACGTACAGCAGCCTGCGCTCCTCGTCGACGCGGCGCTGATCGAGGCTGCGCTTGTGCTCGTAGATCTTGTCGGACAACAGTTTCCGATCGTTCACGTCGGACGTGTCGAGCACCGGGACGCCGTGCGCGCCGAGGGTGGCCCTGTCCCCGCGCAGCAGCGGCGGCAGATCGGCCGCATCGGTCAGCCACGTCCGCATCGAGGCCGTCGACGGGAAGATACGTCCGCTCAGGTGCGGCACGGCGACCAGCCGCCACTCGAGGCCCTTGGCGGCGTGCACGGTCAGGATCTGCACACGGTCGCTCGCGACGGTGATTTCGGCGGGCGCAAGCCCGTTCTCCACGACCATCGCCGCGTCCAGGTAGGCGAGCAGATCCGACACCGTCGCACCCGGACGCACGCCCGCGTAGTCGGTCACCACGTCGGCGAAGGCGTCGAGGTGTTCGGCGCCGCTCCACACCGCCGACGGCGGCCTTGCCGCACGGGCCTCGGCGTCGACGCCGAGCACCCTGCGCACCTCGGCGACAAGGTCGGGCAGCGGATGAGTCAGATGTGCGCGCAGCCCGATCAACTCGCGGCCGAGCGCGGTGATCCGGCGATGGCCCTCCGCCGAATAGGCGTCCGCGGCTCCTGGGTCGCTGATCGCGTCGGCCAGGCAGGCGGTGTCCGCGTCGGGCGCGGCGTCGGCGACGATCTGGTCTGCCGAAGCGCGATCCGTCTCGCCGCCCACATAGTCCAGTGCTACGGCGCGGCGCCACAGCGCCGAGATGTCGCGGCCGCCCAGCTGCCACCGCGGGCCGGTGAGCACTCGCATGGCGGCGGCGCCCGCGGCGGGATCGGCGACGAGGCGCAGCATGGCGACCACGTCGGCGACCTCGGTGACGCCGAGCAGCCCGGCCAGCCCGACGACCTCGACCGGCACCCCCCGTGCGGTGAGGGCATCGGCCATCGGCGCCGAATCGGAGTTGCGGCGCACGAGCACCGCTGCCGTCGGCACGGGTGTCCCCGCGTCGCGGGCCTCCCGATAGGCCTCGGCGATGTGGTCGGCGACCCACTCGCGTTCGGCCTCGACGTCGCCGAGCAGCGCGCACCGGATGGTGCCGGGTTCTGCGCCCGGCCGCGGACGCAGTGGCTGCACCGCCACCGATCGGCGTCTGGCCTCGGCCGACACCGCATTGGCCAGATACAGCGCCCGCGGCGGGTTGCGCCAGCTGGTGCGCAGCTCCAGCGTCGGCGCCGGGGTGCCGTCGGCGAGCGGGAAGTCGGTGGTGAAACGCGGCAGATTGGTGGCAGACGCCCCGCGCCAGCCGTAGATCGACTGAATCGGGTCGCCGACGGCGGTCAGCGCCAAGTCGTCGTCGACCCCGCCGCCGAACAACGACGACAGCGCAACCCGCTGCGCGTGACCGGTGTCCTGATACTCGTCGAGCAGCACGACGCGGAAGCGCTGCCGCAGCTGCGCCCCGACCGTGCGGGAACGTCGACGCCAGCCGGGCCGCCGACGCCATCTGCATGCCGAAGTCCATCACCTTCTCGGCCCGCATACGCCGGTGCAACGCGTCGATCAGCGGCACGAGCACGGTGCGCTCTGTCTGGGTGGCGAGCATCCGCAACAGCCACTGGCTCGGGCCGCGGTCGCGCTGATACGGACCGGCGGGCAGCGTGTGCACGAGCCGTTCCAGCTCGACGTGGGTGTCGGTCAGCGATTCGGTGTCGACGAGGTGCTCCGCCAACTGGCCCGCCAGCCGCAGCACCATCGTGGTGACGGCGGCGGGCGTCTTCTCCGTGTCGAGTGCGCCGGGATGTTCGGTGACGACGCGAAATGCCAACTGCCACAGCTCTGTTTCGCTGAGCAGCCGGGTATCGGGCTCGACCGGCAGCAGCAGGCCGTGCTCGCGAAGAAGCGTGCCCGCGAATGCGTGATAGGTGCTGACGGTCGCGGGGTCGTCGGCCGCGTCGAGGCCGCCTGCGACGATCCCCGTGCCTGCGAGCCGGGCCAGTCGGGACCGAACCCTGCGGAGCAACTGACCCGCTGCCTTACGGGTGAACGTCAGGCCGAGCACCTCGCCCGGCGAGGCGTAGCCGTTGGCCACCAGCCACACCACGCGCGCGGCCATCGTCTCGGTCTTGCCCGCACCGGCACCGGCGATCACCACCAGAGGCCCCGGCGGAGCGGCGATGACCGCCGCCTGTTCGTCGGTCGGCGCGAAAAGCCCGAGAGCCGAGGCCAATTCGTCGGGGCTGTACTTCGGGTTCATGACGTCGTGGTTCCCTCGGCTGTGGTCTGTGCGGGGCAGTTCTGCCGAACCGGGCAGTGCGTGCAGCCGTCGTTGACGCGGGCCAGGAACTGCGGCCCCTGCGTCGCGGCCGCGGCCTTTCCAACCACGTCGCGCCACTGCCCACGGGCGTCGGGGGTCAACGGATCCTGTTGCCGCTCGGTCGGGCCCGCCGCGGCGGGCTTGCCGAGATAGACCAGGCGTCCGCCACCGGGGGAATCCCCCTCCTTCAGGAGGCCTTCGGCGATGGCGAGCTGATACATCGCCAGCTGTGCGTGACGCTGCGCGTCGTCCTTGCTGACGGGTGTCTTTCCCGTCTTGATGTCGACGACCACAAGGCGGCCCGCGCCGTCGCGTTCGAGCCGGTCGAGCCTGCCCCGCACCTGCACAGCGGACCCGTCGCAGTCGAGCACACCGTCGACATCGACCTCGGTGCCCACCGCGGTGAGCTCCCCGCGGGTCTGTTCACGCCACTGCGCGAAGGTGGACAGCATCGTCTTGTGCCGTGCCAGCTCGTTATCCGCGTACCACGCCGACTCGAACGGGAGCTTCTCCCAGAGCCTTTCGAGCTCGGCGACCATCGCGGCATCGTTCATGTCGGGGTCGGCGACCAGCGCGTGCATCAACGACCCGATCGCCGAGCGCACGTCGCGGCCGTCGCTGCCGCCGTGCCGTTCGAGCAGCCAGCGCAGCGGGCAGTCGGCCAGCGTCTGCAGCGTCGACGGGGACAGCCGCACCACGTGGTCGTCACCCGACCACAGCGGGTCCTCGGTGCTCGGTGCGGTCATGCCGTACCACTGCTTGGGGTCGGCGCCGAAAATGCCCGCATCGGCCAGCCGTGCCAATTGAGCTGCCGCACATAACTTTACCGTGTCATCGACAGTGCCGTCGGGTGCGCAGATCACCGCGCGAAGCGTGCCGACCAGTGGCGCGGGGGCAAGCACCCGCGGGGCGTGGACGGGTTCTGCGGCACGGGTGTCGGTGTCGGTCGCGAATCGCGCGAGCTCGGCGTGAAACGGCGAGGGCAGCGTCGAGTCGTCACCGCCCTCGCTGTCGACGGCGGTCACCAGCAGTCGGCTGCGGGCGCGGCCCATCGCGGAGATCAGCAGCCTGCGTTCCTCGGCGAGCAGCGGGGCCCGGCTGGACACGCCGGTCGCGGTGTCGTCCGTGACGCCGTCGAGCACGTCGACGAGATGCTGGGTGCCCAGTACCCCGCCCCGGGGAGTCGTGTTGGGCCACAGCCCTTCCTGCAGCCCTGCGATCACCACGACATCCCATTCCCCGCCGATGGCTGTGTGCGCACTCACCAGCGCGACACCGTCCGTGTCCGGTGTCGCGTCACCCGACGCCGGTGCCGGGCCGAGCGCGCTGACATGCTCGACGAGCCCGCGAACCGAAGCGCCTGCGGTTCGCGAGATGTACTGCTCCGTCACATCGAACAGTGCGGTGACCGCGTCGAGGTCGGCATCGGCCTTTGCGCCTGCCGAACCGCCCCGTTCACTTGCCGCAAGCCAGCGCTTCTGCAGACCGGACCGCTGCCATGCCTGCCACAGGGTGTAGCGCGGGTCGGCGCCGTCGGCCTCGCTGCGCCGCGCGGCGGCGAGCACGGCGCGCACCCTCTGCAACGGGCGGCCGATATCTCCTGCCACGGCATGGGTTTCCGATTCGAGCGCATCGACGAGCAGCTCACCGAACTCGCGCGGAGGCTGGCTGCGATCCGCCCGGCGCAGCGCCCTTCGCAGTTGTCGCAACGACACCGGGTCGACCCGGCCGATGGGACCGGTGAGCAGCGCAAGCGCGCGGTCGCCGTCCAGCCCGTCGGCGACGGCGGCAAGCACCGTCAGCATCGCCTTCGCCGCGGTCTGTTCGGCGACCGGCACACCGGACGGCGGGGCGAGCACCGGCACTCCCGCCGCGGTGAGCGCGCGGGTCAGCGGGGCGCCGCTGTGCCGCACCGAGCGGACGACAACGGCCATCTGCTTCCACGGCACGCCGTCGAGGAGGTGCGCCCGCCGCAGGGTGTCCACGATCAGCGCGGCTTCGGCGTGCGCGGACGCGGCGACCTGCACGGACACCGAACCAGGTTCGTCGCCGACGCCGAGGACTTCCCTGGCCGTCGACGCGCCGGGCAGCCGCGACGCGACGCCGGTGATGGCGCGCGCCACCGCGGGTGCGCAGCGGTGCGACTCCGTGAGCGTGATGACCGGATCGTCATCGCTGTGAAGTAACGCCGGGTCGGCGCCGCGGTAGGAGAACACCGACTGGTTGGGGTCGCCTGCGATGACGGTCAGTTCGGCCCCTGCCGCGAGCACCCGCACCAGCCGCGCGGCCTGCGGGTCGAGATGCTGGGCGTCGTCGACGAGGAGCAGCTTGACGCGGGCCCGTTCGGCGGCAAGCAGGTCGGCGTCCACGGCGAACGCCTCGAGCGCGGCGCCGACGAGTTCGGCCGCACCGAGCGCGGGCACGGTGGCCTGCGGGGCGGCCATCCCGACGGCCGACCGCAGCAGCATGGTCTGCTCGTACTGTTGGGCGAACTGGCCCGCCGCCAACCACTCGGGGCGGCCCGATAACCGACCGATACGTTGCAGCGCAAGGGGATCCACGCCGCGTTCGGTACAGCGAGCCAACAGGTCGCGCAGCTCGGTGGCGAACCCGACCGTGCTCAGCGCGGGCAGCAGCTGGCGCGGCCATGCGACGGCGGCGTTGTCGCCGTCCTCCAGGTCGCCTGCGAGCAGTTCGCGGATGATGCCGTCCTGCTCGGCGGTGGTGATCAGGCGCGGAGGCGGATCCCCGTTGCGCTGGGCGGCCAGCCGCAGCAGCGCGAAAGCGTACGAGTGCACCGTGCGCACGAGCGGCTCGCGGATCACCGCCCTGCTGCCCGCCCGCAGCAGTGCCGTGGTGATGGCGGCGCGCGCCTGGGTACCCAGCCGTGCCGAACCCGTCAGCAGCAGAACCGATTCGGGTTCGACCCCGTCTGCGATCCGGGCGGCCGCGGTGTCGATCAACGCCCGTGTCTTGCCTGTGCCGGGGCCGCCGAGCACGCGCACGACACCGCGAAAACCGGTTTCGGCCAATGCCGTCGGGGTGAGCGCGATATGCGGTGCGGACATGAGGGCATGACACCACGAGGGTCCGACAAGTCCCGCCGATGCGGCTGCCCTTAGCATCGACGGGTGGCCAGCGACTCCCAGTTCCTCAATGTGCACCGCTTCGGCCCCGAGCAGCCGGCGCAGGTGCTGGCCGTGCACGGGCTGACCGGACACGGCCTTCGGTGGCGGTCGCTGGCGACCGAGCACCTGGCCGGCTTCTCGATTCTGGCCCCCGACCTGCTCGGTCACGGCAGGTCGTCGTGGGAGGCGCCGTGGACGCTCGAGGCCAACGTCTCCGCACTCTCGGATCTTCTCGCACGGGAGACCACACGTCCCGTGGTGGTGGTCGGGCACTCGTTCGGCTGCGCGGTCGCGCTGAGACTCGCCGTCACCCGCCCCGACCTGGTGGCGTCGCTAGTGCTGCTCGATCCTGCCGTCGGCCTCGACGGTGCCTGGATGGCAAATATCGCCGACGACATGATGGCCTCGCCGTACTACCTCGATCGCGACGAGGCGCGCAACGAGAAGGCGCACGGTTCATGGGCCGACGTCGACAGCGGCGAACTGGACGCCGAACTCGACGAGCACCTGATCGAGCGGCCGGACGGCCGCTGCGGCTGGCGGATCAGCATCCCCGCGATGATGTCCTACTGGAGTGAGCTCGCGCGCGATTTCGTCGTGCCGCACAAGGGAATACGCACGACGCTCGTGCGCGCCACGCGCACCGACCCGCCGTATGTGACCGAGTCACTCATCGCCGCTCTTGCGGAGAAGCTCGGCCCGCGGTTCTCGCTCGTCGACATCGACTGCGATCACATGGTCGCCCAGGCCAAGCCCGCCGAGACGGCCGCGTTGATCCGGGACAGGCTCGAACACGCCTAGCCATGGCCGCCATCACCGACGAACAGGTCGAGAACGTGCGCGCGCTCGTCGCATCGATCCCGCCGGGCCGGGTGTCCACCTACGGTGACATCGCCTCGGCGGCAGAGCTTTCCAGCCCGCGCATCGTCGCCTGGATCATGCGAACGGATTCGGCGGATCTGCCCTGGCACAGGGTGATCCTTGCGTCGGGGCGGCCCGCGCCGCATCTCACCACCCGCCAACTCGAACTCTTACGCGCCGAAGGTGTTCTCGCCTGGGACGGCCGGATCAGGCTCGCCGACGTGCGCCACGAGTTCTGAGTCAGAGCATTTGTCGGACCAGTGCGGCGGTGCGCGCCAGCCCGGGGAACGCCGCGGCGGTCGAGCGCGGGTGCAGTGCGTGCACGGCCAGCCTGAATATCAACGCGCGCAACAACATCTGCGGCCACTCGGGCAGCGGTGTCCATCGCTCGAGCAGACCTTCGTCGGCTTCACCCCATGACAGCGCGTCGATGACGACGACGCCTGCCGCCCAGGAGGACGGGCGCCAGTAGGGCGTGATGTCGGTGATGCCGGGAGCAGCGGTACCCGCGAAAAGCACTGTGCCGTAAAGGTCCCCGTGCACCAGCTGGTTGGGACTCTTCGTGGGCTTGCGCAGCCCGGCGAGCTGGTTGATCAGATCGATCGACCGCTGACCGTCCGCCGAACCAGGGGAAACCTGTGCACCGGCGGGCAGCGACTGCAACGGCCGGTCCTCCCATGCGGCGCGGTCGGCGGCGATGAACACGTCGACGTCGGACCACGGCGCGACGGGCGGCTGAGTCAGGAACCGGGGACGCTCCAGCTTCGCGGTCGCCTCATGCAGGCGCACCGCGGACGAGACGACCTCGTCGTGGCGGGGTTCCGGCGTGCCCGCGACGAACGTGTCCGCCCGCCAGCCCGCGACGACAAAGCGGCCGTCGGTAGACCGAACCGGCCTGCCGAGTCGGACTCCGTCGACGAAAAGCGTCTCACGGACCTTCGCCGACCATGCTGCGCGGGCGTGGTCGGCAACCAACGACAGCACGACTTCGCCGCACCGCCAGCCGCCCTCCCATCCCGCTGCAAGTTCGACGGGATGCAGGCCACTGAGGCCGAACGCCGCCAGCACGTGGTCTGGCGGGCGTTCTTCGGTCACAGCGTCAGGCTACCGTCGCCGCAGGCCCGAAAGGCTTCGCTGACCAGCTGTGTCGATAACGAAATTGACGCGTTAGTACATCACCATGTCGGGTTCGAGCGCCTTGCCCCACGCCACGATTCCGCCCTGCACGTGCAGCGCATCGGAGAATCCCGCCTTCTTGGCGATGGCAAGCACCTCGGCCGAGCGCACACCGGTCTTGCAGTAGAACACCGGGGTGCGGTCCACCTGCAGCTTGGACAGCGCCTCGCCCGACTCGAATTCGCCCTTCGGGATCAGCTGCGCACCCTCGATGCGGTTGATGTCCCACTCCACCACTTCGCGGACGTCGATCAGCGACAGCGGCTTACCGGAGTCGATCATGTCGTGCAGCTCGCGAGGCGTGATCGTCGATTCGGCCGCGGCCTCCGCTGCGGCGTCGGACACCACACCGCAGAACTACTCGTAGTCGATCAGCTCGGTGATCTTCGGCGTCGCCGGATCCTTGCGGATCTTGATGGTTCGGTAGGTCATGTCGAGCGCGTCGTACACCATCAGCCTGCCGAGCAGCGGATCGCCGATGCCGGTGATCAGCTTGATCGCCTCGGTGCCCATGACCGACGCGATCGACGCGCACAGGATGCCGAGCACGCCGCCCTCCGCACACGACGGCACCATGCCGGGCGGCGGCGGCTCCGGGTACAGGTCGCGGTAGTTGAGGCCGAGTCCGTTCGGCGCGTCCTCCCAGAACACCGACACCTGGCCCTCGAAGCGGTAGATCGAGCCCCACACGTACGGCTTGCCCGCCAGCACGGCGGCGTCGTTCACCAGGTAGCGGGTCGCGAAGTTGTCGGTGCCGTCGAGGATCAGGTCGTACTGCTCGAACAGCTCGACGGCGTTTTCGGGCTCCAACCTGACCTCGTGCAGCACCACGTCGACAAGCGGGTTGATCTCCTTGATCGAGTCGCGTGCGCTTTCGGCCTTGGACCGGCCGATATCGGATTGCCCGTGGATGATCTGGCGCTGCAGGTTGGACTCATCGACGACGTCGAACTCGACGATGCCGATGGTCCCGACGCCCGCGGCCGCCAGGTACAGCAGCGCCGGCGATCCGAGCCCGCCCGCGCCGATGACCAGCACGCGCGCATTCTTCAGCCGCTTCTGGCCGTCAAGGCCGAGGTCGGGAATGATCAGGTGGCGGCTGTAGCGCGCGACCTCTTCGCGCGTCAGCTCTGTCGCAGGTTCTACCAGCGGCGGCAACGGTGTGGACACCGAATACCCTCCTCGATTCGAAGTCGGGGGTTGCTTTCCATCTCAACAGTTACCCGGATCAACGGCAATCACCGCCGAGACCTTCCCGGGTCCACTACGGGATGGGGTACGGCCACGGGTTGGCCTTGCACGTCTTGCCGTCGGCCTTGACCCATTCGGGGTCGAAGCGGGAGTTGTCGTTGTCGCTCGTGGAGAAGGTCTGCTGCATCATCACCGGCGCCAGCTGGCCGTTCTCCGCGCACGGTTCGTGGCGCTGATACCCGATGGCGTGGCCGACCTCGTGGTTGATCAGGTATTGGCGGTAGGCGCCGACATCGCCCTGGAAGGGCACCGCGCCGCGGACCCAGCGGGCTTCGTTGAGGAACACCCTCGGCTGGCCGTCGGGTTCGTAGTTCGGGTTGTAGCAGGACGTCTCGATCGGAATCTCGTACCCGCAGCCCTCGCGCAATGTCATCGGGCTGGTCAGCGACACCCGGAAATCCGCATCGCCACTGTCGACCCTGGTGAACGCGAACTGCGGGTTGTGCGTCCAGCTCTTCGGGTTGCCCAGCGTCTGGCTGACCATCCTCGCGAAGTTGTCGTCACCGCCGAACGCGGTGGTGTCGACGCCGTCCTCGACCTCGACGGTGTAGGTGAAGGTCTTGGTGGTGCCCTCGCCGACCTTGGGGTCCGTGCCGGGCACGATGTGCCACGTCTTGGCGCCTGCCTCGGTGTAGGGCCCGCCGTCGGGCAGTATGCCGGTCGGCAGGTTGGCGTCGAACTGAGTCAGTCCCTTCGGCGGCGCACCGACGATCGAGGTGCTTGACGCGCCGAGGGTCGGCGGACCCTGGGCCGGCCCGACTTCGTTCTCGGCGCCGGGCGTGCTTGTGCCGGTGACCGTCGAATAGACCACCCACACAGTCAGCGCGACGAGCGCGGGCAGCGCGTAGGCCCGCCAGCCGTAGGTGGAGAGGAACCGGCCGAGCCAGGTCTGCTTACGCCACCGGCGCCGCTCGTCTCGATTCGACCTCGGCCGCCCGGCATCTTCTGAGAGCGGATCGCGTTGGGCGCGCAGCGGCTCGCGCCACTCGTCGCGCAGCACGGGAACTCGAGCCCTTCCGGCCCCGGGTCGCGACGCGGTTGGCCTGCGCCGCTCCGCGTGCGACGCCCCGGCTCGTAGGTCACCGGAACAGGATGGCATAGACCGTGCTTCTCGCACTTCTGGCGCGCGCGTCGTCCATCGGCACCAGCCGTCCTGGCGCGTATCTCCACGAACGGGTAGTAGTGTCGATGCGAACAAGCCAGATAGAGGAATTGATGAGCGATGTCGCCAACGCCACCGAGTCGAGGGGTGGCTCATCTGCCCCCAATCGACGTGGCAGTCGGCTGCCCCGCGACGAGCGCCGTGGCCAGCTACTAGGCGCTGCGAGCGAGATTTTCGTCGACCGCGGGTACCACGCAGCGGGAATGGACGAAATCGCCGAACGCGCGGGCGTAAGCAAACCCGTTCTCTATCAACACTTCTCGTCCAAGCTCGAGCTGTACCTCGCGGTGCTGGCCCAGCACGTGGACAACCTGGTGTCCGGTGTGCGCCAAGCGCTGCGCACCACCACAGACAACCGGCAGCGGCTCCGCGCGGCTGTTCAGGCGTTCTTCGACTTCATCGAGCACGACAGCCAGGGCTACCGGCTGATCTTCGAAAACGACTACGTGACCGAGCCCCAGGTGGCGGTGCAGGTCAAGGTCGCCACGGAGTCCTGCACCGATGCGGTGTTCGACCTCATCAGCCGCGACTCCGGGCTGGAGGCACACCGCGCACGGATGATCGCGGTCGGACTGGTTTCGGTCAGCGTCGACTCCGCGCGCTACTGGTTGAACAACGAGCGGCCCATCTCCAAGGACGACGCGGTCAACGGGACCGTTCAGTTCGCCTGGGGCGGGCTGTCACACGTGCCGCTCACCCGTTCTTGACGGCCTCCGCGCCGACGACTCCGACCCCGAAGCCGACTCTGCGCACGTCGGCGGCACCGATCTCGACATAGGCGATCTTGGACGCCTGCACCAGGAATCGGCGGCCCTTCTCGTCTGTCAGCGCAAGCACACCCGAGTCCGTGGCCAGTGCGTCGTTGATCTCCTTCTCCACCTCGGTGGGCGTCTGCGCGCTGTTGAAGCTGAGCTCGCGCGGACTGTCCGTGACACCGATCTTGACCTCCACGCTTGACCCTTTCCAAAGTCGTCTGCCGTCCTACGTCGTTCTTACGGAGAAGGCTAGTGGACCCGTCACGGTGAACTGAGTCCGGACCGTTACCAACACGCTGGGCGCTAGACCTCATCTGTCACTTCTGCCTCGATAGCATCAGGCCTGCAACACTCGAACTGACGAGGATTACGCGCATGAACAGGCATTCTTCGCCCTGGATGACCGGCTCGGTCACCGAACGCATTCACGACCGCCACGACGTCGACGACGACTACTCCGACGTCGAGGACTACGACGCGTACGCCGACTACGAGCCCGACGAGTTCGACGACTACGACGACGACGTTCGCTTCTACACCGAACACGACGACAAGCGCTGGCTGTGGGTGGCAAGCGTGGCAGGCATCGTGTTGCTCATCGCCATCGCGGGCACGCTGATGATCCTGTCCGGCGGCGACAGCGGCAACACCTCTGCGACGGTGTCAGCGCAGACCAGCAAGGCCGCGCCGTATCCAAGCGATGCCCCGTCCCCCGGCGCGAGCAGGCGGCCGTCGGCCACGGCGCTGCCGCCCGAGACCATCACCAGCGTGACGCCGACACCGTCGGCCGTGCCGCCGAGTGCGATCGCGGAGCCCAGCCGAAGCCGCGCCGCCGCCTGCGGGGGACCCGCGCACGGTCACCTACACCGTGACCGGAACCCGTCAGCTGTTCGACCTGGTGACGATCATCTACACCGACCAGCAGGGTGCATTGCAGACCGACGTCAACGTCCCGCTGCCGTGGTCCAAGCAGGTGACCCTCGATCCGGGCGTCGAGCTGAGCTCGGTCACCGCGACCAGCGTGGCCGGTCAGCTCAACTGCGCGATCACCGACGGGGCCGGTGCGACGCTTGCGACGCAGAACAGCAACACGATCATCGCCAACTGCACTCGCTGAGCGGGTCAGCCCAGACCCAGCTCCTGCATGCGGGTGGCGTGGGTGTGCTGAAGGCGGTCGAAGAACTCGGTCAGCTGGGTCAGCCCCTCGGTGCCCGAGACCACCAGGTCGACGAGCTCGTCGCGATCGGCGAGAACGAACTGGGCCTGGGTGATGGCCTCGCCGAGAAGCCTGCGTGACCACAACGCGAGCCGGTGACGCTGCCTCTGGCTGCCGGTGACCGCCGCGCGCACCTCCGCGACGACGAACTGGCTGTGCCCGGTCTCGGCCAGCACCGAGCGCACCACGTCGGCGACCTCGTCGGGCAGCACGTCGGCGATCTCCAGGTAGAAGTCGGCCGCGAGCGCATCACCGACGTAGGTCTTCACCAGTGCCTCGAGCCAGGTGCTCGGGGTGGTGAGCCGGTGGTAGTTCTCCAGCGCGGGGGCGTAGCGCGTCATCGCCGCGACCACGTCGATGCCCCGTTTGTCCAGCTCGTCGCGGAGCAGCTCGTAGTGGGTCATCTCCGCCGCCGCCATGCTGGCCATGTTGATCCTGCCGAGCAGGTTGGGGGCCATCCGCGCCTCGTCGGTGAGCCGGTAGAAAGCAGCGACCTCGCCGTATGCCAGCAGCGCGAACAGCTCGTTGACGCCGGGATGATCGGCCGACACGCCCGAGGTCGCCGTGGTGGCGATGCGCTCGGAGGATGCCGCAGGCTGCGTCGAACTCATGGGCCCAACTGTAGTCGGCGCGCGGCGGGGTGCCCGCCCGGCAAACCTGACCGGTATCATGGTCGTAGGCGGTGACTTCAACGACTGGGTCGCTACCTAAGAAATGTGCGTGCACGCAGCCGGCCCGCCTACCTCAGCGCAGGGCCCCGCGAAGTTTTCTCGTCATGCTGTTGCGCGCTGGACGCTAACGATGATCGACGAGAAAACGGACCGGAAAGGCTTCGTCTTACCAAGCATGACTGTACTCAATCCAACATTTGCCAAACTCGGGGTTCGCGACGAAATAGTGCGCGCACTAGCCGAGGACGGCAAGGAACACACATTTGCCATTCAAGAGCTGACCCTGCCGCTGGCGATGGCGGGCGACGACCTCATCGGACAGGCCCGCACCGGGATGGGCAAGACACTGGCCTTCGGTGTGCCGCTGCTGCAAACCATCACCACCGATACCGAACGGCCGCTGACCGGCGCTCCCCGCGCGCTCATCGTGGTGCCCACCCGCGAACTGTGCTTCCAGGTCTACGGTGACCTCGCCCTTGCCGCGAAATACCTGACCGTCGGCGACCGCAAGCTGTCGGTGGTGTCGATCTACGGCGGGCGCGCCTACGAACCGCAGATCGAGGCGCTGCGCGCAGGGGCCGACGTCGTCGTCGGAACCCCCGGGCGTCTGCTCGACCTTGCTCAGCAGGGACACCTGCAACTGGGCGGCATCTCCGTGCTGGTGCTCGACGAGGCCGACGAGATGCTCGACCTGGGCTTCCTGCCCGACATCGAGCGAATCCTGCGGCAGATTCCCGAGACCCGACAGTCGATGCTGTTCTCGGCAACGATGCCGGACCCGATCATCACGCTGGCCCGCAGCTTCATGAACCAGCCGACGCACATCCGTGCCGAGTCGGCGGCGTCGTCGGCCGTGCACACCACCACCGACCAGTTCGCCTACCGCGCCCATGCGTTGGACAAGGTCGAAATGGTCAGTCGGCTGCTGCAGGCCCGCGGTCGCGGCGCCACGATGGTCTTCACCCGCACCAAGCGCACCGCGCAGAAGGTGTCCGACGAGCTCGGCGAGCGCGGCTTCAAGGTCGGCGCCGTGCACGGCGACCTCAACCAGAGCGCCCGCGAAAAGGCTCTCAAGGCCTTCCGCACCGGTGACATCGACGTGCTGGTTGCCACCGACGTTGCCGCGCGCGGCATCGACATCGACGACGTCACCCACGTCATCAACTACCAGATCCCCGAGGACGAGCAGGCCTACGTGCACCGCATCGGCCGCACCGGCCGCGCGGGCAAGAGCGGCGTCGCGGTAACCCTGATCGACTGGGACGAACTGGCGCGCTGGGAAATGATCGACAAGGCGCTGGGTCTCGGTCACCCGGATCCGGCCGAAACCTATTCCAGCTCACCGCATTTGTTCGAAGAGCTGGACATCCCCACCGACGCGACGGGCAGGATCGGTGCTGCACAGCCCGCCAAGGCCGCCAAGCGTCCGCCGCGGGACGCCTCCGAGGCGCCCGCCCGCACCCGCACCAAGGGGTCGCGTCGCCGCACCCGCGCGCGGCGAGCCGGTGAGCGGTCACCCTGCGGGTGAGAAGCAGGCCGAGACGTCCGAGAACGGCGACAAACCCGCCGCAGACGGTGAAGGCGCCGCCCGCAAGCGTCGTCGTCGCCGCCCGCGGAAGGCCGCCGCGACCACCGCCAACTGACGAGGTCGCAGGAGCCGATGGTCAAACCCGAGCGGCGCACGAGGGCCGACCTGGTGGCCGCCGCGGCGATCGCCGTCGCTGTCGCCGTCGTCGCCGCACTGATCTGGTGGACCAGCGACGCACGGGCCACCATCAGCAGGCCCGCGGCATCAGCGGTGAAGACGCTTGCGCCTGCCAAGGTCGTTCCTGCGTCGCTGCGACAGCTGTGGAGCGCGCCGAGCCCCAAGACGACGGCGCCGGTGCTCGCGGGCGGTGCCGTGGTGACCGGCGACGGACATCAGGTCGACGGACGCGACCCGGCGACGGGGTCGGTGCTCTGGAGCTACGCCCGCGATCTCGACCTCTGCGGCCTCACCTCGGTGTACAACTCCGCGGTCGCGGTCTACCCGGACAGCCGCGGGTGCGGCCAGGTGAGCACCATCGACGGGCAGACCGGTATGCGCGGCCCCAGCCGCACCGCCTACGCCGACCCGACGGTGGCGCTGTCCACCGACGGCACAACGGTTCTCGCGGCAGGCGACAACAGGCTCGAGCTGTGGCGCTCCGACATGGTCCGGATGATCAGCTACGGCAGACTCGACGCGAAGATCAAACCCGGCGTCCCCGGCCCGGTGCTGTGCACGCTGAAATCCGCTGCGGCCAGCACGTCGGCCGTGTCGGTGCTCGAGGCCTGCCCGGACCAGAAGGATCTCCGGTTGACGGTGTTGCGCCCCGCCAAGGAGGAAGACACCCCCGACCTGAAATACGTACAGCTGGACGACGTCAAGGAAGACTCCGGCGCGCGGGTGGTCGCGGTCTCCGAAACCACCACCGCGGTCTACGTTCCGACGCCGAGACCGTCGCTGAAGATCATCGACGAAACCGGCTCGACGACCGCAGACCTGCCGCTGCCGAAGCCGGTGTCGCCCGAGGCGGCCGCAACCCGGCCCGGTGACGTCATCACCTGGTGGACCGGCGACGCGGTGCTGGTGTTCTCCTCGAGCGGCATGCAGTACCGGTACACCGTCGGCCCCGTCGGCAGCCATGTTCCTGTCGGCCCTGCGACGATGATGGCCGGGCGGTTGATCATCCCGGTCAGCGACGGCATCGGTGTCTACGACCCGACGACCGGCGTCAACGAACGCTTCATCCCGCTGCAGCGCGAAGCCTCGAAGTCGGCGGTCGTGCCGGGCGTAGCCGGCTCGGTCCTGCTGGAGCAGCGCGGCGGCACGCTCGCCGCGCTGGGTTAGACCTCGGGCGCGAACGTCGGCAGCGGCTTGCCCGATTTCCAATGCTTGAGCAGCGCGGTCGCCAGCTCCCGGTAGGCCGCCGCACCCTTGTTCTTCCTGCCCGCGATCACAGAGGCACCCGATGCGGTGGCCTCGGCGAACCGAACGGTGCGCGGAATCGGCGGAGCCAGCACCGGCAGGTCGTAGCGGTCGGCGACGTCGAGAAGCACGTCGCGGCTGTGTGTGGTGCGTGAGTCGTACAGCGTGGGTAGCGCGCCGAGCAGCTTGAGGTCGCCGTTGGTGATCTGCTGAACGTCGGTGATCGTCCGAAGGAACTGGCCGACCCCACGATGTGCCAGCGTCTCGCACTGCAGCGGCACCATCACGTCGTCCGCTGCGGTCAGGCCGTTGAGGGTGAGCACGCCGAGCGACGGCGGGCAGTCGATGATCACCACGTCGAAGTCGCCGCTGACCTTCGCGAGCGCGCGCTTGAGCGCGTATTCGCGGCCGGCCCGCATCAACAACATCGCCTCGGCGCCTGCCAGGTCGATGTTGGCGGGCAGCAGCATCATTCCCTCGGCCGTCGGCACCAACGCCGCGGACGGCTCCACGTCGCCGAGCAGCACCTCGTGGATCGACACCGCCAGCTTGTCGGGGTCCTGGCCGAGCGAGAACGTCAGACAGCCCTGTGGGTCGAGGTCGACAAGCAGCACCCGTCGGCCCTTCTCCGTCATCGCCGCACCCAAGGACGCCACCGTCGTCGTCTTGGCTACCCCACCCTTTTGATTGGCGACCGCAAGTACTCGCGTCACGCTGTCCATCCAAGCACGCGTACAGACACGGCGGCGCCCCGGCGTGGGGCACAATCGGCTGGGTGACCGTCTTGGCGCACCGTCTCCTCCTGCTGCGACACGGCGAGACCGAGTGGTCCCGCAGCGGCAAGCACACTTCCATCACCGATCTGGAGCTCACCGAAACCGGTCTCGGTCAGGCGAAAGCGGCAGGCGAGACCATCGCCCAGCTGAACCTGGACAACCCGTACGTCATCTGCAGCCCCCGTAAGCGCGCCATGGTGACCGCCGAACTGGCCGGCCTTTCGGTCGACGAGGTCAACCCGCTCATCACCGAATGGGACTACGGCGACTACGAGGGCACCACCACCCAGGAGATCCGGAAGGCCGTGCCGAACTGGCTGGTCTGGACCCACGGCTGTCCCGGCGGCGAAACCACGGCCGCGGTGTGCGAACGCGCCGACCGTGCGATCGATATGGCGTTGGAGCACATGGAGTCCCGTGACGTGGTCTTCGTCGGGCACGGGCATTTCTCCCGCGCCGTCGTCACCCGCTGGGTGGAGCTGCCCGTATACGAGGGCATCAGGTTCGCGATGGCCGCCGCGTCGGTCGCCGTGTGCGGGTTCGAACACGGCGCGCGCCAACTCAGCGCCCTCGGCCTGACCGGATACCCGAACCCGACCGTGTTCACGTGACCCGCGAGCCGACGTTCGTCCTTGCCACCGCCGGCAGCGCCGTCGTCGCCGAAGGGGTGCACACCGCCTACAAGAGCATCGCCGAAGCGCGGACGTCGCTGACGTCGCACAGCACCCCGATCATCCTGGGCGCCTTGCCGTTTGACATGTCGAGGCCCGCCGCGTTGATCCGGCCGCAGGATGTGGCTTTCCTCGACGCGCTTCCGATGTGGCCGCTACGCCCGCTCCCCGGCGTGCGGATCGTCGAGACGCTGCCCGCGCCCGACGAGCATCGCGCAAGGATCGCAACGGCGCTGGAGCGGCTGCGGGACCCCGCGAGCGGACTGCACAAGGTGGTGCTTGCCCGCGCCTTGCGGTTGGCCGCCGACGGGCCGCTCGACGCGCGCACCATCATCGACCGCCTCGCCGCCGCCGACCCTGCCGCGACCGCCTACCTCGCCGACCTGACCTCGGCTGGCACCGACTACTCGGGGTCCGTGTTGGTGGGCGCCAGCCCCGAACTGCTCGTGGCGCGCCACGGCGAGAGCGTGGTCTGCGCACCGTTCGCCGGTTCTGCGCCGCGATCGGCTGATCCCGACGCGGACCGGGCCAGCGGTGAGGCGCTCGCCGCGTCGGCCAAGAACCGCCACGAGCACGAACTGGTTGTCGACGCGATGCGCAAGGCACTCGATCCGCTGTGTGTCGATCTGCGGATCCCGCCGACCCCGACACTGACCCGCACAGCCGCGGTCTGGCACCTGTCCACACCGATCAGCGGTCGGCTGCGCGAAAAGTCCACGACCGCACTGGATCTCGCCGTCGCGCTTCATCCGACCCCCGCGGTGGGCGGTGCGCCAGCCGGTGCCGCCGCAGGCCTGATCGGCGAGCTCGAGGGCGACCGCGGCTTCTACGCGGGCGCGGTCGGCTGGTGCGATCAGCGCGGGGACGGACGCTGGGTGGTGTCGATCCGGGGCGCCGTGCTGTCGGCCGACCGCCGAACCGCCATCGCCCACGCCGGCGGCGGGATCGTCGCCGAATCCGACCCCGACGACGAAGTCGACGAAACCACAACGAAATTCAAGACGATCCTGGCGGCTCTGGAGGTGCAAGCATGATCATTCGGCGGGCCGAACCCGGCGACGAGGCCGAGCTGACGGCGATGATCCATGAACTCGCCGAGTTCGAGCGGGCCAGCGACGAGTGCGTCGTCACCGAAACACAATTGCGCACAGCCCTTTTCGGTGAGACCCCGATCGTCAATGGCCACATCGCCGAGGTGGACGGCAAGGCAGCGGGCGGCGCGCTGTGGTTCCTCAACTTCTCGACATGGGACGGCGTCGCGGGCGTCTACCTGGAAGACCTGTTCGTGCGGCCGCAGTTCCGAAGGCACGGGCTGGCGCGTGCGCTTCTCGCCACGCTTGCGCGCGAATGCGTCGACAACGGCTACAGCAGGTTGTCGTGGGCGGTGCTGGACTGGAACGTCAACGCCATCGCGCTCTACGACACCGTTGGCGGGCATCAGCAGAGCGACTGGATCACCTACCGGGTTTCGGGCCCCGAGTTGTCGGCGCTCGCCGAGTCTTGAGTGCCCAGCCACTGCACTGCCGACGGGCTGAACAACAGCACCAGCGTCACCAGCGCGACGATGCCGACCGGAATGCCGTAGAGCCACTGGCCCGAACCGACGGCGATGTACCAGGACACCGGCAGCAGCAGTAGTTGGGCGAACACCGCGACGCCACGCCCCCACCGTCGGCCCGTCCACAGCGCCCAGCCCGCCGCGAGTACCGCGCCGCCGATGATCGCGAACCACGCCGCGGTGCCGAACTTGTTCATCCCCGGCTCGTCACCGCCGCCCAAGCCGCTGATGACGTAGACGACAGCCGCCGCAACACCCGCGACCCCCTCGAGCGCCACGAGCACGCCCGCCTGCCGAACCGTCGTTGGCGACGGAACCGTCACGGCGTGCGCTCCTGCGCCAGATACCGCACCGCGGCCGCATAGCCTTCCTGGCCCGCACCTGCGACCACCATCTCGGCCACCGCGGACACGTAGGAATGGTGCCGGAACGACTCCCTGCGATGGATGTTCGACAGGTGCACCTCGGCCACCGGAAGGCTGACCGCGCTCAGCGCATCGGCGATGGCGATCGAGGTGTGGGTCAGCGCACCGGGATTGATCACGATGCCGCAGCAGTCATGGCGGGCGGCGTGGATCTCGTCGATCAGCACACCCTCGTGGTTGCTCTGCACCGCGCGCAGGTCGAGCCCGAATTCTGCGGCGGTCGCGGTCGCCAGCTTCTCGATGTCGGCGAGCGTGACCGTGCCGTAGACGTCCGGCTCGCGGGTGCCGAGCAGGTTCAGGTTGGGCCCGTTGACGAGGAGCAGTCGGCGCCGATCTGTCACGTGCGTACGGTACCGACAGGCCCGCCGCGCTGAGCAGCCAACCGCACCGGCGCGTTGTCGGCGCCGTAGCCGTCGTAGGCTCCGCGCCGCTGCACGAACTCGAAGAACACCGTGCCGACGGTGCGGGTGTAGAAGTGCACGAACTCTCCGCCGGCGTCCCTGTCGTACAGCAGGTCGAGTTCGCGGAACTCGTCGACGGTGGCGTCGTCGAGGCCGAACCGCCCGGACAGGTAGTCGTAGTAGTTGTCGGGAACCGGCAGCAGCTGCGCCCCGTTCGCCCGCGCGGCGCGCGCGAGCGCGATGACATCGGAGCACGAGAACGCCACGTGCTGAGGCATGCTCGCCTCGTCGAGGATGTGCGGTGCGACGTTCAGCACCAGCCGCACCGCGTCGTCGGCGGTTCGCATCGACTGGCTGCGCACAAGGCCGTTCGGCCCGGGAACCTCGGCAGGGGTGTCCGCCGAAAAGCCGAACACGCTCGTGAAGAACAGCACCGCGTCGTCGAAGGTCTGCCATGGCTGCGCCAGGTTGACGTGGTCGATGCCGCGGACCTGTGTCGGCGCGGTGTCGAGACCGTTCTCGAATTCGTCGACCCACGTCGAGTCGGCGGCCCAGTACATCTCGGTGCCGTCGGGTGCGACGGCCGCGCCGCAGAGCCTGTTCGGCGGCGTAGGTCCTGCGGTAGGCCGCCTGCGCCATCAGTTCGGCCGCACGCCGCGAGGTGGCGACTGCGTCGGGCACCTGCAGCCCGACGGCCGCGACGTGCGGGAACCCGATCGCGCGCCTGCTGTTCGTTGAGCACCACACGGGCATCGCCTGCCGACCACAGCGACACCTGTTTGGTGCGGTGCCGACCGCCAGGCGTGAAGCCGAGCTGACCCAGCAGCACCTCGACGTCGCTGGTGTCCTCCGCCTTGAGCTCGACGAAGTCGAATCCTGACGGCGGTTTGGCCTCGGTGAGGGTGGCGAGGTCGTGCCGCCATCCCTCCGGCCCGAGCGCAGCGGTTCTGTCCTGCAGCCAGCGCAGCGAACGCAGGGCGTGCACCGCGGTGCGGTCAGGGTCGGTCTGGCGGAACGTGTCGTTGAAGACCTCGAGCGACAGCGGCCCGTCGTAGCCGGCGGCAAGCACGTGGGAGACGAAGGTGGGCAGGTCGAAGGCGCCCTCGCCGGGGAACAGCCGGTGGTGACGGCTCCACGAGAGCACGTCCATGTTCAGCGCGGGCGCGTCGGCCAGTTGGAGGAAGAAGATCTTGTCGGCCGGGATGTCCTCGATCGCGCGGGGATCGTGTCCGCGGGACAGCACGTGGAAGCTGTCGAGGCACACCCCGACGTTCGGGTGGTCGGCAAGCGATGCGATGCGCCACGCCCTGCGGTAGTCGTCGACGAACCGGCCCCAGGCCAGCGCCTCGAACGCCACCTTGATGTCGTATCCCGCGGCGAGGTCGCCGAGTCGGCGCAGCTGATCGGCCGACACCTCGTCGGAGTCGACGGTCGCCGTGGCCACGTTGCTGCAGACGAGGACGGTGCGGATGCCGAGGCGCTGCGCGGTGACGAAGGTGGCGCCTGCGCGGCGCAGGTTGTCGGCGAAGGTGTCCTCGTCGACGCCCTCGATATCGCGCAACGGCTGATAGAGGTCCAGCGAAAGGCCGAGCCGGCTGCTCAGCGCACGGATCTCTTCCGGGCTGTGGTCGTTGGCGATCAGGTCCGGTTCGAACAGCTCGACACCGTCGAAACCCGCCGCCGCGCAGGCGTGCAGCTTCTCGGTGAGCGAACCGCTCAGCGAGACCGTTGCGATGGACGTCTTCATCGGCTTACCTCCAGTTGTGATTAATGTACGGAATGGTTAGTTACATCACAAGAGGAACCAGTAAGCTGCGGGTTGTGACCGCTGAGCCGCGCCCCGAGCCGTTGCGCGATGCCGAGCGCACGCGCGCCGACCTGATCAAGGTGGCCAGCGCGGTATTCGCCGAGCAGGGCTATTCGGGCGCGCGCGTCGACGAGATCGCCGAGAAGACCCGCACCACCAAGCGGATGATCTACTACTACTTCGGCGGTAAAGAGGGCCTTTACCTGGCCGTATTGGAGAACGCCTACCGCGGCATCCGGGAGGCCGAACAGCACCTGCAGGTCGACCACGTCAACCCGGTCGACGCAATAAGGGCGGTGGCCGAGCTGACCTTCGACCACCACATCGCCCATCAGGACTTCATCCGGCTCGTGGCCATCGAGAACATCCACCGCGGCGAGTTCATCGGCAGGCTCGACACGCTGCGCAGCCTGGGGCAGCCGGCCACCTCGCTGCTGGACCAGATCCTCACGCTCGGGCCGTGAGCAGGGCGTTTTCCGCGCCGACGTCGATGCGCTCGACGTGCACATCCTGATCAGCTCGTACTGCGTGTTCCAGGTGGCCAATCGCTACACGTTCGGCTACCTGTTCGACATCGACTTCACCGAACGCGACACCCATGCCCACCTCCGGCGGATGCTCGGCGACGTCGTCGTCGGCTGGCTGACGTCTCCCCCTGCCCCCAGCCAGTAGAGCGCGACCCGGATCACATCTCACCCCTTGACGCGGCGCGCGTCACTGTGTTGTGCTTCACGTACGTACTAGTTCGTACATTACGGAGCGGAGCCCATGGTGCATCACCCCTATCTGGTCGGGTTGGTCGGTACCGGCGTCGGCCCGTCCCTCACTCCGGCGCTGCACATGGCCGAGGCCAAGGCGCAGGGCCTCGACTACGTGTACAAGACGATCGACCTCAACGCGGCAGGCATCGCACCCGCACAGATCGGCGAGGTGCTCGACTGGGCCCGCACGCTGGGCTTCGACGCCCTGAACATCACCCATCCGTGCAAGCGCCTCGTCATCGAGCACCTCGACGAGGTCGACGATGTCGCGGCCGGACTCGGCGCCGTCAACACCGTCGTCTTCGACGGATCGCAGGCAATCGGATACAACACCGACACAACGGGTTTCGCGCTCGGCTTCGGCGAGGGACTGTCCGGCGCGGCCACCGACAACGTGGTGCTGATCGGCGCGGGCGGGGCCGGCGCCGCGGTGGGCGACGCCCTGCTGCGCCTCGGTGCCGACCACGTCACGATCGTCGACGTCGACGTCGAACAGCGCCACTTCGCTCGCCAACGAGCTGTCATCGCGGCGGCCAGAGGCTCGAGTCGACGCGTCATCGCCGGACAAGCTGCCGATGCTGCTGCCAGGCAAGCGACGGCGTCGTGCACTGCACGCCGACCGGAATGGCCGAGCATCCCGGCCTGCCGTTCTCCCCCGAGCTGCTGCACCGCGGGCTGTGGGTGGCCGACATCGTCTACCGGCCGTTGGACACCGAACTGCTCGGCGCCGCGCTGGAGGCAGGCTGTCGCGTCTGCGACGGCGGCCACATGGCCGTGCACCAGGCCACCGAGGCCTTCGCCTTGATCACCGGCATCACCCCCGACGCCGAACGCATGTCCCGACACTTCCGCCGTCTCGTCGGCTGACCGCAACCACAACCATTTCAGAGAAGAAATAGGAGAATCATGAGCGACGTCGAAACCACCAAACCCGATGGCACAGGCGGTGATTCGCCACGGCGAACCCCAGGGCGGGCCGCACTTGCCAGCTTCATGGGCAGCGCCGTGGAGTACTACGACTTCTTCCTCTTCGGCACCGCAGCCGCGCTGATCTTCCCGAAGGTGTTCTTCCCCTCTGGCGACGAAGCGGCACAGATCCTGTCGTTCGCGACATTCGGCGTCGCCTACGTCGCACGCCCGGTCGGCGCCTTCGTGCTCGGCCACTTCGGCGACCGCATCGGCAGGCGCAACGTGCTGATGTTCACGCTCGTGTTGATGGGCGTTTCGACGTTCGCGATCGGCTGCCTGCCCACGTACGCCGCCGTCGGCTGGCTCGCGCCTGGGCTTCTGGTTCTGTGCAGGCTCCTGCAGGGGTTCTCCGCCGCAGGCGAGCAGGCGGGCGCCAGCTCGCTGACCCTCGAGCACGCCCCGGATCACCGGCGCGCGTTCTTCACGTCATGGACGCTGACCGGCACCCAGGGCGGCCTGATCCTCGCCTCGCTTGTGATGATTCCGTTCGTCTCGCTGCCCGACGACGCCGAGCTCTCGTGGGGCTGGCGAGTTCCGTTCTGGCTCAGCGCAATCGTCGTCGTGGTGGCCTACTTCATCCGTAGGCGGCTGCACGAGACACCCGAGTTCGACGAGGCGAAGGCCGCAGGCACGATCGCCAGGATGCCGCTCAAGCCGCTGCTGCAGAACCACTGGAAAGACGTCATCCGGGTGTTCTTCTGCGCGTTCATCGCCGCGGTCTCGACAGTCATCGGAACGCTCGCCATCGCCTACGGCAAGAAGGTCGGCCTCGACTCCGCCATCACCGTGTGGCTGGTCGTGGCCGCCAACGTGGCCGCGCTCGTCACTCAACCGCTGTTCGGCATGCTCGCCGACCGGATCGGACGCAAACCGGTGTTCATCTACGGCGCGCTGTCGTCGGCGGTCATGCTGCCCTTCTACCTGCTCTCGATGAGCGGCGACAACACCCTGCTCACCTTCGCGCTCGCGGTCGCCACGTTCGCCTTCGGCTACGGCGCCGCCAACGCGGTCTGGCCGTCGTTCTACGGCGAGATGTTCAGCACCCAGGTCCGGTTCTCCGGGATGGCGATCGGCACCCAGCTCGGCTTCCTCGTTGCCGGGTTCGCCCCGTCGATCATCACCGCGCTCGGCGGTGTCCAAGAGGGCGGCTGGGTTGTCATCAGCATCTTCACCGCGGTCGTCTGCGTCATCGCCACGCTTGCCGCGCTGACGGCACGCGAGACCAAGGACGTGCCGACGCCGCTGCTCGGGCGCGAACTGCCCGACTCGCAGAAGGTTCTGGTGAACGGCTGACCATGAGGAGGACCGTCGACACCAACCCCGATGCCGCCGCGGCCAGTCAGGACCAGATCAGCGACGAGATCGCGGCGATCGAATCCGACTACCACCGCGGCGGATCGGAGGAGACACAGCCCCGGCTGGACTACTCGCCCTACCGCAGCAGCCTGTTGCGCCACCCCACCAAGGATCTGGCTCACGCGGATCCCGAAGGGGTGGAGCTATCGGCGCCCGTGCTTCGGCGAGCGTGACATCGCCGCACTCGAATCGGATCTGACGATCCAGCACGGCGGCGAGCCGATCGGCGAGCGCATCGTGGTGACCGGACGCGTCGTCGACGGCGACGGCCGCCCGGTGCGCCGCCAGCTTGTCGAGATCTGGCAGGCCAACGCGGCAGGACGCTACGTGCACAAGCGCGATCAGCATCCGGCACCGCTGGATCCGAACTTCACCGGCGTCGGCAGGTGCCTCACCGACGACGACGGCACCTACCGGTTCACCACGATCAAGCCGGGACCGTATCCGTGGAAGAACCACCACAACGCGTGGCGGCCCGCGCACATCCACTTCTCTTTGTTCGGAACCGATTTCACCCAGCGGATGATCACCCAGGTGTACTTCCCCGGCGATCCGCTGTTCGCGCTCGACCCGATCTATCAGTCGATCACCGACCAGAAGGCCCGCGACCGGCTGGTCGCCGCGTACGACCACACCGTCACCACGCACGAGTGGGCGACCGGGTACCGGTGGGATGTCGTGCTGACGGGCAGCGCCAGTACTCCCTTCGAAAAGAACGAGCAGCCGTCATGAGCACTCTGACACCGACGCCGGGCCAGACGATCGGCCCGTTCTTCGGCTACGCGCTGCCTTTCGAGCGAGACAATGAACTGGTGCCACCGGCAACCCCCGGCGCCATCCGGTTCCACGGAACCGTCACCGACGGCGCAGGCGCGCCGGTACCCGACGCCCTGCTGGAGATCTGGCAGACAGGCGCCGACGGCGCCGTACCTTCGTCGTCCGGGTCGCTCCGTCGTGACGGCTGGACGTTCACCGGCTGGGGCCGGGCCAGCACCGACCCCGAGGGCAGGTACAGCTTCACCACCGTCGAGCCCGTTGCGACGCAGCCGGACTCGGCTGCCTTCTTCGCGGTGACGGTGTTCGCCCGCGGGCTGCTGAACCGACTCTTCACGCGCGCCTACGTGCCGGATGACCGGCTCGCAACCGATCGCCTTCTCGGCTCGCTGCCCGCCGAGCGACGGGACACGCTGATCGCGAAGCGCGATGAGCACGGCCTGCGCTTCGACATCCGCCTGCAGGCGGGTGAAGACGGTGCGGCAGAAACGGTCTTCCTCCGCTACCCGGGCCATCGACCGTGACGGACCTGTTCTGGCCAGGAGATCACAGAGCCGACGCCCTGATGAGCGATTCGGCGTTCCTGACGGCGATGGTCGATGTCGAAAATGCCTGGCTGACCGCGCTTGTCGACACCGGTACCGCACCTGCGGCCGCTCGCTGCGATCTGACTGCCGCGGTATCTGCTGCCGATGCCGACGCGATCGCCCGGCGCGCCGAGACGGACGGCAACCCGGCGATCGGTGTCGTCGCACTTCTGCGGGACCGCACCGGCGGCGAAACCGCCCGCTGGCTGCACCGCGGTCTCACGAGCCAGGATGTCGTCGACACCGCACTCATGCTGTGCCTGCGCGACGCGCTGTCCCGCGTCGGCGACGAACTCACCGCGCAGGTGCGCACGCTGATCGCGACTGACAGAGGCGCACCAGCACTCCCCCATGCTCACCCGCACACTGACCCAGGCCGCGCTGCCGGGCACCGTCGGGGCGAAGATCGCCAACTGGCTGACGGGTGTGCTCGACGCCGCCGACACCGTCGCGGCCCTGGCACCGCTGACCGCGCAGACCGGAGGAGCGGCCGGAACACACGCCGCCGCAACCGAACTGACCGGGTCTCCGGACGCCGCGCTCGGCCTGTGCGATGCGTTCGCGTCGGCCGTCGGCCTCGCGGTGGCCCCGCCGTGGCACACGACGCGGTCGACGATCACCAGGACCGGCGATGCCATGGTCGGCTGCTGCGACGCATGGGGGCACATCGCGAACGACGTCGCGACCGGCAGCAGGACCGAGATCGGCGAGCTTGCCGAGGGCAGCGCGGGCCGTTCGTCGACGATGCCGCACAAGGCCAACCCCGTGCTGTCGATACTGATCCGGCGCGCTGCGCTGACGGCGCCCGCGCTCGGCGCCACGCTGCACACCGCGTCCGCGGCAAGTGTGGACGAACGTTCGGACGGCGGCTGGCACGCCGAATGGGCCACCCTGCGCACGCTGAGCAGGCGCACCGTCGTCGCGGCAGGCGAGACAACCGACATGCTCGACGGCCTGACGATCGATACCGAGCGAGCCGAACGAAATCTCGCTGCGGCGGGAGACGTTCTCGCCGAACAGCGGTCAATGGCCGAACTGACCGGGCGCCCAGCGCAATCCGGCTACACCGGTGCGATCGATCACCTCGTCGACGCCGTGCTGCAACGGGCCCGCCATCACCTCAAGGATGCGACATGACCGTTCCACGCATAGTGTGCACCGACTTCGGCGGACCGCGGGCCGCGGGCCTGCTGCTGCTCGGCCCGTCACTCGGCACATCTGTCGACGACCTATGGGGCGCAGTCGCCGAACGCCTTTCCGAACACGTCCGAGTCGTGGGCTGGGACCTGCCCGGGCACGGACGCAGCCCGGCGGCGTCGGGACCGTTCGGTATTCCGGAGCTGGCCGCAGGCGTACTCGCGCTGGCCGACGACATCGCGCCCGGACAGGCCTTCTCGTATGCGGGCGATTCGGTGGGCGGAGCGGTCGGGCTGCAGATTCTGCTCGACGCACCCGACCGAGTGCGCTCGGCGGCCCTGCTGTGCACGGGCGCGGTGATCGGCGATCCCGAGCAGTGGCGCGTTCGCGCCGCGACGGTTCGGGCAATCGGGGACCGAGTCGATGGTCGAGGGGTCCGCCGAACGCTGGTTCGCCGCGGGGTTCGCCGGCCGCGAGCCATCGGTGGCCGCCGCCCTCCTCGGCGCCCTGCGCGACACCGACGCCGAGTCGTATGCGCAAGTGTGCGACTGCCCTCGCGGCATTCGACGTAACCGACCGGCTGTCGGAGATCACCACACCGGTGTTGGCGATCGCGGGCGCTGAGGACATCCCGACACCGCCGGAAGGGTTGGCCCAGATCGCGGACGGCGTGAAGGACGGACGCCTCGTCGTGCTCGACGGCGTCGGCCACCTCGCGCCTGCGGAGACCCCCGAGCGCGTCGCGGGGCTGATCGCCGACCACATCGGCCGAACCCGGCCCGACGGGATCTACCAGGCGGGCATGGCGGTGCGTCGCGAGGTGCTCGGCGACGCGCACGTCGACCGCGCCGTCGCCGCGACCACCGGGTTCACCGCGGACTTCCAGGAGCTGATCACCCGCTACGCATGGGGAAGCATCTGGACAAGGCCGGGCCTCGACAGGCGCAGCAGGTCGTTGATCACGCTCACCGCGATGGTCGCCCGCGGGCATCACGAGGAGCTGGCGATGCACCTGCTTGCCGCCCGTCGCAACGGTCTGACCAATGACGAGATCAAGGAGCTGTTGTTGCAAACCGCCATCTATTGTGGTGTTCCAGATGCCAATTCCGCATTTCGCATCGCCGACAAGGTGTTGACGGACTACGACGCATCGGAGGACTCTCGATGAGCCGCACCACAATCTGCGACGACGCCGCGGCAGCGGTCACCGGAATCTCTGACGGCGCAACGGTTCTCGTCGGCGGGTTCGGTATGGCGGGCATGCCGACGCACCTGATCGACGCACTCATCGGCCAGGGCGCGACAGACCTCACGATCGTCAGCAACAACGCAGGCAACGGCGACACCGGGCTTGCCGCACTGCTCGCGGCGGGCCGGGTGCGCAAGGTCGTCTGCTCGTTCCCGCGGCAGTCCGATTCCTATGTGTTC
Organism: uncultured Actinomycetota bacterium; assembly: GCA_963829405.1. Lineage (GTDB taxonomy): Bacteria > Actinomycetota > Actinomycetes > Mycobacteriales > Mycobacteriaceae > Mycobacterium. The sequence goes on from CAWHIZ010000035.1 coordinate 43,641, forward strand.
GACGGGCTTTACCGTGCGGGCAAGGTCGCACTGGAGGTGGTGCCACAGGGCAACCTCGCCGAACGCATGCGGGCCGCAGGCGCCGGCATCGGCGCATTCTTCTGTCCGACGGGTGTCGGCACTCCACTTGCCGAGGGCAAGGAGGTGCGGACGATCGACGGCAGGGACTACGTGCTCGAGTACCCGATCCGCGGCGACGTGGCACTGATCGGCGCCCACATCGGCGACCGGGCCGGAAATCTCCTGTACCGCAAGACCGCACGCAACTTCGGCCCAGTGATGGCCGCCGCGGCGCGGCTGACCATCGCCGAGGTCTCGCGAGTCGTCGACGTCGGCGAAATCGATCCGGAAACCGTTGTCACACCGGGGATTTACGTCGACCGCATCATCGAGGTGAAATCATGACGATCGCGGCCGCAGGCTCCAACACCGTGGAGAACCTCGAACGTGGCCCGCTCGAGAAAAACGAGTTGGCCGCCGTCATCGCCCGCGACATCCCCGCGGGCAGCTACGTCAACCTCGGCATCGGCCAGCCGACGCTCGTCGCCGACCACCTCGCACCGGAGGCCGGCGTCGTGTTGCACACCGAGAACGGCATGCTCGGCATGGGCCGTGCGGCGTCCGGCGAGGAGGTCGACGGTGATCTGATCAACGCGGGCAAGATCCCGGTCACCGAAACGCCTGGGGCGTCGTACTTCCACCACGCCGACTCCTTCGCCATGATGCGCGGCGGACATCTCGACGTCTGCGTACTCGGCGCGTTCCAGGTCAGCAGCTCCGGCGACCTCGCCAACTGGCACACCGGGGAGCCGGACGCCATCCCCGCCGTCGGCGGCGCCATGGATCTCGCGATCGGGGCGAAGAGCGTCTTCGTGATGATGAACCTTTTCGCCAAGGACGGCACCGCCAAGATCGTGCCGACCTGCACCTATCCACTGACGGGGCTGCGTTGCGTGCGCCGGGTCTACACCGAGCTGGCGGTCTTCGACATCGACGGCGACGCCGTCCGGGTCCGCGAGACGTACGGCATCTCGGTCAACGATCTGCGCGCCAGGCTGGCCGTCGAGCTGAGCTGAACCAGCGCGACATCTCGTCACCGTTAGGCTCACCCACGTGCGCGCCGTGCTGATCGTCAACCCCAACGCGACGTCGACCACGTCGGCCGGTCGCGACCTGCTCGCCCACGCGCTGGAGAGCCGGGTCAAGCTGACCATCGCGCACACCGACAGCCGCGGCCACGCCGTCGACATCGCCCGCGATGCCGCGCGCGACGGCATCGACCTGCTGATCGTGCACGGCGGCGACGGGACGGTGAACGAGGTCGTCAACGGCGTCCTCGGCGAATGCGGCAAGATCCCGCATGCCGACGCACCTGCCGTCGGGGTGGTACCAGGCGGTTCGGCGAACGTGTTCGCCCGCGCGCTCGGCATCAGCCCCGACCCGATCGAGGCCACCAATCAGCTGATCGACCTGCTCGGTGAGCACCGAAAGACCAAGACCTGGCGGCGCATCGGGCTGATGGACTGCGGTGAGAAGTGGGGTGTGTTCACCGCGGGCCTCGGCGTCGACGGCGACGTGGTGGCGGCGGTCGAGGCCCAGCGGGACAAGGGCCGCACGGTCACCGCATCCCGCTACATCCGCGTCGCAACGCGCGAAATGCTGGCCAATGCCCGCAGGGAGCCTGCGCTGACGCTGCACCTGCCCGATCGTGACCCGGTAGCAGGCGTGCATTTCGCGTTCGTTTCCAACTCGAGTCCGTGGACATACGCCAACACCAGGCCGGTGTGGACGAATCCGACGACAACCTTCGAGACCGGGCTCGGCGTCTTCGCGACGACCAGCATGAACGTCTGGGCCAACCTGCGGCTCGTCCGGCAGATGCTGTCGAAGAAACCCAAGATCCGCGCCAAGCACCTGATCCGCAACGACGACCTGCCGTGGGTCAGGGTGACCGCCGACACACCGGTGGCGTGCCAGATCGACGGTGATTACCTCGGATTGCGCGAAGATATGACGTTCCGCGCGGTTCCGGAGGCGCTCGGGGTGGTCGCACCATCCCTCAAAAGCCTCTGACCTGCACAAACACCTGCGGCGCGGGCTAATAAGAGCGCAAGTGGGTTGAGTGTAGTACAAACGGATGGGGCTATTGCGAACGGTGGCCCGTAGTGAGATAGCCCACGAGTTACCGAACAGTATTGACACCTGTTCAGCGTGTGGGAGCATCGAAGTAAGCAACAGTGCAGAAACAATTTGTTCGCACGCGTTAACAGCCGAAGAAAAAGCTCGTGCGCCCCGCTGCGCACATAGTGAGGAGAGTCAGACACCATGGATTGGCGCCATAACGCGGTTTGTCGCGACGAGGATCCGGAACTGTTCTTCCCGGTGGGAAACAGTGGACCGGCCCTTGCCCAGATCGCTGACGCGAAGCTCGTGTGCAACCGCTGCCCGGTCACGACCGAGTGCCTGACCTGGGCATTGGACTCCGGTCAGGATGCCGGCGTGTGGGGTGGCATGAGCGAGGACGAGCGGCGTGCCCTCAAGCGGCGCAACGCGCGGACCAAGGCCCGCACCGGCGTCTAGCCTCACCAGAACCACCGGATACGGCCTCGACGAAATGTCGGGGCCGTAACTGTGTGCAAATGCAATTTGTCCGAATTGCGCAACGCTCGCCGAATTGCCGAAATCTGTGAGCTACTGCGCGAGCCTCGGCCGCCTACCGATCGGCACCCGCAGCACCACATCCGTTCCGCCCTCAGCCGAGGCGTGCATGCCGAGCGAACCGTCGAGCTCCGCCGACACCAGCGTCCGCACGATCTGCAGGCCGAGCCGGTCGGCCTTCTCCAGGCTGAACCCCTCAGGAAGGCCGCGGCCGTCATCGTGGACCACGACGTCGAGCCAGCGCGCTGACCGTTCCGCGTTGATCGTCACGTAGCCGATGGCGGTGGAGCCGTCGAAGGCGTGCTCGATGGCGTTCTGCACCAGCTCGGTGATCACCATGACAAGGGCGGTGGCCCGGTCGGCGTCGAGCACACCGAGGTCGCCGACGCGGCTCACCCGGATCGGAGTGTCAACGGTGGCAACGTCGTTCATCATCGGCATGATCCGGTCCACCACGTCGTCGAGGTTGACCTCCTCGTCCACCGACATCGAAAGCGCGTCGTGCACCATCGCGATCGACGACACCCGCCGCACGGATTCGATCAGCGCTCCGCGGACCTCGGTATTGTCTGTCCGCCTCGCCTGCAGCCGCAGCAGGGATGCCACCGTCTGGAGGTTGTTCTTCACCCGGTGGTGGATTTCGCGGATGGTGGCGTCCTTGGACAGCAGGGCACGGTCACGGCGCTTGATCTCGGTGACGTCGCGGATGAGCACGGCCGCTCCCACCGCATCGCCGCGCACCACCAACGGCAGCGTGCGCAACAGAACCGCGGCGCCGCCCGCGTCGACCTCCATCCGCATGCTCGACCCGCCGACAAGCGAGTCCCGCACGTGTTCGGTCAGTTCGTGCGCCTCGAACGGGTCGGAGATCAGCGGTCGTGTCACCGCGACGAGGTTCTGGCCCTCCAGTTCCGCGGTCAGGCCCATGCGGTGATAGGCCGAAAGCGCGTTGGGGCTGGCGAAAACCACCACACCGGCGACGTCGAGACGGATGAACCCGTCGCCGACGCGTGGGCTCGATCGCGATATCGACAGATCGCCGACATTGGGGAACGTGCCCTCCGACAGCATGTGCAGCAGGTCGCCCGCACAGTCGAGGTAGGCCCGTTCCAGCGGGCTGGCCTTGCGCGCGGCGACCGCCGTCTGGTGGGTGAGGACGGCAACCACGTGGTTGTCGTAGCTCACCGGCACCGCCTCGATCGAAACGTCTCCTTGGGCCGCCGAATCCGCTTGTCCGTCTTCGCTTTCCCGCCCGATCGCGCCCGACTCGAAGGCCGCGGTGACGAGGGGAACGTGGCCTGCGTCGGCGCGGGAGCCGACGGCGTCGGTCAGCAGCACCGTCGGTGCGGTGTTCGGCCTGCACTGCGCGACACAGACCAGCACGCCGTCGTCGCGTCGCACCCACATCAGGTAGTCGGCGAACGACAGATCAGCCAGCAGCTGCCACTCGCCGACCACGGCGTGCAGATGGTCGACGGCGTTGCCGGGCAGCATCGTGTGCTCGGCGAGCAGGTCACCGAGGGTGGACATCGGGTGCTACGACAGATCCGGCGCTAGCTGATCACAGCGATGAGGTCACCGGCCTGGATGACGTCGCCGACCGACACGCTCACCTTGCTGACCGTGCCTGCCACCTCGGCGAGCACCGGGATCTCCATCTTCATCGACTCCAGCAGCACCAGGGTGTCGCCCTCACCGATCTGATCGCCCTCGTTCACCACGACCTCGAGCACACTGGCCACGATCTCGGCGCGAACATCCTCGGCCATCTTCACCTCATTCAATCGGGCTGCCTGCCGCTCTATCGAACCACAACCGCCTTGGGGACAGCGCCCTGCGTGGGACATGAGACAATGTGTCATCGCGTCCGCACGATGAGGGCGCACACATTCCCCTGATCACACGGAGGTAGGACCATGGCCAAGCGTGGCCGCAAGAAGCGTGACCGTAAGCATTCGAAGGCCAATCACGGCAAGCGGCCCAACGCCGGTTCGAAGTCGGTGCGCTAGCGGCGGATGATCGTGGTGCGGCTGATCTCGACGCGCAGCCGCGCACGAAGGCTTTCGGGCGCCTTCTCCCCGCCACATTTGTTGGCGATCAGAGTCTTGACCCGCTCCTCGACGCCGTAGTGGCGAAGGCAGGATGGGCACTCCTCGAGGTGATGCTTGAGCTTGTCGCGGCTCTCGGCGGTGCATTCGCCGTCCAGCAGCGTCCACACCTCGGCGATCACCGCGGCGCACTCGGGGTGCTCGGGGTCTACCGGGCCCATTGGCGGCGTCCAGCGCTCGTCGTCGGTCATGAGGACACCTCCTCCGGGGTATCGAGCTGTCCCCGCATGAAACCACGATCCTTGGCCACATCGGCGAGTAACTCGCGCAGTTGACGCCTGCCCCGGTGCAGCCTGGACATCACCGTGCCGATGGGCGTGTCCATGATCTGGGCGATCTCCTTGTACGGGAAGCCTTCGACGTCGGCGTAGTACACCGCCATCCGGAACTCCTCGGGCAGCGCCTGAAGGGCTTCCTTGATCTCGTTGTCGGGCAGGGCTTCCATCGCCTCCACCTCGGCGGAGCGCAGCCCCGTCGACGAGTGCTCGGCGTTGGCAGCGAGTTGCCAGTCGGTGATCTCCTCGGTCGGATACTCCGCCGGCTGACGCTGCTTCTTGCGGTAGCTGTTGATGTAGGTGTTGGTCAGGATGCGGTACAGCCAGGCTTTGAGGTTCGTCCCCTCACGGAACGAGCGGAACCCCGCGTACGCCTTCACCATGGTTTCCTGCAGCAGGTCCTCGGCGTCTGCCGGATTGCGCGTCATGCGCAGCGCACCACCGTAGAGCTGGTCGAGCAGCGGAATGGCGTCGCGCTCGAACCGCGCGGTCAGCTCAGCGTCGCTCTCTTCGGCTCGCACCGGCGCCGACCCGTCGATGTCGGTCATCCCTGGGAACACCGTCCCTTCCGTAGAGGCGCCGCCAATCACGTCGAGTACATGCACCTGACGCACTGGGCCGTCTATGGCCATCGTTGGCACCGAGGTACCCCTTTCTTCGATCCTAGAGGTTGAGGTCGACATCTTTTCCTTCGCTGGCCGGGCTGCGGCCATGTCCACCCCCATCAACAGCGGCTACGCCCGCAGTTGTTCCCTGGGTCACCCGTGTCAGCGGCGTCCGGCCTCGGCCCTAGGCTGGGCCCGTGGCCCGTGCTGCGACCCCGGCGATCAACGGCCCTCGTGACCGCAGAAATCCCCCACGAGGTGCTGCGATACCACCATGACCCGCAGAACGAGTCGTTCGGCGACGAGGCCGTCAACGAGCTCGCGGGCGCAGGCGGCGTCGATCCGGACCAGATCTTCAAGACGTTGGTGGTCGCGCTGCCGAAAAACGGGCTGGCCGTCGCGGTGCTGCCGGTGGGGTCCCAGCTCTCCCTCAAGGCCGCCGCGGCGGCGCTGGGAGTGGCCAAGGCGACGATGGCCGAGCGCGCCGCCGCCGAACGGTCCTCCGGCTACGTGATCGGCGGCATCTCCCCGTTCGGCCAGCGCAAACGCCTGCCGACCGTCGTCGACGAATCGGCGCTGCGGTGGGACCGGGTGCTGTGCAGCGCGGGTAAGCGCGGCTGGGACGTCGCGGTTCACCCGCAGGACCTCATCCGGCTCACCGACGCGGTGACCGCCGATATCCGCGCGTCCTGAATCGCCGAAACGACATTCCAGCACCAAAAGTGCGAGTAAAGGGGTGCTGGAATATCGTTTCGCGGCAATAGGGTGGCCCCATGACGCTTGCAGGCAAAACCATGTTCATCTCGGGCGCCAGCCGAGGCATCGGCCTTGCGATCGCCAAGAAGGCGGCCGCTGACGGCGCCAACATCGCGCTGGTCGCCAAGACCGCCGAACCGCACCCCAAGCTGGACGGCACCGTGTACACGGCGGCCAAGGAGATCGAGGAGGCGGGCGGGCAGGCGCTGCCGATCGTCGGCGACATCCGCGACGGCGACTCGGTCGCTTCGGCGGTCGCCAAGGCCGTCGAACAGTTCGGCGGCATCGACATCTGCGTGAACAATGCCTCGGCGATCAACCTCGGCTCGACCACCGAGGTTTCGCTGAAGCGATTCGATCTGATGAACGGCATCCAGGTGCGCGGCACCTACGCCGTCTGCCAGGCGTGCATCCCGCATATGGCGGGCCGCGACAACCCGCACATCCTGACGTTGTCGCCGCCGATCCGGCTCGAACCGGAGTGGCTGAAGCCGACCGCCTACATGATGGCCAAATACGGAATGTCGTTGTGCGCCTTGGCGTTGGCTGAAGAGCTGCGCGGCGAGGGCATCGCGTCGAACACGCTGTGGCCGCGCACCCTCGTCGCGACGGCGGCGGTGCAGAACCTGCTCGGCGGCGACGAGGCGATGGGCAGGGCCCGCAAGCCCGACGTGTACGCCGACGCCGCGTATGCCGTCCTCAACAAGCCGTCGCGGGAGTACACCGGCAACGCGCTGCTGTGCGAGGACGTGCTTCTGGAGTCGGGCGTCACCGACCTGTCGGTGTACGACTGCGTGCCCGGCTCGGACCTCGGCGTCGACCTGTGGGTCGACACCCCGAATCCGCCTGGTTACACCCCGGCCTGATCAGCAGGGCGGCGGAGCGGGGTGGCAGAGCGTGCCGGTCGTCGACCCATCGGTGCTGGACGTCCCCGACCCCGGGGCGCCTGCGCCCCCGGTCGTCGTGCCAGTCGTCGTGCCCGTCGTCGTCTGGCCGGTGCTGCTTCCGGTGGCGGTCCCCGTCGTCGTACCCGTCGTGGTGCCGGTCGTGGTCCCGGTCGTCGTGCCCGTCGTGGTCCCGGTCGTCGTACCCGTCGTAGTACCGGTCGTGGTACCCGTCGTAGTACCGGTTGTCGTGCCCGTCGTGGTACCGGTCGTCGTCCCGTCGTGGTCCCCGTCGTGGTCCCCTCGGGTTCCCGTCGTGGTGCCTGTCGTCGTACCGGTCGTCGTGCCCTCGGTTCCGGTCGTGGTCCCCGTCGTGGTGCCCGTGGTCGTCGCGGGCTCGCCGGTCGTGGCGCCCGTGGTGCCACCGGGGGCGGTCCCCGTTGTCGCGCCTGGAATGGCCCCGGTGGTCGAGCCGGAGGTGCGGCCGGTCGTCGAGCCCGTGGTCGTGCGACCGGTGTTCGACCCGCCTGACGAACCGTTGTTGCGCGGGGCGGGTGCCGGTGCGGGGGCCGGTGGCGGCGCCACCGACGGAGGCGCCGCAGGCACCGGGAGCGGGCGCTTGCCGGGGCACCACGGTCTGCGGTGCGGTCGGAGCCTGCTCCTGCTCGCTGCTTCCGGTCAACGTGTAGGCCAGTCCTCCGCCGAGCAACGCCACGACGACCACCGCGCCTGCGATGGCGATCGTGCCCATCGGCAACTTGTTGCCCGGTGCCGCAGGCGGTTGTTGCGCGTACTGCGGTTGCTCGTACTGCGGCTGTTGATACTGCGGCTGCTCATACTGCGGCTGCTCGTATTGCGGCTGCTGGTACGGCGGGTGCTGCTGGTAGGGATCTGCGCCGTAGTTCTGGGTGCGGCGCCTCACCGGGCTGCTGGGCCTTCGTGGGACCAGGCCAACGCATCGGCTTTCCCGGTCGCGATATCGCCCAGGTCCGCTCGCCTTGTCGCATCCGCAGGATTCTGCGAATAGCCACGCATCGTCGGATCGTCTGGGTTGCCGCCGTACGGAGGCCTTGGTCCTGTCATTGCCTGTTCCTCGCTGAGTCCCTCATCACCGCGCGTGGCCCCGATGCGCACGCGCAGTCGGCACGCCGCGCGGCGGCGCCGTCCCCCGACGTTGTGAGCTAATCAAACAACGCACCGTCGAGATATGAGGTATTTCCCTATATTTCCTTCTGTGCAGGTAGGCGAAACGCCGCAAACACCGTCACGCGCACGCGAAATCGCGGCAAGCGCGGTGATCGTCGTGATTCTCGGCGTCGTGGTGCTCTTCAACCTGCCTGCGAGCGCCATCACGCGAGCCGTGGCGCCTGTGGTCAATTCGATCGCGCTGCCCCTCGGGCTCGATCAGAACTGGGCGGTGTTCGCACCGAGGCCGCCGAGCCGCCAGGACAACGTCGAGGTCAACGTCACGATGGCAAGCGGTGTCACGCGGACGTGGACGTTGCCAAGGGCCAACCCGGTGTTCGGCGTACCGACCTCCCACCGCTGGCGCAAGCTCAAGGAGACCCTTGTCACGACGCCGAACCTGCGCCAGGACTTTGTGCACTGGGTGGTTCGCAGGCTCACCCCTTCCGGTGACCGCGCCGTCCACGCCGAAATGATCCTTCGAACCGTCGGCATGCCGCCACCGGGCAGCGACGAGACCGGTCTGCCCGGGGTCGAGACGCTCTACAGCGAGGACCTGGCGGGTCCCCGATGACCGAGGCCACCAGCGCCGTTGCCAGGGGGCTGTCAACGGGCTGGGAAACGTGGCGGGCGTTCTGGTTTCAGCCGCAGCAGATGTACACGTTGGGTTTTGTCCGCATCGCGTTCAGCGCCCTTGTCATCGTGTGGACTCTGTGGCTACTGCCCGTTCGCAAGGCGCTGCTCGGTCCCGACGGCATCAGCACCGCGCAGCCGTCCATCCCGGACACCTGGGGCCTCTTCGCGGTGTGGAACAGCGACGAAGCGATCCTGATCGGCATCGTCGTGTTGCTTGTCGCCGCCATCACGTTGCTCGTCGGCTGGCACAGCAGAATCGCGGCCGTCATCGTGTTCGTCCTCGTCGTGTCCTTCGAGCGCCGCAGCCCGTGGGTGTTCAACTCCGGCGACGCCTTGATCAGGATCGAGGCGTTTCTGCTCGCGGTGTCACCATGTGGGGCGGCGCTGTCGCTCGACGAGCGGCGTCGTTCGGGATCGTTCTGGGCGGCTCAGACGCGCCCGAACTGGCCGATAAGGCTGCTCCAGATTCAGCTGTCGATCGTCTATCTCGCTGCGGTGCAATCGAAGTTGGCGGGTCAGCCATGGCTTGACGGAACCGCGGTTTCCTACGTGCTTCGCATCGAGGACATGAAACGGATTCCGGTACCGCAATGGCTGACGATGAACGCCCCCGTGATGAACGCGATGACGTGGAGTGTGCTCGCGATCGAGTTGGCGGTGGGGATCCTGGTGTGGTTCCCCCGGTTTCGCCCATGGGTGCTGGCCGCGGGCGTGCTGATGCATATGACGATCGACCTGACCGTCCAGATCGGCATCTTCAGCTATGCGATGTTCGTGCTGTACCTCGCATGGCTTTCGCCGGAGACGGTGAAATTCCTTCCCGACAGAGTGCGACAGCTGCGGCGGCGTGACGGCCCCTAGTCGAATTCGATTATGCCGCGGATGTTTCGGCCCTCTCGCATGTCGGTGAAGGCGTCGTTGATCTGATCGAGTGAATAGCGCTTGGTGATCAGCTCGTCGAGTTTGAGGTTGCCGTTGCGGTACATCGACAACAGCATCGGCATGCTCGCCCGGGGGTTCATCCCGCCGTACAGCAGGCCCTTGAGCGTCTTGCTGGACTGGATGAAGTCGACGAGAATCAGCGGCACGATGTTCACGTCGATTTTCGGAATCGCTGTCATCAAACAGGTACCGCCCTTGCGGGTCAGCATCATCGCGGGCGCAAGCAGTTCGGCGGGAAGCACGCTCGGCGTGAGCACCACCCGGTCGGCCATCACGCCTTCGGTCATCTCCTGGACCATCGGGATGGCCTCTTCAGCCGAAGCGGCCGTCTCGGTGGCGCCGAAGAACTTCGCCGAATCCCGCTTGAACTCAACGGGATCCACCGCGACGACGGCTCTCGCGCCTGCCGCTCGCGCACCCTGCACGGCATTGATTCCGACCCCGCCGGTGCCGATGATGACGACCGTATCGCCTGGTTGCGTCCCGACCCCGACCGTTGCCGAACCCCAGCCCGTCGTGACGCCGCACGACACAAGCGACGCGGCCTCGAACGGAATCGAATCGTCGATCTTGATGACCGACTCCTCCGCGAGGACCGCGTACTCGGCGAACGTGCCGAGCTGCGTCATCGCGGTCAGGTCCTCGCCGTCGACGTGACGACGCGGAGTGCCGTCCGTGACCATGTTCTTGTCGAGGATCATCGCGCCGTTGTCGCACATGTACGTCATGCCCGACACACACCACCGGCACCTACCGCAGGCCGGGATGAACGAGAACGAGACGCGGTCGCCCGGTCGCACCGACCGAACGCCGGGACCGACATCCTCGACGACGCCCGCGCCTTCGTGGCCGCCGAGCATCGGGAACAGGTCCGGGACGGTGCCGCCCATCGCCTCGATCATCGCGCCGAGCGACTCCGACATGACACCGTCGCCGCTGGAGTAGTGGTCGTCGGAGTGGCAGACCCCGGCGACCGCCATCTTCACAAGCACCTCGCCCTGGCGCGGCGGGTCAAGCGTGATCTCCCGGACCTCCCACTCACCGCCGATGCCCCGCAGAACCGCGCCCCGACACTTCACTTTCGGCCTCCCCTCGGAGTGATGCCGAGCCGTCGGACCCCGTGCGCCGCCGCCGCTCTGACCACGGCCATCGTCGCGCGATAGGTCCTGCGCTTGTAGGGGAACCACAGCAGCTCGCGGGATTGAGTCGCCATCCTGGGTGCTGTGATCGCCTGTGTACGAGAATATTTGAGCAGTCCGTATGCGCCGCCGTTGCGCGCGCCGATGCCGGAGTGCTTCCAGCCTCCCATCGGGAGCGCGAAGTTGAAGCCGTTGGCGAGGGCATCGTTGACATTGACCGCACCCGCTTCGAGCCTGCGGGCGATTCGTTCGCCGCGGGCGACGTCGCGCGTCCACACCGACGCGGACAGTCCGTAGTCGGAGTCGTTGGCCAACCGGATCGCCTCGTCCTCGTCGGCGACCTTGACCACCGGCAGCGTCGGCCCGAATGTCTCCTCGGTCATACAGGTCATCGATTGGTCGACGTCGACGAGCACCGTTGGCTCGTAGAAGGTTCCGCCGGTTCCCGGCTTGCCTCCTGTGGTGACCCGGGCACCGGCGGCGACCGCTTCGTCGACGTGGCGGGCGACCTTGTCTCGCTGTACGGCGGTGGCCATGGCGCCGACATCGAACCTGAAGCGATGGTCGTCGTCGCCCTGGCGCAGTCGACTCACCTTGTCGGTGAGCGTGGCGACGAACTCGTCGTAGACCGGGGCCTCGACGTAGACCCGCTCGACGGATACGCACGCCTGGCCGGAGTTGAGCATGCCCGCCCACGCGATGCCGTTGGCGGCGCGTTCGAGGTCGGCGTCGGCGAGCACGATCGCCGGGTCCTTGCCGCCGAGTTCGAGGCTGTACGGGATCAACCGTTCCGCGCAGGCGACGGCGACCTTGCGGCCGGTTGCCGTCGAACCGGTGAACTGCACGTAGTCGGAGTTCGCGATCACCGCGGCGCCCGTCTCGGCATAGCCGTGCACCAACCCGAGTACCTGGGGCGCGCCGATTTCGGCCCAACCGCGCGCGAACTCGGCGGCGCACAGCGGCGTCACCTCCGACGGCTTGAGCAGCAGCGCGGCGCCGGCAGCGAGGGCGGGCACCCCGTCGACGACCGCGTTCATGAACGGGAAGTTCCACGGAATGATCAGGCCCACTACGGGATACGGACGGTGGACGGTGGTCAACCGCTTGATCTTCATCAGCGGGGTGTGCGGCTTCGGATGGCTGTCGGCGAGGAAGTCGGCGGCATTGCGCGCCCAGTAGCCGACGATGTCGGCCGACATCGTCGGCTCGAGAAGGGCCTCCGCGGTCGCCTTGCCGGACTCCGCCTGCACCAGGTCGGTGATCGGTTCTGCGTTGTCGAGCATCCAGTCCTGGAACGCGAGCAGCCAGCGCTTGCGGCCCCTCGCGCCCATGGCCTCCCACTCGGGTTGGTGCAGGCGCAAGTTCTGCGGCCTTGGCGGCCACGACGTCGGGCGAGTCGACTGCAACTTCGCCGAGCAGCGAGCCGTCGGCGGGTTTGCGTACTTCGATGGTGGTGAGCTGCGGCTTGGTGTGCAGATCGGTCATGTGCAAAGCGTCCACCAGAAGGGGCCCGCCGTCTGCTCGTTTTACAACTTCACCTGCGTCGGACGCCCGAACCGCGCGTGCACGCCCGGCGAGAACAACGCCCGCATCGGATCGCCCGCCGGTTCGACCCCGGCGGCCGACACGAGTTCGTCGTCCAGTTCGAGGATCTCGGCCGACCGCAACGGCCACGCGCCGTGCTCGTTGGGCATCCACCACGTCCGTCCGGCCTTGCGGGTGTGCGCGCCCCACCTGGCGGTCAACCAGACCTCGAGCTCGGTCGCCTGCACCTGCGGGCCGACGCGAACCGTCAGCCGGCTGCGCAGTCCCCTTCGCGGCAATCGGCGTCGGCTCTCGTAGCAGATCTCGTCGGCGGATCTGGTGACGCGCATCTGAGCCCATGTGTACGGGACGCCCATCGCGGCGCGCACGACGGGCACCACCGCAAGGCGCGCGGTCTCAAGCGAGCGGAACAGCACGCCGCGCCGTCCGGCCGCATCGACCGAGTACAGCCGCACATTGGTCTCGTGGAAGGTGCCGAAGTACGGCAGCGGCAATGCGGCGCCCACCGCGGTATGCCGCATCGTGAACGGGATCAGCCCCACGTATGTGACGCCGTCGAAGACGTCGGGCCAGGTGCCCGGCGGGAAGAGATGTTCGACGGCCTCTGGGCGTACCGGCCAGTGCACGAACGTCAGGTCGGCCCAGAACTGGCCGAACGTCACCGGACGCGGAAGGTCCGGCGCGGTGATCGGAAACCCGGCCAATGAGTCCACCTCGACATCGTGACACGCTGTGGCCGTGTCATCCCCGACCACATTGGTCAGCGGGCCGTTACGACGCTGTCGGCGACCGGATCGCGCCGATCGCCGAACAGGTCGTCGCCGCCGCGAAACAGCGTGGACCGTTCGGCGACGTGGTCGACCTGGCCTGCGGCACCGGAAGCGCCGCGCTGGCCGCGGCGTCCGCGGGCGCCAGGGTGACGGCGGTCGACATCACCCCCGAGCTGATCGAGATCGGCGCCGAGAAGGCCGATCGGGCCGGACATGTCGTCGACCTGGGTGACCGGCTGACGCCGCCGACACCGGGCTGCCGAGCTGGGTCGTTCGACGCCGCGGTATCGAACATGGGCACCATCTTCGTCGAGCCGACCAGCCAGGTCGCCGAGATCGCCCGACTGCTCAAACCGCTTGGCGTTCTCGGGTTCTCGTCCTGGGTGCGCGAACCCGGCAACCCCTTCTTCAGGCCGATCGCCGCGGTGCTCGGGCCGCCTCCGTCGCCGGGCTACACGCCCGACCAGTGGGGCGCGGCCGGATACCATCGCCGAACGACTCGCGGCCGATTTCGACGAGGTCGACATCGAATCAGGCTTCCACACATGGCAATTGGGATCCGTCGACGACGCCATGCATTGGGTGACGCACGAATCGCCGATGCACGTGTCGTTGATCGAACGCATCGACGACGACACCCGCGAGCGAGCTGCTTGCCGGCTTCGAGGACGAGTTCCGCAAGTGCCTCGACGCGGACGGCAACGTCACGCTACGACGCGCCGTATGTGGTGGTGACGGCCCTGCGGCGGTGACGCCTAGAGCAGCGTGGCTCTGCTCGCGGCCTCCGGTTCGGCGGGCTCGATCAACTCGGGGCCGTTGTTGCGGACGCTGTTCACCAGCCGGGAGACCTCGCGGATCTCGATCCGGTCGAGGTCGCCGTGGCCGCGGAGAAGCCCCTCGTCGACGGGTGTGTCGGGGTCAAGCCAGCGGTCCCAGTCACCCGAGCTGATGGTCAGCGGCATCCGGTCGTGGATGTCGGCAAGCGGGCCTGCGGAGTCGGTGGTGATGATCGTGGCGCTCAGCAGGGGTGCACTGTCCTTCGGCGCGCCCTTGGGCCGCCACGTCGACCACAGGCCCGCCATGAACAGCGGCTCACCATCGCCGCCGTACATGTAGAAGGGCGTCTTGGCGCCTTTCTCGCCGCGCCACTCATACCAGCCGTCCATCGGGATCAGGCAACGCTTGTTCTTCGCCGAGTTGCGGAACGCGGGCGACGTGGTGACCTTTTCCGAACGCGCGTTGATCAGCAGCGGGCCCTTGGTGTCGGGAACGCCGTCGGCGGCCTCCTTGACCCACGGCGGCACAAGTCCCCAGCGCATCGACCGCACCCGCCGCGTCGATTCGTCGTCTGGCTCGCTGTGCCGTTTGACCACGGTGCTGATCGTGGTGGTCGGCGCGACGTTGTAGTTCGCCCCGCCGGAGTCCTTGCCCTTGATCGGCCGCCACGCTCTCGTCGATCGCCTGGATCTTCTCGGCCAGCAGCGCCGGATCGGTGGTTACCGCGAATCGCCCACACATATATCCCATGGTGGCAGAAAGCTGCGACAGGGCAGGATGGGTGCCGTGAAGCACTGGCAGGCGCCGACGACGGCGAGCCCCGTGCACGCGACGGTGACGGTGCCTGGCTCGAAGTCGCAGACCAACCGGGCGCTCGTGCTCGCCGCGCTGGCCACGGCGAACGGGACGTCGACGATCAGCGGCGCACTACGCAGCCGCGACACCGACCTGATGATCGGCGCGGTTCGCACACTGGGCGTCACCGTCGAAGGCGATGACACCGAGCTGACGGTCAGCGGCGGGATCGCGCCTGCCGCGGGCGCCACCGTCGACTGCGGCCTCGCGGGCACCGTGCTGCGATTCGTCCCGCCGGTCGCGGCACTGTCCACCGAGGCGGTCGTGTTCGACGGCGACGAGCAGGCGCGCTCGCGGCCGATCGCCCCGCTGCTGCACGGGTTGCGCGGGCTCGGCGTGGACATCGACGGCGACGGCCTGCCGTTCTCGGTCCTCGGCAACGGCTCGGTCGCGGGCGGAACCGTCGAGATCGACGCGTCGGCGTCGTCGCAGTTCGTCTCCGGGCTGCTGCTGTCCGGCGCATCCTTCACGGACGGGCTGACGATCGCGCACACCGGCGAGTCGGTGCCGTCGGCGCCGCATGTGGCGATGACGGTGGCGATGCTGCGCGAGGCGGGTGTCGAGGTCGACGACACCCAGGCCAACCGGTGGCGGGTCTCCCCCGGCCCGATCGCGGCCCGCCGCTGGGTGATCGAGCCCGACCTCTCCAATTCGGTGCCGTTCCTCGCCGCCGCCGTCGTCAGCGGTGGGATTGTGCGCATCGCGGGGTGGCCCGCGGTGAGCATTCAGCCTGCGGACGCCATCCTCGGCATCCTGGAGAAGCTGGGTTCGATTGTGCGGCACAGCAGTTCGTATCTCGAGGTGCACGGCTCGCAGAGCTATGGCGGCTTCGAGGTCGACCTCCACGATGTCGGCGAGCTGGCGCCCGCGGTGGCCGCCCTTGCCGCGCTGGCCGCGCCCGGTTCGGTGTCGAAGCTGACGGGTATCGCGCACCTGCGCGGCCATGAGACCGATCGCCTCGCGGCGCTGTCCGCCGAAATCAACGGCCTCGGCGGGCGGTGCGAGGAGGTACCCGACGGTCTCGTCATCACCGCGGGGCCGCTGCGCGGCGGGCTGTGGCGGTCCTACGCCGATCACCGGATGGCGACCGCCGGTGCGATCGTCGGGCTTCGGGTGCCCGACGTCGAGGTGGAGGACATCGCCACCACGTCGAAGACACTGCCGGACTTCCCCCGGATGTGGGCCGACATGTTGGCAGGCCAGTCGACGATGCCCGGGTCATGAGCGCCGCCGGGTCATGAGCGGACGGGAGTACGACGAGTCCGACGTCCGGATCCGGCCCGGTCGCGGCTCCCGGCCGCGCACCAAGACCAGGCCCGACCACGCCGATGCCAAGGAAGCCATGGTGGTGGCGGTCGATCGCGGCCGGTGGGGATGTGCGCTCGGCCGCGACCCGGCCATGCGAGTGACCGCGATGCGGGCACGTGAACTCGGCCGAACCCCGATCGTGGTCGGCGACGACGTCGGGCTGGTCGGCGACCTGTCCCGCAGGACGGACGCCCTGGCCCGAATCGTGCGGCGCGGAGAACGGCGAACGGTGTTGCGGCGCACCGCCGATGACACCGATCCGACCGAGCGGGTCATCGTCGCCAACGCCGATCAGCTGTTGATCGTGGTCGCACTGGCCGACCCGCCGCCGCGCACCGGCCTCGTCGAACGCGCCCTGATCGCCGCATACGCGGGCGGTTTGACGCCGATTCTGTGCCTGACCAAGTCCGACCTGGCACCCGCGGAACCGTTCGCCGCACAGTTCGCCGGACTCGACCTGACTATCGCAATCGCAGGCCGCGACGATCCGCTCGACGCGGTGGCACCGCTACTCGTCGACAAGGTGACCGTGCTGCTCGGGCACTCCGGCGTAGGCAAGTCCACCCTGGTGAATCGCCTGGTACCCGATGCGGACCGGGCCATCGGTGTGGTCTCCGGCGTCGGCAAGGGGCGACACACGTCGTCGCAGTCGGTGGCACTGCCACTCGAAGGGTCCGGCTGGGTCGTCGATACGCCGGGCATCCGGTCGTTCGGGCTGGCCCACATCGAACCCGACGACGTGATGCTGGCCTTCTCCGATCTTGCCGAGGCGATCAAGGACTGCCCCCGCGGTTGCGGTCACCTCGGTCCACCCGCCGACCCGGAGTGCGCTCTCGACGCGCTGACCGGGCCCGCCGCCGATCGTGTCGCGGCGGCCAGGCGCCTGCTGGCGGCGATGCGAGAAGGCTAGACATGCCGCAAAGGCCCTCCCCGATTTCGGGGAGGGCCTTTCGTGTTGATCTATCACTTGCCGTTCAGGGCGTTGATGTGCCAGACGCCGTGGTGGTTGTGCCAGCCCGGCTTCTGGGTCGGCGCCGGCTTGGCCTTGACGCTCGGGGAGTACGAGTAGCCGGGGCCGGTCGCACCGTTCGTGGTCACGGCGGCGTTGGCCATTCCGGCCAGGCCGACAGCGGCGCCGCCGAGCAGGCTTCCGCCGACGGTCAGCAGGACGAGGTAGCGGGCGAAGACGTTCTTGATCATTTGAATTCTCCTGTGTGAGTTGCTTTTTCGGTTTTCTACCGGTGTGTTCCGGCGATGACTTAAGACTGCCGGAGACCAAGCGCCAGGTCTGTCGGGCGATCGGGCGTCGTAACGGAGGAACCTCGATGTCCCCCGATCGGGGGACATAAATCACCGGTGCTCGGTGTTTGACGTTTTCTCCTACCGGGCAGGCTGACGTCTAAAGGAGGACCACCCGTGAGCCACGTACCAACCATCGAACTCAACGACGGCGCGAAAATCCCTCAGCTGGGGTTTGGCGTTTTCCAGATCGACCCTGGTGAGACCGCCGAGGCCGTCAGGCAGGCACTCGATATCGGCTATCGCCACATCGACACCGCCGAGATGTACCAGAACGAGGCCGGCGTGGGGCAGGGCATCCGCGACGCAGGCATCGACCGCGGCGACGTGTACATCACCAGCAAGCTCAACAACGGCTTCCACAAGCCCGACGACGCCCGCCGCGCCTTCGACGGCACGCTCTCGGAGCTCGGCTTCGACTACGTGGACCTGTTCCTGATCCACTGGCCGCTTCCCACGCTGTACGACGGCGACTTCGTCTCGACGTGGCAGGCGCTCGAGGAGTTCAAGCGCGACGGCCGCGCCCGCAGCATCGGGGTGTCGAACTTCCAGGTCGCCCACCTCGAGCGACTGGCCAAGGAGACCGACACGGTGCCTGCGGTCAACCAGATCGAGGTGCACCCGTACTTCGGAAACGAAGAGGTGCGCGCCTACGGGCAGAAGCACGGCATCGTGACCGAGGCCTGGTCGCCGATCGCGCAGGGCGCCGTGCTCGACGACCAGGTCGTCGAGGGCATCGCCGATGCGACAGGTAAATCGCCGGCGCAGGTGGTGTTGCGCTGGCACATCCAGCGGGGCGACATCGTGTTCCCGAAATCGGTGACACCCGAGCGGATCAAGGAGAACCTCGATATCTTCGACTTCGAGCTGAGCCCGGATGACGCCGACGCGCTGACCGAGCTGGACAAGGGCGAGAAGGGCCGCCGAGGGCCGAACCCGGACGAGTTCGACTACATTCCCAGTTGACGCACCAGCCACTTTGGACTATTCGGTCTCGTTTTCGCAGATAGTGCCATTGACGGGCACCTATATTGGACGATATAGTCCTGTTCGTAAACCGCTCATATTCGCGCTACGAACAGGACTACATCATGAAGACAGGCCGGCTGACCCGTCGCGTCGCCGCCTCGCTCGGAATCGCCGCCATCATCTCGATGGGTGCGTTGACGGCGTGCGGTAGCGAGAAGGAAGAGGCACCATCCGAAACCTCAACCACCACAACGACTACCACCACGGTCACGGCGCCGCCGAGCCGACTGAGAAGGCTCCGCGTCTGGACCCGAACGGCCCGAACCCGTTCTCGCCCGACGTGAAGGCGCCGCCTGCGCCGACCGCCTCCCGGGCGACAGAGAGAACACGAGCTAGTCGTCTAGCATCGGACCGAGCGGGCCAGTCGATCTATCGGCTGGCCCGCTCGTTGCTGTCCGGGGCGAACGACATGATGTGGGCGATCGCGGCGTTGAGCGAGGTCTGCATCAGCCGCGGGTCGTGCGCGGTCTGCGACAGCAGGTATCCGCCCTCCACGGCCGCCAACAGCCCCGTGGCCAGGGCCGGAGCGTCGATGTCGTTGCCGAGCACGCCGTTGTCGCGCATCCGCTCGAGCGCCGCGGCCAGGATCGACCGCCACTCGGCGAAGTGCTCGGCGAGCGACTCCCGTGCCTTGTCGTCGGTGTCCGACAGCTCGGCGGCCAGCGACCCGAGCTCACAGCCCCACAACCCCCTGCGCAACACGCAGCGCTGCACCATGGCGTCGCGCCACTGATGGAGCCCGCGCAGCGAGTCCACCTTCTCCAGCCGCAGCCGCTGCCACGAGAGGATCTCGTCGGCGCGCAGCGTGATGACCTCGTACACCAGCTCGGACTTATCGTCGAAGTGCTGGTAGAACTGCGATTTGCTGGTGGCGCTCGCCGCCAGCACCTCGTCGATGGTCGTCGTCGCGACACCACGGGCATGCATGATCTCCGCAGCGGCCAGCACGATCCGGTTGCGGGTCGCGGCTCCACGAGAGGTCAGCCTCGACCTGCCGGACTGGCCGCCCCCGCGGCTCTCTTGCGGCGACACGCAATAACTGTAACGCGCTAGTCCAGTTTTCTAGGCAGCGCGAGGCGTCTGCCTTGTTGCGCGCTTCTCGCGGCGGCGCTCACGCACCGCGGCGATGGCCGACTTCAGCCCACGCCGCTGCTCCGGCTCGAGCTCGTCGAACATCCGCTCGCTGCGGGTCTCGGGTGCGTCGTCGCGAGTGTCGCGCAGATACTTGTCCGGCAGCGACAGCTTGGCGATCGTGCGCCACGACTTGCCGTACTGCACCAGGAAGTTTCCCGTGGTGTAGGGCAGGTCGTACTTGTCGCAGAGCTCCCGCACCCGGAACGAGATCTCGTGATAGCGGTTGCTCGGCAGATCCGGGAACAGGTGATGCTCGATCTGGTGGCACAGGTTGCCGCTCATGAAGCGCAGCGCGGGACCGTTCTCGAAGTTCGCGCTGCCGAGCATCTGTCGCAGGTACCACTGGCCCTTGCTCTCGCCGACCATGTCCGTCTTGGTGAATTTCTCTGCGCCGTCAGGGAAATGGCCACAGAAGATCACCGCGTTGGCCCACACGTTGCGGATGACGTTGGCGATCGCGTTGGCCTTCAGCGTCGATGTGAAGGTCGCACCGGGCGACAGCGACGTCAGCGCCGGATAGGCGATGTAGTCCTTGGCCACCTGATGGCCCGCCTTGACGCCGAACTCCTTGACCCGCACCAGGGAAGCTTTGCGGTCGTCGCGGCCCTTGAAGATCTTCCCGAGCTCCAGGTGCTGCAGGCCGACGCCCCACTCGAATCCGATCGCGAGCAGGGTATTGAACAGCAGATTGCCGTAGAGGTTGAACGGCTTCCACTTCGCGTCCCTGGTGACCCGGATGACGCCGTAGCCCACGTCGTCGTCCATGCCGAGAATGTTGGTGTACTTGTGGTGCATGAAGTTGTGGGTGAACCGCCAGTGCTTGGAGGCCCCGCTCATGTCCCACTCCCACGTCGAGGAGTGAATCTCGGGATCGTTCATCCAGTCCCACTGGCCGTGCATGACGTTGTGGCCGATCTCCATGTTCTCGATGATCTTGGATACGCCCAAAGTCACGGTGCCTGCCCACCAGGCAGAGCGTTTCGAACCGGCGGCCAGCATGACCCGGCCGGCCACCTCGAGCGCCCGCTGGGCGGCGATGGTGCGGTGGATGTAGCGCGCGTCGCGCTCACCCCTGGAGTCCTCGATGTCCTGGCGGATGGCATCCAGCTCAACGGCGAGATGCTCGATATCGGCGTCGGTCAGGTGTGCGAATTCCGGAACGTCGGTAATAGCCATTGCGTGCCTCCTTCCTCGGTATCTACGCTACCGTAACCTACGATGCCGTAGGTTACCGGCCAGTAAAGTCTAAGCGTCCAGCACGCAATCCCCAGATGCTGCGGAAATGCACGTCTGGATCCGGCTGCCCGGCTCTTGTTCAATGCCCGATCTCAGGTCGCGAACGTGCCCGTCGAGCAGGCCGACGACACAGGACTGGCAGATGCCCATCCGGCAGCCGAACGGCATCGTCACGCCTGCGCCTTCGCCGGCCTCCATCAGGGGCGTCGCGGCATCCACGGTGACCGTCTTCCCGCTTTTGGCGAATTCCACCGTGCCGCCCTGGCCGTGAACCGCGATGCGGGCCGCCGCGAAGCGCTCCTGATGCAGCTGCTCCTTCAGGCCTGCCGCCGACCAGACCTGCTCGGCGGAGTTCAGCATGCCTTCCGGCCCGCAGGCCCAGGTCTGCCGATCGCGCCAGTCGGGCACCTCGTCGTCAAGCCTCGACAAATCGAAGCGGCCGTTCTCGCGTGTCAGGCGTGTCCGCAGCCGGTAGCCGGGGTGGCTGCGCTGCAGCTCGGCCAGCTCTGCGCCGAACATCAGATCGGATTCCGTTGGCGCGGAATGCAAATGAACGATGTCGGTGATCTGATCGCGTCGAGACAGCGTGCGCAGCATCGACATCACCGGGGTGACGCCTGACCCCCCTGTGATGAACAGAACCGATGCGGGTGCCGGATCGGGCATCACGAAATTGCCCTGCGGCGCCGCGAGCCGCACGATCGTGCCCGCCGCCACCCCGTCGACGAGGTGCGTCGACAGGAACCCCTCGGGCATGGCCTTGACGGTGATCGTGATGGTGCGACTGGATCGCGATGTCGCCGACCGCTCGGCTCCGGCCTTGACCGGGCTCGACGTCAGCGAGTAGGACCGCCATCGCCAGCGGCCGTCGACCAGAAGCCCGATCCCGACGTACTGGCCGGGTTGGTAGTTGAAGCCGAATCCCCAGCCCGGTTTGATGACCAGCGTGGCGGAGTCGACGGTCTCCCTGCGGACTTCCAGCACCCGTCCGCGCAGTTCGCGCGCCGACCACAACGGGTTGGCCAGCTTGAGGTAGTCGTCGGGAAGCAGCGGCGTGGTGATACGTCCTGCGATGGTCCGCAGGGCATGCCAGCCCGGGTGTTCCTTAGCGCCGGCGATCCGCGGTCGCACTGTATCTGCGACGTTGGCCGAGACTTTGATCGTGTTCTTGGCCACCAACCTACGGTACCGTAACCTACGGTCCCGTATCCAGTCGGAATTACAGCAAATCCAGCAGGAACGGCAGTTCCTGGGTGGCGTACCAAGCCAGATCGTGGTCCTGGGCATCGCCGACGGTCAACTCGGCGTCCTCATCCCCCAGATCGGCCGCGTCGACGGCGTCGATCGCCGCCTTGACCGCCGTCTCGGCAGCCTGATTGTCGACGTACGCCGCGACCACCTGGTCGTAGCGGACCGGCCCCGAAAGCCGCACCACCGCATCGTCGAGGTCTGGCCGAGGCTTCGCGCCGTCCACCTCGGCGACCAGCACCGCGCGCCGAGCGGGCAGGTCCGAAGGCCCATCGTCGGCGGCACCGGCCAGTAGCCGCACCGATGCCAGCGCAGCCTCGCGCAGCGCCACCTCCGCGAGTTCGTCGTCGTCGCCGCCGGAATAGGACTCCCGCAGCGCCGGTGTCACCGCGAACGCCGTGCCGTTGACAGCGCTGATCGACCTGTCGGCGACGAGCGTCTGCAGCATCGCCAGGGTCGCAGGTACATAGACACGCACCAGGCGAGGTTAGCGGGCCGCGTCGGGATCTTTCTCGACGGAGATCATGAAGTCGTCGCCGTGTTCCTTCACGCCGTGCACGACCGCGCTGTCCACCGCTTCGGACGCGTACCGGCGCCGCACGATCATCGGGTCGGTGCGCAGGTCCTTCACCAGCGCGACGGCGAGGCCGATCATCACAAGGACGAACGGCAGCGCGGCGATGATCGTGATGGTCTGCAGGCCCGTCAGTGCGTCCTCCCCGCCGACGAGCAGCATGACGAGGGCGACGGCGCCCATGGCGACACCCCAGAAGATCACCGTGCCCTTGCTCGGCTTGATCGTCCCGCGTTCGGACAGCGAGCCCATCACGATCGATGCGGCGTCCGCGCCCGACACGAAGAAGATGGCCACAAGCACCATCACGAGCACGCTCGCGATGATGGCGATCGGGTACTGGTCGAGCAGGCTGAACAGCTGCTGTTCGATGCTGCCCTCGCCGGCCAGGTCGACGCCGTTCTGCTGGACGTTGATCGCCGCACCGCCGAACACTGCGAACCACACAAGGGAGACCACGCTTGGCACCAGCAGCACGCCGGTGACGAACTGCCGAATCGTGCGGCCGCGCGAGATTCGCGCGATGAACATGCCGACGAAGGGCGTCCAGGAGATCCACCACGCCCAGTAGAAGATCGTCCACGACTGCAGCCAGGTGTCGACGTCGGCACCCTCGGCACCCGTTCGCGCCGACATCATCGCCAGATCCTGGAAGTAGCTGCCGAGCGACGTCGGCAGCAGGTTGAGGATGAAAACCGTTGGGCCGACGACGAATACGAACAGCGCCAGCGTGATCGCCAGCACCATGTTGATATTCGACAGCCACTGAATGCCCCGTGCCACACCGGAAACGGCCGAAAGAACGAACGCCACCGTGAGCACCGTGATGATGACGACGAGCACCATGTTGCCCGTCTCACTGACCCCGGCGACGATGTGAAGACCGCTGCGAATCTGCAGGGCACCGAGCCCGAGCGAGGCCGCCGAACCGAAGAGCGTGGCGAAGATCGCCAACATGTCGATGACCTTGCCGCCCATGCCGTTCGCGCGATCGCCCAAGAGCGGTTCGAAGGCGGAGCTGATCAACTGCATCCGGCCGCGCCGGTAGACGCCGTAGGCGATGGCGAGCCCGACCACCGCATAGATCGCCCACGGGTGCAGCGTCCAGTGGAACAGCGTCGTGGCCATCGCGGTCTGCACCGCATCCGGGTTGCCGGGTGCACCCGTTCCAGGAGGCGGCGTCGCGAAGTGGGTGAGCGGCTCGGCGACACCGAAGAACATCAGTCCGATGCCCATGCCCGCGCTGAACATCATCGCCACCCACGAGATGGTCCGGAACTCGGGCTCCTCGTCGTCGCAGCCGAGCGGGATGTTGCCGAACTTGCCTAGCGCCAGCCACAGCACGAACACAACGAACCCGGATGCGGTCAACGCGAACAACCAGCCCGTGTTGTCCATGATCCAGCCCAGTGCGGACCCGGATGCGCTGGCCAGCGTCGCCGTGCTGACGAATCCCCAGACCAGGAACCCGAGGGCGATGACCGCGGTGACACCGAAAACCACCTTGTCGAGTCCGCGGTTGCGCTCGTGCACGTCGTCGTCGATCGGCACCGCGAAGATCGGGTGCGTCTCCGGCTGCCCGTTCGTGGACGCAGGCGTCGAGGCGTCAGGGTCTTTTGAAGTCTCAGGAGATTGGGAGCTGATAGTCATGGTGAATTCATTCGAGACCTGCTGGCGTCACTCGTCAAGCCCGGGAAAGCAACGAATGTGTTACTGCGCGGCTTCAAGCAGTTCATCGAGCGATTCCTGCAGAAGCGTCGGAAGCACGTCGACGTCGCTCATCGCGTCACGGTCGGCGTTGATCCCGAAATAGAGCATGCCGTTGTAGGACGTGATGCCGATCGCGAGCACCTGATTGTTCAGCAGGGGCGGTACGGCGTAGGTCTCGAGAAGCTTCGTGCCTGCGACATACATCTGCTTCTGGGCGCCGGGCACATTGGTGATCAGCAGGTTGAACTGTCGGGCCGGGTATGTGGTCGCCACCCGGATTCCCATGGCGTGCAAGGTCGGCGGCGCGAAACCGGACAGCGTGACGATGGTCCTTGCGTCGACGAGGCTTGCCGCCGTCGGATGGGATCTCGGTCATGTGGGCGATCTGCGACAACCGCACGACGGCGTTGCCCTCCCCCACCGGAAGGTCGAGAAGAAACGGCGCCACCTCGCTGATCGCCTGGCCGGGTCCCGACGAGTCCAGCTCGTCGTCCGGGTACACCGACATCGGCGCCATCGCCCGCACGGTGGCCGTCGGCGCCACCGGCTCGCCGCGAGACAACAGCCAGTTGCGCAGCGTGCCCGCGACCACCGCCAGCACGACGTCGTTGACGTCGCAGTCGTAACGGCGGCGCAGGTTGCGGTAGTCCTCCAGCTTCGCGCTCGCCACGGTGAACCGGCGGTTGCGCGACACCTTGGTGTTCAGCGGGCTGGACGGTGCGGTGCCCCTCGCGAACGTTTTTGCGGCGGCGGTGAAGCGCTTGCCCAGATCGAGCAGCTCCCCGGAGTTGGTGGCGACCTCGGTGACCGTTGACCGGACGGCGGCCAGCTGCGCACCTGGCCGCGCGATCCACTCCCCGATGGCGCCGATCGTCAGCGACGTGTCGCTGGGCTCGCGGGCCGGAATCCAGATGTCCTCGCCGAACGGCGGCGGCTTCTGCGTGCGGTCGGCGATCACGTGGCCGATCTCGACCGCGGTCATCCCGTTGACCAGCGCCTGATGCGATTTGGTGTAGAGCGCGAGCCGGTTTCCGGCCAGCCCTTCGACGAGGTACATCTCCCACAGCGGCCTGGACTTGTCGAGCGCGCGCGAACCCAGCCGCGCGACGAGTTCGTGCAGCTGCGCATCGCTGCCAGGAGACGGCAACGCTGACCTGCGGACGTGATAGGTGATGTCGAAGTCGCGGTCATCGACCCACACCGGGCGAGCCAGGCCCAGCGTCACCTCGCGCACCTTCTGCCGGTAACGCGGAATCTGGGGCAACCGCTGCTCGACGGTCTCGAGCAGGGTTTCGTAGCTCAGCCCGTTGCGGGGTTTTTTCAGAATCGACAGCGAGCAGACGTACATCGGCGTCGCGGAGTTCTCCAGGCCGAAGAACGACGCGTCAGCCGCCGACAACCTGGTCACCATGTGCGGCGCAACCCTCCCCTAGGCCTTGACGTCGACGCTCGTCGAACCCCCGACACGGTAACCGCCGATTCTGTAGATCCGCATCACGGGTGCATGTCGCCCCCGTGAACCATGGGATCATGGACGGGTCTGTTCCTCTCCAGCAGACCCCGTCGTTTTGGCTGACCGATCGCTGGAGTGCTCCGTTGACCGCATCGCAGATTCCCTTCGAGGCAGGCGCCCTCACCGCGCCCGTCGTCGACTACGAACCGCCGCCCTTCGACGCGGCGGCACCCCTGCAGTGCCCGGCGCCGACCCCTGCCGCACTGCACCGCCAACCCCGGCGACCGCTGCGGCCCGTCGACAGTGTCGCGGCCGGGCCCGCCGCGGCGAAGTTCACCGACGCGGCGCTGCGGCGGGTGCTGGAGGTGATCGACAGGCGCAGGCCGATCGCACAGCTGCGACCGATGCTGACGCCCCCGCTGCTGGACATGGTCTTCACGCTGGCACGCGGCGCCGGAGCCGAAAGGGCGGCGGTGTTGCGTCGGGTGCGGCTGCAGGCAGCCGCCGTCGACGAGCGGGATCCACACCAGGCGGTGGCCGCCGAGGTGTTCGCGACCTACACCCGTGGCCGACGCGTTCGCGCCATCGCGGGCCGCATCGAGGTCAAAGAGGGGCGATGGCGCATGGTGGCCCTGCAGATCGGATGATGAACGACTAGCTCTTCTTGCCTGCCTTGGCCTGACGGCGCGCGGCCTCGCGACGCTCACGCCTGCTCGGCGCGGCGTGCCTTGGGCCGTCATCGCCGTTATCGCCGTTACCGCCTTGGCGCTGCACCTGAGCGGAGCCGTCCTCGGACGGTCCGGTGTAGGTCAGCGGCGGAGCCTGGTCGTCAATTCCCTTGGTGCGCAATGCCGCAGGCTGCTGACGCTCCTTGGTCGCGACGCCGCTCTGCTGAGCCTTCGCGGCGGCTTCTTCCGCGAACTCGGCAAGGCCGGTCGGCGCTGCCACGGGTGCCACCTGGGCGGCGGGCGCGGCAGGCACCGCCTCGACGGTGACGTTGAACAGGAAGCCGACGGCCTCCTCCTTCATCGCGTCGAGCATGCCCCTGAACATGTCGTAGCCCTCGCGCTGGTACTCGACCACCGGGTCCTTCTGCGCGACGGCACGCAGGTTGATGCCCTCCTTGAGGTAGTCCATCTCGTAGAGATGCTCGCGCCACTTACGGTCGACGACGTTGAGCAGCACGTTGCGTTCGAGCTGGCGCATCGCGTCCTCGCCTGCGATCTCCTCCAGCTGCTTCTCGCGCTCTTCGTAGGCCCGCTCGGCGTCCTCGATCAGCGCGTCGAGCAGCTCCTCGCGCGTCAGCTCGCCCGGCTCGCCGATGGCGTCGGAGTCGATCAGGTCGTGGTGGTCGATGCTGATCGGGTAGAGGGTCCGCAGCGCCGTCCACAGCGTTTCGAGGTCCCAGTCCTCCGAGTAGCCCTCGGCCGTCGCGCCGTTGACGTATGCGGTGACGACATCGACGAGCATTCCGTGCGCCTGGTCCTTGAGGTTCTCCCCCTCGAGGAGCTGCAGGCGTTCGGCGTAGATGACCTTGCGCTGCTGGTTCATCACCTCGTCGTACTTCAGCACGTACTTGCGGATCTCGAAGTTCTGCTGCTCGACCTGGGTCTGCGCGCTCTTGATGGCCCTGCTGACCATCTTCGCCTCGATCGGCACATCGTCGGGCAGGCTCAGCCGCGTCAGCAGCGATTCCAGCGCGGCGCCGTTGAACCGCCTCATCAGTTCGTCGGCCAGCGACAGGTAGAAGCGCGACTCACCGGGGTCGCCCTGACGGCCCGAGCGGCCGCGAAGCTGGTTGTCGATGCGGCGGGACTCGTGGCGCTCGGTACCCAGCACGTAGAGGCCACCGGCGGCGATGACCTCTTCGGCCTCGTCCGAGGCTTCGGCCTTCACCCGCGGGAGCAGCTCATGCCAGGCGGCGTCGTAATCCTCCTGGGTCTCGACGGGGTCGAGTCCCTGTTCGCGCAGCCGCTTGTCGGTGAGGAAGTCGACGTTGCCGCCGAGCACGATGTCGGTACCGCGGCCCGCCATGTTGGTGGCGACCGTGATGGCGCCGCGGCGACCGGCCTCGGCGATGATGCCCGCCTCCTGCTCGTGGTACTTCGCGTTGAGCACGTTGTGCGGGATGCGTCGCTTGGTGAACTGCCGCGACAGGTACTCCGAGCGCTCCACGCTGGTGGTGCCGATCAGCACCGGCTGACCCTTCTCGTAGCGCTCGCTGACGTCGTCGACGACCGCGATGTACTTGGCCTCTTCGGTCTTGTAGATCAGGTCGGACTGGTCGGCGCGGACCATCGGCTTGTTGGTCGGGATCGGCACGACGCCGAGCTTGTAGATCTCGTGCAGCTCGGCGGCCTCCGTCTGCGCGGTGCCGGTCATCCCCGCAAGCTTGTCGTAGAGGCGGAAGTAGTTCTGCAGCGTGATGGTGGCCAGGGTCTGGTTCTCGGCCTTGATCTCGACGTTTTCCTTGGCCTCGATGGCCTGGTGCATGCCCTCGTTGTAGCGCCGGCCGACGAGCACGCGGCCGGTGAACTCGTCGACGATCACGACCTCGCCGTCGCGCACGATGTAGTCCTTGTCGCGCATGAACAGCTCTTTGGCCTTGATGGCGTTGTTCAGGTAGCTGACCAGCGGCGAGTTGGCGGCCTCGTAGAGGTTGTCGATGCCGAGCTGATCCTCGACGAACTCGACGCCGAGCTCGCTGACACCGATGGTGCGCTTACGGATGTCGACCTCGTAGTGCTTGTCCTTCTCCATCAGCGGCGCCAACCGGGCGAACTCGGAGTACCAGTTCGACGACCCGTCGGCGGGGCCGGAGATGATCAGCGGGGTGCGGGCCTCGTCGATCAGGATGGAGTCGACCTCGTCGACGACGGCGAACGGATGGCCGCGCTGCACCATCTCTTCGGTCGTATGCGCCATGTTGTCGCGCAGGTAGTCGAACCCGAACTCGTTGTTGGTGCCGTAGGTGATGTCCGCGTTATAGGCCGCTCGACGCTCGTCGGGGGTCATCTGCGCGAGGATCACCCCGACCTCGAGGCCGAGGAAGCGGTGCACACGGCCCATCCACTCGCTATCGCGTTTGGCCAGGTAGTCGTTGACGGTGACGACGTGAACACCCTTGCCCGACAGCGCGTTGAGGTAGGCGGGCAGCACACAGGTCAGCGTCTTGCCCTCACCGGTCTTCATCTCGGCGACATTCCCGAAGTGCAGGGCGGCCCCACCCATGATCTGCACGTCGTATGGCCGCTGGTCGAGGACGCGCCAGGCGGCCTCGCGGGCGACCGCGAACGCTTCCGGCATCAGGTCGTCGAGATCCGCTCCGTCGGCGTACCGCTTCCTGAACTCTTCGGTTTTGGCGCGCAGTTCGGCGTCGGAGAGCTTTTCGACGTCGTCGGACAAGGTGTTGACATAGTCAGCCACCCGCTTGAGGCGCTTGACCATGCGGCCTTCACCGAAACGCAGCAACTTATCGAGCACGGCTTGCTTCCCCTGTGGGTTGATGGATCCCGTCGCGTATCAGACGGCATCCATCCTAGGCGACACGCCGAAGTGGCTGGTCCAATGCGTCAGGCCAGGCGGATCAGGGCTCCCCGGCTCAGGCGAGCCGAATCAAGCCGTAGTCGTAGGCGTGCCTGCGGTAGACCACACACGGCCTGTCGCTTTCTTTGTCGTGGAACAGGAAGAAGTCGTGACCCACCAGTTCCATCTCATAGAGCGCGTCGTCGACGGTCATCGGCGTGGCCGGGTGTTCCTTGGTGCGCACGACCTGGCCGGGTTCGTGGACGTCGACTCCGTCTCCTGCCACCTCATCGGAGTCGGTCGGTGCGAGGAATGCCTCGGGCGCCGAGATCTTGGTGGCCTCGGCCAGTGACACCGGGGTCTTGTCCCCGTAGTGCACCTTGCGGCGGTCCTTGGTCCGCCGTAACCGGTTTTCGAGTTTGCAGACCGCCGATTCGAGGGCGGCGTAGAAGCTGTCGGCGCAAGCCTCGCCCCGCACGACCGGCCCGCGGCCTCGCGCGGTGATCTCCACGTGCTGACAGTTCTTGCGTTGGCGCCGATTGCGCTCATGGTCGAGTTCGACATCGAAGAGGTAGATGCTGCGGTCAAATCGCTCGAGGCGAGAGAGCTTCTCTGAGACGTAGGTGCGGAAGTGGTCGGGGATCTCGACGTTGCGGCCCTTGACGACGACCTCGGCGCTTGGCGCGGGTGCGGGCGTCTCGTCCTCAACGATCATCGAGCGGTCGGTCTCCATGGAACGGATTGACATGCTTGGCGACTCGTTTCTCTTTCGCGTCGCACGCGCACTGCGTGCCTTCCTGGCAGAAACTGCACCGACTCGGCATGCGTTATTTCGCCGCTCGCCGGTACGAGGTGTCGATCAGTCACCTCCTACCGCTAGGCGATGGATGGCGCTTCGTGCTGAGCGCCGCCGTGAGGCGTTCACGGATGTTGGCCCCAAGGTAGTCCGTGTTCACCTAGTAGTGCCAGTAATTCGCCTACCTGTTTTCAGTTCTTCACGCTGGTTTGATCCAACCGAAATTGGCCCTGCCGTCAGGACTGGAAGCTCAGGCGTTCGCGAGCGCGAGGACGGCGATCACCCGCGCGCCGGAAGTTTGCAGGACACGCACCGCTTCCGACGCGGTCGCGCCGGTGGTGACGATGTCGTCGACCACAACCACGTCCGACCCTTTCACCGCGGCCGTGAGGCCGACCCGGCCCGCGACGTTTCGTTGTCGCGCGGCGCCCGACAGCCCGACCGAGTCTCGGACCAGGGCTTTCATCCGGAGCGCTTGGACCACGCCCACCTGGAGACCGCCCGATGTGGCGGCCAGCGCGATCCGGGTGACGGGGTCGCCGCCGCGCCGACGGGCGGCGTAGCGGCGGGTGGGCGCGGGGACGACGGTCAGCGGCGTGCCGAGCACGCCCCACGTCAGCAGCTGCCGCAGCCCACCTCGCAGCGCGGTGCCGAGTGGACCGATCAGGTCCGCGCGGCCGTGCTCCTTCACCGCCACGATCGCGTTGCGGCGCGGGCCTGCGTACCTACCCAGCGAGAAGACGGGCACGCCGGGGTGCACGCGCGGGGCCACGACGTGCGGTTCGTCGGGGCGCACCAGGAGTTGGCGCGCGCATGCGTCGCACCAGCGGGTCGCAGGCACCCCGCAGCCGCCGCATTCCAGCGGGAGAATCAGGTCGAGCACGCCGCCAGTGTCGCGCCTGCCGGTGACAGCTTGGCCAGCGTCACCTCTGCCGCGACGAGGTCCTGTGCGCCTATCCCGACGAGTTTGGCGATGGTGATGTCGTCGTCGCGAGGTGCGTCCTGCCGTGGCGCCCGATATCACTTCTCCGAGTTCGCCCGCCACCTCGTCGATGGAATACCGGCCGGCCCGAATGGCTCGGTGGACGTCACCGTTGGCCGCCGCGGTGTCCCGCAGGTCGACGAAGACCTTCGCGCGTCGAAGGGCAGCCGCGTCGAGTTCGCATTTGGTCGCGTCATCGGCGCCGACCGCGGTGATGTGCGCGCCGGGACGCAGCCACTCCCCTCGCACCAGCGGTTCACGCGCCTGCGTTGCGGTGATCAGGACGTCGGCGCCGCGAACCGTACGTTCGATATCCGACGAAAAGCGGATGTCGACGTCGGGCAGCTTTTCGCTGAGGCGCGTTCTGAGCGCCTCGCCCTTCTCCTCGCTGCGCGCCCAGATCAGCAGGGTTTGGAATGGGCGTTCGCGGTAGAGCGCCAAGGGCTGCCAGTAGGCCTGCACGCCTGCGCCGAGCACGGCAGCGGTGGCGACGTTCGACGGCGCGAGCATTCGCGCGGCGACTGCTCCTGCCGCGGCGGTCCGGATGTCGGACAGATAGTGCTCGTCGTGCAGCAGGGCGAGCGTTCGCCCTGTGGCGCTGTCGAATACGCCGACGAAGCCACCTTGGGGTTGCCCACGCTCGGCGTTCGCGCTGAACCAGGGCGACACCTTGACGATGTAGACGTCGTGACCGCGCAGGGTGCCGGTCTTCACGTAGACGTCACCCAGTTCGCGGCGCTGCGCGGGGTACATCACGACCATCCCGTTGTCGGCGAAGCCGGCACTCGATTCCGCGAATGCTCGCGACACCGGTTCGACCAGATCCTCGAATGCCACACTGGCGCGGATTGTTTCGGCGTCGATGAATCTCTCGGTCACGGACGGGCCTCGATCGTTCCGTATCCGACGACGGAGACATCACCGCCCACATGCACCGTTTCGACGTGATTCGGATCGCCTTCCGGCCGCACGCGCAGTTCGCTTGGGCGCCCGGTGAATTGGCCCTGGCTGAGAACGAATGTGTCGCCTCCGCCTACCAAGCCATGACGCAGCCGGTAGGCGCCGATGGTGCCCGCGGCGCTGCCGGTCGCCACATCCTCCAGGATCCCGTCGTTGTTCCAGTGCCGCACTTCGACGGCCGATTCATCGAGTAGCACCGCGAACTGTGCGCCGATACCGTGCATCAATTCGGTGATGTCGCGCGAGATCCTCGCCCGCGCCAAGACGCCAGGCGCAACCGGCACGATCAGGTAGCGAAGCCCGGTGCTCACCACCTCCAGCGGTAGGTCGCCGTCGAGATCCTGCGGCGCGAGGTTGAAGGCGCTCGCGATCCGAGCGCGGTCATCGACCGTGCCAAGGAACTCCGGGGTGCCCTGGTCCAGCCAACCGGAATAGCCTTCGCCGGTCACCTCCGTGGTGACTTCGACTGTCTTGCTGGGAAGTTCAAACCGCCAGCGCTGCGCGTCAGTCGCCTCCGAGCGCATGTGCAGAACCGCCGCCGCCCCGATCACCGGGTGTCCGGCGAATGGCAGTTCTTCGAAGAGGTCGAAGATCCTGGCTGCGACGGTGCCTGCCTCGCTGGTGGGCTGCAGGAAGATGGCTTCGAAGTGCCGCATCTCCTGAGTGATCCGCAGCATCTGCTCCGCGGTCAGCTCCGCGGCGTCGGGGAAGACCGGAAGGCTGTTGCCGCCGAACGGAACTCGGCTGAACACGTCGACATGGCTGTATTCGAGATTCACCGCAGTCTCCGTCACAGCTTCACGATGAGAGACTCGGTGAACCGCTTGATCGCCGATTCGTCGCGACGATAGAAGGTCCAGTTCTTCTTGCGCGTCGCGACCAGCAGCTCGGCGTCGGTCAGCAGCGTCAGGTGACGCGACGCCGTTGCGGCCGCGATCCCCACCTTCTCCCGAATGAAATCGGCGCAGACACCGTCGCGGACGAGATCGCCGTCGGTCTGCGGCGGAAAGTTTCCCACCGGATCCTTCAGGAGGGACAGGATCTCGAGCCGCACCGGACTGGCGACAGCCTTGATCGTCCTGAGCATCGCGGCCGAGGAGATCGTTGATTCGCTATTTCGCACAATTACAAACTAGATCTCGCCCGCCAGGTTGTCAACGCCGTCAGTCCGACCGCCTGGACTTCGCCGCATACAGCCGTCGGTCGGCACGCTTCATCGCCTCCACCGCGTCCTTCGCCTCGGACGGGATTAACACGTATCCGCTGCTGTTTCCGACGGTGACCGACTCGAAGGCGTCGTTGAGCGCCGCGGCCGCCTCGGCCTGCCCCGCGCGACACTGCTGTTCGTCGCCGGCCAGGAGGATGCAGAATTCGTCGCCGCCGATGCGATAGGCATGGCCCATGGGATGCACAGCCCGTTCGAGCTTCGCGCCCATCCGAAGAAGGAGAGCATCGCCTGCCGGGTGTCCGTAGCTGTCGTTGTACTTCTTCAGACCGTCGAGGTCGAACATTCCGAACAGCACGGGGCGCTCGTGGGTGGCCTTGTCGAACAGCTCGTCGGCGTCGCGAAGTAGCTTGCGCCGGTTGCCGAGTCCGGTCAGCGCATCGGTCAACGCGTCCCGTTCGGATGCCTCGATCATCGCCAGATGCGCGCGGACGGTGAAGGCCAGGCGCACGACCACGGCGAGCAGTGTCAGCATCGTCAGTGCCACCCCAAAGAGGTTGTTCCTCGGCGTAAGCGCCGCATAACCCGCCAGCACGACCGCGACGAGCGCGAAAACAAACGGTATGGCGACCGCGCTCCTCATCGTCACCCGGTCGTCGAGACGTCGCACGGGTGGCGACCATGCGGCGGCGGCGGCGATGAGAAGCACGGCGAACATCCAGTACGAGTCCAGCGGGCCTGCGGGCTCGAACGTCCCCCTCACGATGGCAGACAGATACAGGGTGTCGTCTATGGCCAGTGCGATGAATCCGACGATCACCGCGATCAGGGCCGGAGAGGGTCGCCATCCCAGCAGGGCCCACGAGCCGATCCCGAAGCCGAGGACGAGTAGGTCGGCGGCCACATAGACGACGTTGCCCGAAGCGCCGGCCAACGACTGCAGCGGACCGATGACCATCCCGAAGACGACGACGACACCCGCCGCAGCAACTGCGAGACTGCCGATCACACCGTCGAGCCACAGGTCACCGCGGACCGATCCACGCTGGACGCGCGCAAGCAGCCAGATCGCGGCCAACGCGAAGGGGTAAAGGGCCCACGAAAAGACGTCGGACACGGCCGGAAAACCGGCGGCGGATTCGCCTGCGGCAAGCACGATCGAAGCCACCGCATACAGCGCCATGCCGAAGGCGAGACAGAACCACGCAGGGCGGTCTCGGCGACAGGCAATCGCACGGCACCCGACGACCGCGGTACAGATAACGAACACCACGGCCTGCGTCCACATCGACGCCAACCAGTCCCAGTGGCCGCGGCCGATGCCATATGCGGTGTACGCGGCATGAGCACCGATGAGCAGCAAACCGACACTCCAGAGCGCCCGCGAAGCGATCACCGAGGCGGCAACACCCCGCCGATCGGGGGCCAGGGGCGTAAACAATGTCGACAATGTCTGATAACCAGCTGATTCCGTTGTCCGCGAACTAATACCCGCCTGCTGATATGGGGCCAGGTCGAGACTAGCAAACATCGAGTCACCGGAGACAGCGGCGGAACCCGGGGGTGACATCGAAGCCGTCGACTCTGGGTACCCCACACGAATGTCACAGCGGGAGTCCGTCATCGTCGACTGCCTGGTAGAGGCATTCGCCGACCTGATGAAGGCCGACCCCGACGCATTCCGCACCAAGTTCCGCAAGATGGCGGCCGACCCGTTCGCGTTCTACCGCGGAAGCGCCTGCGTGTTCTATGCCGATGCCGCCGAGCGCGAGGACCGATGGGCCGACGAACGGACCGGCCGCGTCTGGATCCAGGGCGACCTGCACGCGGAGAATTTCGGCACCTACATGGACGGCGCGGGAAAGCTGATCTTCGACGTCAACGACTTCGACGAGGCGTTCGTCGGGCACTTCACCTGGGACCTGCAGCGCTTCGCGGCCAGCGTTGCGCTGATGTGCTGGCAGAAAGCCCTGTCCGACAAGGTTATTCGCGACCTCAACGCGACGTTCGTCCGGTCCTACCTGAACCAGGTGCAGTGGTTCCGCCAGACCGACGACGACTCGAGCTTCGCCCTGAACCTCGACACCGCGAAGGGGGCGGTGCGCGCCGCGCTCGACACCGCCCGGCTGTCGACCCGCTACGCGATGCTCGACCGGATGACCCACGTCGACGAGTCTGACCGCCGGTTCCGGGAGGGCGCCGGTGTGCGCAGGCTCGACGACGCCGAATACGGCGAGGTGAACGCCGCGTTCGAGGCCTATCAGGACACCATCCCCAAATCGAAGAAGTTCCGCGAGGTCGCCTACGACGTCAAGGACATCGTCGGCAGGACCGGATTCGGGATCGGCAGCGCGGGCCTGCCGAGCTACAACGTGCTGATCGAGGGCTTCAACCAGGCACTCGACAACGACATCGTGCTGTCGATGAAGCAAGGCAACGTCGCAGCGGCCAGCCGCGTCGTCGACGACGCCGCGGTGCACGAGTACTTCAAGCATCACGGCCACCGCACCGCGGTTTCGCAGCGGGCGCTGCAGGCGCACGCCGACCCGCTGCTCGGCTACACCGAGATCGACGGCGTCGGTTACGTCGTCGCCGAACTGTCGCCGTATGAGGCGGACCTCGACTGGAGCGAGCTGACCGAGCCCGACGAACTGACCGAGGTGATCGAGCAGCTCGGCCGTGCCGTTGCCAAGGTGCACTGCGTCGGTGACGCCGACAGCGATCAGGAGCTCGTCGACTTCCAAACCGAGGACGCCATCGCCGAGCGCATCGGTGACCGCGACGACGAGTTCGTCGACGACATGGTCGAATTCGGGCTCGACTACGCCAAGGACGTGCGCGACGACCACCGGCACTTCGTCGAGGCGTTCCGCGAGGGCCGAATCCCCGGGGTCAGCTCTACGTAGTCACACCAGCACGATCGAATCGCCCTCGACCGATATCTGCTTTGCCTCGAGCGGCGCGGTGGCGGGTCCCTTGGCGACCGAGCCGTCGAGGTTGAACTTGCTGCCGTGGCAGGGGCAGTCGATGGTGCCGTCGGCCACCTTGTTCACCGCACATCCCTTGTGCGTGCACGTGCTCGAGAAACCTTTGAACTCGCCGGCCGCAGGCTGGGTGATCGACGATCTCGTCGACGATCACCCCCGAGCCGACAGGGACGTCGGCGGTCTTGGCGATCGCACCACCGCCGGGCGCCGGCTCGGCGGGCGCCGACGACGATGCCGCCGACGCCGACTCACCGCCCGCGGCGGGCTTCTCCTCGCTCGAGCCGCACGCCGCGAGGGTGCCTGCGGTCAGCACGAGGCCTGCGCCTCGAATCACGTGTTGTCGTGGAACCTGCAAATCATCGAAGGGCATGGTGAATCCTCTCGGCGGGCTGGGCCTGCAACTAGCAAAGGACACCGAGCGCGTTTTGTCTGCGCAACGAGAAAAGCGTCAGCATTCAGCCCGGCAGAACGGGTATCGCCCCCGGCGTCATCAGCGGGCGGACCTCCACCCATCGCGGGTCGTTCTCGGCGGCCGAGCCGGACAGTTGCAGGATGCCGCGGGCGTCGGCCACGTACACCGTTGACGGGTTGGCGGCGACGCCGCCGACCGGCATGAGCAGGTTGCGGCTCGGGCCGTCGGAGTTCACCCCGTCGAGGTTGACGTAGGACACCGGGTGTTGCGGGTCGGTACGGCTGACGACGATGTCGTCACCGGTGCGCCAAGCCAGTGACACCACCGTGTTCTTCAGCCCGAAACCGAGTCTGCGGGGGTAGGTCAGCGCGTAGCCGCCGCCCGGTGTCTGCTCGACACTGACGAGGACCACCTGGCCCTCGATCACCATCGCCGCGCGCGTTCCGTCGCGCGACAGCTGAAGGTCGACGATCGGCCCGGGGAACCGGGTGGACACCGCCGTGGAGTCGACGGGTATGCGGCCGGGTTGTCCCGATGCGTCCTGCACGGTGCGCACCACGTTGTTGCCGTCGACGACCACCCACACCGCGTCATCCAGTGACCACGTCGGCCGCGACAGCGTGCGGCCATCCATGGCCTGCAACGGATTTCCGCCGATCGGACCGACCCATAACGACGAAGCCATATCCGGTGCGCCCGCGTTCAGCGTCACCACCGAAGCCGCCTGCTGCCCGCTGCGCGATACCGCGGCCCCGGTCTGATTGGGCGTCGCACCGAACGGACCGGGAACCCTTGGCGCCCGCTGGCCGTCGAGTGCCACAAGCGATCCGTCCACAAGCGCGTGCAGTCCGGCCGCGGCGCCGTCGGCCGCGCCGGGATCGGTGGCTGCGACGTCGGAGGTCTGCCAACCGTCGGCGAACCGGTCGTCCAGCGCGGCGCCGTCGGCGTTGATGACATACGGCCCGTTGATTCCGGCCCGCGACAGCGTCCAAATGATCTGCGCGGCAAGCAGTTGGCGGCTGTGCGGATCGGTGGTCGACAAGTTCTCCAGGTCGATGCGCGCACCGCCGTAGCCCCGGCCGACGCCCATCTTGCCGCCGTCGGCACGGGTGACCGGTCCGCGCAGCCGCAGCGGCGGGCCGAGCAGGTTGCGTACGGTGTTGGCCATCTCGGGGCGCGGGCCCGCTATCAGCTTGGTGACGAGCTCGGTGGCCAGCTGGTCGGGATCCGACACCGCGACATAGCGCGGGTCGGGTACCACGGTCTTGCCGGTCGGGTCGGCGAAGTACAACGTGCTGCGCTTGTAGGTCTCCTGAAACTGTTGCCAGTCAAGGAAAACGCCGTTCGGCAACCGGTCGATGCGCCAGCCGCCGGACGTCTTCACCAGCTCGATCGGACCGTCTTCTGGCAGTGCGCCCTCGCCGGTCTCGAAAACCCCGATATCGGAGAGCGAGCCGAGGATGTCGGCGCGCATGGTGACCGAAACCCGGTCGGACGCCCGCGTTTCGACGAAGACCACCCTGTCGATGAGCAGCGCGCTACCCGCGTCGTCCCAGCTGTTGGAGGCCGATTCGGTGAGGAACTGTCGCGCGGCGAGGTGCCGGTTCGACGGATCGGCGGTCGCCTTGAGGAACTCCCGCAACAGCACATCGGGATCCATATCGGGTGTCGGCTTCGGCAGGCTTGGCGGTGCGGGGCGGTCCACGGTGCCGATCGCCTGCGGCGCCGACGAACTCGGCACCCCCGCACAACCGGCCAACAACGTCGCACACGCGGACAGGACAGCCGCGCAGGCCGCGGACGCGAGGAGCAGAGGTCGCCCTGAGACGCGCTTCACACGCTTTCTCCGGCCGGTTGCGGTTCCCTCGCCGAGTTTCGTGATTTACGTTCCCGCCCAACCGGTTTCAACGGAAGTGGGCTCGTCGTCACCTTGTGGCCGCGGATCAGCGGCAGCGTCATCCGGAAGCATGCACCCTTGCCGGGCTCACCCCACGCCTCGAGCCTGCCCTGGTGCAGCCTCGCGTCCTCGATGCTGATCGCCAGGCCGAGTCCGGTGCCGCCGGAGCGGCGGACGCGCGACGGGTCGGAGCGCCAGAACCGGCTGAACACCAGCTTCTCCTCGCCGGGCCGCAACCCGACGCCGTAGTCGCGGACGGTGACGGCGACGGTGTCCTCGTCGACGCCCATCCTGATCCGCACCGGTTTGCGCTCGGCGTGGTCGATCGCGTTGGCGACGAGGTTGCGCAGGATGCGTTCCACCCGGCGCGGGTCGACCTCGGCGATGACCTCCTCGGCAGGCATGTCCAGAATGACCTCGATCTGGGCGTCGTTGGCGAGGTGTCCCACGTTGTCGAGTGCGCGCTGCACGGTGTCGCGCAGGTCGACCGCTTCGACGGACAGCTCGGCGACACCGGCGTCGTGTCGGGAGATCTCGAGCAGGTCGTTGAGCAGCATCTCGAACCGGTCGAGCTCGCTGACAAGCAGTTCGGTCGACCGCCGCAGCGCAGGCTCGAGGTCCTCGCTGTGCTCGTGGATCAGGTCGGCGGCCATCCGGACCGTCGTCAGCGGGGTGCGCAGTTCGTGGCTGACGTCGGAGGTGAAGCGGCGCTGCAGGTTGCCGAACTCCTCGAGCTGGGTGATCTGCCGCTGCAGGCTCTCGGCCATGTCGTTGAAGGACACCGCCAGCCGCGCCATATCGTCCTCGCCGCGCACCGGCATCCGCTCTGCGAGATGGCCGTCGGCGAAGCGTTCGGCGATCCGCGACGCCGAACGCACCGGCAGCACGATCTGGCGGGCGACGATCAGCGCGATGGCGGCGAGCATGAGCAGCAGCACCACTCCGCCGGTGGCCATCGTGCCGCGCACCAGCGAAATAGTGGATTCCTCGTTGTTCAGCGGGAACACGAGATACAGCTCGAGGTTCGTCACGGGCGACGACGTCGGGGTGCCGATGATCAGCGCAGGCCCGGAGAAACCCTCGGTGCGCACGGTCGCGTACTGATAGCTGACCTGGCCGGCCTTCACGAAGTCACGAAGCGCGTCGGGTATCTGTGCGACGGGTCCGGCCGCCGTCGCCGCGCGCGGTCCGTCGCCGGGGACGACGAGGACTGCGTCGAACGCGCCGGCCAAGCCCTGCACCCGCGTCGGCCTTGCGATCGATCAGCGTGTTGCGCGCCAGCTGCAGGCTGCTGTCGAGCGACCGCGTCTCCTCGCCGCCGACGATTCCGCTGACGGTGTTGCGGGCCCGCTCGATCTCCTCGGTGGCCGCGCGCACCTTCACCTCGAGAATGCGATCGGTGATCTGGCTCGTCAGCACGAAGCCGAGCACGAGGATCACCGCCAGCGACAGCCCGAGCGTCAGCGTCACCACCCGAAGCTGCAGGGAACGGCGCCAGGCAAGGCTCAAAGCCCGACCCAGCGCACCCAATCCGCGTACCAGTGGTGCAGAACGCCGATGGATGCGCCGCCTCGAGCTGAAGATCACGGCCGCCCCTTGGCGGTGAAGGTCATACCCACGGCGCAGCCGTGCAAGGTCACGGAGGTCCGGCCTTGTATCCCACTCCTCGAACAGTCAGCACAACCTGCGGATTCTCAGGATCCTTCTCGACCTTGGCCCGCAAACGTTGGACATGCACGTTCACCAAACGGGTGTCGGCGGGGTGCCGATAACCCCATACCTGTTCGAGAAGCACATCTCGAGTAAACACCTGCCGCGGTTTGCGTGCCAGCGCCACCAACAGGTCGAATTCCAGCGGTGTCAGCGAAATCTGCTCACCCTGTCGGGTGACCTTGTGAGCGGGTACGTCGATGTCCACATCGGCGATCGAGAGCATCTCCGCGGGCTCGTCTTCGTTGCGGCGCAGCCGGGCGCGCACGCGGGCAACGAGCTCCTTGGGCTTGAACGGCTTCATCACGTAGTCGTCGGCACCGGACTCGAGGCCGAGCACCACGTCGACGGTGTCGGTCTTGGCGGTCAGCATCACGATCGGCACACCGGAATCGGCGCGCAGCACACGGCACACGTCGATGCCGTTCATTCCGGGCAGCATCAGGTCCAGAAGGACCAGATCGGGCCGCAGCTCACGCACGGCGGTGAGCGCCTGGGTGCCGTCGCCGATGACAGCGGTGTCGAACCCTTCACCGCGCAACACGATCGTCAGCATCTCGGCGAGCGAAGGGTCGTCGTCGACGACCAGAATCCTTTGCCTCATGGAGTCCATGGTGTCACCAAATAGCGATAAAACCCTGCTAGCAACGCCCGCGAGTCGGCTAGTGGGTCAACAACGCGGCCAGGGCGGGCACCTCGACATCGGGTTCGGCCACCAACCACCGGCCGCCCCAGTCGGCGGCGGCCAACCCCGAGTAGACCTCACCGGTGCGCCGCTGTAGGCCGTCGTCGCGCTCGTAGGCGTCCTTCGTCCTGTTGGCTTCGGTGTTGGCACGGTGCTCGGCCCGCTCTGCGGCCAGTTCGACGGGCACGTCGAGAAGCACCTGCCAGTCGGGGGCGGGCAGCCGCAGCCGTTCGTACTCGAGTTCACGCACCCAGGCCACCACGTTGCCGCTGGCGTCCTGGTGCAGCCGAGCCGCGCTGTATGCCGCGTTGGACGCGACGTAGCGGTCGAGGATCAACACGTCGTACTGCCTGCTCAGCAGGGTGATCTCGGCGCGCGCATCGGCGCGGTCCATGGCGAAGAGCACGGCCATGGCGTACACGGAGGTGGCGAGATCACCGTGGCCGCCGTGCAGCGCCTCGGCGGCGATGTCCGCCGACGCCGACTGCCCGTACCGGGGAAACGACAGGCTGGCGACGGTCTTGCCGTCGGCCTTGAAACAGGCGCGCAAACCGTCGGTCAGCGTGCGCTTGCCCGCCCCGTCGACACCTTCTATCGCGATCAGCACGCGGCGAGCGTAACTCTCATCGTTGGCTTCGGGTTTCCTGCCAGAGCGCTTGTGATCGCCGCCGCAGACGAGGGCGTGGGAAAAACTGGAGGCCATGAAGCTGCTCATGTGTTCCGCGATGATCGGGGCGGCGCTTTTCGCGGCGGCGCCGCTCGCCCACGCCAACGAGGACCCGAATGCCAACCCGCCGAACTGCAGCGCCGCCGACCTCGAATTCGTCAGGGCAGGCGTCCAGCAGGCGACGGCGGACTATCTCGTCGGCCACCCCGACGTCAACAACTTCTACAACGGTCTCGAGGGTCTGACACGTGATGCGGCCCGGCCCAAGGTCGCGGCCTACATGAAGTCGCACCCCCAGACGAAGGCGGACCTCACCGGTATCCGGGCGCCGCTGACGGATATCAAGAGTCGCTGCGGCAACCCCGGGCCTCCTCCGCCCTAGGAACGGTCGGCGACCATCCCCCTGTGCATCACGCGATCACCCTTCACGTCGGAATGATCAGCGCGGTGCATGACCGCGCGGTTGTCCCAGATGACCACGTCGCCCGGCCGCCACTGGTGGCGGTAGACGTTGTCCTGGCGGGTGGAGTGACCGAACAGATATGAGATGGTGTCGCGGGTCTGCTCCCGAGACATACCGCTGACGGCGGCGCAGCGCTCCGGCGCGGACAGGAAAAGCGCAGTGCGCCCTGATACCGGATGCACGCGGAACAACGGGTGCACTGCCGACGACTCCTCGGAGTCGTCAAGCGTCACACCGGTCACCACGTGGCGAAGCGTTCGTCCCGCGAGCTCGGCGCGCAAATGCGCCGGCAGCGTCTCGTAGGCGACGTACTGATTGCTGAACAGCGTGGCGCCACCACGCGTAGGAACAGACACCGCCCGCAGCGCGGTATAGGCGGGTGGGCGACGCACATAGCTGGTGTCGGTGTGGAACACCGACCTCGGCGGGGTGGTTCGGCCGACGTTGCTCACCACGTTCAGGTCGCCGAATCCCGGCACCGGGGTCTCGCCGGCGGTGAACATCAACTCACCCAGACTTCGCAGGAAGCGGACGAACGCTCGGTCATCAACGTCTCTGTCGGGCTGCCCGCGGATGACGAGCACGCCGAGGTAGGCCAACAGCTCTCGGACTTCATCAGCCTCCGCGGGGGCGAGCCCGTCCACGATCATTCCGTCGACGGTCAGCACGGGGTGCGATCCATTCCCAGTTCTCCCAACGCCGAGTCGAACAGGTCGGTGACGTCCATCCCTGCGGCCGCGGCCATGACGGCGATGACGCTCGTCGGCGCGTAGGAGCAGTAGGGCCCGGCTTCAAGGAACCACGGCTGACCCTGCGGGTCGATGCGAAAGTCGAACAGGCTGTAGTGGCGGCACCCCATCGCGACGTGACTGCGGCGTGCGGCGTCGGCCACCCGGTCGGTGATCGGGTCGTCGGTCGGCACGATCCACGCGTGCGCGGCGTCCTTGGCGACCAGGTAGAGCTGCCCGTCGGCGGTCCGGCCGAGTTTGTCGCGTTCGTCGCGGACGGGTTTGGTGACGGTATCCACCGCGTACTCCTCCAGCGGCAGGCACACCAGCTCACCGTCGCGGACCACGATCCCGCATCGCACCTCGCGGCCGAGTTCCACATACGACTCGACGAGCACCGAATCACCATGTGCGAAAGCATGTTCCAGCGCTTCGCGCCATATCAGCCGGATCCCGAACCAGCGTGACACCCACCGAGTTGTCGGCACGGACCGGCTTGACGACGACCGGCGGTGCCAGCGTCGGCGAGCCGCCCCGCCGCACCACTTCTCCCGGTGGCACCGCCACCCCCGCGGCTGCGACGATCGCACGCGTCATCGCCTTGTCGGCGGCGGTGGCCATCACGGTCGGCGGGTTCCCCACGTACGGAACGCCGAGCACATCGAACAGCGCCCGGTAGGCCGTCATCCCCGGCAGACAGAACATCTGGGGAATCATCGCCGAGAACCCCTGGCGCTGAATGTGTTCGACGGCCTGCGCCAGGGTGAGCGACGGGGCGTCCGCTATCGCCGACGGTGCCAGCGTCGCAGGGAACCGCCACGAACCGCCGGGGGCGACGTATGCCACGGACATCTCGTAGCGCTCGCCGAGCGCCCGCAGGCACCCGCCTGCGTACAACCGCGACAGGTCGGCATGGAAGTCGTCGACCGGAGATCCAACCAACTGCAGCAGCCGCATCTCAGTCTCCACCGTTCTCGACCAGCTTGCCTATGTTGAAGTCGATGCGTGTCCAGCCACGGCGCATTCGCAGATTGTCCAGCAGCAGCCACGGAATCTGGAGGTGATGAACCATGAAGTACGGCAACGGATCCTGCGAGTCGAAGATGGCGTCCGTGCCGCGCAGCATGGCGGCAAGGCGCTGACGCCGGTCGGACTGGGTCAACAGCCGCCACAGCTCGTGGTACAGCCAGTGGGTTGGGCGCGCGTCGGGCCGCGGGGTGACGACCTGATGGTCGTCGGCGAGATAGGCGTCGGCCAGCCTCGGGTCGTCGTGGAACATGGTGATCGCACTGTGGGTGCGGGGGTTGCATTCGATGGCGTGGACGGACCCGTCCTCGGACTCGATGAAATCGAACGAGACCTGTCCCGTGAGCCGCAGCGCGGAGACGAAATGCTCGACCCAGCGCCGGATCTCAGGATGGTCGACATG
The DNA here is from genome assembly GCA_963829405.1 of uncultured Actinomycetota bacterium. Lineage (GTDB taxonomy): Bacteria > Actinomycetota > Actinomycetes > Mycobacteriales > Mycobacteriaceae > Mycobacterium. The sequence goes on from CAWHIZ010000035.1 coordinate 88,173, forward strand.
TGCGTAGTTGACCTGACACGCCGAGGACTCACAGCAGCCGTAGACCCGCAGGCGGCCGTCGCGCACGGTCGAGTGGGTGCAGTACTCCTGACCGTCCACGAATTCCTGCAGGATCCACGGTTCGTCCGCCGAGATCGGCAGTGACGCGACGAAGGCGGCATTGCGCTCCGGCGTCGCCGCCGACAGCGGTGTCAGATCCAGTCGGCCGACGGGGTTGTAGGCGACGCGTTTGAGGATGTAGGTCCGCCCGGGCGGGAAGTCGAAGTCGGCCACCTGCCGCGGGTCGGTGATCCGGTGGCTGTCGGGCACCCGCAACCCGAGTGAGGCCGCCGCCTCCGCGAAGGACGCCTTGTCGTCGAGCATCTCGACGGTGTCGGGGTCGCCGTGCAGAACGTCGCACACTTCGTCGAGAAGTTTTCGAGCGTGCGCGTCGGGCACGCTGGCGGCAGGGCTGGACACCGGAACGAATACGTCGACCTGCTCCAGTCGCGCGACGGCCAGAAGCGCTTCGGCATAACCGGGTTCGCCGGGTTCGGGCACGCAGTGAAAAGCGTCGACCGCGCGGGAGAACCGGTGACCGGTGAACCGGTATTTCGCGGATTCCACCAGCACCACCCGGTGCCCCGCAGCATGAAACGATCTGGCCAGTTGCAATGCCTTGGTCATCTTGCCGCCGCTGATCAGCACGGTCTTCGGCGACCGGGGTACGGGCGGCTGCGGTCGACGCCGCAGCAGCGCGACGGCCACCACAAGCAGGTCGGCGGGCGCCGTCAACGCCAGTCCCGTGAGCGCCGCAATCGTGCGGCCCGCGTTGGCGGTCACGGGTCGACGCGCCGGATCAGGGTGAGACCGTCACGCAACGGCAGCAGCACCTGTTCCACCCGCGGATCCGCTGTGACCGCCGCGTTGAACGACGCAATCGCGGCGCCGTTGCCCGTCATGGCTTCGCCTGCGCCATATGGCTGCCCCTGCAGAAGGGTGTTGTCGACCGCGATCACCGCACCCCGTGCCAGCAACGGACTGTCGAGCAGAAGCTCGAGGTACCCCAGATAGCCGGCCTTGTCGGCGTCGATGAAAACGATGTCGAACGGCGGTGACCGATCGGCGACCAGCTTGTGCAGCGTCGTCGTCGCAGGGCCCACCTCGATGTGGATCCGCCGACCGGCCGTCGACGCGTCGAAGTGGTCACGCGCGAACCGTGCGACGGCGGCATCGAGTTCGCAGGCGACCACCACACCGTCGTCGGGCAGCGCCTCGGCCATCGCCAGCGCCGAGTATCCGGTGAACATGCCGATCTCGAGCACCCGGCGCGCGCCACTGAGATGCACAAGGAACTTCAGAGCCTGCCCCTCGACATGGCCCGAAAGCATCTCCTGTTCCAGGCCCGCCGGTGATGCGCCGAACGCGCCACTGCGCCAGTCGGTCTCATGCGTTCGTCGCGCCAGCTCCGCCAGCGCGGGCGATTCCGGCGTTGTGCACTCGTCGAGATAGGGATCCAGGCCTGCCGCGAGGTCGCGGGCGCGACGAAGCCGTGCTTGCAGCCCTGCGTCCACCGCGTCGTTGCCGTCGAGGTCACGGCACAGGTCGGCAAGCTCCGCCGCCAGGATCGTCGTCGGAGTCACCGCCCGTGGTGCGGCGGTGCCCGTCGTCACGGCGCCGACGGGTCGTCACCCGTGAACATGTCGACTCCATCACCGCCGCGGGCGTAGTCCACACAGATCTTCTTGTGCAGCGTCAGCGTGTCGACAAGTTCGTCGACACCGAGGTCGTTCAGGAAGCGGCACTCGCCGATCGGGTCGGGCACCGCGGCCCGCAAGATGCCGTCGCGGGTCTTGAGTATCGACGTGGTGGCGGCGGTGAGCAGGTCGCCGGTCAGGTACTCGCTGTCGAGCGCCAGGCCGAGGTCGCTCATCACTGCGTGTATCCGGTCGCGTTCGTCGGCGGTGACGTGGCCCCGCCGTTCGGCGAGCGTGACGGACAGCGCCATATCGATGTTGATGGCGTGACCGTGGAAGAACGGCGCAGGCGGTGTCAACTCCAGGGTCGGACTCCACGTATGGCCGAATGCGATGACACGGTCCAAGTCGATCTCGTGCAGATTCGGCGCCTCCAACTCGAGCATGGTCGCGATCGCCGCGTACGTCAGCCGGTCACCGATCGCCCGCAACTCCGGTGTGCCGTCGAGGTGCCCGAAGCGAGTACGCAACAGGTCGGCGCCGTGCTGGTCGAGGAGGTCGAAGATCTCCGCATTGCCCACCACCGAGATCTTGATCAGTTCGGCCATCCCGTTGCGGACCTGATCCTCGGGAAGTGTTGCGAGGAAGGAGAAGTCGAGGAACACCCGCTGGGAAGCATGGTAAGCGCCGAGCCGATTCTTGTGCTTGCCGTGGTTGACGGCCACCTTGATCGACACGCTGGCGTCGATCAGCCCGATCAACGTCGTGGGGATCCGGATGTAGGGCGTGTTGCGCCGGTAACTGGCGCAGGCGAACCCGGCGACGTCGGTGGTGAGCCCACCGCCGACGACAAGAACGGGTTCGGTGCGACGCAACCCGAACGCGTCGAACTCACCGACGATCCGCTCGAAGGTCGCCAGCGACTTCGCGGTCTCTCTGATCTGCACCGGCACCACGGTCAGCGCGATGCCGTGGTGGCTGAAGTAGCCGTCGATCTGCTGACGATAGAGACGGTAAACAGTCTCGTCGACCACCATCAGCGCGCGACCGTAATCGCGATAGCAGTCCGCGAGGTCAGCGTTGCCGAGCTCGAAGACGCCGTCCACATACACCAGGTCGTAGTCGATGCGTTCGTATCCTTCGACGCGAAAGGACCTGTCGGATGCGGTGACTCGGGCTTTCAGTTCACTCATCGCACCGACCGTTCGGTCACGGCGAACGAGATCACCTGACGCTGGTCGAGCGCATCGACGGTCTCGGCGGCAGCACTGAAATCGCCACCGACAGTGTTCTCGTTGGGAAAGGCGATGCACGACACCCCGGCCGCGGCTGCGGCTTTCACGCCGCCCACGTTGTCCTCGATCGCGACGGCTTTGAGGGCATCGAGTTCGAGCTGTTCGAGCGCCCACTCGTAACATTCGCCATCGGGTTTCGGTTTGTCGACGGAATCCTTGACGGAGACGACGTCGAACACGTCGGTGCCGATGTGCGGCTCGAGGGCCGACAGCAGCGCGTCGACGTTGGCCTGCGACGTGGTGGTCACCAGACCGAGCTTGACCCCTTTTGACTTGGCGTACTCGACGGTCTCGACGACGCCTGGCCGCGGCTGTACGCCGGAGTCGGCCAGCAGCTTCTGGAAGATCTCTGATTTGGTCGCGTGTACGGCGGCCGCGTCGACCTCGGCCCCGACCGATTTCGCATAGTCGTTGACGCGGTCGGCGCCGCCGTTGCTGCCCAGCATGGAGCGGTACTGCTCGCGTGACCAGTTCCAGTCGAGGCCATGGGTGGAGAACGCCTCGTTGAAGGCGCGCCGCTGGAACTCAGAGGTGTCGGCGAGTGTGCTGATCGAACCGAAGAAGATGGCGGACACGGAAAACCTTTCGATCGCGGACGGTGCGACCGATGGATTAACCGTTCACTACTGAACTAAACGACCAATACCGAACTTTCTCATTAATACTGGTCTAATCGTTCATCAGATAATTTCTGACCGGGTCGACGACCGGCGGGCACGGATGAGGAGGCGACGGGTATGACTCCCGAAGCGAAGCCGTCCGCCGCAGGCGAAGACGCCCGCGTCGCGCGGACCCGTGCCGACGTGGCACGCGCCGCACTGGAGGTGCTGACCCAGGAGGACTGGGACGCGGTCACCCACGCGCGGGTCGCCGAAAAGGCCGGTTACTCGAAAACGACGCTGTACGCGCACTGGCCCTTGAAGGTCGATCTCGTCGCGATGGCACTCGACGCCATCGGCGAGCTCCCGCACCATGACCGCACCGAGGACCTGCGGACCGACCTGGTCGCCGAGCTGATTCTGTTCCGGACCGCCGTGAAGGACATGAGGCTGGACCGGATACTGCTGGCCATGGCGCAAACCGCGTCGGTCGAGCAGATGGCCCGCATCCGGGAAGACTTCAACCGGAGAGGCCAAGGATTCGTGCGCGCCAGGCTCGCCGAGGTCTTCGACGGCGCCCGGCTGGAAGCCGCCGTGTCGATGATCTCGGGGGTCGTTGCGTGCCCGACGATCATGTTCGGCGAATTACCCGACGACGACGTCATTGCCGCGGCCGTCGACATCGTGCTCGCCTCGCGCTAGAACTCGCCGCAGTTGGGCGTCGTCGGTAAGCCGTTGAACCGGTCGGCGACCCACTGCATCCCCCGTTCACCGTCGACGAACATCGGAAGCGCGTGGTTGACGATCGCCTTGTTGAGGAAGGGCGGCTCCTCGTTGGTCCAGAACTGAACATCGGCGCCCTGCGCGCACCAGTCGCGGCCGAGCTGGTTGGCGCCCGTCCACGGCACCAATGGATCGAAGCGGTTGCTCAGGATCATCACGGGCGCATCGGGTTTGAAGCGGCCGAGCTTCTGCTCGTCGAACAGGCTGGAAAACGGCTCTTCGTTGACGATTTGGTCGATGTCTTCGTTGAAGTACGGCTGCAGGTGGCGGAACATGAACTTCGTCAGCGTCTCCGCGACGCACTGATCGGCCACCTTGAAGAGGAAGTCCTCGCCGCGCGGCGTCAGCTTCGAGCGGATCGCGTCGGCGTGTTCGGGGTAGGCGGTGATCACCGAGTTGAGCGCATATCCGACGGCGCCGACAAGGACGCTGCCGTCGGCGTAGGGGAACAACTCCTTGAGGTCGGCGGGCGGTGCGCCCGCGTAGGTGCCGACGACGTTGAGCTCCGGTGCGTACTGCGACGCGAGTTCGGCCGCGGAGGCCGCCGCTCCCCCACCCTGCGAGTAGCCCCAGAAGGCAAGCGGCCCATCGGGGTTCAGCGACGTGTCCGGCAGCCTCTTCGCGGCGCGGGCGGCGTCGAGCATCGCGTTGCCCTGCGGCACACGGCCGACGTAGGTGTGCAGTCCCGGCGTGCCGAGACCCTGATAGTCGGTCATCACGATCGCGAATCCACGCGCGACCATCGTCGAGACGAACATCTCCTCGTAGTTGAACGCGAGGTCGAGAAACGGGCGCCAGTGGATGCCCTGGTTGAACTGACGCGACGGCGCGCACTGATCGCCCTGCCCCTGAGTGCCGGGCCCGTACACCAGCAGCGGCCGCGGGCCACCACCTGGCCAGTCGTTGTACGGTTCGAAGTAGGTACCGGTGACCGCCATGGGATTGCCGTGAACATCGGTGCTGCGGTACATGATCCGGGTCGCGTCGGCCATGATCATGCCGAGCTGACCTGACGGCTCGAGCACGAGCCGCGACGGTTCGGTGCGAATCAGGTCGCCCGGCGCACCTGGCGGCAGCGGATCCGGTGGGGTGTAGAACGCCTGATACTCGTCTTCGTTGAAGTACGGATCGTAGGTGTCGTTCGTCGGGTCGTCGGCGGAGACAGGTGGCGCAACGCCAATGGATCCGATCAACAGCAGCGCAAGCAAAACCCCCAGCAGTCCCCGCCCCATGGCGGGGACGCTAACAGGTCAGTAGCGGTAGTGCTCCGGCTTGTACGGCCCGTCGACGTCGACGTTGATGTACTCCGCCTGCTCCTTGGTGAGCTTGGTCAGCGAGCCACCGAGCGCCTCGACGTGAATCCGCGCCACCTTCTCGTCGAGGTGCTTGGCCAGCCGGTACACCTCGTTGTCGTACTCGTCGTTCTTGGTCCACAGCTCGATCTGCGCGATCACCTGGTTGGAGAAGCTGTTGCTCATCACGAACGACGGGTGCCCCGTGGCGTTACCGAGGTTCAGCAGCCTGCCCTCGCTCAGCACGATGATCGAGTGACCGTCCTCGAAGATGAACTCGTCGACCTGCGGCTTGATATTGATCCGGCGGATCTTCGGGTCCTTCTCCAGGCGGGCCATCTCGATCTCGTCGTCGAAGTGACCGATGTTGCCCAGGATCGCCTGGTGCTTCATCGACTTCATGTGCTCGAGGGTGATGATGCCCTGGTTGCCGGTGGCGGTGATGATGATGTCCGCCCAGCCGACCGCCTCTTCGACGGTCTTGACCTCGAAGCCGTCCATCAGTGCCTGCAGGGCGTTGATCGGGTCGATCTCGGTGACCGCGACGCGCGCGCCCTGCGCCTTGAGCGCCTCGGCGCAGCCCTTGCCGACGTCACCGTAGCCACAGACCAGAGCGGCCTTGCCGCCGATCAGCACGTCGGTGCCGCGGTTGATGCCGTCGATCAGCGAGTGCCGGGTGCCGTACTTGTTGTCGAACTTGGACTTGGTGACCGAGTCGTTGACGTTGATCGCCGGGAACGCGAGCTCACCCGCGGCGGCGAACTGATACAGCCGGAGCACGCCGGTGGTGGTCTCCTCGGTGACGCCCTGAACCGACTCGGCGATCTTGGTCCACTTGGTCTTGTCGGTCTCGAAGCGCTTGCGGATGAGCGCCAGGAACACCTTGTACTCGTCGGAGGCGTCGTCCTCGGTCGGCGGCACCACGCCCGCCTTCTCGAACTGGGCGCCCCGCAGCACCAGCATGGTGGCGTCGCCACCGTCGTCGAGGATCATGTTGGCCGGCTCATTCGGCCAGGTGAGCATCTGCTCGGCGGCCCACCAGTATTCCTCGAGGGTCTCGCCCTTCCAGGCGAAGACGGGAACGCCCTTGGGCTCTTCAGGGGTGCCGTGCGGGCCGACGACGGTCGCCGCCGCCGCATGGTCCTGAGTGGAGAAGATGTTGCACGACGCCCATCGGACCTCGGCGCCGAGCGCGACGAGCGTCTCGATCAGCACCGCGGTCTGCACCGTCATGTGCAGCGAGCCGGAGACGCGCGCGCCCTTGAGCGGCAGCACATCGGCGTACTCGCGGCGCAGCGTCATCAGGCCCGGCATCTCGTGTTCGGCCAGCCTGATCTCCTTGCGGCCGAATTCGGCCAGGGACAGGTCGGCCACCTTGTAATCGATGCCGTTGGCAACATCGGCGGTCAGCCGCTGCTCAGTCGTCGTCATGGTCGTCCTTCATCTCGCGCGCAATTAGTTAGCTTAGTTACATATTAGCCCGCGCGGCCTCACACTCCCAAGCCGCGGCTAATCGGATTCGATGACACCGTACCGTTCGGCGAATGGAGTCATGAGACGTGCCAGGTCTCGGGCCACATCGTGGTCCGCTTCTGGCGGCATCGACACATAGCTCATCGCCAGTCGGACGATGGCGCGGGCCAGCACTCCCGCGTCCTCCTCGCTGGTGCGCACCCAGCTGGTGACGAAGGTCGTCGTCAGCCGCGCCGAGCAGTGGCTGATGATCGGGCCGCTGTCGGTCGTGATGAGCTGCAGCAGGTCGGGCTTGGTGTCGCCGGACAACAGCGAGATGACCAGCGGGTCGGAGGCGGACTCGGCGAAGAAGTCCCTGAAGCCTTCGAGGAACGCGGCGTAGATGTCGCCGACGTTCCCCGTGATCGCGTTCTCGACCGCATCGACAAGGCGGTCGGCCAGCCGCATCGCGTAGCCCTGGGCCAGACCCTGCCGGGAGCCGAACTCGTTGTAGATGGTCTGTCGGCTGATCCCGGCCGCGCTCGCGACGTGCGTCAGGGTGATCGACGACCAGTCCTTGGTCATCAGCAGGTCGCGCATGCCGTCGAGAATCGAATCGCGCAGCAGCACCCTCGACGCCTCGGCGTAGGGGATGCGCTGCGCGCTCCGGCCCTCCTTCACAGCCGCAACGGTAACGCTCAAGAGCGCGCGACCTCGACCATCTCGAAGTCCGACTTGGCCGCGCCGCAGTCCGGGCAGCTCCAGTCCTCGGGGATGTCGTCCCACCGGGTGCCTGGCGCGATGCCGTCTTCCGGCCAGCCCTTCTCCTCGTCGTACTCGAAGCCGCATTGCACGCAGACGAACAGCTTGTAGTCGGTCATTTCGATTCCTTCCCGTACGCCGCGAGCACCTTGTCGCGCACCCGCGGATGGATGTTCACCCTGCTGATGTCGCCGTCGTAGTGGTCGAGCACCCGGTGGTCCATCACCTTGCGCCACAGCGGCGGGAAGTACGTCAGGCCGATCATCGACGCGTAGCCGCTCGGCAGGTTCGGCGCACCGTCCATGCTGCGCAGTGTCTGGTACCGCCGCGTCGGGTTGGCGTGGTGGTCGCTGTGCCGCTGCAGGTGGTACAGGAACAGGTTGGTCACGATGTGGTCGGAGTTCCAGCTGTGCACCGGCGTGCACCGCTCGTAGCGGCCGCTTTCGGTCTTCTGTCGCAGCAGCCCGTAATGCTCCAGGTAGTTGACGGTCTCGAGCAGCGTGAAGCCGAACACCGCGGAGATCACGACGTACGGGATCAGCGCGAGGCCGAACACCGCGATCAGCGCGCCGTAGAGCACCACCGACATCGCCCATGCGTTGAGCACGTCGTTGGACCAGTGCCACGTGCTCTTGCCTGCCCGATCGAGCCGCTTGGCCTCGAGCTCCCATGCGGACTTCAGGCTGCCGAACACGCTGCGCGGCAGGAACTCCCAGAACGTCTCGCCGAAGCGGGCCGACGCGGGATCCTCCGGGGTGGCGACGCGGACGTGATGGCCGCGGTTGTGCTCGATGTAGAAGTGGCCGTAGCAGGTCTGCGCGAGCGTGATCTTCGACAGCCAGCGCTCGAGTTCGTCCTTCTTGTGACCCATCTCGTGCGCGGTGTTGATGCCCACCCCTCCGAGCACCCCCACCGAAAGCGCGAGCCCGATCTTCGCCGGCCAGCCCAGGCCACCGTCGAAGCCCAACCAGCTCAGGTCGGACGCGGTGAACAGGTACGCGCCGAAGATGACGCTTGCGTACTGGAACGGGATGTAGATGTAGGTGCAGTAGCGGTAGTACTTGTCGTTCTCCAGCCGCTCCATCACCTCGTCGGGCGGGTTCTGGCCGTCGGGCCCGAACCGCAGATCCAGCGCGGGCAGCAGGACGTACAGCAGGATCGGGCCGATCCAGAACGGCACCTGCGCCGCGGCGTGCCAGCCCCACTGGTTGAACGCCCACACCAGCGGCAGCATCACGAACAGGGCGGTCGGGGCGATGAGCCCCATCAGCCACAGGTAGCGCTTCTTGTCCCGCCACTGGTCGATTTCGATTTGGGTCAGTTGGGCCGTCACGGCGGTCCACCTCCTTGTGTTTGCCATCACGTTGATGACTTGACTATAGAGGCGGATTTGTCGTCTGTCTAGACACAGATGCCTATTTTGTAAACTCCGTTCCGCGAATCGGGCGCGCTTTGCGACGCTGGCGGTCGATTAGCGCGCCGAAATCGCAGTGCGGATGACCGCCTCGACCCTCTCCGGGTACTCGGTCAGGTCCAGCCAGGTGAAGCGCAGCACCTGCCAGCCGAGCAGCGCGATGGCGTTCTGACGTTCTCGATCGATCTGGAACTCAGCCGACCCGCTGTGAAATGCGAATCCGTCGACTTCGATCGCGAACTTCGGACTGCGGGGAAGCCGACGTCAACGCGGTAGCCGCCGACGCGATAGTTGGCCTTCCACGCCGGTGATGTTCGCGCTCCGCAGGATTTGGTGGAGCAGCCTTTCCGCCTCAGACCGCGCTCCCCCGCCCGCCGCCTGCAGCAGCATCGCGTGACCGTGGCGCGCCGGTGCGACCCTTGTTGCGCAGGTGCGCGCGCCAGAGACTGTTGATATCGGTATGGCGCTGCAGGGCGTTGTCCATCAATTTGGCGCCACCACCGCGCTTCGTCGAAGCTTCGACAACGGTCAGCGCGAGGGCGGTCACACGCATGTCGTTGATCACGACGACGTCGACCGGTTCCAAATCGCGGCGCCTGACGCGCGTTCCGGGGTGGCGCCGGCCATGGCTGTTGCGTGGCGCTGTCACGTCGACCACAGCGGGCGCGAACTGTGTCAGGCCGTGCCACCACGCCGCCGTCATTCCGCTCGCGACTGCCCGCGCCCCATATCCCCAGACAGCTGCTCGGATGCGCGCCGCATCGGTGAACGGTCGATCGTCGACGAAGTAAACCCCACGCCCGCATCGCTTCCACTCGCCGGACGTGACTCGTCTCTCCACCGCTCGCCTGCTCAGCCCCGCCTCGCTCGCCTCCGCAAGGGTGATCACGCCGTCGTGACGACGCAGGTAATCGCTGAGCACCTCGATGTGACGCGGCGACAGGTGCCGAACGTTCCCCTACTCGCGAATCGGGCGCGCTTTACGACGCTCGCGGTGGATTAGCGCTCCGAATCCGCGGCGGCCGCCCGCTGCGCCAGCGCCGAGTGTTTGCGGCCGTAGAGGAAGTAGACGGCCATCCCGATCGCCATCCAGACAAGGAAGCGGATCCAGGTCAGCGCCGTCAGGTTCAGCATCAGCCACAGACACGCGACGATCGCGGCGATCGGCAGCCACGGCACCAGCGGCACCCGGAAGGCGCGGTGCAGGTCCGGGCGGGTCCGGCGCAGGATGATCACGCCCGCCGACACCAGCACGAAAGCGAACAGGGTGCCGACATTGACCATCTCTTCGAGTTTGGTGATCGGGAAGAGCGCGGCCGCGACGGCGACGACGCACCCGACGATCACGGTGAGCCGCACCGGTGTGCCGTGCTCGCCCGTCTGCGCCAGCTGATGCGGCAGCAGCCGGTCTCGCGACATGGCGAACAGCACCCGGATCTGGCCGAGGATCAACACCATCACGACGGTGGTCAGACCGGCCAGCGCGCCGACGCTGATGAGGGTGGCCGCCCAGTCGATGCCGTTGAGCTTGAACGCCGTCGCGAGATTCGCATCCTCGCCTGCCTTTGCCAGTTCGGTGTACTTGACCATTCCGGACAGCACGACCGCCACCGCGACGTAGAGGACGGTGACGATGGCCAGCGTTCCGAAGATTCCGCGGGGTACGTCTTTCTGCGGATCCTTGGTCTCCTCGGCGGTGGTCGCGACGACGTCGAATCCGATGAACGCGAAGAACACGATCGACGCGCCCGCCAACAGGCCGTACCAGCCGTAGTTGCTGCTGCCTGCGCCGGTGAGCAACGAGAACAGCGACTGCTCACCCGAGCCGCCGCCGGGTTCCGCAGGCGGAATGTACGGCGAATAGTTGGCCGCCTTGATGTAGAAGGCGCCCACGCAGATGACCACGAGCACCACGGCGACCTTGACCAGCGTGATCACGGCGCTGACGTTCGACGACAACTTCGTACCGAGTGCGAGCAGCGTGGTGACGATCGCGACGATCACGACCGCTCCCCAGTCGACGCTCAGCGGGCCGAGTGCGATCTCGCCACCGGCGAAGCCGAAAACCTCGCCGAGATAGGTCGACCAACTCTTGGCGACGGTCGCGGCGCCGACGGCGAACTCGAGCACCAGGTCCCAGCCGATGATCCAGGCCACCACCTCGCCGAAGCTGGCGTAGGAAAACGTGTACGCGCTGCCCGCCACGGGAACGGTGGAGGCGAACTCGGCGTAACACAGGGCCGCAAGCCCGCAGGCGATCGCGGCGAGGACGAAGGAGATCGATATCGCGGGCCCTGTGATGTTGCCTGCCGTCGAGGCGGTGATGGTGAAGATTCCCGCGCCGATCACCACCGAAACTCCGAAGACGATCAAGTCCCACCAGGTCAGGTCCTTGCGCAATCGGGTTCCGGGCTCGTCGGTGTCCTCGATCGACTGCTCGACGGACTTCGTTCGACGGCCAAGAGATGTGCGTGTCATGCGCCTTACCCTTTCGTGACGCCGCCTCGGACGTAGGTCGGCTGATGGTGTGTACCCATTACGATCGAGCGTCAATGGGGCGGAACGGGCAGCACGCTGTCGTCATCGGGGCCAGCATCGCGGGGTTGTGCGCCGCGCGGGTGCTGTCGGACTTCTACGACCGGGTCACCGTTTACGAACGCGACGACCTGCCCGCCGAGGCGGCCAACCGCGCGGCGGTGCCCCAGGGCAGGCACGTCCATCTTCTGATGGCGCGCGGCGCCGAGGAATTCGACTCGCAGTTCCCCGGTCTCCTCGACGACATGGTGGCCGCGGGCGTGCCGATCCTGGAGAACCGCCCCGACTGCATTCACTTCGGGGCGGCCGGACACGTCCTCGGTACGACGCGCGAACTGCAGACCGAGTTCACCGCGTACGTGCCAAGCCGTCCCCATCTGGAATGGCAGATCCGGCGGCGCGCATCGGCGATCGCAAACGTCGACATCGTGCACGCAGGCATAGCCGAGCCGACTTTCGACGCCGGCGAGGCAGCGGGTGACCGGCGTGCGACTCGACTCCGGTGAGGAGGTGCCCGCCGATCTCGTCGTCGACACCGCGGGCCGCGGCACCCGACTTCCGGTCTGGTTGGAACAGTGGGGATTTGACCGACCGCCTGAGGCCAACATCGACGTCGGCGTCAGCTACGCCACGCATCAGTTGCGGATACCCGAAGGTCTGATAGCCGAAAAGGTCGTCGCGGCGGCGCACATCGGGAGCAGTTGCTCGGGCTCGGCATGCTCTGTTACGAGGACGGCACATGGGGCCTGACGACATTCGGGGTGGCCAAGGCGGAGCCACCGCACGATTTCGCCGGAATGTGCGCGCTGGCAGACGAAATCGTTCCCCCGCACATCGCCGCGGCGATCCGAGCGGGCGAACCGATCGGTGACGTCGCCTTCCACAAGTACCCGACCAGCAGATGGCGCAGGTACCACAAACTCGAACGCTTCCCCGGCGGCATCCTGCCCGTTCGGCGACGCCGTCGCGAGCTTCAACCCCACCTACGGGCAGGGGATGACGATGACGTCCCTGCAGGCCGGTCACCTGCGCCGCGCGCTCGAGTCACCGGAAGCCGACCTCGCCGCGACGTTCAACAAGGCGGCCGCGAAGTCGACGTACCCGGTGTGGACGATGAACGCGATCGGCGACCTGGTGCTACACGGTGCGTCCGGCCCGATGCCGTGGTGGTACCGGCCGGTCGGCGGGCTCTTCGAGCAGTTCCTCGGGGCGGCCGAGACGGATCCCGTTCTCGCGGAATGGTTTCTGCGCCGGTTCAGCCTTCTCGACAGCCTGTACATGGTCCCGCCGATGTCATTGGTCGGCCGGACGATCAGGCACAACATGCGGCTGCTGATCGCCGAGAAGCGGGCCGCTAGGTCCTCGGCGTCCGATCGAGATCTGGTTCCAGGTAGATAACCGCGGCGGCGGGCACCGCTGCACGGATCGCGGCTTCCGCGGCGTCGATTGTTCTGGCCACGGTGGCCAGATCGGTCGACGGCGGCATCGCGATCTTGGCGCCGACGAGCAGTTCCTCCGGCCCGAGGTACTGCGTGCGCAGGTGAATCAGCCGGTCGATGTTGTCGGTGCCTTCGAGCGCCGCCCGGATCGCCTTGCCCTCGTCCCGTGTCGCGCCCTCGCCGATCAGCAGGCTGTGCATCTCGATCATCAGTACCACGGCGATGACACCGAGCAGCACACCGATGCCGATCGTGCCGACGCCGTCCCACACCGGATTCCCGGTGAGCATCGTGAGACCGACACCGGTCAGCGCGAGGACCAGGCCGACGAGCGCACCCGAGTCCTCCAGCAGCACCACCGGCAACTCCGGGTTGCGCGACGCCCTGATGAAGCGCCACCAGCTGCCCGCCCCCTTCAGCGGCCGCGACTCCTTCACCGCCGTACGAAAGCTGTAGCCCTCCAGGCAGACTGCGATGACCAGGATCGCGATCGCCACGATCGGCGAGGTCAGCTCCTCCGGATGAGAGATCTTGTGGTAGCCCTCGTAGAGCGCGAACACCGAGCCGAGCGTGAACAGCACCAGCGCCACCACGAACGAGTAGAAGTACCGGCTGCGGCCGTACCCGAACTGGTGCAGTGAGTCGGCCTCCTTGCGCGACTGGCGCTGCCCGAGCAGAAGGAGTCCCTGGTTACTGGTGTCGGCCACCGAGTGCACCGCCTCGGCCAGCATCGACGAACTGCCGGTGATCAGGAAGCCGACGAACTTCGCGACCGCGATGCCCGCGTTGGCGAGCAGGGCGGCAAAAATCGCCCGTGTGCTGCCTTCGGCAGACACTCAGTTCCCCACGGTTGCGCGGAACAGCTTGGTCGGGTTTTGGGCGACCAGCCTGATCGGCCCGTCATCGGCCGACACCCACGCCGCCGCGCCTCGCTCCAACGTCACCACGCTCGACTTGGCGTGCACCACAACCGAACCCTCGCTGCACAGCAGGATCTGCGGGCCGTCGTGTCGCGACGGTGCATCCACTTCGTGGCCGAGAAGGTCGCCGTCGATGCCGAGCACCGACACCGAGAACTCAGGCGCAGGCGTCTCGTAGACCGTTTCCATTCCGTCGTGAGACGTCTTCGGGCGCAGCGTCGCCTCGCTGGCCGGTGTGAAGTCCAGCACCCGCAACAGCTCCGGCACGTCAACGTGTTTCGGGGTGAGGCCACCGCGAAGCACGTTGTCGGAGTTGGCCATTACCTCGATCCCCACCCCGTGCAGATATGCGTGCAGGTTGCCCGCGGGCAGATAGATCCCCTCGCCGGCGCGCAGCGTCAGCCGGTTCAACAACAGCGAGGCCAATACTCCGGCGTCGCCCGGGTACCGCTCCCCGAGCTCGAGCACCGTCTTCGCCTCCGCCGCGAACTGCTTACTTCCTGTCCGCAGGTAGTTGATCGCGCCGTCGATCACGGCGGGTACCAACACGTCGAGATCAGGTTGGGGTGCGGTGATCCATGTGGTGAAAAGCGCGCGAAGGCCGTCGGCGTCCGGCTGACCCGCGAGCAGGTTGACGAACGGATCGAGATCGGAAACTCCAAGCGCCCGCAACCATTCCACCGATTTCGCCGCAGGCCGAAAACCCGCAAGCGCTTCGAAGGTGCCCAGCGCAACCAGCAGTTCCGGTTTGTGGCTTCGGTCGCGGTAGTTGCGGATCGGCGACGACACCGGGATGCCTCGCCGCTCTTCACGCGCGTAACCCTCTTCGGCCTGTTGTGCGCTCGGATGGGCCTGCAGGGACAGCGGTTCGTCGGCGGCGAGCACCTTCATCAGGAACGGCAGCGCGTCCCCGTAGCGCGTGCACACCGCAGTGCCGAGTTGTCCCTCGGGGTCGGAGCGCACGGCTTCCAGCAGCGACTCGTCACCGTTGTCGGTCTCCAGCCACGCCGGGTCGGCCGGATGGGCGCCGAACCACAATTCGGCCTCGGGATGTGCTGTCGGACTTGGCCTTCCGGTGAAATCGGCGATGGCCGTCCGCGAACCCCACGCATAGGTCCGAAGCGCTCCTCGTAACAGGTTCACTCGCCTATCCTCGAACCAGTCGCAGGTAGGTGGCCGCCATCTCGAACCGAACGGCCAGCATCGCCAACTGCTGCTCCGGACGCCCCGCCTGTACCGGTGACTCACCGACATCGGGCACGTCCTCGGCGCCGACGACGTCGACGTCGTCGAGCCCGGCCACCCGCGCCGTGACCACTGCCCGCTCAGCGTCCAACGTCAGCGCGATGGTTCTGGTTCGCTCCGGCAGCGGCCCGTCGAGATCGTCGTCGTGGAAAAGTGCGGCCTCGCGGTCACCGTCCGAATGCGCACCGAACCCGGTGCGCAACGCCACGATCGCATCGGCGAGGCCGACCGCGGCGACCGCCTGGTGCCCGATCCGCAGAATGGACGCGCCTGCGTGGCGGGCCAGAGCCAGCGTTGCGGCGTTGTCGCCCGCCAGCACGACGGCACGGCCCGACATCCGGTCGGCCAGCGTCTTGGCCGGATTGGTGAAGAGTTCGCGCGCGGCGCTGTTGCGGAGCGCTTCTGCGTCGAGTTCGTCGGCGAGCAAGGCCAGATCGGTGCGAAGACCCGGATCGATCACATGCAGAACCGCAAGGCCCGCGGCCAGATAGCGGGTCAGACCGAACTCGTCGGGAACCCACATCCGCGGCTCGAGCACCGCCGCGCGCGCCGCGGTCGCGTCCCGCAACGGTCCTTCGTAGGGCGCGACCGCGATGACCCTCGCGCCGCGCCGCACCCCGGTCGCCGCGGCGGCGACGAGCGCCGGGTCACCGGAGTCGTCACCCGCGACGATCAGCACGTCGAGCGCGCCGATCCACGGTGGCACCTCGGCGCAGACGACGATCGGCGACGCCGCCGAACCGCCAACTGCCGCAGCCAGAATCGAGCCAGCCGTTTCGGCGTTTCCCCGGCCTGCCACCCAGATCACCGTGCGCGGCGGGTCGCCTGCCACCGACTCGAGTGCGCCCTCGTCCAACGCTGCGGCGGTCGCGCGCACCTGGGCGCCCGCCATCGACGCCCCACGAAGGAGGCCGCCGCGGTCGGCGGCGAGCAGCCCCTCGGCGTCGTCGAAGTCGATCGTGGCTGGGGCGATCATGTCGATTTCTCGGTCTGCGAGGCGATTTCGTCGGCCACCAGCTCGACCACCTCGTCGACGTCCTCGGTGGTGCGGCCCTCGACGTTGAGCCGCAGTAACGGTTCGGTGTTGGAGGTGCGCAGGTTGAACCAGGTGCCCTCGCCCAGGTCGACCGTCACGCCGTCGAGGTGGTCGATGGACTGGATTCGATCGCCGAACGCCTTCAGCACCGCCTCCACGCATGCCTGCGAGTCGTCGACGGTGTAGTTGATCTCGCCGGAGGCCTCATAGCGTTGGTAATCGGCCATCAACTCCGACAGCGGCCTGCGCTGCTCGCCGAGCGCCGCGAGCACGTGAAGCGCGGCAAGCATTCCGGAGTCGGCGCCCCAGAAATCGCGGAAGTAGTAGTGCGCCGAGTGCTCGCCGCCGAAGATCGCGCCGGTATCGGCCATCAACGCCTTGATGTAGGAATGGCCGACGCGGGACCGGACCGGAGTGCCACCTCGCTCGACGACCAGTTCGGGGACTGCCCGTGAGGTGATCAGGTTGTGGATCACCGTTGCGCCGATCTCTCTGCTCAACTCACGCCCGGCGACCAGAGCGGTCACCGCTGACGGCGATACGGGATGCCCTGATTCATCCACCACGAAACACCGGTCGGCGTCGCCGTCGAAGGCCAGTCCGATATCGGCGCGGGTCGCGATCACGTGCTTCTGCAGATCGACGAGATTGTCCGGATCCAGCGGGTTGGCCTCGTGGTTCGGGAAGGTGCCGTCGAGTTCAAAATACAGCGGTAGCCACTTCGAGCGCTTCGATGGCGCCGAGGACCGCGGGCGTCGTATGACCGGCCATCCCATTGCCCGCATCCACGGCGACACGCAACGGCCGCCAGTCGGTCAAATCGACAAGAGAGCGCAGGAATTCGCCGTATTCGGCGAGTACGTCACGCTCCGACGTCGTGCCCACCGGACCGTCGTACGCCGGCACACCCGCGATCACGGACTCACTGACGGTCGTGAGCCCGGTGTCCTTGCCGACGGGTTTCGCGCCGGCACGGCACAGCTTGATGCCGTTGTATGCCGCAGGGTTGTGGCTGGCGGTGAACATCGCGCCGGGGCAATCCAGTAGGCCGGATGCGAAGTACAACTGGTCGGTCGAGGCGAGCCCGATCGCAACGACGTCGAGACCCTGAGAGGTCACTCCTTCGGCGAATGCTGCCGCCAGCGACGGCGAGCTGGCCCGCATGTCTTGACCGATGGCCACCTGCCGCGAACCCTCGTCTCGCACCATGGCCGCGAACGCCGCCCCGACGTCGGCGACGAAGCCCTCGTCGATCTCGTCGCCGACGAGACCACGCACGTCGTACGCCTTGATGACGCGGTGCACCAACGCGGCGGGCCGGGACATAGATCTCCTCGCAAACTTAAGGCTGCTGGCGCCAGCCTATCCGTCCGGCGGAGGTCAATCTGAGGGGTCGGGTAACACCCGCAGGTGGCCGCGTCTGCGGCCGTTCGACTCCTGCCGCGGCGCAGGCGGCGCCATCAGTGCCCCACCGTGGGCGCCGGTGACGGGATCGGTGAAACCGGCGGCGAAACCACCGGCAGGAAGCTCGCGCCCCTCGCGGACGGCCTCGGCAAGCGCGATCAGGTCGTCCTCGTCGGGATGGTCGGGCAGCGGTCCTGCGTGGCGGACGAGTTCCCAGCCGCGCGGGGCGGTGATCCGGCCCGCGTGGTTCACGCAGAGGTCCCACGAGTGTGGCTCTGAAACCGTGGCCAGCGGTCCGACAACCGCGGTGGAATCGGAGTAGACGAACGTCAGCGTCGCGACCGCATAGTGCGGGCACCCGGGCCGGCAGCAGCGACGGGGAGCATTCACGAACGGAAGGCTATCGCGGGAGAAACCCGGTAAGGCGTCGGACACGCGACGGTCCGCGCGCCGACTTCCAACCGTTACAGTTCGGGGGTGGCCGTGCGTTCACGCAGGGGCCGCGATATGCGCGGTCCACTGCTTCCCTCCACCGTTCCCGGCTGGCGCAGCCGAGCCGAACGGTTCGATATGGCCGTGCTGGAGGCCTACGAGCCGATCGAGCGGCGGTGGCAGGAACGGGTGAGCACCCTCGACGTCGCTGTCGACGAGATCCCGCGGATGTCACCTAAGGATCCGGAGAGTGTGCAGTGGCCGCCCGAGGTGGTGGCCGACGGCCCGATAGCGCTGGCCCGGCTCATTCCTGCGGGGGTGGACGTTCGAGGAAATTCGACTCGAGCGCGAATTGTGTTGTTCCGCAAGCCGATCGAGCGTCGCGCGAAAGACACCATCGAGCTTGCCGATTTACTACATGAGGTATTGGTGGCTCAGGTGGCCACGTATCTGGGCGTCGAGCCTTCTGTCATCGACCCTTCGATCGACGACGAGTGAGCCGCGCGCGCTAGATGATGC
This sequence comes from uncultured Actinomycetota bacterium, assembly GCA_963829405.1. Lineage (GTDB taxonomy): Bacteria > Actinomycetota > Actinomycetes > Mycobacteriales > Mycobacteriaceae > Mycobacterium. The sequence goes on from CAWHIZ010000035.1 coordinate 106,976, forward strand.
CGCGCTTGAGGCGGCGGCGCTCACGCTCGGAGAGGCCACCCCAGATGCCGAAGCGCTCATCATGGGCCAGGGCGTAGTCGAGGCACGCGTCGCGAACCTCGCAGCCCAGGCAGATGCGCTTGGCCTCCCGAGTCGAGCCGCCCTTCTCAGGGAAGAACGCCTCCGGGTCGGTTTGCGCACACAGTGCGCGCTCCTGCCATTCCTCGTCCATCGGCGTCAACGGCGTTGCCGGCGCGATGGCATCGAGTTCTGGACGTTCCGGCACCAGACTCAGTTGGGGGCGTACTGGAAACCCCATCGGTGCCGGCCCGGTATTGGTGTGCGGGACGCTGTCTACGGGGCCGAGAATCCGGTTGTCAAACCGGATCTGATGACCGAAATCGGCCTGCTCAAAAGACATCTTTCCCCTCCTCACCTAGGTATCGCTGATCCGCTGTGGAGCCCCACGATGAAGCTGTGCGGCTGTCTCAATTCGAACAAGTGATCGAATCTCGGTCTGCGACACCGGAACCGGCTGGCCAACCGAAAAATGACACTGATGTGATTACACACTTGTTAGCTGCCGGGGTCAAGCGCTAGAACCGATTTTCATACCATCTCGTTATCTCAATTCGGCGCGTCGCTGCTCCGGCGTGTCTGTCACAGAGCCATACCGTCCGGCTGCCGAGACCTCATCGTGACCCAGCGCCTAGTGTCGGTCGGTGTGAAGATCACCGTTCTGGTCGGCGGCGTCGGCGGTGCGCGGTTCCTATTGGGCGTGCAGCACCTGCTCGGCCTCGGCCAGTTCGCAGGCAAGGAATCACAAGATCATTCGCTCTCGGCGATCGTCAACATCGGTGACGACGCGTGGATGTACGGCGTCCGCATCTGCCCCGACCTCGACACCTGCATGTACACCCTCGGCGGCGGAATCGATCCCGAGCGCGGCTGGGGGCACCGCGACGAGACCTGGCACGCCAAGGAAGAACTCGCGGCCTACGGCGTTGCGCCGGACTGGTTCGGGCTCGGCGACCGCGATCTCGCCACTCATCTGGTCCGCAGCCAGATGCTGCGGGCCGGCTATCCGCTTTCGGATGTGACCGAGGCGCTGTGCAAGCGCTGGTCCCCTGGCGCACACCTTCTGCCCGCAAGCGACGACCGCAGCGAAACCCACGTCGTCATCACCGATCCCGATACCGACGAGCGCAAGGCGATCCACTTCCAGGAGTGGTGGGTGCGCTACCGGGCCCAGGTGCCGACGCACAGCTTCGCGTTCGTGGGTGCGGACAAGGCCACGGCGGGTCCCGGTGTCGCCGACGCGATCGCATCCGCCGACGTGGTGCTGCTTGCGCCGTCCAATCCCGTCGTGAGCATCGGTTCCATCCTCGCGATCCCCGGCATCAGGGGCGCGCTGCGGTCGACTTCGGCGCGGGTGATCGGCTACTCCCCCATCGTCGCGGGAAAGCCGTTGCGCGGCATGGCAGACCAGTGCCTCTCGGTGATCGGGGTGGCGAGCACCTCGGAGGCCGTCGGCGGCTACTACGGACCGCGTTCCGGTGTCGGCATCCTGGACGGCTGGCTGGTGCACGAGGGTGATCACGCCCAGATCGCCGGAGTCGACGTGCGCTCGGTGCCGCTGCTGATGACCGACCCGGCGACGACGGCCGAAATGGTCCGAGCCGGAATCGATCTGGCGGGGGTGAAGCCATGACCGAGCACGGTTCCGCAGCCGCGATCGAGCTGCTCCCTGTGACCGGATTGCCCGAGTTCCGACCCGGTGACGACCTCGTCGCGGCACTCGCCGCCGCGGCGCCGTGGCTGCGGGACGACGACGTCGTGGTCATCACAAGCAAGGTGCTGTCCAAATGTGAAGGACGCATCGTGGCGGCGCCGGAGGATCCCGAAGAGCGGGACACACTGCGGCGCAAGCTGATCGACGAAGAGGCGGTAAGGGTGCTTGCCCGCAAGGGCCGCACGCTGATCACCGAGAACAACCTCGGCATCGTGCAGGCCGCCGCGGGCGTCGACGGTTCCAACGTCGGTGCAACAGAACTCGCCCTGCTTCCCGTCGACCCCGACGGCAGCGCCGCAGCTGATTCGCGCGGGCCTGCGCGAGCGGCTCGGTGTGACCGTCGGAGTCGTCGTCACCGACACGATGGGCCGCGCGTGGCGCAACGGCCAGATCGACGCCGCCATCGGTGCGGCGGGTATCACGGTGTTGCACGGCTACGCCGGGGCGCACGACGTGCACGGCAACGAACTCGTCGTCACCGAGGTCGCCGTCGCCGACGAGATCGCCGCGGCCGCCGACCTGGTCAAGGGCAAACTGACCGGCATTCCCGTCGCGGTGGTGCGAGGACTGACGTTGCGGGACAACGGATCGGATGCCCGCACCCTTCTCCGGCCCGGCGAGGAGGATCTCTTCTGGCTCGGCACGGAGGAGTCGCTCGCGATGGGCCGCGGCCAGGCACAGCTGCTGCGGCGGTCGGTCCGGCGGTTCAACGACGAACCCGTCCCGCCGGAGACCATCGAGGCCGCTGTCGCGGAGGCGCTGACCGCCCCCGCCCCGCACCACACCCGCCCCGTGCGGTTCGTGTGGATGACCGACAGTGCCCGTCGGACCCGGCTGCTCGACCGGATGAAGGACAAGTGGCGTTCCGATCTGTCGGGCGACGGCAAGGCGGCCGACTCCGTCGAACGCCGGGTCGGCCGCGGCCAGATCCTCTACGACGCACCCGAACTTGTGATCCCCTTCCTCGTTCCGGACGGGGCGCACAGCTATCCGGACGACACCCGCACCGCCGCCGAACACACCATGTTCACCGTCGCGGTCGGCGCGGCCGTCCAGGCGCTACTCGTCGCGCTGGCCGTCCGCGACGTCGGCAGCTGCTGGATCGGTTCGACCATCTTCGCCGCGGACTTGGTGCGGTCGGAGCTCGAGCTGCCCGACGACTGGGAGCCGTTGGGCGCCATCGCGATCGGCTACCCGGCCGAGCCGTCCGGTCCACGCGAGCCCGCGTCGACCGAGGGCCTTCTGGTCCGCAAGTGAGCACCCTGCGCGACTCGACCATCGATGCACTGGTGAACTGGGCCGCGCCAGATCCCGCGCAGGACACGCTGCGGCACGCGGTGCTGTCGTTCGTGCTCGCCCGCGAGGACGCATGCATGCGCGAATGCGTGCCAGGCCATGTCACCGCCTCGGCGCTGGTGCTCGACCACACCGGAACACAGGCGCTGCTCACGCTGCACCCGCGGTTCGGCCGCTGGCTTCAACTCGGTGGTCATTGCGAGACCGGCGATCCCGACATCGTCGCGGCGGCCATGCGCGAAGCGTCAGAGGAATCCGGTATCGCAGACCTGACGATCGATCCGGCCATCGCAGCGATTCACGTTCACCCGGTCACCTGCTCACTCGGCGAGCCGACACGTCATCTCGATCTGCAGTTCATCGCCCACGCACCCGCCGATGCCGAAATCGTCTGCAGCGACGAGTCATTGGATCTGCGCTGGTGGCCGCTCGACGCCCTGCCTGCCGACACCGACGACGGGCTGGCGCAGTTGGCGGCCGCTGCGAGGCGAACCTAGACGTCGGTGGAGTAGCGGATTCCGCCGTCGGGGATGGCAACTCCTGGCCACACCCTGGCACCGCGAAGCAACTCGCATCGCGCGCCGATGTCGGCGCCGTCGCCGATCACCCCGTCGCGTATCAGGGCACGCGGGCCGATGCGGGCGCCGAATCCGATGATCGAACGTTCGATCACCGATCCCGCCTCCACGCGCACCCCGTCGAAGATCACCGCACCGTCGAGCCTTGCGCCGGGGCCGATTTCGGCGCCCCTGCCGACGACCGTCCCGCCGATCAGCAGCGCACCGGGTGCCACCGCGGCACCGTCGTGCACCAGCGACTCGCCTCGATGACCCTGCAGTGCGGGCGACGGCGCGATACCGCGGACCAGGTCGGACGAGCCGCGGACGAAATCCTCCGGCGTACCCATGTCGCGCCAGTACGACATGTCGACATGACCACACACCCTGTGTCCGTCGGCGAGCAGTTGCGGGAACACCTCGCGCTCCACCGACAGCATCCTGCCCTTGGGCAGACGGTCGATCACTTCGCGCTTGAACACGTAGGTGCCCGCGTTGACCTGGTCGGTCGGCGGATCCTCCGTCTTCTCCAGGAACGCGGTGACGACCCCGTCGGCGTTGGTGCGGCACGGCGCCGAACGCCCGCGCGTCACCGACACGGACCAGGTGCAGCGTGACGTCGGCGCCCTGGTCGTGATGGGTGGCGAGCATGGCGCCCGAGGTCGGCGCCGGACAGCACATCGCCGTTGAAGACCATCGCGGTGTCGTGCCGCAGCTTGTGTGCGACGTTGGCGATCGCGCCGCCGGTGCCGAGCGGCTCCTCCTCGACGACGTATTCGATCTGCAGGCCCAGCTTCGACCCGTCACCGAACTCGGACTCGAACACGCCCGCCTTGTAGGAGGTGCCGAGCACGACGTGCTCGATGCCTGCTGCGGCGATCCGGGACAGCAGATGGGTCAGGAACGGCAGACCGGCGGTCGGCAGCATCGGCTTGGGCGCCGAAAGGGTCAACGGCCGCAGCCGGGTGCCCTGCCCGCCGACGAGGATGACGGCGTCCACACCCCGTGGGTCAATGGAGTCCGCCACGCTAATGCCGTCCCTTCGCCTTCCGCCGACTGCGTCTGACCACCAGCCGCGAGCGCGCCTCGAGCGCGCCTCTCATCGTCCACCTCAGCGGAGCCTGCCACCGCCTGTTGTACCGATCAGACAAAAAAGTGTAGGTGCTGTGATGGTGGGCGGCCAAGTTGCGGGCCGGGTCACGGCCGGTGGAATGGCCCTTGTCGTGCAAAACCTCAGCAGCCGGGACGTATACGTTCTGCCATCCCGCCCTCGCGAGCCGATCTCCCAGGTCGACGTCTTCCATATACATGAAGTAGCGCTCGTCGAAGCCGCCGACCTCATCGAACGCCGCGCCGCGCAGCAACAGGCAGGATCCCGACAGCCAGCCGACCTGACGTTCGCTGGGCTCCAGCCGGTCCTGCCGGTAGGCGGCCGTCCACGGGTTGGACCGCCACAGCGGTCCGATCACCGCGTGCATACCGCCGCGAACGATGCTGGGCTGATGGCGTGCCGACGGGTACACCGAACCGTCCGGATCACGAATCAGCGGTCCGAGCGAGGCGGCCGTCGGCCACCGCTCCGCGGCCTCGAGGAGCGCGTCGATGCTGCCCGGTCCCCACTGCACATCGGGGTTGGCGACGACGAAGAGGTCGAGGTCGCAAGAATCCTTGCGGAGTTCGGTGACCGCGCGGTTCACCGCGGAGCCGTAGCCGAGATTCCCGCCTGTGCGCAGCAACCGGGTGTTGGGGAACCGTTCGACCGCTTCCTCCGGGCTGCCGTCGGTCGAACCGTTGTCGGCCATGATCACGGTCACCGGCCGCTCGGTGGCATGCGACAGCGTGGCGAGGAATCGCCCCAGGTGAGGGCCAGGTGAGTACGTCACCGTCACCACGAACAGTTCGTCACTCACGGCGTCGAGGGTAGCGGGACGATCAATCGGCCAAGGCCGCGGCCAATGCGTCGGCCCACGGCCGGAGCGGCGTGAGGCCCGCCGCGTCGGCAGCGCGGCCGGACAGCGCCGAATACGGCGGGCGGGCCGCGGGCCTCGGCACGTCCTCGGTGGCCGCAGGTAGCACCCTGTTGGGATCGGCGCCCACGGCTTCGAACACCAGGCGCGCCTGCTCGTGCCTGCTTGCCGAACCTTCGTTGGCGATGTGCAGCAGTGGCGGGGCCTGCGGCCGGTCAGCGATCTCGAGCAGTGCCGAAACGAGGTCGGCACTGTAGGTCGGCGAACCGATCTGGTCGACGACCACGTTCACGGGATCGTCGCCTGCGGCCAGCCGCCGCATGACGCCGACGAAGTCGGATCCGACACCGGTGTACACCCAAGCCGTCCGGACCACATGGGCATCCGGCAACGCCTCGTGCACCGCCTGCTCGCCCGCCAGCTTGGTCTTGCCGTAGACGCTGAGCGGTCCGGTCGGGTCGTCGACGTCATACGGTTTCGGCGCTCCGTCGAACGAGCCGTCGAATACGTAGTCGGTCGAGATGTGGATCATGCGGGCGCCCGCGGTCGCGCACGCCCGTGCGATGGCGCCGGGTCCCGCGGCGTTGACGGCATGTGCGCGCTCGGGCTCGCTTTCGGCGGCGTCCACGGCCGTGAAGGCCGCACAGTTGACCACCAGATCGCCGCCCTTGACGATCCGTTGCGCCGCGTCCGCGTCGGTGATGTCCCACTGCGCCGAGGTCAGGGGCAGCACATCGAGGCCTCGCATACCGGCTTCGGCGGCAAGAGCGCGCCCGACCTGCCCGCCTGCGCCGCTGATCACGATCCGTTGTGGCATCCGCCGAGTCTGGCACGCCGGGGCTGCGGCTACCGGCTCTGTGCCCCTGACCCAAGTAACCTGGGCTGATGCCCGCCCGCCTATTCCGGATCGTTGCCGTCATGCTCGCGGCGACGATCGTCATCGGCACGGGTGTGGCCTGGAGCAAGATCCGGTCGTTCGAATCCGGCATCAACCACATCTCGTCTGCGGCGCTCGGCGGCGGTGGTGAGGACGGCGCGATCGACATCCTGCTGGTCGGGTTGGACAGCCGCACCGACGCGCACGGCAATCCGCTGTCGCAGGAGGAACTGGCCACCCTGCGCGCCGGTGACGACGAGTCGACCAACACCGACACGATCATCTTGATCCGCATCCCCAACAACGGGAAATCGGCCACCGCCATCTCCATCCCGCGCGACTCGTATGTCGACGCGCCCGGCATCGGCAAGATGAAGATCAACGGCGTCTACGGGTCGGTGCACCTGGAGAAGCTCAAGCAGCTGGTCGAGGAACAGGGCGTCGACCCGTCGGTGGCCGAGCCGGAAGCCGCCGAGGCGGGCCGCGAAGCGCTCATCAAGACGGTCGCCAACCTCACCGGCGTCACCGTCGACCACTACGCAGAGATCGGCCTGCTCGGTTTCGCGCTGATCACCGACGCCCTCGGCGGTGTCAACGTCTGCCTGAGAAATCCTGTGTACGAGCCGCTTTCGGGCGCCGACTTCGCGGCGGGCTGGCAGAAGCTCGACGGCCCGCAGGCGCTGAGCTTCGTGCGGCAACGCCACGACCTCCCCCGCGGTGACCTCGACCGGGTGGTGCGTCAACAGGTGGTGATGGCTTCGCTTGCGCACCAGGTCATCTCGGGTAAGACGCTGTCGAGCCCGGCCACCCTCAACCGGCTGCAGGAAGCGGTGCAGCGGTCGGTCGCGCTGTCCGACGGCTGGGATGTCATGCAGTTCGCCGAACAGCTGCAGAAGCTGGCGGCGGGCAATGTCGCCTTCGCCACGATTCCGGTGCTCGACGAGAACGGCTGGAGCGACGACGGTATGCAGAGCGTCGTGCGGGTGGATGACAACGAGGTGCGCGACTGGATCGACAGCCTGCTGCAGGAGCAGGACAAGGGTAAGACCGAGGAGCTCGCCTACACGCCCTGCCAAGACCGCGGCCGAGGTGATCAACGCCACCGACATCAACGGCCTCGCCGCCGCGGTGTCCGCCGCGCTCACCAACAACGGCTTCGCATCCGGGCCGGTCGGCAACCACGACGAGGGCGTCCTGCCGACCAGCCAGGTGTTCGCGGAGAAGGTCGACGACCTTGGCGCGCAAGCGGTTTCCAAGGACCTCGGCGGACTGCCGGTCGTCGCCGACCCGACCGTCGCGCCGGGAACGGTGCGGGTCGTGCTCGGCAACGACTACACCGGCCCCGGTTCCGGCCTCGACGGCACCGACCCGACGCTGCAGACGGCCGACCCCGCGGCCAACGAGTCGACGGGCGAGGACGCTCCCCCTGCTCCGTCGCCGATCATCACCGCGGGCTCGGACAATCCGGACTGCGTGAATTGACGACTGTCAGCCAGGCCCTGCTGGACCCGCTGATGAAAAGGGATCCCGTCGGCCCGCGGATCACCTACTACGACGACGCGACGGGCGAGCGGATCGAACTGTCGACGGTCACGCTGGCCAACTGGGCGGCCAAGACCGCCAACCTTCTGCGCGACGAACTCGGCGCGGGCCCTGGCAGCCGGATCGCCGTGCTGCTTCCTGCGCACTGGCAGACCGCCGCCGTGCTGCTCGGCGTCTGGTACGTCGGCGCGGAGGTCGTGCTCGGGCCCGGCTCCGAAGCCATGACAGCCGATGTGGCGATGTGCACGGCCGACCGGATCTCCGACGCCGACGCTGCCGTCGGCACGGGTGAGATCGCGGTGCTTTCGCTCGATCCGTTCGGCAAGCCGGTCGCCGATCTGCCCGTCGGGATCACGGACTACGCGACGTCGGTGCGAGTGCACGGCGACCAGATCGTGCCCGAGCGCATGCCAGGGCCTGCGCTCGGCGGTCGATCAGTTGCCGAACTCCTCGCCGCCGCCGTCGAATCCGCTGCCGCGCAAGGTTTCACCGCCGATGACCGGGTGCTGTCGACAGCGCGGTGGGACGGCGTCGACGAACTGACCGACAACCTGTTGGCGGTGTTCGCCGCGGGCGCCTCGCTGGTGCAGGTGACCAACCCCGATCCGGCCGCCATGGACCGCCGCCGCGGAACCGAGAAAACCACCAAGGGCTAGCCGGATGTCCTACACGGCATTCACACTGGACCACTTCGCGTCCGGCGGAGGCACGACGGCGGTGTTCCGCGCGGGCCTGACGGCACAGAGTCATCAGTGGGACATCAAGGCCCAGTCCGGCTCGCTGCTGGCTCACACCGCTCGGTATCACCGGGGAGGCAGGTTCGCCCAAGCCTTCTGGAAGTTCTGGAATGTCATCGGAATGGGTGCGGGCGACGACATCCACGTCGAGGTGGTCGGTGCCGAGGGCGTCCAACTCGCGCGTGCGACGACGGGTAATTGGCCCGCGGTCGTCACGGTCACCGACGCGGCCGGCCGACAGGTCGTCCGAAGCAAGCGGAAGAAGGACACCTTCACGGTGTACGACCGCGACGATCAGCCGATCGCGGTGCTGCAGCGCGACGGGGACGGTCCGTGGCCGCTGCGAACCCCGGCAGGCGATGTGCTCGGCGAGGTCCTCGCGGGCAAGCCGGGGCCGAAGTCGCCCGCCCTGTGGGAGTGGGCGGCGTGGCCCGATGTCGCGCTCGACTCGGCGGCATACAACAAGAACATGCATCTCGGCCTGCGGCGCGTCGTGCAGTACTCGTTCACGCCCGCCGCGCACGCAGGCCCCAATGCCGTCGCGCTGGCACTGCTGCCGCTTCTTTGCGGATTGACGTACTGAGCGCACCGTCCGGTGCCACGCTGAGTCGGTGCTCGACCGAAGGCATTTCCTGCTGCTGACCGCCGCCGGAGTCACGGCTGGCTGCTCGTCGCCGACGGCCGGGCCACAGGAGTCTCACCCGCAGCAGGCGCCCGCCGTCGACCTGAAAATTCGAACCAGGCCAGACAGACGTCGGTGGATCACCCACTGCCACAACACCTACCACCTCGAAGGCGGGATGGCCGGTTGGATCTTCTACGAGACCTGAGCATCCGCTCCATCGGCGAATTGTGGATTGACAGACTAAGCGCTGCCAATCGCAGTTGGGTTTCCTGGAAATCCGCTTGGGAGACCACCCACAGAGGCCCTTGAGGTAATTCCATGACTTTTACGGGGCGGCACGAACAGAGGCTCCGATGAAAAGTACAAGGGATCGAGGGATCGAAATGGCTGTCAATCGAACCAAGACAATCGCCGCGGTAGTCGGCGGCGGCGCCATGGTGGCGCTCGGCGTTGTTGGCACGTTCACAGGCGGCAGCGGACCGAGCGCCCACACGGTCGTATCGGAGCCGGAGATGTCGATAGGGAGCACCGCCACCGCCGCGTACTCGGCGAACGAAGAGACGTCGATGGCCGTTCCGACCGATAAGGCGTCGGCACCGTGCGGCTTCACTAGCAGTTGCTAGTGAAGCCGAGCGTGGGCCCTATGGACAGAATTTCGGTCAATCACGTCCATAAGCCCCACGGTCGGCGCGCTATTTCAGCAGCGCGCGTGACATCACCATGCGCTGAATCTGGTTGGTGCCCTCGTAGATCTGGGTGATCTTGGCGTCGCGCATCATCCGCTCGACCGGGAAGTCCTGCGTGTAGCCCGCGCCGCCGAACAGCTGCACGGCGTCGGTGGTGACCTCCATGGCCACGTCGGAGGCGAAGCACTTCGACGCCGACGAGATGAAACCCAGTGCGGGCTCGCCGCGTTCGGCCCGCGCCGCTGCGCTGTAGACCATCAGGCGCGCAGCCTCGACCTTCATCGCCATGTCGGCGATCATGAACTGCACGCCCTGGAAGTCGCTGATCGACTTGCCGAACTGCTTGCGGTCCTTGGTATATGCGATCGCCGCGTCCAGCGCGCCCTGCGCGATGCCGACGGCCTGCGCACCGATCGTCGGCCGGGTGTGGTCGAGCGTGCGCAGCGCGGTCTTGAAGCCGGTGCCGGGTTCGCCGATGATCCGATCGCCGGGAATCCGGCAGTTCTCGAAGTACAGCTCGGTGGTCGGCGAGCCCTTGATGCCGAGCTTTCGCTCCTTCGGTCCGACGGTGAAGCCCTCGTCGTCCTTGTGCACCATGAACGCCGAGATTCCGTTGGCGCCCTTGTCCGGATCGCTGGACGCCATCACCGTGTACCAGGTCGACTTGCCGCCGTTGGTGATCCACGCCTTGGTGCCGTTGAGAATCCAGGAATCGCCGTCCTCACGCGCGCGGGTACGCATCGCCGCGGCGTCGCTGCCCGCTTCGCGCTCGGAGAGCGCATACGACGCCATCGCCTCGCCGGAGGCGACCGACGGGAGCACCTGCTTCTTGAGCTCGTCGGAGCCCGACAAGGATCAGCCCCATCGTGCCCAGCTTGTTGACCGCGGGGATCAGCGACGACGTCGCGCACACGCGCGCGACTTCCTCGATCACGATGCACGTCGCCACCGAATCCGCGCCCTGGCCGTCGAACTCCTCGGGGACGTGCACCGCGGAGAACCCGGACTCGTTGAGCGCCTTGAGTGCCTCGTCGGGAAAGCGTGGTTTCTCGTCGACATCCGCGGCGTGCGGCTCGATCTCCTTCTCGCACAGATCGCGCAGCACGGCACGCAGCTCGTCGTGCTCCTCTGGCAGCTTGAACACATCGAAATCAGGGTTACCAGCCATCGAAAACTCCTTGCTACTCGCCAGTAACTTTACCGTCAGATCCCAGCACCCGATCCCGCAGGGCGGCGTCGCGCTCCAGCACCGAGGCACCCAGCTGCTCCTGGAACGCCTCGATCCGCTTACGCAGCTGGGCGTCGGTCGGCGCCGAGGATGCGCACGGCAAGCAGCCCGGCATTGCGGGCCCCGCCGATCGACACCGTCGCGACCGGGACGCCCGCGGGCATCTGCACGATCGACAACAGCGAGTCGAGCCCGTCCAGCTTGGCCAGCGGCACAGGGACACCGATCACCGGCAGCGCCGTCGCCGATGCCACCATCCCCGGCAGGTGGGCCGCACCGCCCGCGCCTGCGATGATGACCTCGATCCCGCGGTCGGCGGCCGTGCGCGCGTAGTCGAGCATGCGGTCGGGCGTGCGGTGCGCCGACACCACACCGACCTCGAACGGAATGTCGAACTCCGCCAGAGCATGCGCGGCGGCCTCCATCACCGGCCAGTCGCTGTCGCTGCCCATGATCAGCCCGACCCGAGGCCCCGGCTCACTCATGTCCGTCCCATCCGTCGGTCCATTCGGCATGCGATAACCAGTGTGCCGCCCGCGTGGCCCGCTCACGCAATTTCTCCGCGTCTTCGCCGATGACGTTGACGTGACCGATCTTGCGGCCTGGGCGCTCCTGCTTGCCGTACAGGTGCACCTTCGCGTCGGGAATCCGGCCGAACAGGTGGTGCAGCCGCTCGTCCATCTCCATGTCGGGTTTCTCCGGTGCGCCAAGCAGATTCGCCATCACCGTGACCGGCGCGACAAGGCCGGTGTCACCGAGCGGGTAGTCCAGCACCGCGCGCAGATGCTGCTCGAACTGGCTGGTGATCGCGCCGTCCATCGTCCAGTGACCGGAGTTGTGCGGCCGCATCGCCAGTTCGTTGACCAGCAATCCGCCGTCGACGGTCTCGAACAGCTCGACGGCCAGCAGGCCGACCACCCCGAGCTCGTCGGCCAGCCGCAGCGCCAACTGCCCTGCCGCGCTTGCGGTTTCGGCGGCCAGATCCTGTGCGGGGGCGATCACCTCGACGCAGATGCCGTCGCGCTGCACGGTCTCCACCACCGGCCATGCGGCACCCTGGCCGAACGGCGAGCGGGCCACCAGAGCGGCCAGCTCGCGTCGCATCTCGACGCGTTCCTCGATCAGAACACCGATTCCCTCGGCGAGATTGCGGCTCGCGAACTCGCGCGCCTCGTCCATATCGCGGACCAGCAACACGCCACGGCCGTCGTAGCCGCCCCGCGCCGTCTTGAGCACCACCGGTTTCCCGCCGGCGAACGCCTCGATATCGGCGATGTCGGTCACCTCGGCATAGCGCGGCACCGGGGCCCCGATGGCCTCCAGCCGCCTGCGCATCACCAGCTTGTCCTGCGCGTGGATCAACGCCTCGGGCGGCGGGGCCACGTTGACGCCCTCGGCGACCAGCTTCTCCAGCATGTCCGTCGGCACGTGTTCGTGGTCGAAGGTGAACGCCTGGGCGCCCTCGGCGGCGCGACGAAGCGCATCGAGGTCGGTGTGCGAGCCGATCACCACATCGGGTGTGACCTGAGCCGCGGGGTCATCGGGTGTGACGGCGAGCACACGAAGTGTCTGCCCGAGGGCGATAGCGGACTGATGGGTCATTCTGGCCAGCTGTCCGCCGCCGATCATGGTCACTTTGGGTGTCGACACACCGTTCATGGTGTCACGGTGTAGCTAGCCCTGACCTGCACGGGTGCGCGTCGTGGCATCGAGTTTCCGTACACTCGCTCTGTCGTGTCCTTCACCGATGCGACGATCGCGCGGCTGCCCCGCCCGATCCGGCCGTACTTCGAACGGCACCATGAGCTCATCAAGTTCGCCATAGTCGGCGCGACCACGTTCGTCATCGACTCGGCGATCTTTTACACGCTGAAGCTGACGGTGCTGGAGCCCAAGCCTGTCACCGCGAAGATCATCGCCGGTGTCGTCGCGGTGATCGCCTCCTACATCCTCAACAGGGAGTGGAGCTTCCAGAACCGGGGCGGCCGCGAACGCCACCACGAGGCGCTGCTGTTCTTCGGCGTCAGCGCTGTCGGCGTGCTGCTGTCGATGGCCCCGCTCTACTTCTCCAGCTACGTGCTGCTGCTCCGCGTGCCCGACGTATCGCTGATGACGGAGAACATCGCCGACTTCGTCTCCGCCTACATCATCGGCAACCTGCTTCAGATGGCATTCCGATTCTGGGCGTTCCGGCGCTGGGTGTTCCCCGACGAGTTCGGCGGCGAACCGGACAAGGCGCTCGAGTCGGCTCTCACCGACGGCGGCCTCGCCGAGGCAATGGAAGACGTGCACGAGGCGCACCACCCGTCATTGGGCACCGCGCTCGGCTCCTCGAACGTCACCCCGCTGCGCCTTCGCGATCAGCGCCTTCCTGAAGAACGGCTGTCGGACTCCTCGCCACCGAGCGTGTCGAAGACTTCGTGATACAGCAGCGAGTGGACGCGCTCCACTTGCGGAATGTCGTGAAACTCCAGCGGATCCTGTGACGCCGATTCGATGATCAGCGTGCCGGTCCGCACCATCCGGTCGATGAGGCCGTGCCGGAACTCCACGCTGTTGATCCGCGCCAGCGGAATGTCGATGCCCTGACGGGTCAGCACCCCGTGGCGGAACATCACCCGCCGGTCGGTGATGACGAAGTGCGTCGTCAGCCAGTTCAGGAACGGCCAGACGACCAGCCATCCGACAAGCAGCAGCCACACCGCAAGGATCACCAGATGCACGACCGTCTTGGCGGTGCCCCAGTCCTGTTGGTTGACGACCGCGGCGCCGAACGCCGCCGCCGCCGAGCTGACGAGCAGCAGCAACACCGGGCCGATGAGCCGCTTCCAGTGCGGATGGCGGTGCAGCACCACCCTCTCGTCGGCGGCCAGCACGTTATCCGGATAACCCACGACTGGAAACTCTATGGGGTGACCGGCCGCAAATGGGTGATATCGCCCGCCGACACCGTCAGCACCTCTTCACCGGTGTCGATGCGAAGCCTGCCCACCTCGTCGATGTCGGCGGCAACGCCGGAGACCGTGCGGTCGCCCGGCAGGCTTGCCCGCACCCGGTTGCCGATCGTGACGCTGCGCGAGCGGTAGTCGGCGGCAAGGGTCGCGTCGGCGCCCCCTGCGGCCCGCCAGCCGTCGATTCGGGTGGCCAGGTGCGAGAGCACCGCCTCGGTGAGCTTCGTGCGGTCGACGGCCGCGCCGAGCAGTGCCAGCGACGTGGCGACGGGATCGGGTGCCTCGGTCACATTGAGGCCAACGCCGACGACGACGACCGGCGCGGGCGCGGCCACCTCGGCGAGGATGCCCGCGAGCTTTCCCGAGCCGACGAGGACATCGTTGGGCCACTTGAGGCCCGCGGTCACGCCTGCGACCTCCGCGACCGCGTCCACCACCGCGACGCCGGTGAGCAGCGGAAGCCAGCCCCACGCCTCGCTGGGGACGGCGCCGACGCCCACCCCGGCCGAAAGGGCGATCTGCGACCCCGGAGGCGTCGACCAGGTTCTGCCGTGCCTGCCGCGGCCCGCCGTCTGCGATTCGGCGATCAGCACCGCGCCGTCGATGTCCTCACCCGCGGCGGCACGGGCCAGCAGGTCGGCATTGGTGGAGCCGGTCTCTTGGACGACGTCGATGCGTCGCCAGGCGCCAAGCTGCATACGGCGAGGATAGCCGCGGCTAGACCGGCGCCTGCGCGCGTCAGGGTTTGGTCAGCTCGTCGATACCGCGGCAACGTTCATCGTCTTCCCACTCCTCTATAAACCCATCCCGCAGCGCGCCAGTCGCTGGGGTCAAGACAATTTCGGCCATCGATGATCCGGCGCTGCCGGACCACCTCGGCGACCTCGGCAGGCTCCAGTTCCTGGAACTGCTTCCACTCGGTGAGCACCATGACCAGGTCAGCCTTCTCGCACGCCTCGAACGCATCGGTCGCATATCCGAGTGTCGGGAACAGGGCGCGGGAATTGTCCATGGCCTTCGGGTCGTAGACGACTACTGACGCACCCTGCAGTTGCAGCTGGCCCGCGATGTTCAGCGCCGGTGAATCCCGCACGTCGTCGGATTCCGGTTTGAAGGCTGCCCCAAGGACGGCGATGCGGGTACCGATCAATGACCCGCCCAACGCCTCACGGGCGTAATCGACCATCAGACTGCGGCGCCGCATGTTGATGCTGTCCACCTCGCGCAGGAACGTCAGCGCCTGGTCGACACCGAGCTCTCCCGCCCGTGCCATGAATGCACGGATGTCCTTGGGCAGGCATCCGCCGCCGAAGCCGATACCGGCGTTGAGGAATTTTCGTCCAATTCGCGCATCGTGTCCGATCGCGTCCGCCAGCGCCGCGACGTCGGCGCCGGTCGCTTCGCAGATCTCGGCCATCGCGTTGATGAATGAGATCTTGGTCGCGAGAAAGGCATTCGCTGATGTCTTGACCAGTTCCGACGTTTCTCTGTCGGTGACGAGAAACGGTATGCCCTCGCCGACGAGGTCGCGGTAGACGTCACGTGCGACGTCCTCCGCCTGCCCCGGACGGCTTCGGTCGACACCGACGACGATCCGGTCTGGATGCAACGTGTCCTGCACCGCGTAGCCCTCACGGAGGAACTCGGGATTCCACGCAACCTCGACATCGTCACCTGCCGGTGCCGTCTTTTGGACCAGCGTCGCCAATCTCGCCGCAGTGCCAACCGGCACCGTCGACTTGCCGAAGATGACTGCAGGTCTGGTGAGTAGCGGCGCCAGGGTCTCGATCACCGCATCGACGTAGCGCAGGTCGGCTGCGAACTCACCCTGTTTCTGCGGCGTGGCGACGGCGATGAAGTGCACATCGGCGAAGTCCGCCGCCTCGCTGTATGACGACGTAAAGCGAAGTCGGCCTGCATCGACGTTCCTCTTGAGCACCTTGTCGAGGCCTGGCTCGTAGAACGGAGCCTCGCCTGCCGACAGCTTCGCCAACTTGCCGAGATCGACATCGACGCCGAGCACTTCGTGTCCGAGTTCGGCCATGCACGCAGCGTGTGTTGCGCCAAGGTACCCGGTTCCGAATACCGCGATTCGCCGGCTCATATCAGGCGCTTTCCGCGCGCGTGGATACGACGTCGTCGCGAATGCGGCCTTCTGTGCCCAGTAAGTCTTCGTAGAACTGGACAAGCGCTCTGCGCGAGATCTCCCATGAGAATTGCTGCTTGACTCTGTTGCGTCCCAGCTCGCCCATCTGCCTGCGTCGGTCGGGATCGCTCAGCAGCGCATCGATCGCCTCAGCGAACGCCATTTCGTCGTTGTTGCGGACGTAGATCGCCGCGTCGCCGGCGGAGAAGCGTGACTCGACAAGATCGAAGGACACGATCGGTCGGCTCATCGCCATGTACTCGATGACCTTGTTCATCGTCGACGCGTCATTGAACGGAGTCAGTGGGTCCGGCGACAGGCACACATCGGCGGTGGACAGGCAGCGTTGGATGAGATCGTCACCCGCCCAACCGGAAAACTCCACGATGTCGGCGACGCCCAGTTGCTCACTGAGAAGTTTCAGTTCCTCGAGGGCATCGCCCGCACCCATGAATACGCAGTGGAAGTCGTCGCGACCGAGCTCGTCACGCAGCAGCTTCACCGCTCGCAGGGCGTAGTCGACTCCGTCCTGTGCCCCCATCACACCCAGATAGGCCAGCAGATGCGGTTTACCGCAACGGAGGCTCGAATCCGGCTGCTGCCGAAGGAATCTGCTCAGATCCGGCGCGCTTCGAACGATTTGCACCTTGTCGGGCGCCATCTTGCCGCGCTCGATCGCGACACGTCGATAACTTTCATTCGTCGAGATGACGGCATCGGCGGTCGCGAAGGTCAGTCGTTCCACCGTTCTGACCAGTCGGTCGAGAATTGGCCTCTTGCCGGGAAAGCGGGACGCGAACAGTTCGGGAACGAGATCGTGGTGGTCGAACACGAATCTGGCACCCCATGGACGCAACGTCAGCGCGATGAGGAACAGAAGATCCGGCGGGTTACACGCGTGAACGACGTCGATCCGGCGCTCGCGGCGGACCTTCACGGCCAACCGCAGCGTATGCCACAGTGCGAGTGCGTATTCCCGGATGTAGCCCCGCGCGCCGCCCGCCGCGGGCCGTAGCGGATACCGCAGAATACGGACACCTTCGATCGTCGTTTCGCGCTCACGGTCATGGTTCGTGCCCAGCGGGCAGATCACCGTGACGTCGAACCCGGCATCGACCAGTGCTCGGCTCTCCTGCCAGACCCGTCGATCGGCGGGCACCGACAGGTTCTCGACGAGGATCAGTATGTGGCGTCGTCTCATGCTTTCACCCGTTCGTTGTGGCTGACTTGACCGTTGACCAGGTCCTCGATCGCTTGGGATGCCCCGGCAACGCTTCGATCGAGGCTGAACTCGGTCACGACTCGATCGCGGCCCGCACGGCCCATTCGGCGCGCGGTATCGGGGTTCGACAAGAGGTCGATGAGCCGAGCCGCAAGAAGGTGCGAATCCTCGGGCTGCACAAGGTATCCCGTCTCACCATGGCTGAGCATTTCGCGGATGCCGCCGACATCGGTGCATACTGCGGGTCGCGCGCTGGCCATGGCCTCGAGCAGACCGATCGGAAAGCACTCCACCGTGACAGAGGAGAGTGCGAAAACGTCTATGGCCCTGAGCAGTCGAGGGACATCCGAGCGCGAGCCGGTGAAGAACACGTTGGGCGTGATGCCCAGCTCCGAGCACAACGACTCGAGATGCGGCCGGGTCGGACCGTCGCCGATGACGAGAAAGCGTGCGCGAGGTATCTCGTCGACCACCATGCGGGCTGCCCGCAGCAACGTGGGATGGTCCTTCTCCGGCCGCAGCGCCGCGACAATTCCGACGACCGGGTCGTTCTCGGCGAAGCCGAATTCGCGCAGGACGCTGCGGTCGGTGGTGATGTCGAAGAGTTCGGGATCCACACCGTTGTGGACGATGCGAATCTTGGCCTCCGGATAACCCAGGTCGTCGACCAGGTAGCTGCGCTGGGCTTCGGCGACTCCGAAATACCGACTCGTCCAACGATTCAGGGCGCGGTCGGTGGCGGCGCGGACACTGCTGCGCGGCGTCGCGTCACCGATGTTGTGCACCCAGACGATGACGGATTCGACTCCGGTGAGGCGGGCTGCGATGCGGCCAAGCGTTTCAGCGTTGTAACCCCGCACGACGACGACGTCGGGCCGAAACCTCCGCATGGCCGCGACCAACTCGAACAAAGCCCGCGGCGCCTGGCGCTTCTTCAGGTGCAGTGCCCGCGCTTCGATTCCGGCCGCGGACAATGCTGGGTAGAGGTCCCCCTCCTCGCCAATGCACATCACCGACGAGGTGAATTTCGATGGATCCATCCGCGGCAACAACGTCGTCAGATGGCGTTCGGCGCCGCCGACTCGTAGATCGGGGACGACGAAGAACGCCCTGATCTGACGGCCGCTCATCGAGATACCTCTCGGTAGAGCCCATCGAGCCGCTGCCAGACCGTACCGACGTCGAACTCCTCCTTCGCCCGTGCATACGCCGCGGCGCCGTACTGCGCACGAAGGTCATGGTCGAAGACGACAGCGTTCAATGCAGAGGCGATCGCGTCGACATCATCGGGGTCGACGATGACTCCGCAACCGTCGCCGACCATTTCGAGCAATCCACCGACACCGCTGGAGACGACACACAACCCTCGTGCCATCGCCTCCAGGACCGCCATCGGCTGGCCTTCGTGACGCGAAGGGAGAACAAGCACCTGCGCGCCGTCGAGCAGCTTGGCGACCTCGGTCCTCGACAACCATTCGTGAATCTCGACGGACTCGGTGATACCGAGTCCACGAACGCGTTCCCTGGCTTCCGCAACCTCACCGTCGCCGGCGATCGTCAGCGTTGCCGCCTTTTTCAACGGGCTGTCGGGGTCGCGGCTTCGCGAAAGCTCGGCCCACGCGTCGAGCAGCCTGAAAGCGCCCTTGCGATCGCCGATCCTGCCGAGGAAAACGACGCGCACCGGATCGCCAGGCTGGGGCTGGGACGCCTGGTCCACAGGCTCGACTGCGTTGGGTATCACCGCAACGCGCGCCGTCGGGGCAATGGCACGAAGGTTCGTCGCGCGCCGCTGACCCAGCGCGACCACCGCCTTGGCCCTTCGCAGGGTGGCCCGGATCGACGCCCGGACCAGCCGCGGCGATTCCGCGTAATAGTCCTCGAAACCGGAGCCGTGAATGTGCAGGATCGCAGGCACTCTGGCCATTGAGCTGAGCCAGACCAGGACAGCCTTCCGTACAAAGCTTGCGTCGTTGGCTGCGTGCACATGGACCAGTGCGGGACGAAGCCTGACCAGGTTGACGGCAAAGAACACCACACTGGACGCAAAGACACCGAACTTCGCTAACTTTGAACCTTCGCGGTGAGTAACAACGTGCTGTACATCCCAGGTCGCCCAGAGTGGCGTTTGCTGCATGACACGAAGATATTCCGTGATTCCTCCGCGCTCCTCAGTGCTCGCCCACAGCACCAGCTGCTCAACCATGAAGACTCCATACGCGGTGATGCAGATTTAGCGAAGACATCGCAGGCAGGGCCTCTGCAAACATAGCAATCGTTATGAAAGCTGCACCATCCGATGTCGAACTCCTGCGAACTTCCACGTCAAACCTCATAATTCTGCTGCGCTCACGCTAAGAAAAGACCAAACTCGTGTGTGATCAGTTACGTCCGATCGGCCGCCGTCGCGCCGCGGATATCGGGTGGCCGCAAATGTTCGCATGACAGATGATACATCGCCAGGCGATTTAACGGCACCCATGTCCCTCAGCGCATTCTTCCGCGCGACAGACGAGCTTCGACGGTGGGCAAGTTCGTCACCAGAAGCAGATCCGAATCACATCAGAACGCCACGATCGGGCCTTGAGTCGTTTGACCCATTAATTTGCTAAAAGATGCTTCGCAAGGCGATTATGTGTCATCATCTGCGGGTGAACACCATCATCAGGGACAGGCCCGCGAGCCCAGTCGCTGGCATCCATGTCCGGGTAGGTTCCCTGGCGTTTTGGGCCATATCCGCGGTTCCGGTGATCATCGTCGTGACACTGCCGACGCTCGTTCTCGAAGACGGCGGCTTACACATTTCAAACGCTGTCGCGATGAACGGCCTTATCCGCGGTTGGTGGCCGGCGGTGGTGGAATGGCGCCCTGCGCTTCTTCCCTACCTGACCTCTGAGCTATCGCTCACCGGTCTCATCCAGGTGGTGGATGGCGACACCGCTCTGAAAGTCGTCGCTGCGATCGGCCTCATTGCGTATTCGTTGGGGGTCGCCTCGCTGATGCGGGCCGTGCGTCTGCCGCTCGCCGCCGGGATCCCGCTGCTGGCCTTCGAGATGAGCTACCTGTTCATGCTCGGGTTGACCGGTTTCGTGTGGGGCATCGCCCTTTGTCTCTTCACGGTGGCCCTGGCGTTGCGCGAACCCCTCCGGCCTGCTGCAATCCCCCTGACGTTGCTGCTGATTGCGACGTGGTTCACCCACTTCGTGCCCGCCGTCGTCGCCACGATCGCAGTTGTGCTCATTGCGTTGTTCGCGCATTTGGCTGAGGGCGAAGGACTCGCGAAGGCGTCACGCCTGGTGATCAGAACGCTCGCACTTCCCGTGGGGCTCATGGGGGTTCTGACTCTGGTCTGGTACGTGCAAGGCGGACAGGGCGGCGGCATTCAGCCGTTCTCGGGCATGGTGGATTCGGCCTCCCTGTTGGTCCAGCTTTTCGGGCCGCTGGTCACGTACACCCGTGCCGAGGTATGGCTGGCGCGCCTTCTGGCCCTTGCGTTGATCGTCGCCTTCATGTTGGTTGTCATCGTTCGGGTGCGGGATCGGCGATACCGTGACCGCTTCGACGGAATCCTGGTCACCGCGCTGCTCCTCGGCGCCTTGTCCGTCGTGATGTCTCCGAACGGGACCAACGGTGTCGGTTACGTCAACGTCCGCATATCCCTCTTCGCCCCAATATTTCTCGCGCTGTGGCTCTGCACTCAACTACCGAACCTGCGTGGCAGGGCGGGCACCGCCTGGTGGGGAGTGGCCGCCATTGCGGCGGCGGTGGCCGTCGCGCTTCCTGTTGTCCGGGTACCGGCGTTGCGTCAACTGGCTGGTGAGGTCCAGCAGATCGCAGACGTGGGCGAGTGTCTACCGGCACGCGCAACGTTTGTCCAACTCAACCTCGACGGCTCCGGCGGTGTGTGGTCACGCGGCTTACCGATGGCCTCACAGGCAAGTGGTGCATTCGGTGTAACCCGGGAGGCGCTGGATCTGGGGAACGAGTCGGGCTGGTATCCGGTGGCCTTATGGCGCTACAAGACCGTCGCGCGCGCCGATCTGTTCCTGGATCCGGACAAGACGGACCGCTGGTTCGACTCGGTTCCGCCGCCGATGCAGTTGGCAAGGGCCGTCCAGGGTGGAGTGCCGATTGACGCGGTTGTCGTGTACGGCCGCGCCAACGCCCTGGATTCGGTGCTCGAAGACTCATCGACAGTTGCGCTTCAGCACGATCTGGAGCAGCTCTTCGCCAAGGTTAGGACCAGCCAGGGAGGCGACGCCGAACTGTGGTTGCGCAAAGGCATGCAGCCCGCCTGCTGAGCCGGATCCTCACGCCGCAGGTGCCCACGCTCTGCGCACACACTTCACGAGGTCCGACGGGCGGGTCGCATCGACAAGCAGTGCCCGCTCTGCGGCGATGCCTGCAGCGAGCGCGGCACCGACGTCGCTTGGTTGGTCACCGACCAAAATGGACGATGACAGGTCGAGGTTGAGTTCGCTTGCCGCGGCAAGGACTAAGCCGGGCTTGGGTTTTCGGCATCGGCATTCCCGCTGCGTTGGATCGGCAGACAGCGGATGGTGCGGGCACGTGAATATTGCATCCAGCGCGATCCCATGAGTGCCGAGCCATGAGAGCAGAACGGCGTGCACGGCCATCACCTGCGACTCGGTGGCCCGCTGGCGGCCGATGCACCCTTGATTGGTGACGACAACCAGTGCAGCGCCGAGCTTCTGAGCGGCACGGGCGGCTTCAAGAGCGATGTCGAGAGGCTCGAAGTCCTTCGGCTCGATGACGTAGCCGTCGACTTTCCGTCGGTTCAGGACCCCGTCGCGGTCCAGGAAGAGCGCGGGTCGCGGCGTCGAAGCGGCCTGGCCGCGTACGTATTTGAGCACGATTTGGCTTGCGGCCCGATCATTCCACCGGAAAAAGGATGCGCTCGACCATCGCGAAGATCATGTGCCCACAAACTATGTGGAGTTCCTGGATCTTCGCCGTTTCGCTCGCGGGTACGGCCAGCACGTGTTTGGCGACGGCCATGTCTCGTGGCTGGCTGCCGGTAAACGCCACCGTCGTGATACCCATCGCGTTTCCCGCCTCGAGCGCACGTACGACATTCGCCGAGCGACCCGACGTCGAGATTCCGAAGAGGACGTCACCTTCGCGGCCGAGCGCCTCGACCTGCCGAGAGAAAACCAGGTCGAATCCATAGTCGTTGCCGACGGCAGTGAGGGCTGAGGTGTCAACGGTCAGCGCAAGGCCCGCGGCCGGAGCTCTGTTGTAGTTCTGGCGGCCGACCAGTTCCGCAGCAAGGTGCTGGGAGTCCGCGGCGGAGCCGCCGTTGCCGCAGAACATGACCTTTCCACCGCCGCGGAGTGATGCCACGATGCCGTGGGTGATGTCCGCCAACATGGCGGTGTACTGAAGATCCTCGATCGCGTCGAGACATGCGCGGCTCTTCGCGAGTTCAGCGCCGACGAATTCAGCGACGTCAACATTCATCGCAGTGACCATGCCACCGCTCCTTCCGATACGAAATGTGCCGGCTGTGCGGCGCCGACCCCCAGATCGTTGAGCGCCCGCATCACCGCGGGCCGCCGCACCGGGTCCGTCAGAAACAGCACATAGCCGCCGCCGCCCGCACCCGACACCTTTCCTGCCATCGCCCCTGCCCCCATGGCCACATCGAAGCAATGCTCGATGTGCGGTGTCGAAATACCCTCGGCCAGGGACTTTTTCGCACGCCAACCACGATCGAGAACCCCGGCGAGCTCGACGAGGTCACCTCGAAGGAGGGCTTCCTTCATGGCGACCACTTCGTCCTTCAACTCGTGCGTTGCCGACAGTTGCGCCGCGGAGCCCGCAGAGATGTGGGAGGTCTGGCGCCTGATGATTTCAGCGGATTCGCGGGAAACACCGGTGTGGTACAGCAGAATCGAGGCCTCGAGCTCACGCACGGTCGCCTCTTTGATTCGCAGTGGATTGACGATGACGCGGCCCGCGGGCCCGAACTCCATCACGTTGAACCCGCCGAAGGTGGCCGCGTACTGGTCCTGACTGCCACCTGCCTGGGCATAGTCTTCCCGCTCGATCTGAAATGCCAACCGGGCGACGTCGTACTCCCCGAGTGGAAGGGAGAAGAACTCACGAAACGCCTCGACGGCCGCCACGACCAATGTCGAGGAAGAGCCCAAGCCTGATCCGGGGGGCGCGTCGGACACCGTGGTCAGGCAGACACCCGGCCTGCCCAGGTCGAAATCCCGCGTCAGTCGCTGATAGATAGCCCGGTGAAGGTTGAGCGGTGACGCATCGCGCGGCTCCGGTCCACGATCCAGATGATCGATCACCCCGATGTCGGGAGCCCGGAACTCGACTCTGCCGTCCGGCGTCTCCTCGAGGGTGGCGTAGCAATACCTGTCGATGGTCGCGTTCAGGACCAGGCCCCCGTAGGTGTCGCAGTAGGGCGACACATCCGTACCTCCGCCTGCCAGGCCGAGCCGCAATGGCGCACGCGATCTGGTCCGTCGGATCGCGGTCTTCACGCCAGGGGTGCAGACACCGCTTTCCGCCTTCTGCATCCAGTAGTTGGCCGTCACGGTGTGTGCGGGCAAGGCTCCTCCTTCGGCTCCGCTGGACGTGAACTGGCAATCGTCCATTCGTTGTCTGTGGGCGGGGTCGTCCCGCGCTCTCACGACGGTGTCCCCAACTACAGGCGCAGTCGGCTTCGCTAACGTCTCTAGCAAATCACAGAGAGTTTACAGTAGCAACATATTCCTACGTTTTGGCCCGATAAATGGTTGAACTAGCCAAGTCAGTCATTGCTGTGGTATATCTGGCTACCGACAATACTGGCAAAACGGTACCGCGGGGTTGCGGGCCGACAGGCACGACTAGGACCACCTGCCGGGTGGCCGTGGAACACCATGAATCGGGTTTGCTAGAACCCGGTCAGTGAACGTAGTTGGCGCTTCGGAACACGCGCCGGCTCGGAGAGGTACTGCTGATGGACTTCCGCTCGTTCGTCAAGATCATTCTTGCTCGCTGGAAGATTGTCGTCGCCGCGATCCTGGTGTGTTTGACAGGCGCGGTGGTGGCGACGGTCATTGCGCCGAACAAATACGAGTCGACCGCGACTGTGCTGATGTCGTTCTCGGGCGTGAACTCCATGGACGACGCCTTCAAGGCCGTGCAGACTTCGGGGCTGCGGATGTCGACCTACGCGGAGATCGCCAGCGGGCGGAGCGTTGCCCAGCAGGCGATCGACAAGCTCGGCATCCCGATGTCTGCCGACGCTCTGGTCGGTGAAACCAAAGTCGTCTATCAGCCGGACTCGACGTCGTTTCAGTTGTCAGTAGTCGATTCCAACGCTGCGCGGGCGGCATCGCTGGCAGGCGCGATGGCCGATCAGTTCACAGTCGAACTTCCCAAAGTGGAGGCATCGATCGACGGCCTGTCGAGCGCACCGCCCGTCGCATCGGTGATCGAGCGGCCCCTGGTGCCCGACGCACCGATCAGCCCGAACCCGACTCGCAACATCGCTCTTGGTCTGATCGCTGGCGTTCTGCTGGGTGTGGCACTTGCGTTGCTCCGCTCCGCGACAGACCGTTCCGTTCGGAGCCGCGAGGATGTGGACAGTATTTCGGCCGTGCCTTCACTCGCCGAGCTGCCGCGATACGTTTCCGGCGGCACGAGCACGCACGGCGGCGTGGTCGCCCGATTCGGTTCCGGCGATGTGTTGACCGATGAGGCGCTGCGCAGCCTGCGGACCCGGTTCCTCAAAGTTGCCGTCCCTGGTCCGCAAACCGTTCTGGTTACCGCCCCCGTCATCGGTGCAGGCAGCACCTCGACTGCGTTGAACCTTGCGCTGGCGTTCGGCGAGCTCCGAGGCAAGGTGCTGCTGGTCGAGGGAGATCCTCGCCAGACAGTGATTGCGGGTCTGTTGGGAGTCGAGGGAAGCGGGTTGTCCGAAGTGCTGGCCAATCGGGACCAGCTCGACAGCTCGATCCAGGCCACGTCCAATCCGAACCTTTGGGTGTTGGCCGGAACTAGAGCCGGCGACGCCAATCCGCTCTACGGCACGCCTGGACTATCCGAGGTGATAGAGAAGCTCTCGGCGCTCTTCGACCACGTGATCGTCGACGGCCCACCGACGTTGGCGACGGCGGATGCCGGCCTCCTAGCGGCAGCCTGCCAGTCCACCATCCTGGTGGCGCGCGCAGGGCGAACCACGGCCGACGAGGTCGAGGAATCTCTTTATAACTTGCGCGCGGCCGGCGGCAACGTCGTCGGCACGGTGTTGACTTCCGTGCCTGTTTCCCGGCATACCAAGGCGGTGGCCCGGGCGTACAAGGCGCAGGTTGGCGAAGTTGGGTGACGAACCAACTTGCTGCTGCTCTTGAGGCGAACAGATTGTCGATTGCTGGTCGCAGGAACATTCCGGCATTGGGAGCCGCGATCGGCGTCGCGGTGCTCGGATGCTTCGCCGCCGGGGCGTTGACAGCTCGCTCCTCCATGCTGGGAGTCCTTGTCATCGGGGCGTTGGGATGCCTGGTCATGTACTTGACCAAACCGCAGTTGCTCACGTGGGTCGCGCTGTTCCTCGCGTTTGCGTCGCTGCCCGCAGGACTACACGTCGCCAAGTTGATCGGACCGGTGACGATCTGGGCATACCAGGTCGCGCTCGGCTTGGCCATTTGCTCGCTGATCCTTGTTGTGCGACCACGGTTTACGACATTTGTGGTGCCGGCAGGCTTCTTGTTCACCGTCGCGTTCTTCACCGCGATGGGGGTGGCGTCGGGGAATGCTCCCGACCGGGTCGCCAGGGAAGCTCTCTTCCTGTGTGAGATGGTCGCCGGATTCGTGCTGGCATGCCTAATCGTGCGCGCGGGATACGTCAAAGAGTGCATTCGCACTATGGCGGTGATTCTGTGGTTCTCGATGGCCATGCTCGCCGCAAGCGAGTTCGCAGGCGTGAAGCTCGCCGGCCGCATCGAGAGCCTTGAGGCCGAGGTAGGCAGCGCGGACGCGGTGCGAATGCTGACCTCATCCCAGATGCCCGCGGTCGCGGTTCTCGCGGTGCTCGTCGCAGCGCAGATCGTCGGCCGGGCCAAGCTGTCGATGTGGCTCGTCCTCGGGTTGCCCGCGGCGGTCATCTCACTGTTGTCGTTCTCGCGCAACCTCTTGATCATCTTGGCGGTCACTGCAGCCGTTGCCTTCGTGACCAGTCTCGGGTGGGCGGCCATACGCCGGACTGCGGTGTTCGCCACGGTCGGTGCATTCACACTCGCGGTGGTCATACCCAGTGGGCTGTTCCTGATACACGACACCGGATTGGGCGGGTGGCTTGGCGACCAACTGAACGCGTTCTCACATCGGGTATTGGGTGGCCTGTCGTCGAATTCCCTCAAGGTTGACCCATCGACCTTGGCCAGACTTCGAGAGAACGCAAATCTGGAGTCGTCCTTCGCGGATGCGCCGACGTTCGGGCACGGGCTGGGTTATGCGTACCAGTTCGCATTCGGGACGCCGGAGGCTCACCAATCGGCCCGAGACACGTTCAGCCTCAACCTGGGCACCACCTACGCTCACAACTTCTACCTGTGGTGGTTGGTCAAATCCGGGGTAGTGGGCATGGTGGCGTTCGCAGTATTCGCCCTGACACCGTTCGCGCGCGCCATCCAAAACCCCTCGGCGCCAGTCAGAATCAGTGCGGCGGTCAGCGCGGGATTGCTGGCTGTCTGCGCTGTCGTCCCGCTGCCGCTGGACGGGGCGAATTCGCTTGTCCTCGGTATGGCTCTCGGAGCAACTGCGACGTTCGCCAATCTGCGCTCAGATACCGGGAAACAGGCTTACGCAATTGACGAAACCAAGGTGCCCTCGGAACTGATAGGCGTTTCATGAAACCGATCATCCTCACGCTCGCCGCTGTCTCCGTCGCGCTTGCCGGATGTAGCGATGCCGGCGAGCAGTCAGCGACTACCGCGCCCCGAATCACCACGGCGACCCCCGCGGCCGTCTCTGATATCGGAACCCCTTCCACCCCATCGGCTCCCATGCAACTCGGCACCACCTTCCACCTCGCCGGCAACGCCGGTCTGGAAGCCGATGTGACAGTCTTCGGGGTCAATCAGAACATCGCCGTGACCGCACCTCCCCCGCCGAGCGGCGGTCACTGGGTGGGTGCAGATGTTCAGACTTGCCTCAAGGGTTCGCCAAGACCATTCACCATCAATTTCACCGACTGGTCGGTCGCCGACGACAGCACCGGACGCTATCCCGGGACCGGCGAATTTCACGTCGAGTTCCCGACGCCGCAATACCCCTTGACCCCAGAGGTTTTGGCGAACGGGGAATGCGTTCGCGGTTGGGTCTTCTTCCCAGTCAGCTTCGGCGTCCAGGTCGTCACCGTGAAATACAAGCAAGGACCGCTCAATCCGGCGTTCTGGTCTGCTGTCTAGCGTCAGATGGAACTGAGCAACTCGGCATGCCTGCGCGCCACGATGCCGGACGTGAAGCGGTCGCGGATCCGGGCCGCGGCCGCCCTGCCCATCTCCGCTCGTCGCTGCGGGTCGGCAAGGAGTTCGCCGATCGCGGACGAGAGCGCGTCGACGTCATTCGGAGGCACGAGCAGGCCGGTGACACCATGCTCGACGTAGTCCGAGATGCCAGGATTGTCGGTCATCACCACCGGTCGTCCACTCGACATCGCCTCGAGTGCCACCGTCAGCCCCGAACCGGTGATGACCGGCTTCAGCGCGAGGGCGACAACGCTTGCTCTTTGGTAGATCTCGCGAATCCTGCCATCCAGGCGGTGCCGGTAAAGCGTTCCCAGATCCGATGGCAGGTCGACCGGCTGTCCGGTGGCGAGTTCGAGTTGGATGTCCGGAAAGCGCGACCGCAGACTCGACACCGCCGCAATCAACAGCTGATGATCCCGGTGGCGATCCTCGCCCGCGCCCGCGATTACGTTCGCAACGTTCGGTTCGGGCTGCACCTCGTAGAAGTTCGCATCGATACCGCACGGAACATAGTGCAACCGCGATGGATGAACCGCCCACTCCTGTCTCAAAACGGGGAGCATCGCCGAGGACTGCACCCACACCCCGGCAGCCCGTTGGAGCGCGCGCCCGGCCAGTGCTGCGAGTATCGCAGGCGATTCCGAACGGCGGGTAAGCCAGCCGACGCCGAGCATCACGGGGGCGTGCTTGCGCGTGCGCAGCAGGCTCGCCGGGATTCCGATTCGCTCGTCATATGTGAAAACGACATCGGTGTTGCGCAGCGCGCGTGCTCGCCATTCGGACAGGCCTTCCAGCATCTCCATGCCGTCGGTGCGGTACCGAACGGATCTCGCCGCCCGTTCGACAACCCGGCCGAAATCGGTTTCGCCGAACGTCACGTCCACACCGAAGTCGGCCAATTTGTGGAGGCCGTACGGTGACTCGTCTGGGACCTCGCCTGCGACGTACCGGCGCCGCCAAGTGGTTGCGGAAAGGCCGGACGGCAAAGGAATATAGGCGCGCATCGACCCCTGTTCCTGGTCTCGATCCTACGGAAGCCAACCCGGCCGCCGAGGCGCCGCAGCAACCTCCGCGGGCGTCCAACCGACACATGGCTCGAGCATTCAGCCTACAGCTGGTGTTCCGCCTTGTCGGCATGTCCGCGTCGATGGTGACCGTGGCGGCCACCACGCGCTACCTCGGCCCGACGGATTACGGAAAGCTCACCACTGCCGTGATGTTCGTGGGCCTCTGGATGAGCCTTACGGAGCTCGGTGTCGGCGCGACCATCGTCCGACGGGTGATGTCCGGAAAAGGCGACCTCGAGCGGCTGGTGCGGGTCAACGCCGGGTTGTCGCTCGTGTACTGCGTCCCGCTGTTCGTGATCGCTGCGGCCTCGGGCGCCTTGGTGTACCGCGGTCAGACCGACGTGACCGAGATGGTCCTCATCGTTTCGCTTGGCCTCCTCCTCAGCACGCTCGCAAGCTGTATGGAGCCGATCTTCCTGGCGAAGGTCCGGTTCACTGCGGTCGCGGTTTCGGATCTGGCCAGCAGGGTCGCCTCGTTGGGCGCCACGATGATTCTGCTGGCCCTACAGGCAAACATTGTGTGGTTTGCGATCGTGCAATTGGTCCCACCGGCCGTCATCCTCGTCGTGCAGGGAGTGGCGGCTGCCCGGATCATCAACTGGCGGCCGATCGTGTCCCTCGCCGAAAGCTGGGACCTCTTTCGCGAAAGCCTGCCCCAAACCGGCGGACTGGTCGTCGCGATCCTTTACTGGCGTGTGGACGGCGTGATCCTCAGCCTTCGCAGCACGCCCGAGCAGGTTGGTGTCTACGGGCTCGCAGTCTCTCTGGCATTCACACTCTCGATGCTGTCGCAGTTCTTCGCGACATCGACCTTGTCGGCGATGACCCATCTGTTCGCGCGTGATCGCGCCGATTTCGCGCGCTTCGTCGCCGGCTCGGTCGAGGTGATGCTGTTCATCGGCATGCCCATCGCCGTCGTCGGCGCCATGTTGGCTGAACCCGTCATCGAGCTTGTCGGTTCGGCGGAGTTCGGCACTCACGGCGGTCCGACGCTCGGCCTGTTGTTCATCGCGGTTGCGTTGGTCTTCGTCACCGCGGCGATCAGCCAGGCGCTTTTCGCGGCTCACGACCAGGTGTTCCTGCTTCGGCTCAGCGTGGCAAATCTTGTCGGCAACATCGTTCTGAACATCGTTCTCGCGCCGCACTATGGCGCGATAGGAGCCGCGGGCGCGCTTGTCCTGACAGAAGCGGTCGGCGTGATCGTTGCCACCTGGCGGCTCGGCCGCCGGGCGCCGTACCAGACGCCCTGGTTGTTCGTACTTCGGCTGCTTCCGGCGCTTGTGGCATGTTCGGGCGCGGCGCTTGCGATGCGGCACGTGCCGGTGCTCATCACGATCTCTGTCGCCACGCTCGTGTATTTGGCGGTGAACGCTGTGGTGGGACCGGTGACAGTCAATTACCTCAAGTCCGCACTCGCCGAAAAAGAAGACGACGAAGACGACGCCGAACCTCCTGCCGACGTCAGTCGGTCGGAAGACTGGAGCAGTGCCTGATGATTCTCGCCGACACCTGGTATGCCGACCACATCCCCACGGCCACGCGACTCGAGGACCGGATTCCCGAGTGGTTTCGTTCCCTGGCGGGACGCAGCGGCGTCGCTCGAGGGCTCGCCATAGTGGTGATCGGTTGGCATGCGGACGCTATCGTCATGACGAACACGTCACCGGGCGCGACCATCTGCAAAATTCTCTACGGCCTGTTCGCTCGGCGAACGCTGGTCTTGCTCGAATACATAGTGCACGAGCCCGCCGAGCGAGACCTTGTCCGCCGAGTGTGGTTCCGCGTCATGAAGGGGTGGCTACTGCGCCGCGCCCTTCTTCGCGCGCAGGTCCTCACCGAAGATGAGGCACGGACCCTGCCCGCGATTCACAATCTGGCCGCCGACCATTTCGTAGTCGTACAGTGGCCTGCCCTGTTCGACAATTCACCTGCGGGTGAGATGAACAACACCCAACGTGTGTTGGCATCCGGTCGCCGGACCGACTGGCAGACCTTCTTCGCCGCAGCCGAGGGGACCGACTGGGAGGTGCGGGCCGTGTGCACGAACGCCGACCTCGAGCAAGCCTGTCGGCTGGCAGGACCGAACGCCGTTATCCGTCATGATATTTCGGCAGACGAACACCAGAGCGAAGTGGAGCAGGCGACCGTCTATGTCATTCCGGTGCCGGAGACCGGGGCGAGCATAGGCCAGATTCGCGTCATGAACGCCAACCAGGCGGGCGTACCGGTGGTCGTCAGCGACGTTACCGGTTTGCGCGGATACGTGGACGCATCCTCCGCGGTGCTGGTTCCGCCGGGTGATCACATCGCACTTCGCAACGCCGTCAGCGAACTCCTCGACGATCCGTTGCGTCGCAAGGAACTACGCGATGCCGCCCGCAAGCGCGACTCCACCATGGGTGACTATCTCGACGGGATCAATGCTCTGATCCTGGCCGCGGTCAATGCGCATTGCGACATGAGAGAAAGCTCCATATCGTGACTCGCCATGTAGAACGAGCGTTGTTGCCCAGCCGTTTCCGGCGACCGCAACCCCCCACCGCGGAACCGACTCCGCGCCCGGTCGCCGTCCTGGTGGTCGCCTACCGGAATCCAGGCCTACTTCGGCACTGTCTGGCCTCCGTCGAACAGTATCTTGGTGACGTCGACGTCTACGTGTGGGACAACTCCGCGTCCGCGGAATCCGGAATCGACGACGTCGTCGCCGAGTTCCCGCTCGTCAACTGGTATCTCGGCTCGGCCAACATCGGATTCGCCGCCGGTGTCAACGCATTGGCTCGCGAAGTGCCGGACCACGATCTGCTGCTTCTCAATCCCGACGCCGTGCTGCAGGGAAAGTTGTCGGGCACCTTCGCCGCCCTCCGGAAACGGGGGGTGGCCGCCGCGTCTCCCCTGACCGTCGACGACTCGAGCCGCGGCCGGTCCCGGCCATGGGACGTCGCCCACCGCGAGCAGAGTCTCGCGAGGGCCCTGATGTCCAAATCGGGCTATTCGCACCGGTTCAGAGGCCACCGGTGGTCGGAGCTGTACCGGACACAGCCCACCGCAATCGACGGATATCTCACCGGGGCGTGCCTGGCGATCAGCCGTGACGCATGGGACGCCATCGGTCCGTTCGACGAGGAGTTCTTCCTCTACGGCGAAGAGGACGACTGGCAGAGGCGAGCACGGTCGGTCGGCTGGTCACTGGAGCTTGTCGACGAATCGGGTATTGCGCACACCGGACACGGAACGGTCGCCAACGACGCAGTCGCTGCCATGCGGTCCCAGGATCTGTTGCGCGCCAACGCCGCGCTGAATCTGGAACTGGAAAAAGGCGGTGTGACTGCGAATCTGTATCTGGCGGGGACGTCGGTGCTGGACCGTGTCCAGCGGTCGGCGCGGCGAGCCCGCGCCGCGCGACGTCGACCGGCGGGTCCACTCCCATCGATCGTCATCACGATGAATCGGCTGACGCACGGAAGCGCCGAGTGCGAGCGCATCGAACTGGCCTGCGAACTCGACCGTCGCGGATACGAGGTCGTCATCGCCTGTGTGCGACGCTTCGGGCCGCTCATCGCCGAGATACCAACCTCGATTCGCGTTGTGCGCCTGCCGTGGTGGGCGCCAGCCGTCGACATCGGTGCAGGCAGATCGATCATCATCAGCGGCGAAACGACACGCGAGATCGCGTTCGCCGCGCTGTGGAAGATTGCGGGCACCCGACGTCGCTGGCTGAGATCTGGGCAGAGCGCGACTCCGTCCGCGCAGACCGTCGAAAGGCTCGGCCGATGACGAAAGACATCACCGGTACCCGCGTGCTGTGGCTCTCGCCATGGACCAGGCCGGCCACTCGTATCTACGTCGAGTCGCTGATCGACGCGGGGGCAGATGTTCTGCTCGTGACTACCGACCGACATCCCAGCTCTGCTGCGGCCCGACCATATGAACTGGTACTCGACCCAAGGCCGAAGACACTGAGCACATGGCCGCAGTTTTGTCGCGCACTCCCGGAGGTGCGTAGGTTCGCGGCGGACGTCGTCGTGACCGAGATCGTTCGCGACCCTCGATGGATGTTGTTCGGGGCGGGAGCCCCCCGCGTCGAGATGATCCACGACCACGAGCCGCACGACAGCGGCGAAGTGCGGCCCGTATGGGAGCGCGCCCTCTTCGGGTGGTGGGCCAAACGGGCCACCAAGACCGTGGCGTTCAGCCCGTTCGTCGCCGACGCCATCGGCGCCTCGGCGATCGTGCCGCTGAGCAGTGACCTCGAAGTAAATGACGCACCGGATTTCGTTCCGGCGCAGGGCAGACGCGACGTCGTCCTACTCGGACGCCTGAACGAGTACAAGAACATCGATGTATGCCTGCAAGCGTGGCGGCAGCACACCGCAGGCGCGGGCTGGCGCGGAGACAACCTGGTCCTGATCGGCGATGGCGAGCTGCGTAAGCCGCTCCCCGACCACGTGGTGTGGCACGCAGGAGCGTTCAGGTATCCCGATGTGATCTCGCTGCTGTCGCAGGCGAAGGCCTCCGTTGTGCACTACCGCCGCGCCTCCCAGAGCGGAGTGCAGGTGCTCTCGATGCAGCTCGGCGTGACGCCGATCGTCTCGACCGAGGGGGCTTTACCGGAATTCCAGCCGCCGGGTGAGACGCCTATCGGCGTCGATGACGTGGACGGCCTTGCCCGGGCCTTCGATTCACTTGCCGACCCGGTGGCGGCTGCGAAACGGGGCGCCGCATCGCGCGAGCATTACGAGCAGAACTATTCGGCTTCCGTAGCTGCCGGCCCGCTCGCCGACGTGCTCGGTGCAACCGCGATCCGGCATCGCCGATGGAACCGCTACAGTCCCGATTCGTCTGTGGCGACCCGGAATCCGGTGTGATAGACGATGCCGGTCGGTTGCATCGCCTTGCGGTAGTAGCCCTCTTTGTAGTAGACCGTTTTCGTCCCGGGAATCAGAGTGCGGACGTTGTAGGTGTCCGAGCCGTTGGTGAACATCTGCCGAACCCCGTTAAGCCACAGCTTGATTGACCCGACAGTATCCGACGACGACCACCGGATCTGCATCTTCACGTCGTGCCAGTCGGTGCCCAACGGCACCTCGAAGATCGAGAAGGTCTGCAGGTAAACGCCGGGGCTGGACTGCTTCTGGACGGTCAGCGACCAGAAGCCGTTGCGCTGATCGACATACCACCCGATGGGCGGGCTACCTGTGTCGACGTCCGCGTGCCACTGGTTGGTCAGGCCCCAACCGAGATCACGGTGATTCTGCGGAAACGCCGGGTCGAACTTCGTCGAGAACTGATACCAAAGCGTCTGACCCTCGGTGCCCCCGGTGCTTTCGTCCGCAGACACCTCGGTGCGTTGCACCCCTCCGTCGGTATCGCCGCCGTCGAGCTCGTACCGCGCTACGCTGCCGCGTGGGTCCTGGACGATCGACGCCGTATTGGTCGGTTCGTAGCCCTGCCCGCTGCCGTTGTAGGTGGCGTTCTGCACGTCCGGCCACTGGGAGAAGTCACCGGTGGAGTAGTCGCCGGTGAACACTCGGCCGGGATCGGCGTCCGCTTCGGCGACCTTCATCGGCTCACCGATGGGCGAGTCCTCCGTCGCGATGACGATTGCCGTGACTGCCGCGGTTGCGAGCATCACTGCAGCAAGTCGGCGACCCAAGCGGGACATTCTCAGTTCCTAACCGGTAGATGCGTGTTTTGGCGAGATTTAACCCGCGCGCCCCTACTATTGTGCCTCACCGACGCGGCGGGCAGCTAATGCCCGGTTCGTAGCGAACGCTATTACGAAGCGTCGGCGGCGACCCGGAATCCGGTGTGGTAGACGATGCCGGTGGGTTGCATCGCCCTCCGGTAGTAGCCCTCTTTGTAATAGACGGTCCTCGTGCCGGGTATCAGCGTGCGGACGTAGTAGGTGTCGGAGCCGTTGACGAAGTTCTGCCGCACCCCGTTGAGCCACAGCCGGACAAACCCGACGCTGTCCGATGCCGACCAACGGATCTGCATTGTCACGTCGTGCCAGTCGGTGCCCAACGGCACGTCGAAGATCGAGAAGGTCTGCAGATAGACGCCGGGGCTTGACTGCTTCTGGATCGTCAACGACCAGTAGCCGTTGCGCTGATCGACATACCACCCGATCGGTGGGCTACCCGTGTCGACGTCTTGGTGCCACTGGTTGGTCAGACCCCACCCGAGATCGCGGTGATTCTTCGGAAACGCCGGGTCGAATTTCGTTGAGAATTGATACCAGAGCGTCTGCCCCTCGGTGCCACCGGTATTGGTTCCCGCGGCCACCTCGGAGCGATTCACAGTGTTGGCCTCACCGCGTGCGGGTTCACCGGAGCGGACCTCGTAGCGAGCGACGTTGCCTTTTGCGGGATCCGAAACGACGGTCGCCGGACGGCTCGGCGTATAGCCACTCGCCGGCCCGTTGTAGGTGCTGTTCTGGACGTATAGCCACTGCTTGAAGTCACCGGTCGAATAGTCGCCTGCGAACAGCGGTTTGGTGTTCGGCGTCGTTGGCGTCGTTGGCGTCGTCGTCGGCGTCGTCGGCGTCGTTGGCGTCGTTGTTGGCGTCGTCGATGTCGGCGTCGTTGGCGTCGTCGTTGGCGTCGTCGTTGGCGTCGCGGCGGCCACGATGGTGATCTTGTCCACCAACAGAGTTCGCACACACGTGAACCACACGTACGGATTGCTGAAGGCGATGCCGATCGTGTGGCTGCCGGCCGGGATCTGCGTCGACAGACCGTAATCCGCCCACGCGCTCGCCGAGATCGTCGACTTCGCCGCGACGCGTCCGTCAACTGTGACAGTCATCGTCGGCCCCCCGCTGCACAAGCGTGCTGCTGCTCGAATCATGACAGTCGCCGGCGCAGGCAGCACCAACGTTGTCGAGGCTGTCGACGCCGATGTCAGCGCGAGGGCCTTCCGCGATGATGCGGCAGAGTCCGTGACAACCCTGCCCGCCCGACTCGGCGAGACGGACATCGATTCCGCTTCGAACAGCGCCGGTTCAGCGGCGGTGGAGATCGGCGTGCCGGACACGGACACGACGACTGCCGCGGCAACGACGATGGCGATCAGCGAAACGAGCGCAGAACCCGGGCGGAACATTGCGGCTCCATCATCGAAATCATCGAAGGGAAAGCGCTTGGAACAGCATTCACAGCGTTCACTTAAGTTAACAAAATTATCAATAGCCTCAACTACCAGTTTGGTAACAGACCTGTCCGGTTAGCGAAGTCTCCGGCTCGCATTGCCGACGGCCTGCTTCTCGGACCGCCATCGCGGGCACCGCGCGATCCGCTCGGCTCCGGGCACAGATACCATCGACCACCATGACAAGCAGTACGAAGGACACCGCGGACCACACGGCCGAGCCCTCCGCTGAGCACACGATCGACATCCACACCACCGCGGGCAAGCTGGCCGATCTGCGCAAGCGGGTCGAGGAAACGCTGCACCCGGTCGGCGAGAAGGCGGTCGAGAAGGTCCACGCCAAGGGCAAGCTGACCGCCCGCGAGCGCATCCTCGCGCTGCTGGACGAGGACACCTTCGTCGAGCTCGACGCGCTGGCCAGGCACCGCAGCGTCAACTTCGGCCTGCAGGAGAACCGGCCGCTCGGCGACGGCGTGGTGACCGGCTACGGCACCATCGACGGCCGCGATGTCTGCATCTTCAGCCAGGACGCGACGGTGTTCGGCGGCAGCCTCGGCGAGGTGTACGGCGAGAAGATCGTCAAGGTGCAGGAGCTGGCCCTGAAGACCGGCCGCCCGCTGATCGGCATCAACGACGGCGCCGGCG
Organism: uncultured Actinomycetota bacterium; assembly: GCA_963829405.1. Taxonomy (GTDB): domain Bacteria; phylum Actinomycetota; class Actinomycetes; order Mycobacteriales; family Mycobacteriaceae; genus Mycobacterium. The sequence goes on from CAWHIZ010000035.1 coordinate 143,935, forward strand.
CCCGAATCCAAGAGGGCGTCGTCTCACTTGGCCTGTACAGCAGCATCTTTCACAACAACATCCAGGCTTCGGGCGTCATCCCGCAGATCTCGCTGATCATGGGCGCCGCCGCAGGCGGCCATGTGTACTCCCCCGCGCTGACCGACTTCGTGGTCATGGTCGACCAGACCAGCCAGATGTTCATCACCGGCCCCGACGTCATCAAGACGGTCACCGGTGAAGAGGTGACGATGGAGGAGCTCGGCGGCGCGCACACGCACATGTCGAAGTCGGGGCTGGCGCACTACGTCGCCTCCGGCGAGCAGGACGCCTTCGACTACGTCCGCGACCTGCTGAGCTACCTGCCGAGCAACAACTACTCCGAGCCGCCGCGGTATCCGGCCGAGGTCGCGTCAGGGCGCCATCGAGGACACCCTCACCGAGGAAGACGTCGAGCTGGACACGCTGATCCCGGACTCGCCGAACCAGCCGTATGACATGCACGAGGTCATCACCCGCATCCTCGACGACGACGAGTTCCTCGAGGTGCAGGCCGGTTACGCGACCAACATCCTGGTCGGCTTCGGCCGCGTCGACGGCCGTCCGGTCGGTCATCGTGGCCAACCAGCCCACCCAGTTCGCGGGTTGCCTCGACATCAACGCCTCGGAGAAGGCGGCCCGGTTCATCAGGACCTGCGACTGCTTCAACATCCCGATCGTGATGCTGGTCGACGTGCCCGGCTTCCTGCCCGGCACCGAACAGGAATACAACGGCATCATCCGTCGCGGCGCCAAGCTGCTCTACGCCTACGGCGAGGCCACCGTCGCCAAGATCACCGTGATCACCCGCAAGGCGTACGGCGGCGCGTACTGCGTCATGGGGTCCAAGGAGATGGGCGCCGACGTCAACGTCGCGTGGCCGACGGCCCAGATCGCCGTCATGGGCGCATCCGGCGCGGTCGGCTTCGTCTACCGCGGCCAGCTCAAGGAGGCCGCCAAGGAGGGCAAGGACGTCGACGCGCTGCGGCTGGAGCTGCAGCAGGACTACGAGGACACCCTCGTGAACCCGTACATCGCCGCCGAGCGCGGTTACGTCGACGCCGTCATCCCGCCGTCGCACACCAGGGGTTACGTCGCCACCGCCCTGCGTCTTCTGGAACGCAAGATCACCCAGACGCCGCCGAAGAAGCACGGGAACATACCGCTGTGACCAACGACGAACACCACATCACCGAGGTCAGCGATCCGCGGGAGCTGACCATCGACGACGCGCCGACACAGGGCGTCGAGGAGATCAAGGTCGTCAAGGGCGCGCCGACCACCGAGGAGCTCGCCGCACTGGTTGCGGTGCTGAGCGCCGCAGGCGGAGGCCGCGTCGAACCGGGCCCGCAGGAACTCAACCTGTGGGGTCATCCGGTCGACAAGCTGCGCATGTCACCCATCAGCTGGCAGCTGGTCACACTGGTTGAGCGGCTGCACATGCGGCATTGATGAGCCGCTTGCGCGAAGATGGTCACTCGTGACGCGCGTGGTGCTCGCATCCGCCTCACCGGGCAGGCGAATGGTGTTGCGCCAAGCCGGAATCGATCCGTTTGTCATCGTCTCGGGCGTCGACGAGGACGCCGTCATCGCCGGGCAGGGGCCCGACGCCGCACCGGGTGATGTCGCCAAGCGCACTCGCCGCCGCCAAGGCCGAACAGGTCGTCGCGAACCTCGAACCGTCGATTGCGTCGGATTGTGTTGTCATCGGCTGCGATTCGATGCTGTTCATCGACGGCGCACTGCGCGGCAAGCCGGATTCGGTCGCCGATGCGCGGCGGCAGTGGGAGTCGATGCGTGGACGCCAGGGTGTTCTGCATACCGGCCACTGCGTGATCCGTCTGCGCGACGGCTCGGTGACCCACCGTGAGGTCGAGAGCGGTGCCACCACAGTCAATTTCGGTACGCCAAGTGATGACGAACTGACCGCGTACTTGGCCAGCGGCGAATCGCTGAGGGTGGCAGGTGCGTTCACCATCGACGGTCTTGGCGGCTGGTTCGTCGACGGTATCGAGGGCGATCCGTCCAATGTGATCGGCCTTTCGCTACCCACGATGCGCAGCCTGTTCACCCGCGTAGGGCTGTCGATCGCCGGACTCTGGGCTGATAACCCGCTGTAGGCTCGCAGACGTGCCACTTCCACCAGATCCCGATCCCGCCCTCTCCGCTTACGCCCACCCGGAACGGCTGGTCACATCCGACTGGTTGTCAGGCAATCTCGGCAGGCCGGGGCTGGTCGTCGTCGAGTCCGACGAGGATGTGCTGCTCTACGACACCGGCCATATCCCCGGCGCGGTGAAGATCGACTGGCACACCGACCTCAACGACCCGCATGTCCGCGACTACATCAACGGTCGAGCAGTTCGCCGACCTGATGAACCGCAAGGGCATCTCCCGCGACGACACCGTGGTGATCTACGGCGACAAGAGCAACTGGTGGGCGGCCTACGCGCTGTGGGTGTTCACCCTCTTCGGCCACCCCGACGTCCGCCTGCTCGACGGCGGGCGCGACCTGTGGATCTCCGACGGCCGCGACACCAACCTCGACGTGCCGAACAAGCCGGCCAGCGGCTACCCGGTCGTCGAGCGCGACGATGCGCCGATCAGGGCGTTCAAGGACGATGTGCTTCCCATCCTCGGCCAGCAGCCGCTGATCGACGTCCGCTCGCCGCTGGAGTACACCGGCGAACGCACCCACATGCCGGACTACCCGGAGGAAGGCGCGCTGCGCGGTGGCCACATCCCGACCGCGCGTTCCATCCCATGGGGCAAGGCCGCACAGGACAGTGGCCGGTTCCGCAGCCGCGAGGAACTCGAGGAGCTGTACGGCTTCCTGACCGAACCGACGGACAAGAACAATCGTCTACTGCCGCATCGGCGAGCGGTCCAGCCACACCTGGTTCGTGTTGACGCACCTGCTCGGGTTGCCGGGGGTGCGCAACTACGACGGATCGTGGACCGAGTGGGGCAATGCGGTGCGGGTGCCCGTCGCCGTCGGTGAGGAGCCGGGCGAAGCGCCATGAGCGATGCCAGCGCCGCTGGCCGAGGTGGTGTCGGATTTCCAGGACGTCACCGGCCAGGACAAGCTGCAGCTGCTGCTGGAGTTCGCCAGGCGAGCTGCCGCGCGCTGCCCGCCGACCTCGAAGAGGCGGCGATGGAGCCGGTGCCCGAATGCCAGTCCCCGCTGTTCCTGCACGTCGACGCCGGCGGACCGCGAGCATGTGCGGCTGTACTTCAGCGCACCGCCCGAGGCGCCGACGACGCGCGGTTTCGCCTCGATCCTGGCGCAAGGTCTGGACAAGCAGTCGGCCGACGACATCCTCGCCGTGCCCGACGACTTCTACAGCGAGCTCGGGCTGGCGGCGTTGATCAGCCCGCTGCGGCTGCGCGGCATGTCGGCGATGCTGGCCAGGATCAAGAAGCACCTGCGCTAGACCCACGGGCCCGCCGCGCCGACCGTGCGGGTATCCAGGGTCAATTGGGGTCAGCACGGCGCGGGCGCTTAAACTGCGCGGGATACATTCTTAAAGACGTTTCTTAGATAAGCGAAAACTGAAGTCGATCAGGAGGCGCAGTGCCCAGTCACGCCAGCTCACGCATCCAGAAGGTGCTGGTAGCCAATCGCGGAGAGATCGCCGTCCGGGTGATCCGCGCGGCCAAGGACGCCGGGATCCCGAGCGTGGCCGTGTACGCCGAGCCCGACGCCGACGCCCCACACGTCCGGCTCGCCGACGAGGCGTTCGCACTCGGCGGCCAGACCTCCGCGGAGTCCTACCTCGACTTCGGCAAGCTGCTCGACGCGGCGGAGAAGTCCGGCGCCAACGCGATCCACCCGGGCTACGGATTCCTTTCGGAGAACGCCGATTTCGCGCAGGCGGTGATCGACGCGGATCTCATCTGGATCGGCCCGAGCCCGCAGTCCATTCGCGATCTCGGCGACAAGGTGACCGCGAGGCACATCGCCGCCAAGGCCGATGCACCGCTGGTGCCCGGCACCTCGGAGCCGGCCAAGGACGCCGACGAGGTCGTCGCGTTCGCCAAGGAATACGGCGTGCCGGTTGCGATCAAGGCGGCGTTCGGCGGTGGTGGCCGCGGCATGAAGGTGGCCCGCACCATCGAGGAGATCCCCGAGCTGTTCGAGTCCGCCACCCGCGAGGCAGTCGCGGCGTTCGGCCGCGGCGAATGCTTCGTCGAGCGTTACCTGGACAAGCCGCGCCACGTCGAGGCCCAGGTCATCGCCGACCAGCACGGCAACGTCGTCGTCGCAGGGACCCGTGACTGCTCGCTGCAGCGCCGCTTCCAGAAGCTGGTCGAGGAGGCGCCCGCGCCGTTCCTGACCGACGCGCAGCGCAAGGAGATCCACGAGTCGGCCAAGCGCATCTGCAAGGAGGCCGGCTACTACGGCGCGGGCACCGTCGAGTACCTGGTCGGCCAGGACGGTCTGATCTCGTTCCTCGAGGTCAACACCCGTCTTCAGGTCGAGCATCCGGTGACCGAGGAGACCTCGGGCATCGACCTGGTTCGCGAGCAGTTCCGCATCGCCAACGGCGAGACGCTCGACATCAGCGAGGACCCGACACCCCGCGGACACTCGATCGAGTTCCGGATCAACGGCGAGGACGCCGGCCGCGGCTTCCTGCCCGCGCCTGGCCCGGTGAGCAAGTTCGAGGCGCCCCAGGGCCCCGGCATCCGGATGGACGCCGGCGTCGAGACCGGCTCAGTGATCGGCGGTCAGTTCGACTCCATGCTGGCCAAGCTGATCGTCACCGGAGCGACCCGCCAGGAGGCGCTGGAGCGGTCCCGCCGCGCGCTCGCCGAGTTCCATGTCGAGGGCCTCGCAACCGTCATCCCGTTCCACCGCGCGGTGGTCAGTGACCCCGCCTTCATCGGCGACGAGAACGGCTTCACGGTGCACACCCGCTGGATCGAAACCGAGTGGGACAACCAGGTGGAGCCCTTCACCGGCGGTGACCCGATCGAGGAAGAAGACACCGTCCCGCGTCAGACGGTCGTCGTCGAGGTGGGCGGCCGCAGGCTCGAGGTGTCGCTGCCCGGCGACCTGGCGATCGGCAACGGCGGCGGCGCGTCGGCGCACGGCGTCGTCCGCAAGAAGCCCAAGGCCCGCAAGCGTGGATCGCACGGCGGCGCCGCCGCATCCGGCGATGCGGTGACCGCCCCGATGCAGGGCACCGTCGTCAAGGTGGCCGTCGAGGAGGGTCAGGAGGTCGCCACAGGCGATCTGGTGGTCGTGCTCGAGGCGATGAAGATGGAGAACCCCGTCACAGCGCACAAGGACGGCACCATCACCGGCCTGGCGGTGGAGGCAGGCGCGGCCATCACCCAGGGCACGGTGCTCGCTGAGATCAAGTCGGCGGAATAGTCGCGCTAGTCGGGCGTCACCAGGCTGCGCTGCTGCAGCGACGTGCCGAAGTAACCGGCCTTCGGGTCGACGACGACGGTCTTCGTCTCGCCGCGGCGCTCCAGTGATTCCTGAGCCATCTGCGCGAACGAGATCTTCTGCGGCCCACCGACGTTCACGCAGTTGTTGAGCGGCTTGGCGACCGCTGCGCGGGAGACGACGGAGGCGACCTTCCAGCCGGGAATCGGCTGGATCAGCGCATCGGGCACGTGCACCTCGTCTCCGACGGTCATCGAGTCGGTGATCTGGTCGGTGAACTCCGCGAACTGCGTGGCACGCACGATCGTGTACGGCAGGCCCGACGCCTTGATCACCTTTCCTGGGAGACCTTGGCGCGCATGTAGCCGCTGTCGGGCAGGCCGTCGACACCGACGATCGACAACGCGACGTAATGGCCCACACCGGCCTTCTTCGCCGCCGAGGCCAGGTTGGTGGTCGACCTGGTGAAGAAGTCCAACACCGCGGCGTCCTCGAAAGAGGGCGAGTTGACCACGTCGACCAGCACGTCGGCGCCGTCGAGGGCATCGGCGACCCCTTCGCCGGTGAGGACGTCCACGCCGGTGTTGCGGGAGGCGGCGACGACCTCGTGGCCGCCTCCGGTCAACGATTCGACGAGCTTCGTTCCGATCAGGCCGCTGGCCCCGATGACTGCGATCTTCATATGCCTACTATTACCCCTCGTGGACCCGGTGGAAATCAATGCCGGCGCTTGGTATTTGCGCGGCGTGCGTTCGGATGCCTGCTACCGGTGGGATGTCTGCGAGCCGATCACGGGTGACGTGGTCGCGCAGGTGACGCTTGAGCCGGACACGGCGAGGTTGTCGTCCGTCGGCGACAACAGCGAAGCGATCGAGGTGGCCGAGCAGGCGGTACGCCGCTTCGCCGGCCAGGCGCTCGGCATCACCGTCGCGGATTGACGTCGATATCGGCGCCCGTCGCCAGGTCGGCGCAGTCCACCCACACCACGTCACCGTGGGAGGCCAGAAACGATCGCGCACCCTCGTCGCCGCGCAACGTGCCGACAAGCTCGGGCCAGTGGCGGCGCGCGATGACGACCGGGTGGCCCGGCCGCTCTCCGTAGCGGGCGCGCGCAATGCCGGATTGCGAAGCCAGCGCGGCGTCAAGAACGCGGCGGACCGAGTCGGCGCCGACGTCGGGTGTGTCGACCGTGAGCACGACGGCGTATTGCGCGGACGCGTTTTCGAGCGCCGCGATACCTGCCCGCAGCGACGCGCTCATCCCCTCCGACCAATCGGTTGCCACCACCGGACGCGCGGGTGCGGGAACGTCGACGACCGCCGCGCCGAGGACGACGACGACATCCTCGCACCCACCGTCATCGAGCGCGGATACGGCGTTGCTCAGCCATTGCCCGTCACCTGCGAGCACCTTCGGCATGCCGTAGCGGGTGCCCGCCCCCGCGGCGAGGACGACTCCGCCGACGTGGATGGGCATGCGCAACAGTCTGAACCTGACCAGGCATTATTAAAAATCGGTTATCAAGATTGATGTTCGGCGGCCACGGGGCGTAGGGTCAAATCAGGTTGAGGTTACAGCCAGAGGGAAACGTCATCGACGTGCAGGATTCACGAATTTCCTGCAGCGATGGGCTTTGAGGACCCAGGGCCTTGAACTTTGACGTGAACCACAGTCCGAAAACTTTCTTCGACTGATGGAGTCACACAAAAATGTCTACTGCTATCACCACGACACGTCCGGTGGACCGTCGGGACAGCAACTCCGCATCGTTCGCGACGCGTTGGCTGCAACCGTTCGTCGAGGTGGTCACCGCCACCGGTGAACTGGATGCGTCCAACTGCCCAGGAACTCGTCGACTACGCGTTGCGCGATGCCGATCGCACGCAACGGCTCGCGCTGGATCTGACCGGTATCGAATTCTTCGGCACCGCGGGCTTCTCCGCGCTGCACACGTTGAACGTGCGTTGCGCCGGCGCCGGTGTCGAGTGGGTGTTGGTGCCAAGCACCGCTGTCAGCCGACTCTTGCGGATCTGCGATCCCGACTCCAGCGCTGCCTTTCGCGGCAACGATGTCGGCAGCACTGTCGAAGCTTCAGGCCGATCAGCGTCGGCTACTGCAGTTGGTCTCGGAGCCTAGTTAGCGACTTCGCCAGCAGTCGCGACACGTGCATCTGTGAGATGCCGACGCGCTCGGCGATCTGGGTCTGGGTCAACGACTCGAAAAACCTGAGTACCAGCACCGTGCGCTCCCGCTCCGGGAGGGCTTCGAGCAAGGGCCTCAACGCTTCTCGGTTCTCGATCTGATCCAGGCTGAGGTCGACGTCGCCGAGGGTGTCGGCGATGGCGGGAGCATCCTCGTTCCCGCTGCCGCCGCCGCTGTCGATCGACAACGTGTTGTAGGAACTGCCTGCCACCAAACCCTCGACAACCTCGTCGCGGTCCATATCCAGTTCGGCGGCGAGTTCCGTGGGCGTCGGCGCCCGGCCAAGCCGCTGCGACAGCTCGGCCGTCGCGGCGCCAAGACGCAGATGCAACTCCTTGAGCCGCCGCGGAACCTTCACCGACCAGCTGTTGTCGCGGAAGTGCCTGCGGACCTCGCCCATGATCGTCGGCACCGCGAACGACACGAAATCCGAGCCTGCGTCGACGTTGAACCGGATCACGGCGTTGACGAGGCCGACCCTTGCGACCTGGACGAGGTCATCGCGTGGCTCACCGCGCCCGTCGAATCGTCGGGCGATGTGGTCGGCGAGAGGCAGGCAGCGCTCGACGATGCGGTCGCGCTGTCGGCTGAACTTCGCGGAGTCTTCCGGGATACCTTGCAGCTCGCGGAACATCTCGGCGACATCCGCGTATTCAGAGTTCGATCGCGACGAACCCTTCGTAGACCGCGGACTCACCTGAGCGAACTCGCCCGTCTCGTCGTCATGGATATCCCGAACAATCGACCCTCTTCGGCACCTTGGCCGTCTTGAAAAGTCGTCACCTCGTCGGTGAGGGAACTCAGCACGTGCCAGCTGAAGCTGCCGGGCGTCAGAATGTCCTGGCTCTTGCATGTGGTCGACGCCTCGACGACCACCTCGCTCTCCCGCGGATGGACGGCGAGCACCAGGGTCGAGTCGGGCATCGCCGACCGGATCAGGCGGGTGCAGGCCTCGTCGACCGCGAGCCGGAGGTCGGACACCGCATCGAAGTCAAGGTCCTCGAATGTGCCGATGGCGGCAACGACGGTGCGCACCACCGCGAGATTCTCGAGCTGAGCCGAAACGCGGACTTCGACTGAGCGGTCACCACGTTGGTGTCCGTTGCTGTTGTTCTCGTCCGCCATTTGACCTCCCGGCAATGTCGCCCCGACACTACTCCCAGTGGGATTCCAGCTAACCACTGGCGTTCCCGACAATTAGCCACGTGTGACGCAACGCTCGGCGGGGTAATAACGCTGAATGAACGACTTCCAGCCGTCCGCGGCATTCCGCATACTCGCGCCGATGATGCAGTGACATCGATGTCTGATACCCAGCCTGAGCGAATTCATAACCGCAGGTTCACATGCGGCTGCGCCGAAGCGTAGTCAGCGGCCCCGGTCTGCACCGAGTGCGACGGGGAAAGGGATTCTCCTATCACGATCAGAACGGCAAGACCCTCACCGATGACGCGACACTCACCCGCATCAGGGACCTCGTCATCCCGCCCGCATGGAAGAAGGTATGGATCAGTCCGCACGCAAACGGGCACATTCAAGCGGTCGGCACGGACGTGGCGGGTCGGCGTCAATACCTCTACCACGAACAATGGCAGGAGGACTCGCGCCGAGGAGAAGTTCGACCGGGTGCTGGAGATGTCCAAGGGGCTGCCCGAGATGCGGCGGCGCATCGCACTGGATCTGCGCAAGCGCGGCCTGGAACGCGACCGTGTTCTGGCGCTGGCCCTGCAGCTGCTGGACCTCGGTTACTTCCGCGCGGGCGGTGAGCAGTACGCCGAGGAGAACAATTCGTTCGGTATCGCGACGCTTCTGTGTGAGCACGTATCGCTGCAACGGGAGGCGGTCGAGTTCGACTTTCCCGCCAAGAGCGGAGTGCGACGGACATTGCTGATAGACGACCCCGAGGTGGTTCGTTCAGTACGCGCACTGCTTCGACGACCGGACCGCACCGACCGGTTCCTGGCGTGCCGCAATTCGGCGGACTGGCAGGACATTCACTCCGACGACCTCAACACGCGGTTCAAGGAGCTCGTCGGCGACGAGTACACCGTCAAGGATCTGCGCACCTGGCACGGCACCGTGCTGGCCGCCGCGGCCTTCGTCGACGCCGACCCCCCGGTGAACAAGACCGTCATCAAGCGGGTGGAATCGGCGGTGATGAAGGAGGTTTCCGAGGAGCTGGGAAATACGCCTGCCGTCGCCCGCAGTTCGTATGTCGACCCGCGCGTGGTCGAGGGATACGAGAAGGAGCTGACGATCGCCGCGGCCGTGCGCCGCGCTCGGCGCGTGAAGGACGCAGGCGAGAAGCAGGCGATCCTCGAAGACAGCACCGCGCGATTGATCCGCAAGGTCGCGCGCACCTAGTCAGGCCGACGTGGTCAGCCGCGGATCACGCGGCGGCGCAAACCTTTCGTAGATCCGTAGCACGTCCTCTGCGACGCGGTCCCACGAGTAGCGAGCGCTTGCCCGATCGCGACCTGCCGCCCCAAAACTCCGTCGCAGGAATGCGTCTCGCATCAGCACGTTGATCGCCTCCGCGAAGCCTGCGGGGTTGATTTGTGCTACCAGACGACCGGTCACGTCATCCACGACGATGTCGTTGAGGGCGCCGACGGCCGACGCCACCACCGGCACACCGCAGGCCATCGCGGCGAGTGCCGCGCTGCCTGACGGTTCCTGTTCCGGGCTGCACGCAACGACGTCGGCTGACCGGACCAGCGGCGGAAGCTCTTCGGCAGCAACGGAACCGACCAAATGCACTCGCCGGTTCACGCCCAACTCCTCGGCGAGGTGCCGTAGTCGACGGGCCTCCTGATCCGCGTCCAGGTCATGCGTTTCGGGCTCGCCGATCACGACCAGCTCGGCCTGCGGAATCATTGTGATCGCACGCACCAAGGTGTCGAATCCCTTGTCGGGTACCAGTCTTCCGATACTCAGAATGCGATTTTCGGCGCCTTTTGCAGCACGGACGCCGTCCGGTGTGAACGTCTCGGCGTCGATGCCCACCGGGACAACCGAGATCCCGTTTCGCGGTCGCCCCCTGCGCGTCAGCTCGACGACCTCGTCGGTGGACGTCGCCGCCACCCAATCGGCGGCCTTCGCCACCATCGCCCCGAGTTGTACGCGTTCCTCCGGCACCAGCCGCAGGCCGTGAAAAGTGAGCACGGACGGCAGCCCGATATGTCGGGCTGCCAGCTGAGACGCGACGCCGGACAGCCAGCCGTGCGCATGGGTGACATCGGGCGGCTCAGATGACCACGCCTCGTCGAGGTACTGGGCGAAGGATCCCATCACCGTCTGCGCCGCCTGCTCCGAGACAGGCTCGGGCGGGCCTGCGGGCACATTCACCTGCGTGTAGCCCTCTGGTGTCACGACCCGTTCGGCGACGTCGGGCGTGGCACGACGGGTGTACAACGTGACTTCATGGCCCAGGCGGGACAGGGCGGCAGACAGCGCGGCGACCCTCACAGTCGCGCGAGTGGATACCATCGCGATCTTCATCTCGATATCGCATTTCCGCCGGTCATTTGCCGTAAACGCCGATCCGCGGAATCTTCGCAAAGTGGATTCAGACCGTTTCGCAATGCGGATGGTGGGTAATCCGCCGCCATGCGCGTGCGCGCGGCGCTGCTGCTGGTGCTGTTGGTCGTCGGCCTAGGCCTGCTGCTGACGCGCTGCCCCGCGAACCGCGACGGAATGCCCGGCCAGCTCGCCCAAGCCATGGAGGAAACCACGGCGGCCGCCCGCAGTGGGGCGTTGGCACTTGACCTGTGGACGCAGCAGCGCTCCACCGCACAGCTGACCAGCGTTGCGTTGTCGGACGCGCGCGAGGACGTCGTCAAGGCCTACGAGGGAATCGCCGACCTCAAGGCAGATGACCCGGTCGACGTCAATCGGCAGCACACGCTCACCCAGTCGATGACGGCCATCATCGGTCAACTCAATGCGGCGTCAGCGTCGGTTCGCGAAGTCAGCACCGAACCTTCCCCCGAGAGGGCTCGCGCCGACCTGATGGCGTCGGCGGAGGCGTTAGAGCGCGGGTACCGCTGATGGGCAAGATATTCTCAGTCGCGCTCGGGATCCTCACCGCCATCGGCGGTTTCCTCGATATCGGTGATCTGGTCACCAACGCGATCGTCGGCTCGCGGTTCGGTCTCGCGCTGGCGTGGGTCGTGCCGGTCGGCGTGCTCGGCATCTGCCTCTACACCAACATGGCCGGCCGAGTGGCCGCCGTCAGCGGTCGGGCCACGTTCGAGATCATCCGGGAACGACTCGGCCCACGCGCCGCCGCGACGAACCTGTCGGCGATCGTTCTTCATCAACCTGATGACGCTGACCGCCGAGATCGGCGGTGTCGCATTGGCATTGCAGTTGGCGACCGACGTCGGACCGAATGATGTGGATACCCGTCGCGGCGTTCGCGGTGTGGGTGGTGATCTGGCGGGTGAAATTCTCGATCATGGAGAACGTCACCGGCCTGCTCGGGCTGTGCCTGATCGTCTTCGCCGTCAGTGTGTTCGCGCTGCACCCGAACTGGGGTGACTCTGATGCACCAGGCCACCGCGCCTGCGATACCTGAGCGTGAATCCGCGGCGACGTACTGGTACTTCGCAGTCGCGCTCTTCGGCGCGGCGATGACACCCTACGAGGTCTTCTTCTTCTCCTCGGGCGCGGTCGAGGAGCATTGGACAAGGCAAGGATCTCGGGACGTCGCGGCTCAACGTAATTATAGGTTTCCCGCTCGGCGGGATCTTGTCCATCGCTATCGCTGCGTGTGCGGCAATCGTGCTGTTACCCAACCAGATCGAGGTCACCTCGCTTTCGCATACCGTCATGCCAGTCGTCGTCGCGGGCGGAAAGCTGGCGCTTGCCTTCGTCATCGTCGGCATCGTGGCGGCGACGTTCGGCGCAGCGCTGGAGACCACACTGTCGGGCGGTTACATCCTCGCGCAGTTCCTTGGCTGGACATGGGGCAAGTTCCGTCGGCCCGCCGAAGCGGCGCGGTTCCACGTCGTGATGTTCGTGGCGATCGTGGTCGGCGCCGCGGTGCTGTTCACCGGCGTGGACCCGATCATGGTCACCGAGTACTCGGTCGTCTTCTCCGCGATCGCCCTTCCGCTCACCTACCTTCCGATCTTGATCGTCGCCAACGACGCCCAGTACATGGGCGAGGAGACGAAACGGGAAGGTGGTCAACATGCTCGCGTCGGTTTACCTCGTCATCATCCTCGCCGCATCGCTGTCGGCGATCCCGCTGATGATCGTGACGGGAGCGGGCAGTTGACTACCGATGACCTACCCGTGAAGGCGCATCGCGGCCACCTCGTCGACGCCCGGCTGCACCTGCTCGATCGCCAGCTGGTGAACTCAGAAGGTGACCCCGTCGGGATCGTGGACGACCTGGAATTGACGGGCATCGAACTCGGTCAGGACGTTGCGGAGGGCGCTGACGCACCGCAGGTGAGCGCCCTGCTGTCGGGTCGGGTGGTGGCCACGCGCATACTCGGCGGAGCACCGCCGCGGTCGCTGCTGCACGAGATCCCGTGGAAGCTCGTCGCGACCGTCGGTGTCGTCGTCAAGCTCGGCAAGACCGATATGACGTTCGACGTGAACTGGGTGGAGCGCTGGCTTCGCGACCACGTCATACGCCATATCCCCGGAGGCCGGCATGCAGCTGAGTAGGTTTCTCGGGTTGCGGGTGATCGACGCCGGCAATCATCGCGTGGGTACCGTCGTCGACGTCAGGTTGACGATTTCCGGTGACCTTCAACACAATCCGTTGCCGCCGCGCGTTCTGGGCCTGGTCGTCAGCCCGCGCACCGAGTCGTCGTTTCTCGGCTATGAGCGCAGCACGGCCACCGCGCCGGCACTGTTGTCCGCGTTCCTTCGGTGGCGTCATCGCGGAACGTTCCTGGCCGCGTGGGAGGACGTCGCACGGGTCGGCGATGATTCGGTCCGCCTGCGGACCGGCTACACCAAATATTCTGCCGTCCTGGGCGATGACCGCGTTTAGCCGGGCGGAGGCCGGGAACACTTTGATTGCGCAGGGAGTATTCCTGTGCTTCGCCCTAGAAGCGGGCAAGCCCCAAGCTGAATCCATTTATGGAGAGGTAAATATGACTGAGAAGAACAGTGGACCTGAAGAAGGCATCAAGGGCGCCGTCGAAGACGTCAAGGGCAAGGCCAAGGAAGCGGTCGGCACCGTCACCGGCCGCGACGACGTGGTCCGCGAGGGCAAGGCCCAGCAGGACAAGGCCGATGCCCAGAAGGACGTCGCGAAGAAGGAAGCCGAGGCCGAGGCCGCGCGCGGGAGCGCGAAGGCTGCCGAGAAGCGGCAAGAGGCGAACCAGTAAGACCTAGTTCCCACCAAAGAGTCCCAGCCGGGAAACCGGCTGGGATTCTTTGTATTCTGGGCCCAACTAACTGCTGGGGCGCTGTCGTTGCGCGTCGGGATGCTCTGCGTACCAACGCTCTTCGATACCGCGCACCCGCCGGTGCTCGACGGCCAGCCACAGCAGACCGACAGCCAAGAGCGCAGCCGAGATCGAACCGAACACCAGGCCGGTGCTGTGATGGCTCGTTGCGTGCGCGGCCAAGGCTCCGACGAAACACACCAGCGCAACGCCGATCACGATCAGCGCGGGCATGTTCTTGGTGTCCGTCATCGACTCACCGGCATGCGGCCGGGTCGTCCTTGCGTGGTCGACGGGATCTTTAGGGCTTTTCATGGCTGCTCCTTCCGCCACACTGCTTGCCCGTCTATGGGATATATCCCACGGTAGAACTACCCGGAGCCATCGGCACCGAATCTGACATCACGGTTATCACCGACCGCATGCGCCGTTCGGTCAGGGCATCGCGACCAGTGGCATGCTCTTCGCGAGAACCAGCAGGGTGGCGGCGATCAAGAACCAGCCCGCCCCCTGCCACGGCCACGAAATGCCGCCGTCTCGCGAGACCTGATAGGTCCGGAGAAACGCCCGCAGTCCGCCGGCAAGCAGGATCAGCGGCGCGCCGAGGGCGAGGAATGTGACTTGCGGTGCACCGCAGGCGAGTGCGTCGAAGGTCGACGCTCCACATGTGCCGATCCACACCTGCGCGACTGCCAGGAACACGACCGCAGCCACGGCGACGACGACGCTGAAGCGGACAGCGTCAAGGACGCCTTCTCGGCTATGGGTGTCGCCGTGTCGCAGATCGTCCGTAGTGCGGTACACGAACTGTTAATTCCCCTGGTGAGGCGGGGATAAACCTCGAATTGCGCGGGCTAGAGGGTGTGGACCCCGCGCGTAGCCCCGTTCACCGTTGCGGTTCTGGTCCTCGCGACACGAGTTCCTCAGCCACCGATGCGAGCCGGGTGTTGGAGTTCTGCGACAGCTTCCGCAGCAATTCGAATGCGCGGACCGCGTCGACATCGAACCGTTCCATGATCATGCCCTTGGCTTGTCCGATGATGTCTCGGCTCGCCAGGGCGGATTGAAACTGAAGTCGTTCGTCGTCGGCGATCAGTGCGGTTGCGGCGTGCGTGGCGAGCATCGCGCCGATCGCTTCGTTCTCGGCGGTGAAGACGTCAGGCTTGGTTCCGAACAGGTTGAGCGCCCCCATGCGGGAGTTGTGGGTGTAGAGCTGAAACGACATCAGGCTGTGGACGCCGGCGGCAACCGCGGCGTCGGCAAAGCGTGGCCACCGTGGATCGTCGCGCAAGTCGTTGCACATCACGATCGGGTTGTCGATTGCGGCATCCAGGCACGGCCCCTCGCGGAAACGCTTCTGCAGATCGTCGATCTCAACTGCAAGCGGCGACGTTGCCGCGACCGACTTGAAGAGGTCAGGACCCGCGATCAGCAGGACGTCCGCAGATTCGACACCGTCAATCAGGTCAACGCAACTCTCCGTGACGCCACGCAAGGTGTCATCGATCTCGGTCGGGTGGGCAAAGTGCTCAGTGAGTTCCTGCATGGCGCGCCGCAGGACATCGGCGTACTCGCGGTCGTCCATGACGGGCCCCCTGTCGCGACGTGTGAGCGATGCGGGCCAAGGAGAAGAATGATCAAGAGGTCCGTGGGAACCCTCGGCGACTAAGTGAACCGCGCGCGTGACGGCCGAAGCCCTCCCCAACGCATGGCCAACGTTACTCGCCGGTGCCAGGGACCACGTCTCCGACCTTTGACAGCAGCGGCTCATTGGACACGCCAGCGAGTAGTCCACAACCGCTGGTTGTCGGCCCACGGACCTACCATTCGCCTCGTGATGCGTACCAGCACGAAGGTCTACGTGGCCGTCGGCGTCGCATCCGGCCTTGCCGCCTATCTGCTCGGCGTCGCCGTGCCGTGGAGCCTGGTCATCGCGGGCGTCGCTCCGCTGCTCATCGCGGCCGCACCGCGTTTTCTGCTTGCCACCGTCAGGGGCGCACTCACGCCGAGCCCGAAAGAGACACCCGCGGCCTTGGCGATGTCGGGCATGGAGTTCGAGGACCATGTCGCCCGCATCGCCCGAACCTGCGGGGTGCCGGTGATCATGACCGCCGTCACCGGTGACTGGGGTGTCGACCTGGTCGTCGGACACCGGCCCGATCGCCTTGCGGTGCAATGCAAGCGGCAGTCACGGCCGGTCGGCGCCGGGGCGGTGCAGGAAGTCGTCGCGGGCGCGCCGATGCACGGCTGCACGAAGACCATGGTCGTCACCAACCACGAATTCACGCCCGCCGCAGCCAAACTCGCGGAGCTGCACGGCTGCGAGCTCGTCGGCGGATCGGAGTTACCGCGGCTCCGCTCGATCATCCGACGGCTCACCGAGCCGTCGGCACCGACGACCCTCTAGCGCAGGGCGTCCCGCACGGCGGCGACGGCCTCGTCGATCTCGGAGTACGACACCGTCAGCGCGGGCCGGAACCGGACGCTGTCGTCGCCGCTGGCCAGCATCACGACGCGGCGATCCCACAGCTTGCCGATCAGCTCGTCGCGCTGCTCACCCGAGGGCAGGCTGAACGCGCGCATCAGGCCGCGGCCGCGCACGTCACGCACCGATTCCGGGAACTCAGCAGCCAGCTCCTCCAGGCGGGCGTGCAGGTAGCGGCCCACCTCCGCGGCGTGCTCCATCAGCCCGTCGGACTCGATGACCTCGAGGATGCGGCGCGAGCGGACCATGTCCACCAAGTTGCCGCCCCAGGTCGAGTTGATCCGCGAGCTGACCGCGAACACGTTGTCGACGACGTCGTCGACGCGGCGGCCGGCCATGATCCCGCACACCTGGGTCTTCTTGCCGAACGAAACGACGTCCGGAGTCACGCCCAATTGCTGGTAGGCCCAAGCGGTTCCGGTGAATCCGCAGCCGGTCTGCACCTCGTCGAAGATGAGCAGCGCGTCGAACTCGTCGCACAGGTCGCGCATCGCCGCGAAGAACTCCGGACGGATGTGCCTGTCGCCGCCCTCACCCTGAATGGGCTCGGCGATGAAGCAGGCGATGTCGTGCGGGTTGGCCTCGAACGCCGCGCGCGCCTGCCGCAGTGACTCAGCCTCCAGCGCATCCATGTCGGCGTCGGGGCGGATGTACGGCGAATCGATGCGCGGCCAGTCGAACTTCGGGAACCGCGCGACCTTGTTCGGGTCGGTGTTGGTCAGCGACAGCGTGTATCCGCTGCGGCCGTGGAACGCGCCGCGCAGATGGAGCACCTTGGTGCCGAGCTCGGGGTCGATGCCGCGCGACTCGTTGAGCCTGCTCTTCCAGTCGAACGCCACCTTCAACGCGTTCTCGACGGCCAGCGCACCGCCGTCGACGAAGAACAGGTGCGGCAGCGCCGGGTCACCGAGCACGCGGGCGAAGGTGTCGACGAAGCGCGCCATCGGGACGCTGTACACATCGGAGTTGCTCGGCTTGTTCACCGCCGCGGCGGCGAGCTCGGCGCGAAACGCCTCGTCGTCGGCCAGCGCGGGGTGGTTCATGCCAAGCGCCGACGAAGCGAAGAAGGTGAACATGTCGAGGTAGCGCTCGCCGGTGTTGGCGTCGACCAGGGTCGAGCCGGTCGATCGCTCGATGTCGAGCACGAAGTCCATACCGTCGGCGAGGATGCTGCGGGCCAGCACCTCGCGCACATCGGCGGGGCCGATCGCACGGACGGCGGCTGTCTTTTGGGCAGGGGTCATCACAGCGGTCATGCTAGCGATCTTAACAGATTATTTACGGTCTCCTGAAGCATTTGACCGGAACTTTTACGGGACATTGTCGCGTCCTGCGTAAAAAGTCTGTAGGATGATCGTGCTTCGAGTGCGCACATTGGCTGCCGTCCGGATCTGCTGCAACAGATCTTCAAGCGCCCGCGCCGACTCGACACGCACCAGGAGGACATAGCTTTCCTCGCCCGCCACCGAGTGACACGACTCGATGGCCTCGATGTGCTCGAGACGGGCGGGGGCATCATCGGGTTGAGAGGGATCGATAGGGGATATGGCCACGAACGCCGACAGCATGAGTCCGACGGCCTCGGGGTCGATCCTGGCCGAATACCCGGTCACAACGCCCCGCGCCTCGAGTCGTCGCACGCGTGACTGGACCGCGGACACCGAAAGGCCCGCGGTCGCCGCAAGCTGGGCCAGCGTCGCCCGCCCGTCGGTCGACGAGTTCGCGCGCCAGAATCCGATCGATCTCATCGAGCGGTTCGCTCATGGCCGCACTGTATCGCTTCGGGTCGAGCTCATGAGCAAACGTGTCGAAACATGGCAGCTGCGCGCGAAATTCGCGGCCGCGCTGTCGCGCATGTACGGCACCGAGGTGCCGGCCTACACCACCCTTCTCGAGGTCAGCGCGGAGGTGAACCGCGAACTGGGCGGCTCACAGCGCGTGACGGGCGAACGCCACGGCGCGATCCGCGTCGGCAACGTGCGCGAACTCGCCGACGTCGCCGACCTGTTCGCGGCGTTCGGCATGTACCCGGTCGGGTTCTACGACCTGCGCGACGCCACTCCACCGGTGCCTGTGGTGTCGACGGCATTCCGCCCGATCGACGCGGATCAGCTGGAGCACAACCCCTTCCGGGTGTTCACGTCGATGCTGGCCACCGCCGACACCCGCTTCTTCTCCCCCGAGCTGCGCGTGCGGGTCGAGCGATTCCTTGCCGAGCGTCGGCTCTTCGACCCCGCCTTGATCGCGGAGGCCAGGTGCATCGCGGCGGCCGGGCGGCGCCGAGCCTGAGCGTGCCGAGACGTTCGTCGCCAAGGCGGTGGCGGCATTCGCGCTGTCCCGCGAACCGATCGACCGCGGCTGGTACGAGGAGCTCACCGATGTCTCCGCCGTCGCGGCCGACATCGCCGGCGTCACGACGACGCACATCAACCACCTCACACCACGCGTCCTCGACATCGACGAGCTGTACCGGCGGATGACCGCGCGCGGCGTCACCATGACCGATGCGATCCAGGGCCCGCCGCGCTGGCACGGTCCCGATGTGCTGTTGCGCCAGACATCGTTTCGCGCGCTGTCTGAGCCACGGCGTTTCCGCGCGGCCGACGGCAGCGTCGCCGACGGCACTCTGCGCGTGCGCTTCGGAGAGGTCGAGTCGCGCGGCGTCGCGCTCACCCCAAAGGGTCGCGGGCGCTTCGACGCGGCCATGGCCACTCCGCATCCCGCGAAGGTGTGGGGCGACTACTTCCCCGCCACCCACGCGCACATGGCGTCGGCGGGACTGGCCTACTACCACGGTGGCGACCCGTCGAAACCCGTTGTCTACGAGGATTTCCTGCCTGCATCAGCGGCCGGGATATTCCGGTCGAACCTCGATACCGACGCGCAGAAGGCCGACGGCGAGGAAGATCGGGACTGGGACTACACCGCCGACTGGATGGCGGGACAGATCGGGCACCACATTCACGATCCCTACGAGCTCTACGAAAAGGTTGCATCATCATGACCAGCGTTCAGACGTCACAAGCTTCGACCCGCCTTCCAGAGGCGGAAGCCCTTCGCGACAAGGCCCGCCACGCACTGCAGGCGGTCGGCTCGCGGGTGGAACTCGGTGAGCCGGGCGCCCACGGCGTGCACGCCAGCACACCCATCACCGGCGACGTGCTGTTCACCGTCGCGGAGACCACTCCTGAGCAGGCCGACGCCGCCATAGCCGAAGCCGCGCAGGCGTTCACGACGTGGCGCACGACCCCCGCACCGGTGCGTGGCGCGCTGGTCGCCCGGCTCGGTGAGCTGCTCAAGGAGCACAAGGACGACGTCGCCGCACTCGTCACCATCGAGGCAGGGAAGATCACCTCGGAGGCCCTCGGCGAGGTGCAGGAGATGATCGACATCTGCGAGTTCGCCGTCGGGCTCTCGCGTCAGCTGTACGGCAAGACGATCGCCTCCGAACGTCCCGGCCACCGGCTGATGGAGACGTGGCATCCGCTGGGCGTCGTCGGCGTCATCACCGCCTTCAACTTCCCCGTCGCGGTCTGGTCATGGAACGCCGCGATCGCCCTGGTCTGCGGCGACACCGTGGTGTGGAAGCCATCGGAGCTCACCCCGCTGACCGCGCTGGCCTGTCAGGCGCTGGCCGAACGGGCCGCCAAGGATGTCGGGGCGTCGGAGCATCTCTGCAAGCTGGTCATGGGCGGACGCGAGGTCGGCGAACGCCTGGTCGACGACCCGCGCATCGCACTGATGAGCGCGACCGGTTCGGTCCGGATGGGCCAGCAGGTCGGTCCGCGAGTCGCCCAGCGGTTCGGCAGGGTGCTGCTGGAACTCGGTGGCAACAACGCCGCGATCGTCACGCCGTCGGCGGACCTCGAGCTGGCCGTGCGCGGCATCGTGTTCTCCGCCGCGGGCACCGCGGGCCAGCGCTGCACGACGCTGCGCAGGCTGATCGTGCACCGTTCGATCGCCGACTCCCTCGTCGAGCGGATCGTGTCGGCCTACCGGCAGCTGCCCGTCGGTGATCCCGACGCCGACGGAACCCTCGTCGGGCCGCTGATCCACGAGACCTCGTATCGCGACATGGTCGGGGCGCTGGATCGGGCGCGCGCCGAGGGCGGTGAGGTGTTCGGCGGCGAGCGCCACGATTTCGGCGACAACGCCTACTACGTCGCGCCCGCCGTTGTGCGGATGCCCGCCCAGACGGAGCTGATGCACTCCGAGACGTTCGCGCCGATCCTGTACGTGGTCACCTACGACGATATCGATGAGGCCATCGAGCTCAACAACGCTGTCCCGCAGGGCCTTTCGTCAGCGATATTCACGCTCGACGTGCGCGAGGCCGAGCAGTTCATGTCGGCGGGCGGCTCCGACTGCGGTATCGCCAACGTCAACATCGGCACCTCGGGGGCCGAGATCGGCGGCGCGTTCGGCGGCGAGAAGGAGACCGGTGGCGGCCGCGAGTCCGGCTCGGACGCATGGAAGGCCTACATGCGAAGGGCGACCAACACGGTCAACTACAGCTCCGAGCTGCCGCTGGCCCAGGGCGTGCACTTCGGCTAGGGCGTCTCCAACGCCTTCGCGCAGCCATCGAGGATCGCGACGAAGCCCGACCGAATCGCTCGCGACGTCACCGCCTCCAACGCCTTGCCGCCCGACCAAGGCGGGATGCGTGTATCGCGGTGTCCCAGTCGACGTGCGTGCCATCGCCCGTCGGGGTGAGAGCAATCGTGCCGCCCTTGTGGTCGATCGCAGGGACCGCACGGATGATCCGGTAGGAGTAGCTCGCAGGGGCGTCGTATGCGGTGTACTCCTCGCGCAGCCACATGCCTGCCGCGGTCACGTTCCGAACGGCGCCCAACCCCGGACCCCGCGTTCCCGTCGCCCAGACGGCCCGAAGGATCAACGGGGCGGCGGTCAGATTGGCGGCGTCGGCCAGCCAGTCGAAGACCCTGTCCTGCGGTGCCGCGATGGAGCGTTCGACGTGAATCTCAACCACGGCGCCACAGTACGTGCGCAGTCTCACCCGATGTTGCACACGCGCAAATTAGAATGGCGGGGTGGCTGAACCCAGGCGACGGCTGTCCCCCGAGGACCGGCGGAGCGAGCTGCTGGCGTTGGGCGCGACGGTGTTCGGCGAACGCCCCTACGACGAGGTCCGGATCGACGAGATCGCCGAACGGGCCGGCGTGTCACGCGCGCTGATGTACCACTACTTCCCCGACAAGCGCGCCTTCTTCGCCGCGGTGGTCAAGGCCCAGGGTGACCGAGCTGTTCGAGGCGACGAACACCCCCGCGATCGCCGGCCAGACGCTGTTCGAACAGCTGCGCGCGGGCGTGCTGGCCTATCTGCACTACGACGAGCAGCATCCGCACGGCGCATGGGCGGCCTATGTCGGCCAGGGCACATCCGACCCGGTTCTGCGCAGCATCGAGGACACCGACAACGAGCGTCAGGTCAACCGGCTGATGGACCGGATGAACGCGACGCTCGGCGGCGGGCTCGATTCCAAGGTGGAACGCGACATCCGCATCACCATGTACGGGTGGCTGGCGATGACGATGGAGTTGTGCAGGCAGCGGATCATGGATCCGTCCATCGACGCCGGGCAGATCGCCGACACGTGTGCGCATGCCCTTCTCGACATGGTCGGCCGCGTTCCCGGTATTCCGGACGCACTCAGCGAGTCGGTCGCGTTCGAGCGACGCGGTACATGATCTTCGGGTGAAGAAGCCGAGTCGGCGGGTCGATGAATCCCGTGACCCTGATGAGCTGTTCGGCGCAGGCGTTGTCCGATTCACACACCGTCAGGAGCCGTTCCACATAGCCGTTGGCGATTCGCGTAGCCACATTCCTGCGGCCCTCGACCTCGGGTTGACTGAGGTCGGCACCGGTGGCGAACCGCCACGCAACGCCGATGGGCTTGGCCGCTGCCCGGAAGTAGCGCCGCGGTAGACCCCGTTGGCCATGAGACAGACTGTCTCGCAGGGCAAGTGCCTGCAGCGCCGCGACAGTCATTCCCTGGCCGTAGATCGGATTGAAGTTGGCCACCGCGTCGCCGATGACGAGCAACCCGTCGGGAAACCGTTTCATCTTGTCGTAGCGCCGCCACCGGTTCTCCGGGTAGCGGTAACGGCAGATTTCGGTGAGTGGCACCGCATTCCGCAGCGCCGTCATCACATGTGGCGGCGTGATCGCCTCGACGAACGCCAGCCGGTCATCGGGATCCGTCGGCGGCTCCCGGCCCGCCATGCCGAACGCGGTGAACATCCAGGTGTCGTCCTCATAGCCGAAAAGCGCCATCCCGGTTGGCCTTCCAGGTTCCGGCGTCGTCGCCACCACCATCTCCCGCAGCGTGCCCGCAGGCATCCGCAGCAACTGACTGGAATACACCACGTGCACGGTCACCGTGTCCTCGGCAGGCCTGCCGTATCCCAGCGCGTCGAGGACTGCAGGAGTGCGCGCCGCCCGGCCCGTTGCGTCGACCACCAGGTCGGCGTCGAGCACGCGTTCGCCCGCACCGTCGTGGGCCGCCACCCGCGCGCCGGTGATCCGGTCGCGGCCGGGTGTGGACGTCAGGTCGACGACGTCGTGTGCCGTCAGGAAGTCGACGTTTTCGATTGCGCGCACCCTGCGCCGGACGAGGCACTCCAGAAGCGGCCTGCTCGGGAAGTAGAGCGGCGGGACGGTCGAGAAGGCCCCGACGTTCGGTGCGTGATGGCCGGCGAGGAAGAACGACGCCCGTGACAGGTCGCGGTAGTCGAATGCGGGGACGCCTGCGGTGAGGAGTTCGTCTTCGAACCCGGGAAACAGGTCGGCGAGGATCAGCGAGCCCCGGCCCAGCAGGCCGTGGGCGTGGTGGCCCTGCGGCACACCCCGCCGGTTGGCGGCGGCTTCTGGCAGCTCATCGCGTTCCACCACGGTCACCGCGCGGTAGTGCTCGGCCAGCACCCGCGCGGCCAGCAGACCGGCCATGCTTGCGCCGAGGACGACGGCGTGGGCCCCGATCATGGCCCATTGTCGCGCCGCGCTTTGCCCGACCGCGGACGTTTGTCGGTGCCCGTTGGCACGATGGTCACGTGAGCCCTACCCAGGACCCGCTCGCCCGGTTCAGCGCGCTGACCCGAGAGTGGTTCTCCGGCACCTTCGCGGTGCCGACAGACGCCCAGGCGCAGGCCTGGTCGGCCATCGCCGACGGCGACAACACGCTGGTCGTCGCGCCGACCGGGTCCGGTAAGACGCTGGCCGCGTTTCTCTGGGCGATCGACCGGCTCGCCGAGGAACCACGGCCCGCCGGTTCGGGCACCCGCGTCCTGTACGTGTCACCGCTGAAGGCGCTGGCCGTCGATGTCGAGCGCAACCTGCGCACTCCACTGACCGGCATCACCCGCATCGCCGAGCGGAACGGGCAGCAACCGCCACAGATCAGCGTCGGCGTCCGCTCGGGCGACACCCCGCCGGCCCGGCGACGAGAGCTCATCGCGAAACCGCCCGATGTCCTGATCACCACCCCCGAGTCGCTGTTCCTGATGTTGACGTCGGCTGCCCGCGATTCGCTCGCGGCGGTGCAGACCGTCATCGTCGACGAGGTGCACGCGGTGGCCGCCACCAAACGGGGTGCTCACCTCGCGCTCTCGCTGGAGCGGCTGGACCAGTTACTGGACAAACCCGCGCAGCGCATCGGGCTGTCGGCGACGGTGCGACCGCCGGAGGAGGTGGCGCGTTTCCTGTCCGGGCAGGCCCCGACGACTGTCGTCGCGCCTCCCGCGGCCAAGACGTTCGACCTGTCGGTGCAGGTGCCGGTGCCCGATATGGCCAACCTCGAGAACAACTCGATCTGGCCGGACGTCGAGGAGCGCATCGTCGACCTGATCGAGGCGCACAAAAGCTCGATCGTGTTCGCCAACTCGCGGCGGCTAGCCGAACGACTCACCTCCCGGCTCAACGAGATCCACGCCGAGCGGCTCGGGGTCGACCTGCAGACCGGTCCCAACCCACAGGTGGGCGGCGGCTCACCGGCGCACATCATGGGCAGCGGCCTGGCCTCCGGCGCCGACACCCTGCTGGCCAAGGCGCACCACGGCTCGGTCAGCAAGGAGCAGCGGGCGCTGGTCGAGGACGACCTCAAGTCCGGACGGCTCAAGGCCGTCGTCGCGACCTCCAGCCTGGAGTTGGGGATCGACATGGGCGCGGTCGACCTGGTGATCCAGGTGGAGACGCCGCCGTCGGTGGCCAGCGGGCTGCAGCGCGTCGGCCGCGCGGGCCACCAGGTGGGCGAGATCAGCCAGGGTGTGCTGTTCCCGAAACACCGCACCGACCTGATCGGCTGCGCGGTGACGGTGCGGCGGATGCTGTCCGGCGAGATCGAGACGATGCGGGTGCCTGCGAACCCGCTCGACGTGCTTGCCCAGCACACGGTGGCCGCCTGCGCGCTCGAGCCGCTGGACGCCGACCTCTGGTTCGAGGCGGTACGGCGCAGCGCCCCGTTCGCCACCCTGCCCCGCAGCGCATTCGAGGCGACGCTCGACCTGTTGTCCGGCAAGTATCCGTCGACCGAATTCGCCGAGCTGCGTCCTCGACTTGTGTACGACCGCGACGCAGGCACGCTCACCGCGAGGCCGGGTGCGCAGCGGCTGGCGGTGACCTCAGGCGGGGCGATCCCCGACCGCGGACTGTTCACCGTCTACCTGGCATCCAGTGCCGAGTCCGAAAAGCCCTCGCGGGTAGGCGAACTCGATGAGGAGATGGTCTACGAATCACGGCCGGGCGATGTCATCTCACTCGGCGCCACCAGCTGGCGGATCACCGAGATCACCCATGACAGGGTGTTGGTCATCCCTGCGCCTGGTGAACCCGCGCGGCTGCCGTTCTGGCGCGGCGACGGTGTCGGCAGGCCCGCCGAGCTCGGCGCGGCGATCGGCGCCTTCACCGGTGAGCTGTCCGGCTTGGGCCGGGATGACTTCGCCGAACGTTGTGCGGCAATGGGTTTCAACGACTACGCGACCGACAACCTGTGGCAGCTGCTGACCGATCAGCGGCAGGCCACCGGCACCGTGCCGACGGACGCCACCTTGGTGGTGGAGAGATTCCGCGACGAGCTCGGCGACTGGCGGGTGATCCTGCACTCCCCCTACGGACTTCGGGTGCACGGACCACTGGCGCTCGCGGTGTCGCGACGGCTGCGCGAGCGCTACGGCATCGACGAGAAACCGACCGCATCCGACGACGGCATCATCGTCCGGCTGCCGGACACCGAGGACGTGCCACCGGGCGCCGAGCTGTTCGTCTTCGACGCCGACGAGATCGAACCGATCGTCACCGCCGAGGTGGGCGGTTCGTCGTTGTTCGCCTCCCGGTTCCGCGAATGCGCGGCGCGCGCCCTGTTGTTGCCGCGCAGGCATCCGGGAAAGCGGTCGCCGCTCTGGCATCAGCGGCAGCGCGCCGCGCAGCTTCTCGACGTGGCCCGTAAGTACCCCGACTTCCCGATCGTGCTCGAGACCGTGCGCGAGTGCCTGCAGGACGTCTACGACGTGCCGACTCTCACCGAGCTGATGCATCGGATCGCGCAGCGCAGACTGCGGCTGGTCGAGGTCGAGACCCAGACGCCGTCGCCGTTCGCCGCCTCGCTCTTGTTCGGCTATGTCGGGGCGTTCATGTACGAGGGCGACAGCCCGCTGGCCGAACGTCGCGCCGCGGCGCTGTCGCTCGACAGCATGCTGCTGGCCGAACTGCTGGGCCGCGTCGAGCTGCGTGAGCTGCTCGACCCGCAGGTGATCGCAAGCACCGCAGCGCAATTGCAGCACCTCAGCGAGGATCGCGCGGCCCGTGACGCCGAGGCGGTCGCCGACCTGCTGCGAATGCTCGGCCCCCTGACCGAGGCCGAAGTCGTCGAGCGGTGCACGGCAGACGATGTCGGCGGCTGGCTGGAGGGGCTGCGCGAGAGCAAGCGCGCACTCACGGTGTCGTTCGCCGGGCAGACGTGGTGGGTGGCCATCGAGGACATCGGCCTGCTGCGCGACGGCGTCGGTGTCGCCGTGCCGGTCGGGGTGCCCCTGACATTCACCGAAGGCGTCGACGATCCGCTCGGCGAACTGCTCGGCCGATACGCCCGCACTCGCGCCCCGTTCACCACGAGTGAGGCCGCGACACGATTCGGACTGGGGCAGCGTGTCACGGCGGATGTGCTGGGCCGCATGGCGATCGACGGCAAGCTGGTGCGCGGCGAGTTCACCGATACCACGGAGGCCGGCGACCAGTGGTGCGACGCCAATGTGCTGAAGATCCTGCGGCGGCGGTCGCTGGCTGCGCTTCGGGCGCAGGTCGAGCCGGTCAGCACCACGGCCTTTGCGCGGTTCCTTCCCGCGTGGCAGCAGGTCGGACTCGAGCGGGCCTCCGGCATCGACGGGCTCGCATCGGTGGTCGACCAGCTGGCCGGGGTGCCGATACCGGCATCGGCGGCCGAACCGCTGGTGTTCGCCGCTCGAGTCCGCGACTACCAGCCCGCGATGCTCGATGAGCTGCTCGCCTCGGGAGAGGTGACATGGTCGGGTGCGGGTCCGATCGGCAGCGGTGACGGCTGGATCGCGTTCCACCCGGCCGAATCCGCGCCGCTGACGCTGACCCAACCGACCGAGATCGACTTCACCGACACCCACCGCGCGATCATGGAGACCCTCGGCGGCGGCGGAGGCTACTTCTTCCGCCAGCTCGCCGGTGACAAGACCGAAGAGTTCAAAAAGGCTCTGTGGGAACTGATCTGGGCCGGGTGGATAACCGGCGACACGTTCGCACCGGTGCGCGCGTTGCTCGGCGGCACCGGGCGCCGATCGGGGCGGCCCGCGCACCGCCAAGGGTCCCGGCGGGCGCCGCGGCTGAGCCGCTACAGCGTCGCCCACGCGCAGACCCGCGCCTCCGATCCCACCGTCGCGGGCCGGTGGTCCGCGCTGCCTGCCGCCGAGCTCGATTCGACTGTGCGGGCACACTTTCAGGCCGAGCTTCTGCTCAACCGGCACGGGGTGCTGACCAAGGGTGCGGTCGCGGGCGAGGGCATCCCCGGCGGATTCTCCATGCTCTACAAGGTGCTGAGCGCGTTCGAGGATGCCGGCAGATGCCAACGCGGGTATTTCGTCGAGTCACTCGGCGGCGCGCAGTTCGCGGTCGCATCGACCGTGGATCGGCTGCGGTCGTATCTCGACAGCGTCGAACCGGAGCGCAGGGATTACCAGACCGTGGTTCTCGCCGCCGCCGACCCCGCCAACCCGTACGGCGCCGCACTGCCGTGGCCAGAGGGCGCCCACCGCCCCGGCCGCAAAGCGGGCGCGCTGGTGGCGCTCGTCGACGGTGAACTCGCTTGGTTCCTCGAGCGAGGCGGCCGCACGCTGCTCAGCTTCACCGCCGATCCGGAAGCCCACCATGCAGCGGCCGCTGCACTCGCCGATCTGGTCGGTGCGGGTCGTGTGCAGTCCCTGGTCGTAGAGAAGATCAACGGCGAACCGGTCCTGGCACCGGACGCCGACGGCGGGCAGGTGGCCGTCGTCGCCGCGCTGACCAACGCCGGTTTCGCCCGCACCCCGCGGGGTCTGCGACTGCGCTGATCACTCGGCTTCCTAGAGTGCTCAACATGGGGTTGCGCACAGCGTTGACCGACAAGTTCGGTATCGACCATCCAGTGGTGCTCGCGCCGATGGGTGGTGTCGCGGGCGGCGTCCTTGCAGCCGCGGTTTCGGACGGCGGCGGCCTGGGCGTGATCGGCGCAGGCGCAGGCGACCTGAACTGGCTCGCACGGGAGTGCGACCTGGCGCGGGCGAGGCACGCGAAAGCCCTGGGGTATCGGCTTTCTGTCCTGGGCCATCGACGCGACGGTCGTCGACGCCGCGATAGCGCAGTCCCCCGCGACGATCATGCTGTCGTTCGGCGACCCCGCCCCGTTCGCCGACACGATCCGGGCGGCGGGCATCCCGCTCATCGTCCAGGTCACCAACCTGGCAGAGGCCCGTCGCGCGCTTGACGTGGGGGCCGACGTCGTGGTGGCACAGGGGTCCGAGGCGGGCGGTCACGGCGGCGGCCGCGCGACCCTGCCATTCGTGCCTGCGGTCGTCGACATCGCGGGGCCTGTGCCGGTGCTGGCCGCAGGCGGCATCGGCGACGGCCGCGGGTTGGCCGCCGCTCTCGTGCTCGGCGCCGCGGGAGCGGTCATCGGCACCCGGTTCGAAGCCACGCACGAAGCACTGATCACCGCGAAAGAGGCCAAGGCCATGGTCTCCGCGGGCGCCGAGGACACGACGCAGGGGCGAGCGCTGGACGTGGTCCGCGATTCGCCGTGGCCTGCCCGATACCCGGCGCGGACGCTGCGCAACAAGGTGACCGACGCGTTCCAGGGCCGCGAGGCCGATATCGACGATGCGGCGAAGGCGGCATACCGCGAGGGTCTCGGCCGCGGCGACCTCGACTACCTCCCCGTCTGGGCAGGTGAGGCGCTCGACCTGATCTCCGAACAGGACAGCGCCGCAGCACTTGTCGGTCGCATCGCCCGCCAGGCCGAACAGGCCATCGCTCACCGCGGGCGGTCGCCATGAGTGACGTCGTGACGACACCCTTCGGATTCGAATCGACGGCGGCCGACGTCATCGCGGGTGTCGACCTTTCGGGTAAGTCGGCGATCGTCACAGGCGCCTCGTCAGGCATCGGCGTCGAGACCGCGCGGGCGCTGGCCGCTGCGGGCGCATCGGTCACGCTGGCCGTGCGCGACACATCGTCCGGTGACCGCGTCGCAGACGGGATTCGCGAAAGCACCGGCAACGGTGCTGTCACCGTCGGCGCCGTTGACCTGAGTGATCTGTCCAGCGTCGCCGCCTTCGTCCGGGCATGGACCGGACCGCTCGACATCCTGGTGAACAACGCAGGCGTGATGGCGGTGCCCGAGCTGACCATATCGCCGAGCGGGCACGAGATGCAGTTCGCCACCAACCATCTCGGCCACTTCGCGCTCACGGTCGGACTGCACGAGGCGCTCGCCGCCGCAGGCGATGCCCGTGTCGTTTCGGTGAGTTCGGGTGGGCACCTACGCTCACCGGTGGTGTTCGACGACATCGACTTCGCGTTCCGCGACTACAACCCGTTCGCCGCGTACGGACAGTCCAAGACCGCCAATGTGCTGTTCGCGGTCGAGGCGACGCGGCGCTGGGCCGACGACGGCATCACATCCAACGCGCTGATGCCCGGAGCCATCTTCGACACCGCACTCGGCCGCCACGTCGACGCCGGACACGTCGCCTCGGCAGCGAAACAGCTCACGCTCAAGACCGTTGAGCAGGGTGCGGCGACCTCGGTGCTGCTTGCGGCCTCACCGCTGCTTGCCGGAATCGGCGGCCGCTACTTCGAGGACTGCACGCAAGCGCGGGTCGTCGACCGGCGCGGGGCACCGGGGACCGGCGGCGTCGCGCGCTACGCCGTCGATGCGGCCAATGCCGAACGGCTGTGGGACGTCTCGCTGCGGATGGCGGGATAGCGATGCCAGAAGGTGACACCGTCTTCCACACTGCCATCAGGCTGCGCGAGGCGTTGGAGGGAAAGACGTTGACGCGCTGCGATGTTCGCGTGCCCCGCTACGCCACCGTCGACCTCACCGGGGAGCGGGTCGACGAGGTCGTCAGCCGCGGAAAGCATCTCTTCATCCGCGTCGGCGCGGCGAGCATCCACTCGCATCTGAAGATGGACGGAAGCTGGCGGATCGGCAGCGCTGCGAGACCCAGCCGCGCGGGACATCGCATTCGCATCATCCTGGAGGCCGGCGACGTTCAGGCCGCGGGCATCGACCTCGGCGTGCTGGAGATCCTCGAGCGCACCAACGACGAGGACGCGGTCGCCCACCTGGGCCCCGACCTGCTCGGCCCCGACTGGGACCCGCACATCGCGGTTGCGAATCTGGTCGCCGATCCGGACCGGCCGCTGTCGGAGGCGCTGCTGGACCAGAGGGTGATGGCGGGTGTCGGGAACGTGTACAGCAACGAACTGTGCTTTGTGTTCGGGCATCTGCCGACGACACCGGTGGGTTCTCTGAAGGACCCTTTGCGATTGACTCAGCGGGCGCGAGACATGTTGTGGCTGAATCGGTCCCGCTCCAACCGCACCACCACAGGCGATACCAGGCGCGGACGACAGGTCTGGGTGTACGGACGCGCCGATGAGCCGTGCAGACGGTGCGGCACGCCCATCGAGTCGGACTGGAGCGGTGACCGGGTCACCTTCTGGTGCCCCAACTGTCAGCGTTAGCCGCTGTAGTAGTCGCCGCCGCGGGAGAATTCGACGAACGTACATGCCTCGTCTCCGACGGACCACGCGTCATGGCCCGGCGGAAGCAACATCACGTCACCGGCAGAGAAGACCTCCTCGGAGCCGTCGGTCATCCGCACGCCGAGTGCACCGTTGGTCACAACGGCGACGTGCGGTAGCTCGCACAGGTCGGTGCCCGCGTACTCCTTCAGGTCGCTCGACCATCGCGCACCCTTGTCGAAAGTCACCTGCGTCACCGATACGCCGTCGAGCGAGGCGGTGCGCTTGGAGATCAGCCCGTGTACATCGCTGTCGATATCGGCGAAGCTCGCCTTCTGCATGCCGGGATTAAAGTCGCCCATGTCGGTGATTGGATCACGCGCAACCCAGGCCGAGAAGACTAAAACTCACGGCAGCGCCGGCGACAGCCGCGCCGAAACGACATTCCAGCAGACGTTTTTCGAGTGAGCGCCTGCTGGAATGTCGTTTCGCGGTGAACTAGGGCAGCGCGAGCCTGACGATCTTGCGCACCACGGTGCCGAACTGCTTGGGCAGCGACCCCTTGTTGTAGGGGATGCCGTAGCGCTGGCAGATCTCCTGCACCTCGGGCGCGATCTCGGCGTGCCGATGGGCGGGGACGTCGGGAAACAGGTGGTGCTCGATCTGGAACGACAGGTTGCCGCTCAGGATGTGAAAGAGCTTGCCGCCGGTGAGGTTCGCCGATCCGAGGATCTGGCGGAAATACCATCCGCCGCGGGTCTCGGCCTTCGTCTCCTCGATCGAGAACTCCTGGACGTCTTCGGGGAAGTGGCCGCAGAAGATGATCATGTAGGACCAGACGTTGCGCATCAGGTTCGCGGTCATGTTGCCCGCGAACACCCACGGGGCGAACGGTCCTGCCAGCAGCGGGAAGGCCACATAGTCCTTCAACGTCTGATTCTTGGTCTTGCGCCAGATCGCATTGAGGACGTCGCGCTTCTCAGCGACGGTGATCTCGCCCGATCGGATCCGTTCGGTCTCCAGCTCGTGCAGTGCGACTCCGTACTGGAAGAGCACCATCAGCAGGAAGGCATAGACCGGGTTGCCGAGGAAGTACGGGCTCCACCGTTGATCCTTGCTCATTCGCAGGATGCCGTAGCCGACGTCGCGGTCCATTCCGACGATGTTGGTGTACGTGTGGTGCATGTAGTTGTGCGAGTGGCGCCACTGGTCGGCCGGGCACGCGGTGTCCCATTCGAACTTCTTGCTCGCCAGCGCAGGGTCGCCGGTCCAGTCGTACTGGCCGTGCATGATGTTGTGGCCGATCTCCATGTTGTCGAGGATCTTCGCGATTCCCAGCATCGCGGTGCCCGCTAGCCAGAACGGCGGGAAGATTCCGCCGAAGAGCATCGCTCGGCCTGCGACCTCGAGCCCGCGCTGGGCCTTGATGATCCGCCGGATGTAGTCGACGTCGCGCTCGCCGAGGTCGGCGACCACGCGCTCCTTGAGTGCGTCGAGCTCGCGCCCGAACGCCTCGGCCTGCTCGGGGGTCAGGGTGACGGTCTTGCCTGCGACGGTCTTCTGCAGGGTCTTTTGTGGGGTGATGGTCGGTGTAGTCATGATTCTCCTTACCTAGAGGGCGATCTCGACGTCGCCGACGGGAGCGGACACGCAGATCTGCACGTCCTCTTCCTCGGCGGTGGATACCGTTCCGGTGATCAGATTGCGTACTGTCCCGCTGGTCTTGCGGCGGGTGCAGCTGTGGCAGATGCCCATCCGGCATCCGCTTTCTGGTGTGAGTCCTGCGTTCTCCGCCTGCACCAGCAACGGTTGGCCGTCGTCGGTGGCCTCGACACCGCTGTCGGTGAACGAGACTCGGCCGCCGGTGGATTCGACAGGAGCACTGAACGTGGGCGGGACGAAGCTCTCGAACCGCGCGTCGGGACAGTGTGCGCGGACGGCGTCCACCAGTGCGGGCGGACCGCAGACGTAGACGGCTTCGGGCTCGGGCATCGCCGCGGCCAGATGGTCGGCATCGAAGTAGCCGGTCAGGTCGCCTGCGCCTTCACGGGTGTAGCCGTGCAGCACGCGCACTCCTGGCATCGCCGCAAGTTCGTCGGCGTAGCAGGCTTCTTCGGCGTTACGCGCGTAGTGGATGAAGGCGATCTCGCGATCGGAACCTTCGTCGCGCATCGTGCGCACCATCGACATCACCGGGGTGATACCGCTGCCGCCGGACACGAACAGGATGCGTGTTGGCCGCTCGGCCGGCAGGGTGAAGTCGCCACCAACCGAGTCGAGGCCGAGGACCATTCCAGGCCGCGCGTTGTCGCACAGATAGGTGGACACCAGCCCGCCGTCGTGGCGGCCGATGGTCAGCTCGATGTGCGTCGCGTCTTGCGCGCTGGCGGGCGAGTAGCAGCGGGTGCGGCGGCGCCCGTTGATCTCGACGGTGAGGTTGATGTGCTGGCCGGCCAGGAATCCGGTGAACGCTTGGTTCGGTTCCAGGACGAGCGTCACGCTGCGGGGCGTCTGGCGGCGCACCGCGACGACCTTCGCGCGGGCCTCGCCAGTGGTCCAAGTCCGGTCGACTAGCTCGGTGTATCGGTCGACGCCGTGGGGGCCGGTCAGCAGCTCCAGAAGGGGCGACCGTCGCGCTCGGCGTGTCAAAGTTTCAGTGAACATGTGTACACCGTGCGCGAGTACAGTGGCCTACGTCAATAGAATAACCCCTGATTGTGGTAGGTTTCACAGAGTGAACAGTCGTTCGCCTAGCTCACATGCGAGCAGGTCAGGCCGGTCCCGTTCGCGGGACACGCCCTCGCGCGAGGAGCGCAAGGAGGCAACCCGCCGGGCAATCATCGCCGCATCACTGGCCCTTCTCGAGGACCGCAGCTTCAGCGCGCTGAGCCTTCGAGAGGTCACTCGCGCGACCGGGATCGCACCTGCCGCGTTCTACCGGCATTTCGAGTCGATGGAGGCCCTCGGCCTCGTCCTGATCGACGAGTCCTTCCGTTCCCTTCGCGATATGTTGCGCGGTGCCCGCGCGGGCAAGCTCGACCCCAACCGAGTCATCGAGTCCTCGGTCGACATCCTTCTCGCGGGGGTGAACACGCGGCGCGAGCACTGGATATTCATCGGACGGGAACGGTCGAGTGGCCTCAGCGTGCTGCGCTACGCGATCCGCACCGAGATCCGGCTCATCACCTCGGAGCTCGCCATCGACCTCGCCCGGTTCCCCGATCTGAACGAGTGGAGCAGTGAGGATCTCAACATCCTGGCCACGTTGTTCGTCAACGCGATGATCGTCATCGCCGAAGCCATCGAGGATGCCACCGATCAGACGGCGCTGGACGAGATCAAGCGCGTCGCCGTCAAACAGCTGCGGATGATCACCATCGGCGTCAACGGGTGGCGCAGCACCAGCTGAGGATCTACACGGTGCAGTCGGTCAAGACCTACGTCCGCGACCCCGACCCCTTCACCTGAGAAATACCTGAGGGCTCGCCGGCGTTCTCACATACGTGAAGTTTGCAATTTCAGCAGTCGCAGCCAGCGTTCTGGCGTTGGGCGCGTTGGGATTCGCGGCAGACGCCGGCGCCGCGCCAAGCGGCGTCGGATCGGCAGCCGACACGGTGAAGAGCCTGGAGGCCGACGGCTACACCGTGGCGATCAACGGGGCGGTGAACAGATCGCTCTCGGAGTGCTCTGTCACAGCCGTGCACCCCGGATCCACGGTGTATGTCGACATAGCCTGCCCATCAACGTAATAACGTGTGGCCTATGCCACACCTGGATCTGACGTACCCGCGGCCCGAGATCGTGGTCGTCACCTTGAACCGGCCCGAGAAGCTCAACGCGTTGTCCCCCGATCTGGTCGAGTCGCTGCATGGAGCCATAGACGAGATCGCGGCGAGTCCGGACTGCCGGGTCGTCGTGCTCACCGGTGCCGGGCGAGGCTTCTGCTCGGGTCTCGACCTGACCGATCCGAAACCGCCGGATGCGAGTTCTGGCCTGGAGTTTCCGCGGTCGGGTATGCGATGGCAGGAACGCATCGCCGACCTGACCACCCGGATCCACCGCTTGCGTCAGCCGGTGATCGCAGCCGTCAACGGGCCTGCGTACGGCGGCGGCCTCGGTATCGCTGCGGCCTGCGACATCCGGATCGCGAGCGAGTCCGCGCGGTTCTGCACGCAGTTCATCAAGCTCGGACTCGGTGGCTGCGACATCGGCGTGAGCTACACGCTGCCGCGCATCATCGGCGCCGGACCCGCGTTCGACATGATCCTGACCGCACGGGTCATCGATGCTTCCGAGGCGCTCCGGCTCGGACTGGTCACCCGTCTTTCGAAAGACGGTTCTGTGCTCGACGACGCACTCGCGGTGGCCGAAACCCTCTGCGGGTATGGCGAATTCGGCCTCGAGTCGACCAAGCAGGTGCTGTGGGCCAACTTGGCGGCGACGAGCCTCGAGGCGGCGCTGCATGTGGAGAACCGCAGCCAGATACTGGCGTCCAGCGGCGGGGCCGTCGCCCGCTTCAGCGAGGAGTTCCGCCGCCGTCAGCGATGACGACCGTGCCGGTCATGTAACTGCCTGCGTCCGAACACAACAGCAGCGCGGGACCGACCATCTCGTCGGGCGTGGCGATCCGTCTCATCAACGTGCCGCCGACCATCGCGTCGACGGCTTCCTTGGGGTTCTGCTGCATCATGTACGTGTCGACCGGGCCTGGCGCGATCGCGTTGACGCGAATGCCGTGGTGCGCGAACTCCGCTGCCATCGACCGGGTGAACGACATCATCGCCGCCTTCATCGACGAGTAGATCGACAACATCGGCGAGAAGATGAACGCGCCGACGGACACCACGTTCAACACCGCGGCGTGCTCGCTGGCCGTCAGATGCGGAAGTGCCTCCTGCACAAGGAGAACCGGGCCGCGGAGGTTCACCTCGTACGACTTCGTCAACGCGTCGGCGGTCATCGACCCGAACGGTTGCGCCAACGGGTTCGCGGCGTTGTTCACGACGACGTCGACGCCGCCGTACTCGTCGACGGTGCGCGAGAC
Organism: uncultured Actinomycetota bacterium; assembly: GCA_963829405.1. GTDB lineage: Bacteria > Actinomycetota > Actinomycetes > Mycobacteriales > Mycobacteriaceae > Mycobacterium. Next base: position 179,758 of record CAWHIZ010000035.1, read on the forward strand.
GAGCGCGCCCAGATCCTCGACCTCGCCAAGATGGGTCGGCACCCCGATGGCATGGCCACCGAGGTCGCGCAGATGCGCTGCGGCTTCTTCGCAGGCGTCGGGTTTGCGACTAGCCACGACGACGCGCGCGCCGGCGAGGGCGAAACCCTCCGCCAGGGCCAGGCCGATTCCGCGGGTGCCGCCCGTCACGATGACGGTGCGGTCGGACATGTCGAAGAGACGGTCGAATGTAGTGCGGTCCACGCCGGTCAGCTAAACACGCCTGCGTGCGCGGCCACGTACTGCTCCACCGTTTGCCCCGGGGTTCCGGTGACCGACACGACGTCGTCGGTGCTGCGGTCGTAGCGACCCTCTCGGTGCAGTCGCGCCATCGTGGCGATGTGCTGCGCGACGTGGGGCGGCAAACCGATCGGTTTCAGCACCGTCTCCGCCCACTCGTCGAGGGGCAGGTCCTGCGCGGTCACCGGTCGACCCAGCGCACGGGAGTACTGCTCGGCAATACCGTCGGCATCGAGGACCTCCGGCCCGGTCAGCTCGTAGACCGAGCCGATCCGGCCTGCGGGGTCGCGCAACACCGTCGCCACCACGCGGGCGACGTCGGCGGCGGCGATCGGCGACGTCCGCCCGTCCCCGAACGGGAGCACCAGCGCGTCGCGGTCGCGGATCGAGTCGGCGGCAAGCACGGTGAGCAGCGGGTTCTCCATGAACACCGTTGGCCGAACGTGTACCACCGGCACACCCGACCAGTTCATGATGTGTTCGGCAAGCCAGTGCAGCCGGTGCTGGTTGGATTCCGATGTACTCGTCAGCGTCATCTGTGACACGGTCATCTGCGACATGTTCACGATGACCTCGACGGGTGCGGCCTCGAGCGCTACCGCGCAGACGATGGACGTCGCCGTCAGGTAGTCCGACGAGACGCTCATGTTGAAGAACATCCTGTCGACGCCCG
>CAWHIZ010000036.1:0-187741 GCA_963829405.1 uncultured Actinomycetota bacterium
GAGTCAACTCCTGGTCACACCGTTTCCTGCCGCGGATCCGGGCTCAGGGGCTGACGCCGCCGCCTGCGCCCGGGGCGCCACCCGGGGTTCCGCCGTCGCCGCCTCCGCCCGGGGTTCCGGTCGCTGTGCTTCCGCCCGTGCCACCGCGGCCGCCCCTGGACTCGACTGTCGCCGGTGGCGTCACCGCCGTCGCCGCCACGTCCGCCGATGACCGGATTCGCTCCGTCCTCCGGCGCCACCCCAGCCTCCGTAGCGCATCTCCGAGTAACCCTTGCCGTTTCCGCCGTCGCCGCCCCGTCCGCCGTTGCCGGTCTGACTGCTGCCGCCGGTACCGCCATCACCGCCGGAGCCATAGGAGCCATCGCTGTGCCCCCGTCGCCGCCACGCCCACCGTCGCCGCTCCTGCTGTCGCCGCCCGCCCCGCCGTCGCCGCTGGCCGCTCCGTAGCCGAACGCCCTGCCGCCCGTGCCGCCCTCACCGCCCTGGCCGCTTCCGCTTCCGCCGCCCTTGCCGCCATTCCCGGCGAAGCTTGGGCGATGCGAACGTGGGATCCACGTCGCCGCCGTCGCCGCCTCTGCCGCCGTTTCCGGTCTCGCTGTAACCGCCCGCGCCACCATCGCCGCCATACAAGACTGTTGCCCGCAGCGGCGCCGCCGTCGCCGCCGTCGCCGCCGTCGCCCTCCGGTCCAGCCGTGCCGTCGCCGCCTGCGACACCCGTGCCGGGGGTTCCGCCTGTACCCGGATCACCGCCGAGTCCGCGCGCTCCGCCCGCGCCGCTGCGACCTCCGTCGCCGCCCACGTCGCCGTCTGCCGTTCTCCTTGGTGCCGCCGGTTGCGCCGTTGCCGCCGTCGCCGCCTGCGCCTCCGTTTCCGCCCACGCCTCCGTCGCCGTTGGCTCCCGTGGCACCGTTGACCGCCCCCGTTCCACCGGCACCGCCGCTTCCGCCGACGCCACCATCACCGCCCCCGCCGCCGGCCATGCCGTCTTCGCCCTTGGCGCCGGGCGTCGTAGGGGTCAGCCGTTCGGCTCCGTCGGCGCCGTTGCCGCCCCGGCCGCCGGTCGCGCCCTTGCCGCCTGCCCCGCCGTTGCCCTGGGTGCCGCTGGCACCTGCCGTGCCCGAGAACAATCCCGACGACCCGCCCGCACCGGCGGCCCCGCCGTTGCCGCCCGCGCCGCCTGATCCGCCCGCACCGCCGGTTTCGCCCGCACCGCCAGGGACCATCGCAGTACCCCGGTCCGCGCCCTTAGCGCCGTTGCCGCCCACACCTCCCAGCGCGCCGTTGCCGCCTGCGCCGCCGTTGCCGATAAGCAGTCCGCCGTTTCCGCCGCGCCCACCGGCGCCGCCGTTTTGACCGGCGTCGCCGGTGCCGCCAGGAGTGGTCGCGGACAGCCCGTTGCCGCCAGCGGCGCCGTTTCCGCCTTTCCGCCGTCGCCGAACAGGCCGGCGTTTCCGCCGTTCCCTCCCGCCTTGCCGGCAATGACGGCGTTGGCCCCATTGCACCGTTACCGCCGAACAGACCGGCGTTGCCGCCGCTTCCACCGTTGGCCCCGTTGCCGCCGTTGCCGAAAAGCAGTCCGCCGTCGCCGCCGTTGCACTCCGACCCGGAACAGTCTTCTGGCGCGTTGAGGCCGTTGCCGATCAACCAGCCGCCAGGACCCACGATCGGACGGATCGGTGCAGAGACGGACACCGACGCCAAGGCAGTCGGGACCCGCGCGGCGCCGGACCCGATCTGGCCGCCGACTTCTCCGGCCATGAGCCACCACTCGTTCTGTGGAGCAGGCGACTGCGGAACCATCAGCGACTCGAACGACACCAACTCGACGTCGGCGGTCGTCGATGGCGAATCGTCGGACAACGCCGCGAACAGGCCCGCCCCTGCAATCGCCAGACTGGCCATGCCCACTGTCGGGCAAACAGATCGCTTCATATCGACTCCAGATAGGTGCAGGGCTGAGCCCGTGGCACGTGTCAATGCGATCATCAGGCCGGCAACCGTCGATCGACCCCGTAGTGGACTACCTGGAAATCGGCTACCTGCGGGCCCCGACTACTTGGTTTTGATCGGCACGCCCAGCGCGAACTCAGCCGACGACGATTCGGACCGGGATGTTGGCCTGTCGCGGCATACCGGTGATCGGGTCGTATTCGGCGTCGGTCGGCACGAGCCTGCCGACATTGCTGCCGTGGTCGCGATAGTCCCGGTCGCCGGTGGGGAACCCGCCGAAGGCGTGGTGCATGGATATGACGTCGCGGCGCATGCTGTCGTCGGCCTCCACCACGCACGGGATGCGGTCGTGCCGCGACTCCACCGTCACCGCCGCACCCGACTCCAGACCCAACGACGCCAGCGTGCTCGGGATGCACGTACGCCGGGTTGTAGGGCTTTCCGCGGTTCAGCGCCGACAAGGTGATGCCCGAGGAGTTCATGAAGTTCGGATGCCGACGCGGGATCAGCCGCATCGGGAACTCGGTGTCGTTCTGCGCGGTCCGGAAGTCCTCGGCCAGGATCTCGGCCAACCCGGACAACAGGACTTCGTTGCCGACGTCCAGGCGCGCCGTGCAGTCGGCGTCACGCTGCTGCGACCACCGCGTCGACGTCGAAGATCTTGCCGTGCGGATGGCTGCGTACCTCGTCGAGCGGAATGCGCGACGTCGAGCACATCTGCTCGAACAGTTCCTCGGTGGTGAGTTCGGAGTCACCGTTGAGCTGCACCACGATCGGCGCCGATTCCATGAATCTGCCTCCGCCACTTCCGAAGAAGTTGACGAACCACAGCTCCAGGTCCATCCGCTTGGCCAGGCCGAGGAAGAACTGCCATTCCTCGGTGAGATCCGAACCCTCGGGCGGATCGATCAGCCGCGGGGCGTACTGCGCATACGGCGCCGGGAATGCCGGTGCCGCTGGTGTAGTACTTGATCAGTTCGCTGCCTGCTGTCATCGCCGGTGTTTCCATCTGCATCATCGGCGCGATGACGTAGTCGGCCATCCGCGATGTGCCCGACATCTCAGTGTCCAGCGTGACAAGCAGTTCGAGGCTTTCCAACGCCTGCTCCGTCTTGCGCTGGTCGGGCCACGCTGCCATCGGGTTCCCGCCGACGCAGATCAACGCCCGCACCTGGCCTTCACCCTCGAGCAGGATCTCGTCAGCCAGTGCGGCCGTTGGCATTCCGGCGACGGTGTCGGTGAGCCCTCGAACCCGCAGCCTCTCGCCGTAGCCCCACCCCTCGTAGGGTGCGTGCGCTTGGGCCTTGGCGGTGAACGCCGGAAGCAAGGTGTTCGGGCGCAGCACCTTCTCCCCGGCCCGCGCCCACCGTCCGCAGACGGTGGTGAGACACATGCACAGATACTCGAGCAGGCTGCCGTCGCGGCCCATGTTGGGACCCGTGCCCGCGTTGACCATCCCACCACGCGTGCCGTGCGTCGCGAAAAGCCGTGCAGCATCGATGATCTGCTCTACCGGAACGTCGGCCCGCTCTGCGGCGTACTCCGGGGTGAAGGGGGACACCGCCGCAGCGAGTGTGTCGAAACCGTCGACGTTCTCGGCGAGGAACTGCGTGTCGCACAGCCCCTCGGTGATGATCAGGTTGATGAAGGCCGCCAGGATCGAGACGTCTTCGCCCGGCCGCGGCTGGATGTGGATTGCGGCCCGCGCCGCGGTCTGCGACCGTCGCGGATCCACCACGATCAGCTTCATTCCTCGCGCGACAGCGGCCTTCAGGTGCTGTGCGGGATTCTGGCCGGGAATGCCAATCGCCTTGGACACCACCGGATTCGTCCCGACCAGCAGCCAGCTGTCGGCATCGTCGAAGCTGAGGTCACCGCCAAGCCAGTGCCCGTGTGCGGCCAGCGCGATCTGCTTACCGGGTTGGTCGATCGTGTTGGCGGTGAAGAACATCGGCGATTCGATGGCGCGGATGAACGCGTTGCCCATCAGGGCCGACGCCGGATACGGCAGACCGTTGGTGCCCAGATACAGCGCCACCGAGCGCGGCCCGTGCTCGGCGATCAACGAGGTCAGTTTCGCCGCGATCTCGTCCATCGCCTGCTGCGCCTCGATGCGCGCGAACGTGCCGTCGGCGCCGCGCTTCTGGCTGCTCAGCAGGCGCTCCGGGTTGTTGTGGATCGCAGGCAGTGCCCGTCCCTTGGCGCAGGTGTAACCCTTGAACATCGGGTTGTCCGGGATCGCCGGTGACCTTGGTCAGCCTCCCGTCGGTGACGGTGGCGATCACGCCGCAGTGCGCAGAGCAGATTCGGCAGATCGCCGGATGCGTGATCGTTTCCGGCATGGACCCGATGCTAAGCGGTCGCTCAGCATTGTGAGGCTTAACCGAACAACGAAAAGAACTCGAAGGACGGATCGCTTGCGTCCAGGGTGCCCTTGAGAGTGTCCTTCGTGATCGGGTGGCTCAGGTCCATCGCGGATGGGTCACGCACCTGCGCCCAGTCGGTGACGATGGTTCGCTTGCTGATCCTCCAGGTGTCGTCGCGCTTCTCGTACTTGTCGAGATATCGCCCGCCGACGATCAGATCGACGTCCCGACCCTTCCCGACGAGCGTGTGAACCGCGATCGTGTAGATCTCGCCTTCCGCCGCGTCGCCGGTGATCGCGAAGTTCACCGTGGTGATGTTGTGCTGCATCGACCGGATGTAGGGCCGCGCGGCGGCGAGCTCGGAGAGGAACTGGTCGGCCGTGCCTGCCGAGAATCCGCCGTGGGCGTCCATAGCATCGTGGTGATAGAGGTCCCGCAGCCGCTCGGTATCACCGCGGTCCACGGCGCGGCAGTAAGCATGGACCAGCTTTCGCAGCGCAAACTCGTCGACCATCTCCTGCAAAACGGTGTCTGACGTCGCCATCGCTCCCTGTCCCGGACAAGAGGTTCCTTAGTGCAGCCCCGTATTCTTCCAGCGTGAACGCGATAGATCCGGACAAGCTCGACTTGTGCCTGCAGGTGCTGGCCGACGTCGAGTCGTTGCCGCCCGAGCATCCCGATGCCGTTGCGGTGCGTCTGGCCACCGCGAGCATGTTCAAGGCGGTCAAGAAGGCCCGCCGCAATGCCAAACGCGATGCCGTGTCGTCCGCCGACCACGCTGTCACCGCCGCTACCGCCACCGGCGCACCAGGCCGCATCGACGACGAAACCGCAGGCCTGCCGCTGGTGTCGACTGCGGCGGGCGCCTCCGCGGGCACGCTGCTGCGGTCGCGCGCCTGCTACATGTGCAAGAACCGCTACACAGTGGTCGACGCCTTCTACCACCAACTCTGCCCGGAGTGCGCCGCACTCAACCGCGCCAAGCGCGACGCCCGCACCGACCTGACCGGTAAGAGCGCGCTGCTGACCGGTGGCCGCGCCAAGATCGGCATGTACATCGCGCTGCGACTGCTCCGCGACGGGGCCCATACGACCATCACGACCCGCTTTCCGAACGACGCCGTGCGCCGCTTTGCCGCGATGCCCGACAGTTCGGACTGGCTGCACCGGCTGCGCATCGTGGGCATCGACCTGCGCGATCCCGCACAGGTCGTCGCGCTCGCCGACACCGTCGCCGCGCAGGGGCCGCTGGACATCCTGATCAACAACGCCGCTCAGACTGTGCGCCGAGCCCCCGGCTCGTACGCGGCGCTCGTCGAGGCCGAACGGACCCCGGCACCGGAACTCGCCGACGTCATCACGTTCGACCGGGTGAGCGACGCCCATCCCGCAGCCCTTGCAGGCAGCCTCGCCGAGCACCCGGACCCGCACGCGGTGACCGAACTGGCCCTCGCCGCCCGCAGCGCGTCGCCGGACCGGATCGCCGCAGGCACCGCCATCGACGCCGGGGGCCTGCTGCCCGATACGGCGTCGGTCAACAGTTGGACGCAACGCGTGCACGAGGTCGACGCGATGGAATTGCTCGAGGTTCAGCTGTGCAACCAGACCGCGCCGTTCATTCTGGTGAGCCGTCTGCGCCCGGCGATGGCCGCTTCACCGTCCCGGCGCAAGTACGTCGTGAACGTGTCGGCGATGGAGGGGCAGTTCAGCCGCGCATACAAGGGCCCTGGACATCCGCACACCAACATGGCGAAGGCCGCGCTGAACATGCTCACCCGCACCAGCTCCGCGGAGATGCTGGAGCGCGACGGCATCCTGATGACCGCCGTCGACACGGGCTGGATCACCGACGAGCGTCCACACCCGACGAAGCTGCGGCTCGCCGACGAGGGCTTCCACGCCCCGCTGGACCTCGTCGACGGTGCTGCCCGCGTGTATGACCCGATCGTGCGCGGGGAGTCCGGCGACGATCTGCACGGCTGCTTCCTGAAGGACTACTCGCCGAGCAACTGGTAGAGCAGCGGCTATGCCGCGTCGGCCTCGTCGATCTCGATCGACTCCGAGGGGAAGACAAGCGCCACGATGTTCACCGGGTTGACCGCCGCCGTTGCTTTGCGCAGGGCGTCGTTGGGCAGCGACAGCCGGAACACCTTCTTCCACGCCGAACCGACCTGCTTGACCATCGGACCGCTGACGTAGGTCAGGCCGTAGCGCTCGAAGAGGTCTTGGACCTTCGGCGCGATCTCCTGGTAGCGGTTGCTCGGGAGATCCGGGAACAGGTGGTGTTCGATCTGGAAGGACAGGTTGCCGGTCATGAAGTGCAACAGCCGACTTCCGCTGATGTTGGCCGACCCGAGCATCTGCCGCAGGTACCACTCGCCTCGGGTCTCGCCGTCGATCGACTTCTTCTCGTAGGTCTGGACGCCCTCGGGGAAGTGTCCGCACATGATGACCGAGTGCGTCCACAGGTTGCGGACCAGATTCGCCGTCATGTTCGCGGTCAGCGTGGTGACGGCTGACGGTCCGGACAGCAACGGGTGCAGCACATAGTCCTTCGTCATCTGCCTGCGGATCTTGGCGAGCACACCCTTGGCCTGGACGCGGAATTCTTCCTTGTCGGTCTTGCCCTTCAGGTACTTGCCGATCTTGAGGTCGTAGGCCGCGATGCCGTACTGGAAGAAGCAGGCGTTGATGAAGTTCCACAGCGGCTGCGCGAGGTAGAACGGCATCCACCGTTGATCCTCATCGACGCGCATGATGCCGTACCCGAGGTCCTCGTCCTTGCCGACGACGTTGGTGTAGGTGTGGTGGATCTCGTTGTGCGAGTGCTTCCACATGTCCGAGGGGGACGCGTTGTCCCACTCCCAGGTGGTGGAGTGGATCTTGTTGTCGCGCATCCAGTCCCACTGGCCGTGCATGACGTTGTGGCCGATCTCCATGTTCTCCACGATCTTCGCGATCGAGAGCCCGGCCGTACCCGCCAGCCATGCAGGCGGAAACAGCGAGAACAGCAGCACGGCGCGGCTGCCCAGTTCGAGCTTGCGCTGGAAGTCGATGACGCTGCGGATGTAGTCGGCGTCCCGCTGGCCGCGGTCGTCGAGCACCTGCTGGCGGATCGCGTCGAGTTCGCGGCCGAGATTCTCGATGTCGGCGGAGCTGAGGTGGGCGATCGGATTCTTTTCTTGGCGTTGCAGAGTGGTCATTGGAGTTCCTTAAAGGTCGATGTCGCAGGTGCCCGCTGCCGCGGATATGCACGTTTGGATCTTGACGCCGTCACCGGGTGCGGCCGTGGTGATGTCGCCGTTGCGAAGGTCGCGGACGGCTCCTTGGCGCAGCGGAGCCACGCAGCCGAAGCAGATGCCCATCCGGCATCCCGACGGCATCAGTACTCCGGCAGCCTCGCCCGCGTCGAGCAGCGTTTGGTCGCCAGGGGTTTCGACGGCCGTCGCGGACTTGCTGAAGGTGACGGTCCCGCCTTCACCGGCGGTGACCACGCCTGCGCCGGAACCGTTCGGTGTGCAGGCGCTCGGGCATGCCGTTGTCGTTCCAGTGCTGCTCGAGGGCGTCGAGCATGCCAGTCGGTCCGCATGCCCATGTCTCGCGCTCGGTGAGGTCACTGACCAGATCGGTGAGTTCGGCGGTGCCGAGCATGCCGTCGGTGTCAGTGTGCCTCTCGATCAAGCGAATTCGGCCCTGGCTGGCCAGCATGCGGAGTTCGCCCGCGAAGATCACGTCGTCGGGTGTCGGGGCGCTGTGCACGACCACGATGTCGATGTGCTCGGCCATGTTGCGGAGCATGCCCATCACCGGGGTGATACCGCTGCCCGCGGTGAGGAACAGGATCTTTGATGGCGCCGCCGCGGGGAGCGTGAATTCGCCTGCGGCGTGGTCGAGTTGGATGACGGTGCCGACTGTGGCCCGTTGCACGAGATGGTTGGAGACCTTGCCGTCGGGGATCGCCTTGACGGTGATCGCGATGCAGCCGTCGGCCCGATCGGTCTCGGAGGTCAGCGAGTATGCCCGCCACTGGCGCACACCGTCGACGTCGACGCCGATGCGGATGTACTGCCCGGGTGTGTGGGGCCGCCAGCCGCGGCCCGGCTTGATGACCAGGCTGACGGCGTCGCGAGTTTCGGGGTGGACGGCGACGATCCGGCCGCGCAGCTCGGTGCCGGAGCGCAGCGGGTCGATGATGTCGAGGTAGTCGGCGGGGACCAGCGGCGTGGTGATCCGCTCGGCGAGCTGAAGGAAGCGGTTGCGCAGCGTGCCCATCGGGGTGGCCCTGGGTGCTGTTGTCGTCATACGACCACAATCCGTCATCTCAGCGTATAAACTCTTGGCCAGTGAGTGTGAAATGCGGATATGAATTTGTTCGGAGTGAATAGATTTGGTGGATGAGGCGACGAGGCGCGGCCGGCCGAAGCGCCACCGACCTGGTACTGAACGACCAGGTAGTGGCCGCTTTGCGGGGCGTTCTACCCGCGGTTGCCGAACACACTGTGGCGGCCGTCACCGTGGAAGTGCCCAGCTACGCGGACGCGTTCAGCGGACGAATGGGCCAGCGCATCGAGGGCGCGGTGCAGATGGCCCTCGGCGCATTTCTTCATCTGGCTGCCCGCTCCACCGGCTCCGATCCGGGGCCGACGTTGTCGCCTGCGCTCGACGGCGCCTACGAGCTCGGTCGAGGTGAGGCGCGCTCAGGTCGATCTGTGGACGCGCTGCTGTCGGCCTATCGCGTCGGGGCGCGCGTGGCGTGGCGTGAGCTGTCCGAATCCGCGGTCGACGGCGGCGTGCCGCCGCTGATGATCGCCCGGTTCGCCGAATTGGTGTTCGCGTTCATCGATGAGCTCTCCGCGGCAAGCGTTTCCGGGCACGCCGACGAAGTGGCTTCCTCGGATCGAGAGAGGAGCCGTCATCTCGACCGGCTCGCCCAGCACCTCCTCGCCGGGGCGCCCACCGAGACGCTGCTGGCAAGTGCTGATCGAGCCGACTGGCAGCCGCCGGACACCCTCACGGCGGTCTTGCTTCCGTCGGCGCAGACCCGCGGGCTGGTGTCCCGATTCGGGCAATCCACACTTGCGCTCGGCGATGATCTGCCCGGCATCGAGTCATCCGAATCCGTCGTCGCCTTGCTCATCGGCGACATGCACGGTCCCAACCGATCCCGATTGTTGCGAGAACTGCGCGATCGCCGGGCAGTCGTCGGCCCTGCCCGCGTCTGGACGCAGGCCCATTCGTCCTATCACCGCGTCCTGCAGGCTCGCCAACTCGACCTTGCCGGCGATACCGGACACGATCGACACCGACACCCGTCTCGTCGAACTCGTCCTCGGTGCCGACCGCGAAGCCGCTGACGATCTCCGCCGCAAGGCGCTCGCACCGCTGGATCAGTTGCGTCCCAACACCGCCGAACGACTTGCCGAGACCCTGCGATCCTGGTTGTTGCATCGAGGTCAACGCGACGCCGTAGCGGCGGACCTGTTCGTGCACGCCCAAACCGTGCGGTACCGCATGACCCAGCTTCGTGAACTGTTCGGTGAACGTCTCAACGACCCTGCGACGGTCCTCGAACTCATCGTCGCCCTGTCGATCCCAACCGCGATCGACTCACCTGCGGCGCCATGAGGCGCACCGCCTGGTGAGCTGAAGGTGTTCGAGCGGTGGCTACTTGTCCTTGTTGCGGCCCGGCCGCGGGGGTGGCGGCGGCTTGGCTTTGGTGGTCGGGGAGAACTTGCCACCCTTCTTCGGGTCGTAATTGCCCTGCTTGGAATCGGCCATGGTGATTCCTCTCGCTTGACCAACCTCGACGGTACGCGCGATTGATCAGCGGTCACGGCGCTTATGAGATGTCGAGCAGGGCACGGTCGACTTGTCTGCGCGTATCGGCAGGCAGGCCGCCTGCCATCGCGTTGACAAAGCGGTGGGCGAGCTTTCGGACCTTGACGTTGGTCTCCTGCGAGCGCCAGACCAGGATGTCGAAGGCTTGATCGGCGCTGATGCCGTAAGCGGCCATGATCAAGCCTTTGGCTTGCTCGATTTCGGCGCGCGCTTCCGTGACCTTGGAAAGCGCGGTGGAGATGTCGGATTCCATGGTGTCGGTGATGTCGACGTAGATGCCCGAGGTGCCGATGACGTCGCCTGCGTCGTCGAGAATGCGGTCGCCGACCACGACGACCCAGTGCGTCCGTCCTGCGGTGTCGATGATGCGATGGCGACTGCTTGATGGTCTCGCCGTCCGCCACTCTGTCCAGTACGTCGGCGAACCCTTGCCAGTCGTCGGGATGTGTGTGGCCGAGCACGAGGTCAGTGGTGGGGTTGACGGTGCCCGGCTCGTATCCGTGCAGCCGCTCGACGTTCTCCGACCATTCCCACCGTTGCCCGTCGACGTAGAAACGGAACCGGCCGATGCGCTGCGCTTCTGCGGCACCCGAAGTTGTCGGCGTCGCGAACCGCGCCTCGAACCCATCGTGATTGCCGACGTCCTCGCGAGGATGCAGCAGCATGATCGTCGCTCCTGTCACTCGATCCCCAATGTCATCAGCGGATAATAATCTATGGCTTCGACAACAGATTTTGGTATATCACCGCCAGAGGACTTGTGCAATACCCCAGTCATATGTTGACCTTGGGTAGGCACACATTTCCCATCGATCACATCAGGACGCATCGCACACGATGACTGAGGACAACGGACAAGACGAGCTCGGTAAAGCCGGCCACGCCCGCGCCTCACCGCGGGGTTTACGGGATTTCGGTCGCCGCCGAACTGTCCGGCATCAGCGAACAGACCCTGCGCCTGTACGAGCGCCACGGCCTTCTGACGCCCGAACGAAGTGCCGGAGGTACCCGTCGCTACAGCGCTGACGATCTGACACGGCTGGCGCGCATCAAGGAACTCGTCGCGGCAGGGGTCAACATCGCCGGCATCGAGCGCATTCTCTCGCTGGAGGATCGCAACATCGCCCTCGACGAACGCAACGTCGCGTTGCAAGGCGACAACGACGACCTGCGCGCCGAGCGGTAGCTTGCCGTCGGCTCTTGCCTGACGGATAGAAAAACCTTCCCATTCACCAGGTGGATTCTGGCTTCCAGGCGATTACCTGGCCGCTCTCCGCGCACGACTATTGCTGCAGCGGGAAAAACGCGAAGGAGCTGCCGAGCATTCGGCAGACCCACTTGAAACACCCGCCACGAAAGACCCAAGCACCAAACCGCGCCCCACCCCAGGGGCAGCGACTAACCACAGGAGAGAACATGACAAGCACCATCAAGACCAGCCGTCGCGGCCGGGCCCTCGTCGGCACCGTGCTGGCGTCAGCCGCATCCGTCGTCGGCATGATCGCCGTCGCCGCACCGGCGCAGGCGGCCGATCAGTACATCGCAGTGGCACTCGGATACGTCAGCGAGAATCCGCCCGTCCTGATGGCCGGTGGCTCGTCGATCAGCGGCAACCAGGACCAGGCTTTCCAGGGTGCGCTGTCGAACTGTTCTGCCAACGGAGCAGGCCACTGCGTGGTCATGGCCGTCGCGACCAATGAGTGCGCAGCGGCGGCATCGAACAGGTACGGCGAAGAGGTCGGAGCCTCTGCGGCCACGCGGGGCGCAGCGGAGAGTGCTGCACTGGCCAAGCTGCAGAACCAGACCGACGCGAAGGTCATCGTGTCGGGCTGCTCGAACGGGAACACCCCGCCTCCGCCGCCGAACCAGCCGCCGCCTCCGCCGCCCGCGCCGAAGCTGGGGCCGACGGTCTCGTTCAACAAGGTCCTCGGCGGTCTCGAGTCTCACATCACCGACCGCAGCGGTGACACCTCGCAGTGCACCTACGCGACGGACGACTTCAATCGCAGCTTCGGGTTGCCTGCCAACTCGACCTACGACCTGAGGATCGTCCCGGCCGTTCCGCGCTTCAAGAACTGGACCGTCACGGTCACATGCGACAACGGAACGAGCACGACGGCGACGACGTACTTCTGAGCCGACGTGTACCGACTCCAGCAAGAAAAGCCGATCAGAGCCGCGAGCTCTGGCGGGCTTTTCATGTGCCGCAGTGTGACTCACCCCACCCCGGCTGCGGCAGCGAATCCGATACCGGCGGGATCGATGCTTCCCTTCCACGGTTCGGTGAGCAGTACGACGCCGAGCAAGGCAAGAATAGGCCACGCCAATGCCTGTTTGGTGTGGCCGCGGAATGCGGCAACGGTGAGCGGGCCGAGAAACTCGATGGCTACCGCAGTGCCCAACGGGATGCGTTCGATGGCTGCAAGGAACAGGATTCCCATCAACCCGCTGGCCAATCCCAAACCAAGCAACGCAGGCACGTCCTTGCGACGGATATCGCGCAGCGGAGGTCGAGCCAGCGCCAGAATGATGAGCGCCCCTGCGGTGAGTCGCAGCCACGCCGTGGCCGCAGCCCCGACCTCCGCGATCACATCGACTGAAAACGCGGCGCTCAGCTGCACCGAGAGCATTGCGGTCACGGCCAGGCTCCACGGCGGTAGCCGGACGCCGTTGGGTATCGTCATCGATTGCGTCGGAACGTATTCCAGTCGCCGATCGCTGCGAGTCTGCGTCGCTGCTGCGCCGCCGCGCCGTTGTCGAGTCCGTGGCTCCGTTGCTCGAGATTGCCGGTCACGCGCTGGCGGTGTTCGATGGGGTTGTGATCGTCGTACTTGAATTTGGCGTCGACGCGCAGCACCTCGAGCCGAACTCCGCGAATTCCACTGAGCATGCGACCGTACGGTGCCTCATCAACGGCGACGGTGGCATGACCGCCTTCAGGTTGGAAATCGCTCAGCTGAGCCCTCAGGATCTCGACCTTTCCCTCGGGATCGTCGATGATCGTCGGCCGGCAGACGAATTGCACCGTGGCGTAATAGCTCGTGGGGACCCCGTCCTCGTCGGGTCCGCCGGCTTTGGCGCGCCAATAGGTCGGGATATAGGCGTAGTCACCGATCACCGCCAGCCGTACTTCTCCGGCGGCCTCTAAGTGCTGCCATACCGGATTCGGCCGAGCGAGATGCACCAGGAGCTCGCCGCCTGCGACAGTGAAATGTGTTGGTACCACCGCCGGCGCCAGGCTCGGATCAACGTTGTTGACGGCGAGCACTCCGAATCTGTCGGTCGCCGCCAGCCATTGCTGCCATTCTGAGGTCTCCATGGACGAATCCCATGGGTGGATCAACATGTCGGGCTCCCTTATTTCGTTGACAGACTTTTCGACAGTAATCGGCTGACCACCTTTACGTCGGGCCCGAGCTCGCGCAGACGGGCGGTCAGATCAGCGGCGGCGTCGTTCAGTTGTTCGTCGGTCATCGGGTCAAGGACGTCGAGGATGAACAGTGCGGTGGTGGTGTGTTCGGTGAGCTGCGTGCGGCGCGTCTGCCGCCAGTTCCAGCGACGGCACGTGACTCCTGCGCTGTCGCACCACACCACCTCACCGGCATCGGGGGTATTCGATGGCCGCGGCTCCATCGGACGACGGTCTCGAACAGCTCGGTGCCGGTGGCTCGGATCAGTTGTGGCACTCCGGAATAAAGCGACAGATCCTCGCCGCCGATGGGTAGCTCGTAGCAGCGACCGAGATCGCGTTGTAGAGATCGGTTAGCCGGTTGATCCGAGGCAGTCCGCTCTCTGCGCGACGGGTCAAGCGCCTCCACGCTGTTGCGGGTGCGTTGCGGCTTGGCGCCGAACGCGCGATACGCGTCACGCCAGGCCGCGATATGGGGGAGCTGTTCGACCGGCCGGTCGCGAAGTCGTTGGCGCGCCGCCGTTTCGGCCTGCTGCAGTAGCGCGTCAGAGGCATCGTCGCTTGGTCCTGGCACCAACCCGTCCACTGCCAACAGCAGGGCGCGGTAGTCGGGCCGCAACGCGAACACCGCCGCATCGACACGGGCGCCGTCCAGTGCGTGCTCCAGCTCTGACGACTTACCCACGGTGTATCTCCGTCGCCGCTACGCCTCCCACGCCGGGTTCGAACACAGCCAACGAGAACCGGGCAGGCTCATCGCTGGGGTTCGTATATGCATGGTCTACGTCGCCGGGAAAGGCGATTGCATCTCCGGTCTCGAGAACTGCTGTCTGAGTGTCGACCTCGACAATGATCGAGCCCTCCAACACGTGCACCAGTTCACGGGTGTCAGCGGCATGCGCTCGCAGGGCATCGGGCTCAACTCAGATCGGCGGAGAGCGCCTTGCCCGCGTTGGTCAGCAGCGGCACTGCTCGTTCGATGAGCTCGTCGGTAACCCGGCCCGCGGGTCCCGATACGGAAAGTGCCAGCCGAGAGGCGTTTTCGGGGATCGCGACCGCGACACATCGGACGCCGGTCTCCTGTTCGCCTTCGTCGACCGCGTATCCGTGCTCGGCCGAGAAGGCGAGCTGGCCGATGAACTCCTCGGGATCGGTGATGGTGGTGTCGGTATGGCGCGGCATGCCGGAGCGCTTGAGGATTTCGCGCACCTCGTCGATCGGCATGGTGGCCATGATCGCCTTGCCGACTGCGGTGCAATGCGGCTCGACCCGGCGACCGACTTCGGTGAACATCCGCATGGAGTGCCGCGACTGCGACTGTGCGATATAGACGATCTCGTCTCCGTCGAGCATCGCCAGATTCGCCGACTCGCCCAGATCGTCGACGAGCCTGGCCAGGTGCGGACGCGCCCACACGCTGAGCATCCGCGAGGACGCGTCGCCGAGCCGGATCAGCCGAGGGCCGAGGACGTACTGGCGCGAGGACTCCTGGCGGATGTAGCCGAGGTCGACGAGCGTCCGCAACAACCGGTGGATCGTGGGCAGGGGGAGGCCGGACTGGTTGGCGAGCTGCGACAGCGCCAGCGTGCCGCCGGCATCGGCCATCAATTCGAGGAGCGAGAAGGCGCGCTCGATCGACTGCACAGACCCTGTGCGGGTCTTCGGTTCGGGTGCGGCGTCGGCCATGACGGTCGTCCTCTACGGGGGTTCTGTTTTTCCGCTATCCAGATATTATCTCCACCATACGAAAACATCGAGCCCAGCGAGGTGATGTCAGGTGACCAACGACAGCAACGCACTCGCCGATGAACTCGACGCGCGTCTCGCCGATGCGGACGCCGCCCTCGCCGCCTCGTATCGCGGCGACCGCGGCCGCCGTCAGCCCGTGCACACGGTTTACGTGCCCGCCGACCGCTACGACTCGGCGACCGTGAGCGGCTGGGCCGAGGAGGCGAGGCAGGCGCTGGCCGCCCATGGCGGATCCGCGGCGGAACTGGGAGAAGCGCTCGACCTTCCGCCCGCAATCGCCGCCGAGGTCTACGACCGCATCCGCCGCAAGCTGGACACCGAGGCGATCGAGGATCTGCGCATCGACTTCGAGGACGGCTACGGCGTTCGGCCCGACGAGGACGAGGACGCCGCGGCGGTCGCTGCCGCGAAAGACCTCGCGGCCTCGATCGCGTGCGGGCGGCGCCGCGCCGTTCCACGGCATCAGGGTCAAGAGTTTCGAGGCGCCGTCGCGCCGTCGCGGCGTACGCACGCTGCAGTTGTTCGTGGGCGCGTTGGCGGAGGCGGGCGGCCTGACCGACGGCTTCGTCATCACGCTGCCGAAGGTGACGTCGGTCGAGCAGGTCGACGCGTTCGTCTTCGCGCTCGAGAAGATCGAGCAGTCGGGCTCGCTCGAACCGGGCGCGCTGCGCTTCGAGATACAGGTGGAAACCCCGCAGGCGATTCTCGGCGCCGACGGCGCTGCGTTGATCGCGCGGATGATCCACGCAGGCGGGCAGCGCGTCACCGGCGTGCACTACGGCACATATGACTACTCCGCGTCGCTCGGCATCGCGGCCGAGTACCAGAGCCTCGAACATCCGGTCGCCGACCACGCCAAGGGGGTCATGCAGGTCGCGGCCGCGGGCACCGGCGTATTCATTTCCGACGGGTCGACGAACGTCCTTCCCGTTGGAGACCGCGACACGGTGCGCGCGGCATGGCGGCTGCACGCCCGGCTGGTCCGGCGGTCGCTGGAGCGGGGCATCTACCAGGGCTGGGATATGCATCCTGCGCACCTGCCGAGCCGCTACGGCGCGACGTACTCCTTCTTCAGGGAGGGGCTGCACCGCGCGGCCGAACGACTGCACGCCTACGTGCACGGCGGACAGTCCGGCTATCTCGACGAACCCGCAACGGCCGCGGCGATGGCCGGATTCCTGCTTCGCGGGCTCGAGTGCGGTGCCGTCGACGTCGCAGAGGTCGACGAGCTGGTAGGCGTCGACCCGGATGCGCTGGCGGTTCTCGCGAAGCGCCGTCCGAGGGCCTGAGCCGGGCCATTTTATTGCTTGCGCACCCTTGACAGCGGCTGTGACGGCGACCACACTATCGTTAAACGGAAATAAAACTCCATAATACGGAAAAGACCAGATGGCCGCTCGGCCCCGCAGGAGCGCAGTAGTGAAGATCCTCGTCGTCAACGTCAACACCACCGCGAGCATGACCGACGCAATCGCCGCCTCGGCTCGCTCGGTAGCCGCACCCGGCACCGAAATCATCGGCCTCACACCGAGTTTCGGCGCCGAATCGGTGGAGGGCAACTTCGAGAGCTATCTCGCGGCCGTCGGCGTGATGGATGTCGTCACCCGCTACGAAGGTCCCTACGACGCGGTGGTGCAGGCCGGATTCGGCGAGCACGGCCGCGAGGGCCTGCAGGAGTTGTGCGACGTCCCCGTCATCGACATCACCGAGGCCGCGGGCCACGTCGCATCGCTGCTCGGCCACAAGTACTCCGTCGTGACGACGCTCGATCGCACGGTGCCGCTCATCGAGGACAGGCTCAAGCTCGCCGGTCTCGACGCGCGGTGCGCCTCGGTGCGGTCCAGCGGCATGTCGGTCCTCGAGTTGGAAGAACGACCGGAGGACGCCGTCAAGGCCATCGTCGCCGAGGCCGAAATCGCCGTCAGCCAGGACGGCGCCGAGGTCATCTGCCTCGGCTGCGGCGGCATGGCCGGCCTCGACGAGGCCGTCGCCGTCCGCCACTTCAGTACCCGTCGTCGACGGCGTCACCGCCGCCGTCAAGCTCGCCGAAGCCCTGGTTGGCCTCGGCCTGACCACCAGTAAGACAAGGACTTTCGCGGCTCCGCGCCACAAGCGCGTCAGCGGCTGGCCCCTGTCGCCCGGCGCCGACCGGTGAAATAACCCTTCCCGACTGGAGAGAAACGCGATGCCAACCCAAGAGTTCGACCCCGTTGCCCTTGCAGCCCGATCCCGAAGGGCGCCTCTACAACGCAGACCTCAAGCCCGCAGAACCCCATGAGCGCAAGTGGTCGACCTACAGCCTGTTCTCGCTGTGGATGAACGACGCGCACAACGCGGGCAACTACACGTTCGCTGCGGGTCTGTTCCTGATGGGCCTCAGCCCGATTCAGGTGACTCTCGGCATCCTCGGTGGCGCGCTGATCATCTTCGGCGGCTGCTGCATGTCCGGCTTCATGGGTCACGACACCGGCGCGCCGTATCCGGTCGTATCCCGGATGTCGTGGGGCATCTGGGGCGCCAACTTCCCTGCGCTCGTCCGCGGGGCGGTCGCGATCGCGTGGTACGGCATTCAGACCTTCCTCGCGTCTATCGCGCTGAAAGTCCTTCTACTGCACTTCTTCCCAAGCCTCGACGGTTTGGCCGAGACCCGGGTGCTCGGCCTCGACGTGGTCGGCTGGATGGCGTTCCTGATCCTGTGGGCCATCCAGATGGTGATCGTGGCCAAGGGCATGGAGGCGGTCAGGCACTTCCAGGGCTGGGCGGGTCCGGCGATCTGGGTCGTGATGATCGCGCTCGCGGTCTGGATGCTGTCGCAGGCGGACTGGAACATCTCGTGGACGAAGGGCGGCGGGGACGCCAATCTGTCGTCAGGCGAACAGATCTACCAGACCATCGCCGCCATCGGCCTCACCGTCGGTGTGCTCGCCACGCTGATGCTCAACTTCTCCGACTTCGCGCGGTTCTCCCCGTCGCGAGCTGCCGTCGTGAAGGGCAACGCGTGGGGTCTGCCGTTCAACTGGACGGCGTTCGCGCTGACCTCCGTCATCGTGTCGGCCGCATCCGTTGCCGTGTACGGCGAGGCCGTGCTTGACCCGGCCGAACTGCTCGAGAAGGTCGACAGCGACATCATCATGCTGCTGGGCAGCGCGGTGTTCGTCATAGCCACGATCGGCGTGAACATCGTGGCGAACTTCGTGTCGGCCGCCTACGACATCTCCAACGTCAACCCAAAGAGGATCAGCTTCCGCAAGGGCGGCATCATCACGTCCATCCTTGCGCTGGTGTCGATGCCGTGGAACCTGTACAACAGCCCGGACGTGATCGCCTACTTCCTCGGCGGACTCGGTGCGCTGCTCGGCCCGTTCTTCGGGATCCTCGCGCTGGACTACTTCTGGTATCGCAAGGGCCGCTTCTCCATCACCGACCTGTACATGCCGACGCCGGAGTCGCAGTACTACTACCGCAAGGGCGTCAACCCGAACGCCGTCAAGGCGTTCGTGCCGTCCGCGGTCATCGCTCTGGTGCTCGCACTGGTGCCCATGTTCGGCAAGGTCGCACCGTTCGGCTGGTTCATCGGTGCGGCGCTCGGCGCCATCGCGTACTACATCGTCACCCGGGGCCGCCCACTCGTCGATGCGCCCGTCGAACAGCAGACCGCCGTGCCGATGGAGAAGGCCGTCGACTCATGAGCCATCCGCTTCCCTACGAAGTCAACTGCTCGATCCTGTTCACCGAGCTACCGCAACTGGAGCGGCCAGAGGCGGTGAAGCGGGCCGGTTTCGACGCCGTCGAGTTCTGGTGGCCGTTCTCCGAGGCGGTGCCTTCCGACACGGACGTCGATGCGTTCGTCGCCGCTGTCGAGAACGCAGGCGTGCAGCTGGTCGGGCTGAACTTCTTCGCCGGTGACATGGCGGGGGGCGACCGCGGCCTCGTGTCGTGGCCGGGCCGCTCCGCCGAGTTCCGCGACAACATCGACGTCACCGTCGGCATCGGAGAACGGTTGGGCTGCACGGCGTTCAACGCGCTCTACGGTAACCGTGTCGGATGACGCCTCACCGCAGGAGCAGGACGAGCTGGGCGCCGAGAATCTCGCGCTCGCCGCCAAGGGCGCCGCTCGGATCGGTGGCACCGTGCTCGTCGAGCCGGTCAGCGGTGCGCCCGCCTACCCGCTGCTCACCGCATCCGATGCGCTCGCCGTCATCGACCGCGCCGGCGAACCGAACATCGCCCTGCTCGCCGACCTTTACCACCTCGCCGTCAACGGCGACGACGTCGACAAGGTCATCGCCGACCACACCGACCGCATCGCGCACGTGCAGATCGCCGATGCGCCGGGACGCAACGAACCGGGCACCGGTTCGCTTCCGCTGCTCGCGCAGCTCGCCGATCTCCGCGCCGCGGGATACGACGGCTGGGTCGGCCTCGAATACAAACCATCTGGCGCGTCGGCGGACAGCTTCGGCTGGATCAAAAGCTAAGGAGGACTTCACATGACGAACATCGCCTTCATCGGCCTCGGCATCATGGGCAGCCCGATGGCCGTCCATCTCGCCAAGGCGGGCCACCAGGTCGCCGGCTACAACCGCACGCCGGAGAAGGCCGCCCCGCTCGTCGAGGCCGGGGGCCGCGCGGCGGAGTCGATCGCCGACGCCGTCCGGGACGCAGAGGTGGTGTGCGTGATGGTGCCGGACTCGCCGGACGTCACCGACGTGCTCGCAGGCGAGGGCGGGGTCTTCGAGAACGCCGAACCCGGCACGCTCGTCATCGACTTCTCCAGCATCCGGCCCGACGTCACGACCCAACTCGCCGAGCAGGCCGCGGCCAAGGACATGCGCCTCGTCGACGCGCCCGTCTCCGGCGGCGAGGCCGGTGCGAAGAATGCCGCACTCTCGATCATGGTCGGCGGCGAGGCCGACGACTTCGAGGCGGCCAAACCGTTCCTCGACACGGTGGGCAAGACGGTCGTGCACGTCGGCCCGAGCGGAGCGGGCCAGACCGTGAAGGCGGCCAACCAGCTCATCGTCGCCGCCAACATCGAGGCGCTCGCCGAGGCCGTCGTCTTCCTCGAGGCGTACGGCGTCGATACCGAGGCCGCGCTCGAAGTGCTCGGCGGCGGGCTGGCCGGCTCGAAGGTGCTGGACCAGAAGAAGCAGAACATGCTCGACCGGTCGTTCGATCCGGGATTCCGAATCGCGTTGCACCACAAAGACCTCGGCATCGTCACTGCGGCCGCGCGGGAGGCGGGTGTCGTGGTGCCCCTCGGTGGTCTCGTCGCTCAGCTGATGGCGAGCGCGCTGGCCAACGGTGACGGCGGACTCGACCACTCCGGGCTCCTGCGCGGTGTCGAGCGACTGAGCGGAAGGACTCAACCATGACGAAGATGCGCGCGGTGGACGCCGCGGTGCTGATCCTGGAGAGGGAGGGCGCCACTCAGGCGTTCGGGCTACCGGGTGCGGCGATCAACCCGTTCTACGACGCGATGCGGGCCCACGGTGGCATCAAGCACATCCTCGCACGGCACGTCGAAGGCGCGTCCCACATGGCCGAGGGGTACACCAGGGCCACGGCGGGCAATATCGGAGTGTGCATCGGCACGTCGGGCCCTGCGGGCACCGACATGATCACCGGCCTCTACTCCGCGTCGGCCGACTCGATTCCGATCCTCTGCATCACCGGGCAGGCGCCGGTCGCCAAGCTGCACAAGGAGGACTTCCAGGCGATCAACATCGCCGACATCGCCGCGCCGGTCACGAAATGGGCTGTCACGGTGATGGAGCCGGCGCAGGTGCCCGGCACCTTCCAGAAGGCCTTCCAGCTGATGCGCGAGGGCCGTCCAGGGCCGGTGCTCATCGATCTCCCTATGGACGTTCAGCTTGGCGAGATCGACTTCGACATCGACAGCTACGAGCCACTGCCCGTGATGCGGCCCGCGGCGACCCGCAAGCAGGCGGAGAAGGCTTTGACGATGATGGCCACCGCCGAGCGCCCCCTCATCGTCGCCGGAGGTGGCGTGATCAACGCCGACGCCGCGGATCTGCTTGTCGAACTGGCCGAGATCACCGGTGTCCCAGTCGTTCCGACGTTGATGGCGTGGGGTGCCATCCCCGACGATCACCCGCTGTGGGCAGGCATGGTCGGGCTGCAGACCTCGCACCGGTACGGAAACGCGACGATGCTCGAATCGGACTTCGTGCTCGGCATCGGCAACCGCTGGGCCAACAGGCACACCGGCGGCATCGACACCTACACCAAGGGTCGCACCTTCGTGCACGTGGACATCGAGCCGACGCAGATCGGCCGCGTCTTCGCACCCGACTACTCGATCGTGTCCGACGCGAAGGCCGCGCTCGAGATGCTCGTCGAGACGGCCAGGGATCAGGAGCGCGACGGCCAGGATGCCCGACCGCGGGGCGTGGGCAGAGTCATGCCGCGAGCGCAGGCGGAACATGCAGCGCAGAACCAACTTCGACAACATCCCGATCAAACCGCAGCGGGTGTACCAGGAGATGAACAAGGCGTTCGGACCCGAAACCCGTTACGTCAGCACCATCGGGCTGTCGCAGATCCAGGCCGCGCAGCTGCTGCACGTCTACAAGCCGCGACACTGGATCAACGCGGGCCAGGCCGGTCCGCTCGGGTGGACGGTGCCCGCGACGCTCGGCGTCGCCACCGCCGATCCCGACGCCACCGTCGTCGCCCTTTCGGGTGACTACGACTTCCAGTTCCTCATCGAGGAACTGGCCGTCGGCGCGCAGTTCAACATTCCTTATATCCACGTCGTGGTGAACAACTCGTACCTCGGTCTGATCAGGCAGTCGCAGCGCGGCTTCGACATGGACTACTGCGTGCAGCTGTCGTTCGACAACGTCAACAGCCCCGAGCTCGGCGGATACGGCGTCGACCACGTGAAGGTGGCAGAAGGGCTTGGCTGCAAAGCGATTCGCGTCGTCGAGCCGGGTCGGTTACAGGCCGCGCTGGAACAGGCGAAGTACCTGCTTGCCGAGTATCGGGTCCCGGTCGTCGTCGAGGTGATCCTCGAGCGGGTCACCAATGTGTCGATGGGCACCGAGATCGACAACGTGGTGGAGTTCGAGGAGCTGGCACTCGTCGGTGAGGACGCTCCGACCGCGGTCGCACTCCTCGACTGAAACATTGCCGATGCCAACCGTTCTGATCGCCTCCGACAAGTTCAAGGGATCGCTGACCGCCGCGCAGGTCGCCGACGCCGTCGGCGACGGTGTGCGCCGGGTGCGGCCCGACGCACACGTCGAGTCGGTGCCGGTCGCCGACGGGGGAGACGGCACGGTTGCCGCCGCGCTTGCCGCGGGATTCGAGCATGTGCCCGTCGTGGCGTCGGGCCCGACAGGCGAGCAGGTGGCCACCGGGTTCGCCCGTCGCGGCGACCTCGCCGTGGTGGAGATGGCCGATGTCGGCGGGACTGGTCCGGCTGCCAGGCGGGCAACCGGCACCGCTCACCGCGTCGAGCCGGGGCGTCGGCGAGGTCATGGCGGCCGCCGTCGCCGGGGGCTGTCGCACCATCGTGCTCGGCATCGGCGGTTCGGCGAGCACCGACGGCGGTGCGGGGATGCTCGCCGGGCTCGGCGCTCGCCTGCTCGACGCCGAAGGGGCGCCGGTGGTCGACGGCGGTGCCGCGCTGGCCTCGATCGCGACCGTTGACCTCGACAATGCTGCGCGACCTGATGGCCGACGTACACGTCGTTCTCGCCAGCGATGTCGACAACCCGCTGACGGGGCGCAACCGGCGCGGCCGCGGTGTACGGGCCGCAGAAGGGCGCAGGGCCAGAGGACGTTCGCGAACTCGATGATGCGCTGGCGCATTTCGCCGACGTCGTCGCCGCGACGGTCGGCGCGGACCATCGCGGCCACGCGGGCGCAGGCGCGGCGGGCGGAACCGGGTTCGCCGCGTTGGCCGTTCTCGGTGCCGAGTTCCGGCCCGGCGTCGAGCTGGTGCTCGACCTTGTCGGGTTCGACGAGCGGGCAGCGCGCGCCGACCTGGTGGTGACGGGCGAAGGCGCCCTCGACGAGCAGACGCTTCACGGCAAGGCGCCCGCGGGTGTGGCGGCGGCGGCGAGGGCGGCCGGCGTGCCCGTCGTCGCGGTGTGCGGCCGTAATCAGCTCAGCGCCGACGCGCTGCACGCGGCGGGTATCGCCGCGGCTTACGCCCTCACCGATATCGAGCCCGACGTGGCGCGATGCCTCGCCGAACCCACGCCGCTGCTGGTGCGTCTCGGCGAATTGATAGCGACCGACCATCTGTCGGGAGAAGGTAGACCGAATTCCCTCCGAGGACGAAGGTAGGAAGCATGAGTGACACCACCATCGACGGGTCCGATGGTTTCGAGCGCAGTGACCGGCTCTACAACGAGGACCTCGCGCCTGCCCGTGAACGAAACTGGGGCACCTACAGCCTCTTCGCGATGTGGATGTCCGATGTGCACAGCATCGGTGGCTACACATTCGCCGCTGGCCTGTTCTTCACCGGGCTCGTCGGCTGGCAGGTGTTCATCGCGTTGATACTCGGCATCACCGTGGTGTTCTTCCTGATGAACCTCACCGGGTTCGCTGGCCAGGCCACCGGGGTGCCCTTTCCGGTGATCGCACGCATCTCGTTCGGAGTCTTCGGCGCCAATCTCGCGGCGCTGATCCGGGCGGCGATCGCCATCGCCTGGTACGGCATCCAGACCTGGCTCGCGTCGCAGGCGGTGGTCGTGCTCGCGATCGCGGCCTGGCCCGGCCTCGCCGACCACCGAGGGGTGAACTTCCTCGGCCTCGACATGCTCGGCTGGGCGGCGTTCGCGGTGCTGTGGGTGCTGCAGCTGTTGGTCATCCGGCGCGGCATGGAGACGGTGCGCCGGTTCCAGGACTGGGCGGGCCCCGCCATCTGGGTGGTGATGTTCGTGCTCGCCATCTGGATCGTCGTCGAGGCGGGATCGGACTTCTCGCTGAACCTCACCGACGACCAGAAGTCCGGCGGCGCAGCCGTGCAGGCCTTCTTCGTCGCGGTCGCGCTGACCATCACCTACTTCTCGACGCTGCTGCTGAACTTCTGCGACTTCTCGCGGTTCGCGCCGAATCGGGCCACTGTCGTGCGCGGCAACTTCTGGGGCCTGCCGGTCAATTTCATGGCGTTCGCGATCGTCACCGTTGCGGTCACCGCGGGCAGCATCGCGGTGTTCGGCGAGGCGATCACCGACCCGGTGGAGATCGTCGCGAGGATCGACAACGTGTGGGTCACCGTCATCGGGGCCATCACATTCGTGATCGCGACGATCGGCATCAACGTCGTCGCGAACTTCGTCTCGGCCTCCTACGACCTCGCCAACGTCGCGCCCAAACACATCGACTTCCGCCGCGGCGGTTTGATCAGTGCGATCGTCGCTGTGGTGATCACGCCGTGGCATCTGTACAGCAGCCCCGATGCGATCTTCTACTTCCTCGGCGGCCTCGGCGCGCTGCTCGGCCCGCTGTTCGGTGTCATCTTCACCGACTACTACCTGGTGCGGCGGCAACGCGTTTCGATCGACGAGCTGTACCTCGACGACCCGCGCAGCCGGTACTACTACAAGCGCGGCTGGAACCCCAAGGCGCTCATCGCAGGCACCACGGCGGCGGCGTTCTCGTTGTTCGTCGCGCTCTACAAGCCGTGGGAGGCGTGGTCGGCGTTCTCCTGGTTCGTCGGCGTGATCATCTCCGCGGTCCTGTACTACGCGATCTCCGCGCGCGATGTCCGGCAACCCGAACTGGCGCCGTCGACGAGCGAAGAGGCGCAATCATGACCGACCTCGATCTGGTGATCCGCGCCCCGCGGGTGGTGAGCACCGCGGGCGAGGTGAGCCGCATCGTCGGCGTGAAGGACGGCACGATCGTCGCCATCGAGCCGATGGAATCAGACCTGACGGCACCGCAGGTGATCGAGCTCGGTTCGGACGAGGCGTTGCTTCCCGGCATCGTCGATTCGCATGTGCACGTCAACGATCCCGGCCGCACCGAGTGGGAGGGGTTCGCCAGCGCGACAAGGGCCGCTGCCGCCGGGGGTGTCACGACGCTGATCGACATGCCGCTCAACAGCATTCCGCCCACCGTCGACGTCGCCGCGCTCGAGGTGAAGCGCAAGACCGCACAGACCCAGGCGCATATCGACGTCGGGTTCTGGGGCGGCGCCGTTCCCGGTAACGTGGGTGACCTTCGGCCGCTGTACGACGCGGGCGTCTTCGGCTTCAAATGCTTCCTGCTGCACTCCGGTGTCGACGAGTTCCCACCCGTTGACCCCGAACAGCTCGAGGCGGCCATGCGCGAGATCGCCACCTTCGACGGCCTGATGATCGTGCATGCAGAGGACACCCACGCCATCGAGCACGCACCGACGGCGCACGGCGAGACGTACTCCAACTTCTTGTCGTCGCGGCCGAGGGGAGCGGAGAACCTCGCCATCGCGCAGGTGATCGAGCTGGCCAGGTGGACCGGCTGCCGCGTGCACATCCTGCACGTGTCCAGCTCGGATGCGCTGCCGATGATCGCAACCGCACGGCGCGACGGCATCGCCATCACGGCCGAGACCTGCCCGCACTATCTGACCTTCGCCGCCGAGGAGATCCCCGACGGGGCAACGCAATACAAGTGTTGCCCGCCGATAAGGGAGGGCGGAAACCGGGAGTTGTTGTGGAACGGGCTGCGCGACGGGACCATCGACATGGTCGTCACCGACCATTCGCCGTCAACGCCGGACCTGAAGTGTCTTGATATCGGCGACTTCGGGGTGGCCTGGGGCGGCATCTCGTCGCTGCAGATCGGCCTGTCCGCGGTGTGGACCCAGGCGCGCCAGCGCGGATTCGACCTCGTCGACGTGTGCCGCTGGATGTGTCAGGCCCCCGCGAAGCAGACCGGCCTGCGCCGCAAGGGCCGCGTCGACATCGGATACGACGCCGACTTCTGCGTGTTCGCACCCGACGACGCATTCGTGGTCGACGTGCACCGGCTTCTGCACAAGAACGCGATCACGCCGTACGACGGTCGCCCGCTCGCGGGTCAGGTGCGCAGTACGTGGTTGCGGGGCAAGCAGATCGACGTCGACGACGAGCCGCAGGGCCGGCTCCTGACCAGAGGGGCAGCATGAGCAACAACGGCGCCACGCTATTACGCGCCGACCGGTGGGCACCCGCCGCAGACCGAGCTGACCACCGACCGCGCGGTGTTCACCGAGGCGTACGCGGTGCTGCCTCGGGGAACGATGCGCGACATCGTCACCAGCTTTCTGCCGTTCTGGGACGACACCCGGCTCTGGGTGATCGCGCGCCCGCTGTCGGGGTTCGCGGAGACGTTCTCGCAGTACATCGTCGAGGTGTCGCCGGGCGGCGGCAGTGACCGCCCGGAACTCGATCCTGGCGCCGAAGGAGTGCTGTTCGTCGTCGAGGGCGGATTCACGCTCCACATCGGGGGAGACAAGCACGACCTGACCGCAGGCGGATACGCGTTCCTGCCTCCGGGCTGTGACTGGAAGCTGCGCAACGACACCGCCGAGACCGCGCGCTTCCACTGGATCCGCAAGGCGTACCAGCGCGTCGACGGTCTTGACGTACCGGAACCGTTCGTCACCAACGAGACTCAGGTCGACGGCATCGAAATGGCTGGAACGCAGGGGCGCTGGACCACGCAGCGGTTCGCCGACCCGGCTGACGTCCGGCACGACATGCACGTCAACATCGTCAACTTCGAACCCGGTGGAGTGATCCCGTTCCCGGAAACCCACGTCATGGAGCACGGCCTCTACGTGCTCGAGGGAAAGGCCGTGTACCTGCTCAACAAGGACTGGGTCGAGGTGCAGGAGGGCGACTTCATGTGGTTGCGCGCCTTCTGCCCGCAGGCCTGCTACGCCGGCGGGCCTGGCCGGTTCCGGTATCTGCTCTACAAAGACGTCAACCGGCACGCCAAGCTGAGTCGCCAGTTCGTCTGAGTTCAGCGGTGCCGCAAGCGCTCCGCCTTGCCGAGCAGTTCCAGATCCGACTCGTCCAGCGGGACATGGTGCGACACATACACATCCACGACGGCGTCGAACCGTCGCATCACCGCGCGGGGACTGATGCCGAACCAGCTTCGGCATTCCCTCTCGGGCAGCGGCTCATCGGAAGCCCGGTTCAACAACGAACGCGAGGATCCTGCGGTCGTAGCAGTCCAGATGCATCATCGTTTCCCACTCGTGTCCGTGGGAGGTCGCGAGCGCAGGCATGGCTGTCAGCACTCGACGTAGTTCACGGGGACGTTCACTGCGAGCCCTCCGGTCGATGTTTCCTTGTACTTGGAATGCATGTCGGCGCCGGTCGTCCGCATCGTCTCGATGACCTGGTCGAGCGTCACGTGGTGCGCGCCATCACCGCGTAGCGCCATTCTGGCAGCATTGATGGCCTTGCCCGCGGAAATCGCGTTTCGTTCGATGCAGGGGATCTGCACAAGCCCCCCGATCGGGTCACAGGTGAGCCCGAGACTGTGCTCCATCGCGATCTCGGCGGCGTTCTCCACTTGTTCCGTTGTACCGCCGAGAATTTCGGCGAGTCCGCCCGCGGCCATCGACGCGGCGGAACCGACCTCGCCCTGGCAGCCCACTTCTGCGCCGGAGATGGAGGCGCGCTCCTTGTAGAGCGATCCGATGGCTCCCGCGGCCAGCAGGAACCGAATCGCGGTGTCATCCGGATCCCGTCGTCCCGCGGGCGTGTAGCGCGTCGCGTAGTGAAGCACGGCGGGGACGATGCCCGCGGCCCCGTTGGTCGGCGCCGTGACGATGCGGCCACCGGACGCGTTCTCTTCGTTGACGGCGAGTGCGACGAGGTTCACCCAGTCCTCGGCGAACTCGGGCTTGCGGTCGGGATCTTCGGCGTTGAGGCGGTCGTACCAGTCCTTGGCCCTGCGCCGCACCCGCAGTGACCCCGGGGAGGAACCCGTCGCGGCCGATACCGCGCTTCTCGCATTCGACCATCACATCGCGGATGTGCAGCAGCCGCCTGTGGATCTCTGCGGTGGAGCGTGTTTCGCGTTCGATGGACAGCATGAGCTCGCTGACACTGCAGCCGTGGTGGTTGCAGAGTTCGAGCATCTCCTTGGCGGAACCGAAGGCCAGCGATCGGGGGTTGGTTCGTTTCGGCGCGGATTCCTGGCTCTCGGCTTCGGTGACGACGAAGCCGCCGCCCACCGAGAAGTACGTCTGGCAGTGGAGTTCGAGGCCGTCGGCGTCGAGCGCCGTTATCGTCATGCCGTTGGGGTGGAAGGGCAGGATCGTCAACGGTCGCAGCACCAGATCCTGCTCGGTGAGCGCGATCTGCCGTGACCCGCCGAAGGCGATGGTGCCGGTCGCGCGCATCTCGTCGACGCGGCGTTCCATCTCGTCGGTCTGAATCTCTTCTGGCCGGTGGCCTTCGAGGCCGAGGAGCACCGCGGTGAACGTGCCGTGCCCCGCACCCGTCGCCGCCAAGGATCCGTAGAGGTCGACCCGGACGTCGTCGACGTCGTCGAAGGCGCCCAACGTGTGGAGGTCGGCGACGAACCGGGCGGCTGCCCGCATCGGGCCGACGGTATGGGAGCTCGACGGGCCGATGCCGACGGAGAAGAGTTCGAAGACGCTGATCGTCATCCTGGCATCGCTCCTTCTCGACTCGGCGTGGTCGGCATCTGATATATGAGTGTGTCTCGTAACGGTAGGTCAGGCAGGTCATCGGGTCAAGGGCGGGATTCCACCGGCCGTCATCACCCTTGACCCAGGGCCGGTTAGTGACATACATTACAGAAATCTTGACGTGTTAGAAAACATATCTGAAATATCAGAAGGCCGGTTGGTTATGTCCATGCAGCTCATCGATCCGCTTCTTCAGCAGTTCCAGCTGAAGAACATGACCCTGCGTAACCGCGTCGTCAGCACGTCCCACGAGCCGTCGTACACCGAGGACGGCATGCCCAAAGCGCGCTACCGCCTCTACCACGAGGAGAAGGCCAAGGGCGGCATCGGCCTGACGATGATGGGCGGCTCCGCGGTGGTCGCCCCCGACAGCCCGGCCGCCTTCGGAAACCTGCACGTGTACAAGGACGAGATCGTGCCGTGGCTTCGAGAGCTGGCCTACGGGGTGCACGAGAACGGCGCGGCGGTGATGTGCCAGATCACCCACCTGGGCCGGCGCACGAGCAACTACGACGGCGACTGGCTTCCCGTCATCGCGCCGTCGGCGATCAGGGAGCCCGCGCACCGCGCCTTCCCGAAGGTCGCGGAGGAATGGGATATGGACCGCATCGTGAAGGCATACGCCGACGCGACGGCCAGATGCCGGGAGGCGGGTCTCGACGGCATCGAGCTCGAGGCCTACACCCACCTGCTCGACTCGTTCTGGTCCCCGCTGACCAATCACCGCGACGACGAGTACGGGATGGGCAGCCTCGAGGACCGGCTTCGGTTCCCGCTGCGGGTTATCCGGGCAGTGCGCGAAGCGGCCGGGCCTGACTTCACCGTCGGTATTCGGATGTCGCTCGACGAGGACACCGACGGCGGCCTGAAGTACGACGACGGCGTCGAGATCGCCAAGCGTGTGGTGGCCGAGGGTATCGACTTCATCAGCGTCATCAAGGGCTACATGGCCAGCGACGAGGCGCTGTCCCGGGTGATCCCGCCGATGGGCACGCCGGTCGCGCCTCACCTCGAGTTCGCGGGCCGGGTCAAGGAGGCCCTGCAGATCCCGGTCATGCACGCCGCACAGGATCAACGACGTGGCGACCGCGCGCCATGCGATCCGCGATGGGTTGATCGACCTGGTGGGGATGACCCGCGCGCATATCGCCGATCCGCACATCGTCGCGAAAATCCAAGCGGGCGAGGAGGACCGGATACGCCCGTGCGTCGGAGCCAGCTACTGCCTCGACGAGATCTACCAGAGCCGCGACGCCAAGTGCGTGCACAACGCGTCGACGGGACGCGAGGACCGGATGCCGCACCACGTGCCCGCCGCGACCGGACCGGCACGCAAGGCTGTCGTCATCGGCGGCGGGCCCGCAGGTCTCGAGGCGGCCCGCGTTCTCGGCGAGCGCGGCCACAAGGTGGTGGTGTTCGAGGCGGCCGACGCAGCGGGCGGCCAGATCCGACTCGCCTCGTCGGCACCCCGACGTCGCGACCTGATCAGCATCGTCGACTGGCGGCTGGCCGAGTGCAAACTGCTCGATGTCGACATCCGGACCAACGCCTACGCCGAGGCCGGCGAGGTGCTCGCCGAGAACCCCGACATCGTGGTGGTGGCCACCGGCGGACTGCCCAACACCGAATTCCTCACCGAGGGTTCGCAGTTGGTCACCGATGCATGGGATGTGCTCTGCGGAGCGGTCCGGCCTCGCGGCAAGGTCCTCTTCTACGACGACAACGGCGGACACCCGGGGATGGATGCCGCCGAAGTGGTGGCGCGAACCGGTGTCGAGGTCGAGTTCGTCACGCCGGAGCGCACGTTGGCGCCCGACGTCGGCGGCGTGAACTACCCCGGCTACTTCAAGGCATTCGCCGAGTACGACGTTCGGGTGACGCTCAACGAGCGGGTAACCGGAGTGCGGCGCAAGGACGGTCGCCTCGAAGTCGACCTGTACAACGAGTACGCGCATGCGACAAAGCAGCGTCTCGTGGATCAGGTCGTCGTCGAGCACGGCACCCTTCCGCAGGACGAGCTGTACTTCGACCTGGTGCCCGGTTCATCCAACCTCGGCGAGGTCGATCAGCAGGCCCTGCTCGATCTGCGCCCGCAGCAGGTCGTGCGCAACTCCGATGGCGGCTACCAACTGTTCCGGATCGGCGACGCGGTCGCGAGCCGCAACATCCACGCCGCGATCTACGACGCCTTCCGGCTCTGCATCGTCCTTTAACCAGATTCGTCACCAGCAATCTCCGACAACGAGGAGTTCTTCTATGCCACAGCATGTTCGAGGTGTGATCGCGCGCGCCAAGGGGGCGCCGGTCGAGGTCGCGACGATCACGATCCCTGACCCAGGCCCCGGCGAGGTCGTCGTGGCGATCCAGGCCTGCGGTGTCTGCCACACCGACCTGACCTACCGCGAGGGCGGCATCAACGACGAGTTCCCGTTCCTGCTCGGCCACGAGGCCGCAGGCGTGGTGGAAGAGGTTGGCGACGGCGTGGATTCGGTCGCCGTCGGCGACTTCGTCATCCTGAACTGGCGGGCGGTCTGCGGACAGTGCCGTGCCTGCAAGCGCGGCAGGCCGCAGTACTGCTTCGACACCTTCAACGCCGCACAGAAGATGACGCTCGACGACGGCACCGAACTCACCCCGGCTCTCGGAATCGGCGCCTTCGCCGAGAAGACGCTCGTGCACGCAGGCCAGTGCACCAAGGTCGACGCCGATGCGGATCCGGCCGTGGTCGGGTTGCTGGGATGCGGTGTGATGGCAGGCCTCGGCGCCGCGGTGAACACCGGCAACGTCTCGCGTGGCGACTCGGTGGCCGTGATCGGCTGCGGAGGCGTCGGTGATGCCGCGATCATGGGCGCCAGGCTGGCGGGCGCGGGCACGATCATCGCGATCGACCGCGACCCGCAGAAGCTGGAGTGGGCTCGTGACCTCGGCGCGACTCATACCGTGAACGCCGCCGAAGTCGACACCGTCGAGGCCGTGCAGGAACTGACGGGCGGATTCGGCGCGGACGTCGTGATCGATGCCGTCGGCCGCCCGGAGACGTGGCGACAGGCCTTCTATGCTCGTGACCTGGCGGGAACAGTTGTGCTGGTGGGTGTTCCGACACCGGAAATGAAACTGGAGATGCCGCTTGTCGACTTCTTCTCCCGCGGCGGATCGCTGAAGTCGTCGTGGTACGGCGACTGCCTGCCCGAGCGCGACTTCCCGACGCTCGTCGACCTGTATCAGCAGGGCAGACTGCCGCTGGAGCGCTTCGTCTCCGAGCGCATCAAGCTCGACGAGGTCGAGGACGCATTTCACACGATGCACAAGGGTGCTGTGCTGCGTTCCGTGGTCGTGCTGTAAACGCCTGAGCGTCAGAACATCTTGCGGATGTCGTCCTCGAACTCGCGCACGTGGGCCTCGGCCAACTTGCGGGCGCGGGCTCCGTTGCGGTCGAGGATCGCCTGCAGCACCTCCGTCTGGCCGTGCACGTGGTGGTCGAGATCGGGGAGGCGCTCGCGGGCGAGATTCCACATCCGCAGCGACAGGTCGAGGCTTCCGGTGAGCGTGTCGAACAGATAGGGGTTGTGCGCCATCCGGTGTATCGCGCGGTGCACAAGCACATCGAGGTCGAGCAGCTTGGCGGGGTCGGTGCAGGCGTCGATGTCGTCGAGGAGCTTGTGCAGTTCCTGCCGTTCCTCGTAACGCGCTTCGGTCGCCGCGCGCTCGGCCGCAAGCCCCTCGAGGCGCTCCCGCATATCGCAGATCGCCTCCAGGTCAGCGAGATCCAGGTCGGCGGCGTAGCTTCCGCTGCGCGGATAGACGACGACCAGCTTGCGGTAGGCGAGGCGTTTGATCGCCTCGCGCACCGGTGTCCTGCCGACACCGAGCTCGGCGGCCAGCTGCTCCTCTTCGATGGGTGCACCCGGTGCGATCTCGAGCGTGACGATCTTGTCGCGGATCGCGTCGTAGGCCTGATCCGACAGCAGCGGGCTCGGGATGTCGATCACCCCCTCTAATATTTCAGTTGGTGACCACGTTACATCACCAGTCGACGCCGAACTCCTCGGCGGCGTCGATCAGCCAGTCGGCGAGATAACGGGCGAACGACGATCGCACGATGAGGCGGTAGTCGGTTCCGTTGTCGCTCAACGGGATCACCACAACGCCTGCCTGACCGAGGACGGTCTGCGCTGCGGCGCCAGGCCCGAACACCGCGGGGTGGCTGTCCAGCGAACAACCCTTGGCGATGACGTCCCGCGCGCGCGTGCCCCGCAGCCGCAGCGTCGTGCGCTGTGCGGAAACGTCGATGGCGGCGCCACCGTGTTCGGAGACGGCATCGCGCAGCGTCGACTCGAGGCTTTCTCCGTCGCGGCTCTCCGAGGTGACCAGCCATTCCTGCGGGCCAAGCCAGATCGTTGTCGACCTCTCCGCCGGACACCGTGGTGGACGGCGCGGTCGGCAGCGCGTCGACGCCGAGGACTCTCGCGGCCGCCGCGCCTCCCGGTCCGGCCGGGTCGACCCAGAGATCGACCATCGCGGCGAATGGTTCGTCGGCGACGGTCGCCGCCTGCGGCAGGTTCGCGAACCGAGTTTCGTAGCCATGCAACGGGCTACGGCGGGTGAGGGTGTCAGCCATCGCGGCGTGCTCCTTCTGGATCGACGAGAACGGAGCCGGTGACCTCGACGGGCACCAGCGTGCCGTCCACCGGTACGTGCAAGGTGTCTCCGATGCGGGCGTGGCCGCCCTTGACGAGCGCGAGCGCAAACGGGCGTCCCAGTTCCGCGCTGCGGTAGCTCGACGTGACGTGCCCGAGCATCGGCACCGGCGGGGGCGGTAGCTCTCCGTCGTCGATGTAGTCGATGATCTGGGCGCCCTCGGGAAGCACTGTGTCCGCGTCGGTGGGCAGCAGCCCGACGAACTGCTTGCGCAACGGATTCAGGTTCTCGCTTCGGGTGAACGAGCGCTTGCCGACGAAGTCGGGCTTCTTCTTCGACACCGCCCAACTCATGCCGAGATCCTGCGGGGTGTTCGTGCCGTCGGTGTCCTGCCCGATGATCGGGTAACCCTTCTCGGCGCGCAGCACGTGCATCGTCTCCGTGCCGTACGGGGTGATCCCGTAGCGCTCGCCCGCGGCGATGAGCCGCTCCCACAGCGCGGTCGCATACCAGCCCATCACGTTGACCTCGTATGCGAGCTCGCCCGAGAAGCTGACCCTGGCGACCCGCACGTGCACGCCGTCGAGAGTGGTGTCCCGCCACGCCATGAACGGGAACGCCTCGTTGCTGACGTCGATGTCGCCGAATACCGCGCCGACGACATCGCGCGACTTCGGGCCGACGACGGGGAAGGTGTGCCACTGCTCGGTGACGGACGTCAGCCGCACCCGAAGGTGAGGCCACTCGGTCTGCAGCCACTCCTCCATCCAGTCGAGGATCCGCGCGGCGCCACCGGTGGTGGTGAACGCCATGTACCTGTCGTCGGCCAACCGCATGACGGTGCCGTCGTCGATGACCATTCCGTCGACGCCGCACATCACGCCGTAGCGGACCATCCCGACCTTCAGCGTGCTCATCATGTTCGTGTAGAGCAGGTCGAGGAACGCGCCCGCGTCCGGGCCCTGTACGTCGATCTTGCCGAGCGTCGAACCGTCGAGTATGCCGACTCCGCCTCGGACGGCGGCACATTCGCGCAGTACCGCGGTCTCCATGTCCTCGCCCGGTAACGGGTAGTAGCGCGGACGCTTCCACATGCCGACGTCCTCGAACACCGCGCCGCGATCGACGTGCCAGTCGTGCACCGCGGTCACCCGCTCCGGGTCGAACATGTGGCCGCGGTCTCGCCCTGCGAGCGCGGCGAACGCCACCGGCGTGTAGGGCGGCCGGAACGTGGTGACGCCGAGGTCCTCCATCGGCGCACCGAGCAACTCGGACGTGATGCCCGAGGCGACGACGCCGGACGTCTTGCCTTGATCGTGGGCGGTCCCGATCGTCGTGTAGCGCTTGATGTGCTCCATCGAGCGCATGCCTGCGCCCACCGCGCGGACCAGGTCGGCCACCGTGGCGTCGCGTTGCACGTCGACGAACTGGCGGGTCGCGGCATCCGCGTCGGGCACGTACCACAGCACGACGCCAGGGGCTTGTGCCGGAGCCGGATCAGCTCTCGCCCGCAACGGGTTCCGATTCGGCGGAGAAGCCGAGCGCGGTGATCGCGGATGCCGCCGCCTGCCGGCCGCTTCGCAGGCATCCCGGTAGGTCGAACACGCCGTCGGCTGAGCCGGCGACGCTGACCGCTTCGAGTGGTTCGCCGGGGACGAACGCGCCGATGGCGTCGTCGTAGCGCAGCTTTCCGCGGGCCTGGCTGAACAGGTGCACCGCCGGATTCCAGCCACCGCTGACGAGCAGCACATCGCATGGGATGACGGCGGGGGCGGCGTCGTCACCGGGCCGGTCCACGATCGCGTGGGTGACACGTGCCTCGCCGCGTGTTCCGCTGACCACCGAACCCGGATGAATCGTGATGCCGCGCGCGGTGCACTCGTCTCGCAGATCCTGCCCGACGCGGGCGCGTGCATCGACGATCGCGTTGATCGTCACACCCGCATCGTGCAGGTCGAACGCCGCCGGGTACGCGCTGTCATTGGTGGTGAAGACGACGCCGTGCTCGCCGACCCGGACGCCGAAGCGGTGCAGGAACGTGCGCGCGCCGTTGGCGAGCATGATGCCTGGCCGGTCGTTGTCGGCGAACACCACGGGCCTTTCGTGGGCGCCCGCCGCGACCACGATGTGCCGCGCGCGGATCCGCCACACCCGCTGCCTGCTGACGGCGGCGGGCGCTTCCGCACCGAGATGATCGGTACGGCGTTGCAGCGCAAGGACAAAGCCGTCGTCATAGTGACCGAACGCGGTGGTGCGTTGGAGATGAAGCACATCGGGGTGGCTGGCGAGCTCGGCGACGGCGTCGGCCACCCAGTCCATCGCGGGCCTGCCGTCGATCAGGTCGGTGGTGCCAAGCAGTGCGCCGCCCGCTTCGTTCTGTTCGTCGATCAGCACGACCCGCGCCCCGGCGCGTGCCGCCGTCAACGCGGCGGCCAGCCCGGCCGGGCCCGCGCCGGCGACAAGCACATCGGTGTGCACGTGGGTGCGGTCGTACTTCGCGGTGTCGGCTATCTCTGCCAACCGGCCCTGACCCGGAATGCCCCGCGCGACAAGGCCGTCGAACAGCTCGACGGTGGTCGCCAGCAGCATCGGCTCTGGAAACGGATGCTCGATCTGGACGAGACCGCCGGTGTCCTCGGCCCACGCGGCGGTGAAGCCGCGCGGGCGGCCGAGCTTGATGCTGGTGGTGACCTGGTGCACGCCGTTGGCGAGCAGCGCGGAGGCCAGCGTGTCGCCTGCGTGACCGGTGAGCTCACGGTCGTTGAAGGTGAATGTCAGCGTGGTGTCGCGCGCGACGCGGCCACCCTCGCTGGTGCGGAAAGGTGCGCTCATCAGATCGTCGGCCTCTGCTCGTCCGGGCGGTACACCCGCTGGAATCGGTAGGTTGCGGTGTCGCGAACGGCGTTGAACCATCGGCGGCAACCGTGGCTGTGGGTCCAGCGTTCGGCGAAAAGACCTTTGGGGTTACTGCGGAAGAACACGTAGTGCGCCCACTGCTCATCGGTCAGCGCCTGCGGGTCCTCGGGGTAGGCGACGTGCGCCTGGCCGCCGTAGTGGAACTCGGTTTCCTCACGCGGCCCGCACCACGGGCATTCGATGAGCTGCATGCGTTGGCTCCTGTACTCGTGAAGGCTGTTAGTGCGCGACGCCCGCGGCGCCGTGTTCGTCGACCAGCGCGCCGGTGACGAACCGGTCGATGGTGAACGGAGCGATGTAGGGGTGTGGCTCGTCGTTGGCGATCGTGTCGGCCAGACACCACCCGATTCCGGGTGTCGCCTTGAAACCGCCTGTGCCCCAACCGGCGTTCAGGTACAGGTTCTCGTACGGCGTACGCCCGACGATGGGGGAGGCGTCAGGGCAGACGTCGACGATTCCGGCCCAGCTGCGCAGCAGGTGAGCGCGGGCGAAGATGGGGAACAGCTCGACGGCGGCAGCCATCTGGCGCTCGATGATGTGGAAGGCGCCGCGCTGCCCGTACCCGTTGTAGGAGTCGACGCCCGCACCCATCACCAACTCGCCCTTGTGCGCCTGAGATACGTACACGTGCACGGCGTTCGACATCACGATCGTCGGGTGGACCGGCTCGAGGAGTTCGGAGACCAGCGCCTGAAGGGGATGGCTCTGCAGGGGCGTGCGGATACCGAGCATGTCGGTGAGCGTCGACGTGTGTCCGGCCGCGCACAGCGCGACGCGGCCCGCGCCGATGGTGCCTTGGGTCGTGCGCACTCCGGTCACCCTGTCGCCGTCGGTGTCGAACCCGATGACCTCGCAGTTCTGGATGATGTCGATGCCTGCCTCATCGGCCCTGCGCGCGAACCCCCATGCGACGTAGTCGTGTTTGGCGATCCCCGCACGCGGCTGATACGTCGCACCGAGTACCGGGTAGCGAATGTCGTTGGAAATGTTGACGATCGGGCACAGCTTCTTCACCTCGTCGGGATCGACCCACTGTGCGTCGATACCGTTGAGCTTGTTGGCCTCGACCCGCCGCACGCTGTCGCGAACGTCCTGCAGGCTGTGCGCGAGGTTCAGCACCCCGCGCTGGCTGAACAGAATCGGATAGCCGAGATCCTCTTCGAGGCCCTCCCAGAGCTTGAGTGCGTGCTCGTAGATGCGGGTGCTCTCGTCCCACAGATAGTTCGACCGGATCAGGGTGGTGTTGCGGGCCATGTTGCCGCCGGCCAGCCAGCCGCGCTCGAGCACCGCGACGTCGGTGATGCCGTGGTTGCGGGCCAGATAGTGCGCGGTCGCAAGGCCGTGCCCACCGCCGCCGACGATGACGACGTCGTACGACTTCTTCGGTTCCGGGGTACGCCAGAGGAATTCGGGATGATCGGGCAGGTGCGCACCGGGAGGCGTTGGTGGGGTCACAGCTAGGCCTCCATCAGGTTCGGGTAGAGCGGGAACCGCTGCGAAAGGACGTCGACTCGAGCGCGCAGGGCGTCGAGGTCGGTGTCGTCGGCGCCGGGCCGCAGCGCGAGGCTGATGATGTCGGCGACCTCGCCGAACGCGTCGAGATCGAATCCGCGCGTCGCCAACGCCGCGGTGCCGATGCGCACACCCGAGCTGACCATCGGCGGCCGGGGGTCGAACGGGACAGTGTTGCGGTTCACCGTGATTCCGACCCGATGCAGGCGGTCTTCGGCCTGCTGGCCGTCGAGTTCGGATTCGCGGAGGTCGACAAGCACCAGGTGGACGTCGGTGCCACCGGATACCACGTTGATGCCCGCCTCGCGTGAATCCTCTTGCAGGAGGCGCTCGGCGAGGATCTTCGACCCGTCGAGGGTGCGCTGCTGGCGCTCACGGAACTCCGGCCCTGCGGCGAGTTTGAACGACACCGCCTTGGCGGCTATGACGTGCTCGAGCGGACCGCCCTGCTGGCCGGGGAAGACCGACGAGTTGATCTTCTTGGCCAGTGCCGCGTCGTTGGTCAGGATGATCCCGCCGCGCGGGCCGCCGAGGGTTTTGTGCGTGGTGGAGGTGACCACGTGAGCGTGGGGGACAGGCGATGGATGCAGACCCGCGGCGACCAGACCCGCGAAGTGCGCCATGTCGACCATCAGATAGGCACCGACTTCGTCTGCGATGCGGCGGAATTCGGCGAAGTCGAGCTGCCGCGGATATGCCGACCAGCCGGCCACGATCAGCTTGGGTTTGCGTTCGTGGGCAAGGCGCTCGACCTCGGCCATGTCGACCAGGTGGTCGTGCTCGGTCACGTGGTAGGCGGCGACGTCGTACAGCTTGCCGGAGAAGTTCAGCTTCATCCCATGGGTGAGATGGCCGCCGTGCGGCAGGGCAAGTCCGAGGATGGTGTCGCCGGGTGCCAGCAGTGCGGCCATCACCGCCGCGTTGGCCTGGGCGCCCGAGTGTGGCTGCACATTGGCGAAGTCCGCGCCGAACAGGCTCTTGAGCCGGTCGATGGCGAGTTGCTCGGTCACGTCGACGTGTTCGCAGCCGCCGTAGTACCGCTTGCCGGGATAGCCCTCGGCGTACTTGTTGGTCAGCACCGAACCTTGCGCCTGCATCACCGCCAGCGGCGCGAAGTTCTCACTGGCGATCATCTCGAGGGTGCTCTGCTGACGGATCAACTCATCGGCGATCGCGCGGTGAACTTCTGGATCCAGCGACGCGAGGCTCTCGCTCAAGATCGGGTTGGCGGCCCCCGCGGTGGCCAGTTCTGCGGTGTCGAGACTCATGGTCGCCTTTCTGACATTGCAGCTGATACTTCACTAATATATCAACTGTGGGATAGACTAGGATCAGATCGCGACCACGTCAATAGGCCGGTCAGCATGAGAAAGGGGTGGCGATGACCCTGTCGGAGTTGTCCTTCGTTGACGCCGAAGCCGGCGCAGAGACCAACGCGGACCGCGCCTACGAAACGGTGCGCGAGCGCCTGGTCATGCTCGACATCCGGCCCGGCGAGCCGATCAACGACGACCATCTCGCTGCCGAGCTGGGCCTGGGCCGCACACCCGTGCGTGAGGCACTCAAGCGCCTCGAGCGCGATCGACTGGTGATCGCCTACCCGCGTCGCGGCACCTTCGCGACAGCAGTTGACATGACCGATCTCGCCGACATCTCCGAGATCCGCAAGCAGTTGGAACCGGTCGCGGCCGCCCGTGCCGCCCGAACGGCGACGGCCGAAGCCAGGGCGCGCTTGACCAAGCTGGCCGAGGGGATCGCCGGGATCGACGACACCGACGATCCCCGCGACGTGTTGCGACACGACGTACACGTCCATCGCGAGATCTACCGCGCCTCGGGTAATCCGCACCTGGAGACGATCCTCGTCGGCCTCGACGCGCACGCGACCCGGATCTGGTGTCTGTTCCTCGACCGACTGCCCGACGTCGCGAGCCATGTCCGCGAGCACATCGGACTGTTGGAGGCGATCGTCGCGGGCGACGAAGAGTCCGCGGCCGCGCTGACGCTGTCGCACGTCATCGGATTCGAGCAGGCGATTCGGGCGTTGCTGTAGGTCCACCCCGCGCACACTGATATATCATCGTCGCACCAGGGGAAGGATGCGTGCGGTGACGGTTGTCGGTGTTGAATCGCTCGGCGAAGTGGATCTCGGTGCGATGTCGTTCGCGGACCAGGCGTATCTCGTCATCCAGGACAAGCTGATCATGCTGGACATCCGGCGCAGGCGAGGCGATCGTCGAAAGCGAATTGGCCGCCGGGCTCAAACTCGGCCGTACGCCGGTGCGCGAGGCCCTCAAGAGGTTGGAGGCCGACCGGCTTGTGGTCTCCTTCCCGCGTCGAGGGACCTTTGCCACCGGGGTCGACGTGGCCGATCTGCGGCATATCTCCCAGATCCGCGTGAACCTCGAACCGGTGGCGGCCAGGGCGGCCGCAGACAATGCGTCGCCCGCTGTCCGCGCCCATCTGCTCGAGCTGGCCGACCGCACCGACGCACTGGAAATCGAGACCATCGATCGCCATGAGCTGATGCGGTGGGACCTGCGGGTGCACCGCGCCATTTACCGCGCGACCGGCAATCCCCATCTCGAGGACGTACTGATTCGGTACGACAACCTCGCGACCCGGATCTTCTGCCTGTTCCTCGACCGGCTTCCCACGGTCGCGCAGCATGTCGGTGAGCACACCGAGCTGCTGCGGACCATCGCCAACGGTGACGGTGATGCCGCAGCGGCGATCGCGCTGGAACACGTCACGGGGTTCGAGGAAGCCGTCCGCGCGATCGTCTGACCAACCAGGGTCAGCTGAAGACCACGGTCCGATGACCGTGCAGCAGTACCCGGTTCTCGCAATGCCATCGCACCGCGCGGGACAATGCGAGCGCCTCGGCGTCCTGGCCGACCGTCGCGAGACGGGCGGGGTTGTGCGAGTGGTCGATTCGGATCACCTCCTGCTCGATGATCGGCCCCTCGTCGAGGTCGGGGGTGACGTAGTGTGCCGTCGCGCCGACCAGCTTGACGCCGCGGTCGTGCGCCTGGTGATACGGCTTGGCGCCCTTGAACCCTGGCAGGAACGAGTGGTGGATGTTGATCGCTCGGCCCTTCAGCGCGGTGCACGTCTCGTCGGAGAGCACCTGCATGTAGCGGGCGAGGACCACCACGTCGGCGTCGAGGTCGTCGACGAGCGCCAGCAACCGAGCCTCGGCCTCCGGCTTCGTGGTGGGCGTCACGGGGATGTACACGAACGGCAGGCCTGCCGCCTCGGCCATCGGTTGCAGCACTTCGTGGTTGGACACCACCGCGACCAGCTCGCCGCCCAGAGTGCCTGCCCGCCAACGGAAGATCAGGTCGTTGAGGCAGTGCCCCATCTTCGAGACCATCACGATGACCCGCGGCTGCTCGGTTCCGTTGAAGCGGAACGTCATCCCGAATCCAGCTGCGACAGAGGAGAACTGCTCGGTCAGCGCGGCGATATCGACAGAGTCGTCCAGGCAGACGAACGTGGTGCGCAGGAAGAAGGACTGGCTGGCGACGTCGTCGAACTGCTGGTGCTCGGCGATGTCGTAGCGGCGCGAGAAGAGAAACGAGCTGACGGCGTGCACGATGCCGGGACGCTGCTGGCAGCTCAGCGTCAACGTGAAGGTCTGGGTCACGAGCGGATCTTCTTCATCTCGGGGTCGACGAGTGGCTCGGCGACGACGGTGGCGGCGACACGGCGGTCGAAGTACTGGATCTCGACGCCGGTTCCGACGCCTGCGCTCGCGGGGAGCCAGGCGTAGGCGATCGGCGCCCCGACCGTGTGCGCGAATGCCGCGCTGGTGACGTAGCCGGCCGGTGCGCCGTCGACGAAGACCGGCTCCGACCCGAGCACCACCGACCGGCCGTCGTCGATTTTCAGGCAGGCCAGGCGCCGATCGACGGTGTCGTCGGAGACGCCCGCGAGCGCGTCATGTCCGACGTACCCGTCCTTCTGCGCGCGCACGGCGAACCCGAGGCCCGCCTCGAAACGGGTTGTGCTCGGTGGTCATATCCGTGCCCCACGAGCGGTAGCCCTTCTCCATCCGCAGGCTGTTGAACGCTGCCCGGCCCGCGGCGATGACGCCGTGGCGCTGCCCCTCCGCCCACAGCGCGTCCCACAACCGCAGGCCGTGCTCGGCGGTGGTGTAGAGCTCCCAACCGAGTTCGCCCACATACGACAGCCGCATCGCGATGACCGGAACTCCGGCGATCCGCACCTGCTTGCACCGGAAGTACTTGAACGACTCATTCGAGAAGTCGTCACGGCTCAGTGCCGTCACGACGTCGCGGGCGCGCGGACCCCACAGGCCGATGCAGCATGTACCGCCGGTGATGTCGCGGACCGCGACGCTTCCGTCGGCGGGAGCCTGGCGGCGGAAGTAGTCGAGATCCAGGTTGCCGTTCACGCCGACCTGGAACGTGTCCTGCGACAGCCGGGCGACGGTGATGTCGCTGCGGACACCGCCCGCGTCGTCCAAAACCATTGTGTAGGTGACCGAACCGACCGACTTGTCCATCTTGCCGGTGGTCAGCCGCTCCATCAGGTCCACCGCACCGGGACCGGAGATCTCGAGGCGCTTCAGCGGCGTCATGTCGTAGAGCGCCACCGCGGTCCTGGTGCGCCACGCCTCGGCGGCGGCGATCGGCGAGTGGAACATTGCCGCCCAGTCGTCGCGTGCGG
Organism: uncultured Actinomycetota bacterium; assembly: GCA_963829405.1. Classification (GTDB taxonomy): domain Bacteria; phylum Actinomycetota; class Actinomycetes; order Mycobacteriales; family Mycobacteriaceae; genus Mycobacterium. The sequence goes on from CAWHIZ010000036.1 coordinate 42,755, forward strand.
GCGGCCGCCATTCGGCGGGTAGCTCGTCGACCAACGCGGCGTTGGCCTCGAACCAGTGCGGCCTCTCCCAGCCCGCTGCCTCGAGGAACATCGCCCCGAGTTCCTTCTGCCGCGCATGGAACGGGCTGATGCGCAGATTGCGGGGAGATTCCTTGGGCTGCAACGGATGCAGGATGTCGTAGACCTCGACGAAGTTCTGCTGCGACGTCTCGCTGACGTAGCCGGGGTCGAGTTGCACCTCTTCGAAGCGGTGCACGTCGCAGCCGTTCAGCGCTATCTCGGACCGGCCGTCGATCAGCACCTGTGCCACCGCGCGGGCCACGCCTGCGGAGTGCGTCACCCACACCGCTTCTGCGATCCAGAAGCCGGCGACGTCGGGTGATTCGCCGACCAGTGGCGCGCCGTCCGGGGTGAACGAGAAGATGCCGTTGAAACCCGATTCGATCGTCGCCGTCTGCAGGCAGGGCAGCAGCTGCTTGCTCTGCTCCCATGCCGGGGCGAAGTCGGCTTCGGTGAACGCCAGCATCGAGGGCATCGCGTCTGCGGTGATATCGCCGTCGGGCAGCTCGCGCATGTCGACCGGCATCGGGCGGTGGGCGTACGAGCCGATGCCGAGCCGGTCGACGTGCTCGCGGAAATAGAGGTCGTGATCCTGGTGCCGGAGGATCGGAAGGCCCGCCTCGGAGATCTCGGTATTGCGCCCGGCGAGTTCGGGGATCTGATGTGTCTTGACGTACTGATGGGCCAACGGCAGCAGCGGAACGTCCATCCCGATGAGTGCGCCGAGATCGGGGCCCCAGAAACCGCCGCAGGAGACGACGATGTCGGCGGGCACCGTGCCGTTCGTCGTGGTCACGCCGGTGACCTTGCCGCCGCTGTGCTCGACGCCGATGACTTTGGTCGATCCGAGGAACTCCGCGCCTCGGGCCTGTGCGCGGCGGGTGAGTGCGACGCAGACGCGCGCGGACTTGGCGAGCCCGTCGGTTTCGGTGTGGAAGCCGCCGAGGATCCTGTTGGGGTCGAGCAGCGGATGCAGCTTCGCGCATTCCTGCGGATCGATGACCCGGCCCTTGACGCCCCACGCCGTGGCCCAGCCCTGCCTGCGGTGCAGTTCGGCGAGTCGTTGCTCGGTGGTCGCCACCTCGAGACCGCCGACCTGGTTGAAGCACCACTCGCCGTCCACGTCCAGCGCCATGAACTTCTCGACCGTGTAGGAGGCGAACTCGGTCATCGTCTTCGAGGAATTCGTCTGAAAGACCAATCCCGGCGCATGCGAGGAAGACCCGCCGGTCAACGGCAGCGGGCCCTGGTCGAGCACCGTGACGCGGTCCCAACCGCGGGCGGTGAGTTCGTCGGCGAGGTTCGTGCCGACGATGCCGGCCCCGATGATCACAACGCGGGGTGATCCCATGTTCGTGGCTTCTCCAAATTGCTCAAGGATTGATCTACAACTGATATACCACGATAGGATCCAAGCCTGCCAGGGTCAACCCGCAAGTGCGTATTGCGCAACCTGTTCCTCGTAGAGCAACGCGCCCGCGCGGGGTAGGTCACAGAGAAGCCGAGCTACCTGGGTAGGGTCGCGCCTGTGAGCAACGGGAGCTCCGACGCAGGCGGCGGGGGTGTGCAGTCGGTTGACCGCGCGGTTTCCGTCCTGGAGATCCTCGCTCGCCTCGGTGAAGCCGGGGTGACAGACCTCGCGACCGACATCGGCGTTCACAAGTCCACGGTGTCGCGTCTGCTCACCGCGCTCGAGGAGCACGAGCTGGTCGAGCAGGCGCATGAGCGGGGCAAATACCGGCTCGGGTTCGGCATCCTCCGGCTGGCCAATGCGGTGTCCGGACAGCTCGACATCACCCAGCAGGGCCGCGAGATCTGTGAGCGGCTTGCCGTCGAGGTGGGCGAGACGGTCAACATCGCGGTGCTGCGATCGCATTATGTGGTCAACGTCGACCAGGCTCGGGGGCCGACGTCGGTCGGCAGCCACAACTGGGTCGGTGAGCTCACGCCTCTTCATGCGACGTCCAGCGGCAAGATCCTGCTGGCGTTCATGTCGGCGCAGGCGCGACGGGAACTGTTGAAGGAGCCCGGCCTTGCCCGCTACACCGAGCACACCATCACCTCGCTCGACGATCTCGACCGTCAGCTCATCTCGGTCGCGAGCGACGGCTACGTCATCTCGACCGAGGAACTGGAACATGGACTGACCGCGGTCGCGGCTCCGATTCGCGATCACACGGGCATGGTCATCGCCGCGCTCAGTGTCTCCGGCCCCGTCTATCGGCTGACCGAAGAGCGCGCCAGCCAGATCGCACCCGCAGTGGTGGCTGCGGCCGCGTCCGTCTCCGAACGCATGGGCTATCAGGGCTGACTGCACGCGCAACTGCGAATCGGGCGCGCTTTGCGACGCTGGCGGTGGAGTAGCGCGCCGGATTCTGAAAAAACTTCAGTCGAACGCTGGTGTATCACTGCGCCGCACTCTAATATATCAGCGATGGTGTGGCCCTCGTCACACCTGCTTGTATCAGCCTCAGGAGTTCTATGTGACTGCCCAACAGGACCACCCGCTCGATGTCGACGATCTCAAAGCCAAGCTTCACCACACCTTCCCCGGTCCAGGCGCACCGGTTCCGCCGGGCCATGACACCGAGGTACCGCTGTGTCAGCGGCCACCGATCACCGACAAGGTGGTCTTCGGCGTCACCGCGGTGTTCGTCCTCGCCATCCTCTGTTGGGGCCTGATCTGGCCGACCCCGTTCGGTTCGACGATGTCGTCGATCCTGAATTGGGTGGTGAGCAACATGGGGTGGCTGTTCATCGTCTCGGCCACCTGTTTCGTGTTGTTCGCGGCATGGCTCGCGCTGAGTCGCTACGGCAGGATCCCGCTCGGCCAGGACGGCGAGAAACCCGAGTTCAACACCGTCAGCTGGGTCGCGATGATGTTCAGCGCAGGCATGGGCATCGGTCTGATCTTCTGGGGCGTCACCGAACCGCTGACGCATTTCGTCAACCCGCCACCAGGGCTCGCTGATTCGAAGGCGGGCACCGCGCTCGCGACGGCGCTGTTCCACTGGGGCTTTCACCCGTGGTCGATGTATGCGGTCGTCGGCTTGTCGATCGCCTATGGCAGCTACCGGATGGGGCGGCGGCAGCTGATCAGTGCCTCGTTCATCCCGCTGCTCGGCCGGAAGCGGGTCGAAGGCCCGATCGGAAAGACGATCGACATCCTCGCGATCTTCGCGACGATGTTCGGCACCGCAGCCTCGCTTGGCCTCGGCGCGCTGCAGATCGGGTCGGGCTTCGAGGTTCTCGGCTGGGTCGGCAAGGCGGGCACGCTGCTACTCGTGACAGTGGTCGCGCTGCTCACGCTCGCCTTCGTCGCTTCCGCGGTGTCCGGCGTATCGCGCGGCATCCAGTGGCTGTCCAACATCAACATGGTGCTCGCACTGGTGCTGGCGATCTTCGTGTTCGTCGTCGGGCCGACGGTGCTGATCCTGAACCTGCTGCCGACGGCGCTCGGTGACTACGCCGCCAACCTCGCGGCGATGTCGGCGCGGTCCGCCGAGGCGGGCGGCGACACCGAGAAATGGCTGTCGTCGTGGACGATCTTCTACTGGGCGTGGTGGATTTCGTGGACACCCTTCGTCGGCATGTTCCTGGCGCGCATCAGCCGGGGCCGCACCATCCGGCAGTTCGTCATCGGCGTGATCCTCATTCCGACGACAGTGAGCCTGCTGTGGTTCGTCATCTTCGGCGGTGCAGGCATCGGCCAGCAGCGCGACGGCATCGACATCTTCGGCAGCGGCGAGCCCGAATCGACGTTGTTCGGGATGCTCGGCAATATGCCGCTGGCAGGTCTGTCGTCGCTGTTGGTGATGGCGCTCGTGGCGATCTTCTTCGTGTCCGGCGCCGACGCCGCGTCGATGGTGATGGGCACGCTGTCCCAGAGCGGCTCGGTCTATCCGTCGCGATGGGCGGTCGCGTTCTGGGGCTTGAGCACCGGTGCAGTGGCGGTGCTGATGCTGTGGGCCGGCGGGAACGACGCCCTCAACGGTCTGCAGACGATGACGATCATCGTGGCCGCTCCGTTCGTGATCGTGATGATCGGCATGTGCGTCTCGCTGTTCCTGGACGTCACCCGCGATCCGATGATCGCTGACCTCCGCAAAACGGCGGTCGTCGAGGGGCAGGAAGTCAAGGAACCGGCACCTCAATAGAGGCAGCACAAGCCACTGGTCGCCGCACGCTGAAAAGGTGCGGCGACCAGTGCCGTTTGCTGTGCCGAGCGGCCCGGTAGGCGGTATGAAATTCCCAGGAAAAAGTGCCGCGTTTCCGCTTGACAAAGGTTTGTGACAGCCCACACACTGTTGCGTATTACGAATCGTGTTTCTCTATACGCTTCATCTCCGCGAAACGAGGAGGCAACAAATGCTTGAAGTCTGTCCTCTGTCTCAGTTGCCGCCGGGTGAAGCTCTTCGCGTCGACGCCGACCCGCCGATCGCCGTCTTCCACACCGAGGACGGCGAGGTGTTCGCCATCGACGACACCTGCTCGCATCAGGACGCTTCGTTGGCCGACGGCTGGGTCGAGGGATGCGAGGTGGAGTGCCCGCTGCACGCCTCCCGGTTCGATCTGCGCACCGGCGCCGTCGACGCCCCTCCCGCCAAGCTGCCGGTGCGCACGCATGCGGTCGTCGTCGAAGACGGCATGATCCGCGTCGCGCTGAGTGACGAGAAGCCCAACCTTCCGCCGGACATCCGCGCGCGCCTCGCGCAGGGACAGCCATGAAGCACGTTGCGATCATCGGCGCGTCGCTCGCGGGTCTGTCCGCGGCCCGCGCACTTCGGTCGCAGGGCTTCGGCGGGCGCGTGACGGTCGTCGGCGACGAGACCCGACGGCCTTACGACCGTCCGCCGCTGTCGAAGGAATTCCTCGCAGGCGATATGACCGAGGCCGATCTGGCGCTCGAGGCCGACGACGACGATCTGCAGGCCGAATGGTTGCTCGGGGCGGCCGCAACCAAGCTCGATACTGTTTCAGGCACAGTCGAACTCGCCGACGGAAGCCGCGTGATTGCCGACGGCTTTGTGATCGCCACCGGCTCGCGGGCCCGCCGCTGGCCCGGCTGCGAATCCATGGCAGGCGTTCACGTCATCCGCACCATCGACGACGCCATCGCACTACGCGCCGATATGCGCCCAGGTGCTGCGCTGGTCGTCATCGGCGCGGGATTCATCGGAGCCGAGGTCGCCTCGACCGCGCGCAAGCTCGGCATGGGTGTCACCGTCGTCGAGGCGGCGCCGACGCCGTTGCAGGTTCAGCTCGGTACGCGGCTGGGCGCGGTGGTCGCCGAGCGCGCACTGCGACGAACGGAACGACGCTGATCTGTGGCGTCGGCGTGACCGGCCTGACCGGTGAGAATCGCGCGCTCCGGAACACCGACTGCGTCGACCGGGTGACCGGGGTCGACCTCGCCGACGGGCGCCATCTGCCTGCCGACGTCGTGGTCGTGGGTATCGGAGGCGTCCCCAACATCGAATGGCTGCGGGACAGCGGGCTCGAACTGGGCAACGGAGTGCTCTGCGGAGCCAACGGTCAGACGAACGTTCCCCACGTCGTCGCCGTCGGTGACTGCGCCGCGTGGCACGACATGTCGACAGGGACGGCGCACCGGGTGGAGCACTGGACGGGCGCGCTCGAACGGCCTGCAATCGCCGTCGCGACCTTGCTCGCGGGCGGCATCGATCAGGGCGCCGCGGTGAAGGCGCCGTACTTCTGGTCCGACCAGTACGGCTCGCGTATCCAGTTCGCAGGCATCGCGGCGCCCGACGACGAGATCACGATCGAGGAAGGCAGCTGCGACGACGCTGCTTCCTCGCGACGTACCGGCGCGACGGTCGGCTGGTCGCCGTTCTCGGCGTCGACCAGCCGCGTCTGTTCACCCGCTGGCGCCGTCAGATCGCCACGGCGCCCGCCACCGTCTGATCACCAGCCCTCAGCCCATCCCGACCACGCGACGTTGACAGGAGTGTGATGACCACATTCGACGAGGCTCCCAGCCTTCCCGAGAGCCTGATCTCCACACTTGCAGGCCACTACTACACCCACCCCGAGGTCTTCTCGCTGGAGCAGGAGAAGGTCTTCGAGACGATGTGGTTCTGCGTCGTGCGCTCCTCGGATCTCGACAAGGCAGGCGCATTCAAGACCGTGCAGGTGGGCCGGGAGAGCGTGCTGGTCACCAGGTCCCGCAAGGGTGGCGTCAACGCCTTCTTCAACGTCTGCCGCCACCGCGGCGCTCAACTGTGCACCGAGGAGAGCGGCGAGGTCAGGCGGGCGTTCCAATGCCCTTATCACGCATGGACTTACGATCTCGACGGCAAGCTGATCGCCGCCCCGAATCTCACCAAGATGCCCGACATCGATCGCGTCGAGTACGGGCTGCGAAAGATCGCAGTCACCGAATGGCTGGGCTACGTGTGGGTGTGCCTGGCCGACGAGCCGCCGTCGTTCGAGGCGACGGTGATGCGGGAGATCGTCGAGCGACTCGGCGACCTCGACTTGATCGACCACTACGCAATCGCCGACCTGAGCGTGGGCCGCCGGATCGTCTACGACGTCAAGGCCAACTGGAAGCTCATCATCGAGAACTTCATGGAGTGCTATCACTGCGCCACGATTCACCCCGAGTTGACCGAGGTGCTTCCGGAATTCGCCGACGGGTACGCGGCGCAGTTCTACGTCGGCCACGGCGCCGAGTTCGGCGATGACGTCAAGGGTTTCACCATTGACGGATCCGAGGGGCTCGACCACATTCCCGGCGTCACCGAGGACCAGGACCGCCGCTACTACGCGATCACCGTCCGCCCGCAGGTCTTCGTCAACCTGGTGCCCGACCACGTCATCGTGCACAGGATGTTCCCGATGGCCGCGGACCACACCATCGTCGAATGCGATTGGCTGTACCTGCCGGAGGTGGTCGAGTCCGGCCGCGACGTGAGCCGGTCGGTCGAACTGTTCCACCGAGTCAACACCCAGGACTTCGAAGCCGCCGAAAGGTGCCAGCCCGCAATGAGTTCGCGGCTGTACCGCAACGGCGGTGTGCTGGTGCCAAGCGAGCACCACATCGGCGCGTTCCATGACTGGCTGCGTGGCATGCTTGCCGTGTGACGACTGACGCCAGGCGTGTCCGTGTTGGTGCAGTGTTTCGTCCGCAGACTGCTCCGGAGCGCCTCGCGTCGGCGTCCAGGGCCGCCGACGACGCAGGTCTGGACGAGCTGTGGCTGTGGGAGGACTGCTTCCTTGCGGGCGGGATGTCTTCTGCGGCCATCGCCCTTGCCAACAGTGAGCGCCTGAAGGTCGGCATCGGCATCCTGCCGGTCCCGATGCGAAACGTCGCTTCGACCGCGATGGAGATCGCCACCCTCGACCGCGCATACCCGGGGCGAATCCGGATCGGTCTCGGTCACGGGGTACAGGACTGGATGGCTCAGATCGGCGAGAAGGTCGCCTCGCCGATGACCCTGTTGCGTGAATACGTAACGGTGCTGTCTTCGCTGTTGCGCGGTGAACGCGTGACCTTCGACGGCAGGTACGTGAAGCTCGCCGACGTCGGCCTCGACTGGCCACCCCAGACGAAAATCGAACTGCTGATCGGTGCCGAGCGGCCCCGAACGCTCGAGCTCAGTGGCGAGATCGGCTCGGGCACGGTGATCACCGGCGGCACTTCGCCGGAAGGTCTTCGGCAAGCTCTGGGTCACGTCGCCAGCGGTCGCGCCAAAGGCGAGGCATCCGAACGAGCATTCGGCCGTCGTGTACCTGATATGCGGGACCGGGCCGGAGGCCGCACAGCAGGCGCGCGACGAGGTGGTGTTCTGGGAGCTGGACCCTGCCGACGACCGTGCCGTCTACGGGTCGGCGGAGGACATCGCCGCGGGGGCGAATCGGTGGATCGACGCAGGCGCCGACACGATCGTGTTCCAGTCGCCCGCGGATGTGGACATCGAAGAGTTCGTCGGCGTCATCGGGCAGGTTCAAGCGCTGATCGCCGCGCGTTAGCCGACCGCCGCGCGTCCGGCTTCAAGGCGGGCGACCGGGAGCCGGAATGGGGAACAGGACACGTAGTCGAGCCCGGTCTGATGGAAGAAGTGGATGGACTCTGGGTCGCCGCCGTGCTCACCGCACACCCCGAGCTTCAGGCCGGGCTTGGTCTTACGACCCTCCGCAGCAGCGATCTCCACCAGACGGCCTACGCCGTCGGCGTCGATGGTCTCGAACGGCGATATGGTGAACACCCCTTTGTCGATATAGGCGGCGAACAAGGAGGATTCGACGTCGTCGCGGGAGAATCCCCATGTCGTCTGCGTGAGATCGTTTGTGCCGAAAGAGAAGAAGTCGGCGGCGTCGGCGATCCGATGAGCGGTCAACGCGGCCCGCGGTAGCTCGATCATGGTGCCGATCGGAATCGTCAATGTGACGCCGCGCTCGGCGGACACCTCCGCGAGAATGCGCTCGGCCTCATCGCGGACCAGATGCAGCTCCATCACCGACCCCACCAACGGGACCATGATCTCGACCTTGGGGTTCTTACCCGCAGCGAGCTGATCGCAGGCCGCCTCGCCGATGGCTCGGACCTGCAGTGCGAACAGCCCGGGGGTCACCAGGCCAAGACGAACGCCGCGCAAGCCCAGCATCGGGTTCGACTCGTGCAGGTCCTCGACCGCGGCCAACAGCTTGCGGTCGGTGTCCACCTGCTCGCCGGTCTCGCCCGCAGCGTCGGCGAGTGCGACCTTGACCGCGAGCTCGGTACGATCAGGGAGGAACTCGTGCAGCGGCGGATCCAGCAGCCTGATGTTCACCGGGAGGCCGTCCATTGCGTCGAGCAGGTCCGTGAAGTCCCTGCGCTGCAAGGGCAGCAGCGCCGCGAGCGCGTCTGCGCGTTCCTCGGCGGTGTGGGCGACGATGACCCGTTCGATGAGCGTGCGACGATCACCGAGAAACATGTGCTCGGTTCGACATAGGCCGATGCCCTGTGCGCCAAGGGATCTCGCCCGAACGGCGTCCTCGGCGGTATCGGCGTTCGCGCGGACCGCCAACCGTCGGGATTCGTCGGCATGGGTGAGGAGTCGATCGACCGCGTTGACGAGGGCGGCGGTCTCGTCGTCGGTTCCTTCGAGGGCGGCACCCAAGCCGGACTCGATGTAGGTCTCGACGGGGGAGGGTACGACGGGTACCGCGCCGAGGAAGATCTCGCCGGTCGACCCGTCGATGCTGATCGCATCACCCTCCTCGATCACCGCGCCGCCGACACGCGCGGTACGGGCCACGGCGTCGACGTCGAGCGCCTCGGCGCCGCAGACGCAGGTCTTGCCCATGCCGCGGGCGACGACGGCCGCGTGTGAGGTCTTTCCGCCGCGCGCGGTGAGGATTCCGTTGGCGGCGATCATGCCCTCGAGGTCGTCGGGGTTGGTTTCCCTTCGCACCAGGACAACCTGCTCACCGCGTTCGCGCCATGCCTTGGCGGTCGCGGAATCGAACACCGCGCGGCCGACCGCGGCACCCGGCGATGCGGCCATCCCCCGCGTCAGCAGTTCGCGCTGTGCCGACCGGTCGAACTGCGGGAACATCAGCAGTGCAAGCTGCGACCCGGACACCCGCGACAGCGCCTCGTCCATCGTGATCAGGTTCTCGTCGACCAGCTGGCCCGCTATCCGAAATGCCGCTGCAGCGGTGCGCTTGCCGACGCGGGTCTGCAGCATCCACAGCTTGCCGAGCTCGATGGTGAACTCGATGTCGCACAGGTCCCGGTAGTGCGTCTCCAGCCTGCGCATCACCTTCATCAGCTGCTTGTGCGATGCCGGGTCCATCGTCTTGAGATCGTCCAGCGACAGCGTGTTCCGGATTCCGGCGACGACGTCCTCGCCCTGGGCATTGGCCAGATAGTCCCCATAGGCACCCGTCCGGCCAGATGCCGGGTCGCGGGTGAACGCCACCCCGGTTCCGCTTGTCTCGCCGAGGTTGCCGAAGACCATGGTGCAGATGTTGACGGCGGTGCCGAGGTGCTGCGGGATGCGCTCCCGTCGGCGGTACAGCCGTGCCCGCTCGGTGTTCCACGAGTTGAAGACCGCGTTGATGGCCATGTCCAGCTGCTCGCGCGGGTGCTGGGGAAAGTCGTGGCCGGAGTGCTCCCGCACCAGATCCTTGAAGACCGAGACGAGTTCCCTGAGATCGTCGACGTCCAAGTCGACGTCGGTGGTGACACCCTTCGCTGACTTCGCCTTGTCGAGCGTGTCGGAGAAGACCTCGCCGGGCATATCCAGAACCGTCTTGCCGAACATCTGCAGCAGCCTCCGGTAGGAGTCCCACGCGAAGCGCTCGTCGCCGGACTCTTCGGCCAGCCCCTTCACGCTGGCGTCGTTGAGTCCGATGTTCAGGACGGTCTCCATCATTCCCGGCATCGAGAACGCTGCGCCGGAGCGGACGCTGACCAACAGCGGGTCGTGGCGATCGCCGAGGCGCCTGCCGATCCCGTCTTCCAGCTGCCGCAGCGCCATCGTTACCTGCACCCGCAGCTTCCCGGGGGCGCTGCCGCGCGTGAGGTACTCGCGACAGGCCTCGGTGGTGATCGTGAACCCGGGCGGCACCGGCAGGCCGAGGTTCGTCATCTCGGCGAGGTTCGCTCCCTTGCCGCCGAGCAGAGCCTTCTGGCTCTTGTCGCCCTCGGTGAAGTCGTACACGTACTTGGTCATCGATCGTCTCCTTGGCTGAGGTCGAGTCTGGGCCGCAGGGACCGGTGTCGTGCGGGAAACGGCGAAGCCGATTACCGACTGACTTTGGGCGTCTGACTCGGTTTGCCTGCGCGGGCGCTTAATCTCGCGCCATGGACCGCATCTTCCAGTGGCTGTGGGACCGGTACGGCCCGAGGTACTCGTGGGCGCTAGGCGCCCTGATGTATCCCATTGCACTGGTGACGTACCTGGTCTGGTCGATGACCATCGTCGCTTTCGAGGGGTCCAGCCACTACGGCCAGGCGGTGCTCTTCACCGTGGTTGCCGTCGCGGTGCGGACGTATGTGTTGATCCTGCCCGCCCTCAAGGGAATCCGAGCCGTTGAGCAGTGGGCGACTAATTCGGGGGTTGACCCGCGGGACGCCTTGACCGCGACATACGTCTACTCTCGTCGCGCGTTCACCCGAGCAATGGCGTCCGATGCGTTGTGGACAGTCGCCTTCATGGTCGCGGTCGGTGTGATCGCGGGGACAACCGGATGGCGGCTTGTCCAGTACGCAGTTATGGGAGTCGCGGTCGGGGTGCGGAACGATTCTGATCGCCATGCACAGCTTCATGGAAGGGGTGTTCCGCCCCGCCCGAGCCGCCATTGTCGGCGAGACGGGAATCGGTGACTCGCTCCCCCGCTCGCGCCCGACATTCGCCAATTGGACGAACCTGTCCATGACCTCGTCGATTTTCCTCACATATCTATCTGCCGCGATGCTGGCAGCCGTGCTCGATGTCGCCAGACACGGCCCCCTGCTCGCGGTGGCGATGGCGTGCGCATTGACGTTCGGTTTGGCGGTGCCGATCGGGGTCGGTGCTTCGTTCTCGCCTGTCGCTGCGACCAATTCGCGATCTCGCTGCCGGCACTGAGCGTGTTGCGGCGGGGGACTACAGCCAACGGCTGCCGGTGGTGCAGGACGACGATCTTGGCGCACTGACCGCGTCGTTCAACCGGATGCAGGCGGGTTTGGCTGAGCGGCAACGGCTTCAGGCTGCGTTCGGTACCTACGTCGACCCGGTTCTGGCGTCGCGTCTGCTCGAGCAGGGTGACGATGTGTTCACCGGTGAGCGCCGCGAGGTGACGGTGATGTTCGTCGACATCCGCGACTTCACCCCGTTCGCGGAGTCGAACACCGCCGAGGACACGGTGTCTCGGCTCAATGCGCTGTTCGACATCGTGGTGCCCGCCGTCGTCGAGGCGGGTGGACACGTCAACAAGTTTCTCGGCGACGGAGCGCTTGCGGTGTTCGGCGCCCCGAACGAGCTCGCCGATCACGCCGATGCCGCGGTGAATGCCGCTGTGGTGATTGATCGACTTGTCGCCGAGCGGTTCGGCGGCGAGCTTCGGATCGGTATCGGGATCAACACCGGGCAGGTGATCGCGGGCACGATCGGTGGTGGAAGCAAGCTGGAGTTCACCCTGATCGGTGACACCGTCAACGTGGCCGCCCGCGTCGAGCAACTCACCAAAACCACCGGCGACACAATCCTTCTCACCCAACAGACCGTCGACGCGATGGCGTCCCGGCCAAACACGCTCGTCGACCGGGAATCGCATGAGTTGAAAGGGAAGTCGGCCGCTGTGCAGGTTTACGCGATGGATCACAAGTGATCGTCGGGTATCCGGCTCAGCAGTCGGACCGCGATGTGAACGCCAGGTCCGATGAGCACCGCGAACAACAGAGTGCCGATCCCTGCGACTCCGCCGAGTAGCCAGCCCAGGATCAGCACCGTCACCTCGACCACGGCGCGCGCAGCCCCAAGCGGCCAGCCCGATATCCGGGCGATACCCGTCATCAGCCCATCCCGTGGCCCGGGCCCCAGTCCGCACCGTAGATAGAAGCCGCTGCCGATCGCGACGAGCAGGATGCCTCCGACACACAGCCCGAACCGCGCGGGCATCGACTCGAGATGGGGCAGGAACATCAGGCCCACATCGAGGGCCGTGCCGACGAGCAAGACGTTGGCCACCGTTCCCAGGCCTGGTCGCTGCCGCAACGGTATCCACAGCAGCAGTACGACCGCGCCGATCAGGTTCGTCATCACGCCGATGGACAGGTGCGCCCGCGACGCGATGCCCTGCGAGAAGACGGTCCACGGTGAATTGCCCAGACCCGCGGCAACCAGCATCGCCTCGCCGGTGCCGAAGACCCACAGGCCGAACACCAACGACGTGGCCTGAAGCGGTCGCGGCACCCATCTGTTCACCGCATCAACGATGGCATGCTGATGCGCGTGGCCACCGTCCTGATCCCGATCCCGGACACCGACTTCGACCCAACCGAGGTCGCGGTCAGTTGGCAGGTGCTCACCGGTGATGGGCACGCCGTCGTGTTCAGCACCGAAAGCGGCAGGACCGCCGCCGCGGACGACATCATGGTCACCGGCCGCGGCCTCGACTTCTGGTCACGGGTTCCGGTGCTTGGTCGCGTCGCCGTCATTGGTCGTTTCCTGCGTGCCAACAGCGATGCCCGCGCCGCCTACGCGGCGATGCTGCAATCCGCGGAGTATCAGCACCCCATCGCGTGGACCGAAGCCGGGATCGACGGGGTGGACGCGCTACTCCTTCCCGGTGGCCATCGCGCGCGTGGCATGCGTTCGTACATCGACAGCGACGTCCTGCAGGCACTCGTCGTCAAAGCATTCGAGCGCTCCACGCTCGTCGCAGCGATCTGTCACGGCGTTCTGCTCGCCGCCCGGTCCGTCGATCCGTCGACAGGACACTCGGTGCTCCACGGTCGCAAGACCACCGCGCTCACATGGGATTTCGAACGACGCGCGTGGCGGCTCACCCGCGTCACGCGGTTCTGGGACCCCGACTATTACCGCACCTATTCCGATCGTCCGGGCGATCCCGCCGGCTATATGTCCGTGCAGGCGGAAGTCACTCGCGCACTGGAGAAGCCGGACGACTTCTGCGATGTGCCCGCGGATTCCCCGCACCGGCGCAAGCAGACGTCGGGGACGGTGCGCGACACCGCCACCGACTCACGGCCTGCCTTCGTCGTCGACGACGGGCGCTACATCTCCGCGCGCTGGCCGGGTGACACTCACACCTTCGCGTCGGCGGTGTCGGCGAGGTTGCGCGAAACGGTCTGAGCCGCGTCGACGATGACCGCCGTCACCGCATCGGGATGAGAGATAAGGGTCAGGTGCGACCCGCCGTCGAACTCGGTGACGGTCGAGTGAGCACGTGTCGCCATCGCGTGTTCCGATGTCGGCGTGATGATCTGGTCACCGCTGCTGATGAAGTACCAGGAGGGGATCGTTTTCCACGCCGCATAGCGAGACGGGGTGTCGAAGGCCTCAGTCGACGCGGCGCGCTGCGTCGCCCACAGCCGCGTTGCCACGTCGGCGGGAAGGTCGTTTCCGAAGTTCTGCAGGAACACATCCCGCTTCAGATAGAGGTCCACTGCTCCACGGGGTGCTCCCGGATAGGGAAGTTTGTCGAAAAGCTCATCGTCGGACTTGTGCTTGAGAACCGAGTCGGCCCCACTGAGTGAGCCGTTGGTCTCGCCGACGTCGGGTGCGGCGGCGTCGACGTAGACCAACGCCTTGACGTTCGGGATGGTCTCCGCGGCATTGGTGATCACCGAACCACCGTAGGAGTGCCCGACCAGAACGACGGGGCCATCGATCGTTCTGAGGAAGTCTGCGACGTAGGTGGAGTCGGTGGTGAGGTTCTCGAGTGGATTGGCGATCGCCCTGACGGTGTAGCCCTGCGACTGGAGTATCTGGATTTCGCCGTTCCAACTGGATGTGTCGGCCCACGCGCCGTGCACCAGCACGATGGTCGGCTTCTCGGCTGTGGGTTCGGCAGCCGACGGCCTCGACGAGATCAATCCGCCCACGACGATCGCGGTGCATATCAACAATGCGATCAGGCTGTATGTGCGCCCGACTCTCGAGGTAACCATGGAGATTACGTTCGCACGCAGCGCGGTACGGGTCATCGATGCTGACGGCAAAGCGCTATACCGGCTAGCTGGTAGCCGGCTGCTCAGAACTTGGCGACCGCTCCGGCGTCGACCGGCAGCGCTGCTCCTGTGATGTACTGCGACTCGTCGGAAGCAAGGAACAACACCGCATGGCTGACCGCTCGTGCCTCGATCAGCGGCGCGGGCAGCATGTGGAAATGCCCGATCACCGCCGCAGCGTCGTCCATCGTCGGCTCGGCGAGGTCGGGCCTCAGCGTGCGATGAAACCACTCGTTGTCGAGCATCGGCGTCCGAATATTGCCCGGATGAATCGAGTTCACCCTGATCCATTGCGGGGCAAGCTCATTGGCCAACGAGTTCTTCAGTCCGACCAACGCATGCTTGGCAGATGCGTACGCCGCCATGTAACCACCGCCGCGCAATCCGAGCATCGAGCTCACCAGGATGATCGAACCTCCGCGACCGTCCGACATATGCGGCAGAGCGACCTTGACCGTGTGCATCACGCCGGTCAGGTTGATGTCCAGCATCGTCTGCCAGTCGGCCTCCTCGATCGACGCAGCAGGGGCGGGCACACCGCTGATACCGGCGTTGGCGACAACGATGTCGGGCCTGCCCAACTCGTCGACGCCTCGTTGCAACGCGGCGCGCAGGCCCTCGAGATCCCTGACGTCGACCTTCGCGGTGACGACGCGCCGATCCAGCTTCTCGACCAGTGCCGCGGTCTCGTCGAGATCGGCCTGCGTCGCTCCCGGATAGCCGACGCCGTCGATGTCGTCGCACACGTCGACGCCGATGATGTCGGCGCCTTCCTCCGCAAGGCGGATGGCGTGTTCACGACCCTGGCCGCGTGCCGCTCCGGTGATGAACGCGACCTTGCCTGCCACCCTGCCAACGGTGTTCGTCATCGCCACCTCCCGGCGAAAGAGTACCGTCACCTCGATGAAGCTGATCTCGCCGACCGATTCGATGTTCCTGATCGGCGAATCTCGTGAGCATCCGATGCATGTTGCCGGCCTGCAGCTCTTTCAGCCGCCCGAGGGCAGTGGCCCCGACTTCATCCGCGACCTGCACGAGACGATCGTCGCAGAACGACGATTTCCAGCCGACCTTCAGAAAGCATCCCGGCCTGATGCTCGGCGGCATCGCCAACGTCGCCTGGGCCTTCGACAAGGATGTCGACATCGACTACCACCTCCGCAGATCCGGTTTGCCCCGTCCTGGCCGCATCCGCGAGTTGCTCGAGCTGGTGTCGCGGCTGCACGGCACCCTGCTCGATCGGCACCGGCCGCTGTGGGAGACAAGCCTCGTCGAGGGTCTGGAAGACGGTCGTTTCGCGATCTACACCAAGATGCACCACTCGCTGCTCGACGGCATCTCCGCGCAGCGCCTCACGATCCGGTCGATGTCGACCGACCCCGACGACCGCGAGGTTCGGGTGCCGTGGACACTCGGCCCGAAGCACAGAGACAAGCGCGCCGACGCGTCGCGGTCGACTCTGCAATCGATCACCGGCGCCATCGGGTCGGTTGCCTCGTTGGCTCCCTCGGCGCTGTCGGTCGCGCGGGCCGCGCTGCTTGAACAGCAGCTGACCCTGCCGTTCCGAGCGCCCAAGACGATGTTCAACGTGCCGATCGGGGGAGCGCGGCGGGTGGCCGCACAGTCATGGCCCCTCGCGCGGATCCGAGCGATCAAATCGGCGGCGGGCGTCAGCTCCAATGACGTCGTGCTGGCCATGTGCGCCGGAGCGCTGCGCGCCTACCTCATCGAAGAGAACGCGCTGCCGGAAACACCTCTGGTGGCGATGGTCCCGATCAGCCTGCGCGCCGAGGGCGAGCAGGACGCGGGCGGCAACATGGTCGGCACGATCCTGTGCAACCTCGCCACCGACACCGAGGATCCCGCCAAACGTCTCGAGGCGATCAACACCTCGATGAACGACAACAAGAGGGTGTTCGCCGAGCTGCCGAAGAACCAGGCGCTCGCGTTGTCGGCATTCCTGATGTCGGGAATCGCGCTCGCGTTGGTGCCCGGGTTCGCGTCGTCGGCTCCGCCGCCGTTCAACATCGTCATCTCCAACGTGCCGGGTGCCCGTGAGCCGCTGTACTGGAGAGGCGCCCGACTCGACGGCAACTACCCGCTGTCGATCGCGTTGGACGGCCAGGCCCTGAACATCACGATGACCAACAACGCCGACAACCTCGACTTCGGCCTCGTCGGCTGCCGCCGCAGCATTCCGCACCTTCAGCGCCTGCTCATGCATCTCGAGGACTCGCTGACCGACCTGGAGAAGGCCGTCGGAGTCGCAGGCGGTTAGCCTGCGCCCTTGCCGTTGGTGTCGGTGCTGATCGATCGATTTTGTCGGTGTTCGAATGTATGTTCGAGTCATGTCAGTGGTTGCGGTGCGGGAGGCGATGGCGAACGCTGTGCGCCGCCTACGACGCCGTCGATGCCTGCGATGTTGATGCGTTGACCCGCGCCGAGGTGGTGTCGGTGATCGACGATCTCGAAACACTGACCTGCCGGATGCCGACCCAGTGCGCATCGGCTGCTGACCCGGCTGCAGGCCGAAACCACCCCGCGTGAGATGGGCGCCAAATCGTGGAACGAGGTGCTGCGGATCCGGTGGCGGCTGTCGACGGGTGAGGCGTCGCGGCGGCTGCACGAGGCCGCCGACCTGGCCGCGCGCACCAGCCTGGTCGGTGAGCCGTTGGCGCCGCTGCTGCCCGCGGTGGCCGCCGCCCAGTCGGCGGGACTGATCACCGGTGAGCACGTCGCGCGCGATCCGCGCCGCCATCAAGCGCCTGCCGTCGTGGGTCGACACCATCACCGCCGCGCAGTTCGAGGTCGACCTGGTGCGCGTCGCGGTCGGGGTCGGACCCAAAGAGCTACGCGAGACCGCCGACCTGCGGCTGTTCCTGCTCGATCAGGACGGCCCCGAACCCGACGACGCCGAACGCGAACGCAAACGCCGACTTCACCACTATCGCCAAGGGCCGTGACGCGATGACCGCGGCTAGTCGCCGAACTTCACCCCCGAGGCGTGGGCGGTGTGGGAAGTGATCTTCGCCAAATACGCCGCGCCCGGCATGTGCAACCCCGCCGACGACCGAACCGTGCACCTCGGGCACCCCCACCAGGCCCAGATCGACACCGACGACCGCACCCTGGGCCAACGCCAGCACGACGCGATGCTGGCGATCGGGCGCATCGCGTTGATGAGCGGTGAACTCGGCCACCTCAACGGGCTACCGGTGTCGGTGATCATCCGCACCACCCTGCAGGACCTGGAAAGCCGCGCCGGCATCGGCGTCACCGGCGGGGGCACCAAACTCCCGATCGCCGACGTCATCAGAATGGGCGCGCCACGCCAACCACCACCTCGCCGTGTTCGACGGAGCCACCGGCCAAGCGCTGGCGCTGTATCGCACCAAGCGGGTCGCCTCGCCCGCCCAGCGGATCATGCTGATCGCCCGCGACGGCGGCTGCACCAAACCGTGCTGCACCGTGGGCGCCTACGGCTGCCAGGTCCACCACGCCACCACGGACTGGGCACAAGGCGGCAACACCAACGTCGACGACATGACCCTGGCGTGTGGACCCGACAACCGCGACGTCGACGACGAGCGGCTGGCAGACCCGCATCAACACCCGCGGCGAATGCGAATGGACACCCCCACCCGATCTGGACCACGGCCAATCCCGCATCAACTACTACCACCGCCCCGAAGCACTCCTGCGACCACCCGAAGACCGGGCGCTGCCCGAACCCCAACCACCGGAACCGAAGTCACCGAAACCAAGCGGCACAACGACTACCGACGTCAACCCGTCAGGACCTCGACACCACCGAAACACCCGGCGGACCCGAACCACCCGACCACAAAGCCGCCTAACCCACACCGCGGGTGAATGAACAGATACATCCACTCGGATCAAATCGGTTAGCCTGCGCCCTTGCCGTTGTCGACCCGGTAGACGGCGCCGTGTACAGCTGCCGCGTCGTCGCTCGCGAGGAATGCGACCACGTTGGCGACATCGAGGGGCGCCATCATGCCGCGCGGGGAAGCCGTCCGCATGATCAGGTCGAAGTTCGCGTCGTCCGGCGCGGAGAACTTCTCGATCTGTGGTGTCAGCATGCCGCCGGGGCAGACGGCGTTGACCCGCAACCGGTCGGCGGTGTACTCGACGGCCAGCGCTCGGGTGAGCCCGATCAGGCCATGCTTGGCCGCGCAGTACCCGGCGGAGTACGCCTGGCCCTCGACACCGGCGATGGAGGCGACGTTGACGATGTTGCCGCCGTGGGCAAGTAAGTGGGGTAGCGCGGCCCTGCACAGGTAGAACGGTCCATTCAGGTTGACCGCGAGGTCGTCCGCCCAGTCGTCGTCGGTCATGGTCTCGGTACGGCGCATCTGATGGCTTCCCGCGATGTTGACGAGCACGTCGAGCCGACCGAACCGCTCGACACATCGCTCGACCGCATCGCGACAATCCGTCGCCGAACCCACGTCGACCGATGCGTAGGCACCCGCTTCCACATCGGCGAACACCGCGGCCAGCCGGTCGGAGTCCCTGGCTATACCGAAAACCGTTGCACCCTGGCGGGAAAGCAGCCGCGCGGTTTCGGCGCCAAGCCCAGAGGAGGCGCCGGTGACCAGAATGACTTTGCCGCCTAGCGATGACATTCGATTCAATCCGCCCTTCAGCGTCGACGTGGGATTACGGTAATGGACGTGGAGGAGCTTGCCGCACAACGGGAGTTCACGGCGTACGGCCCGTCGCACCTGGTCGTGCTCGCCGTGTTCGTCATCGGCGCAGTGCTTCTGGTCTGGATCGGCCGTCGGCAGACCGAAGCGCAGGCACGCATGCTCGGTCGCGCGCTGGCCGTCGTGATCGTCGCGGCATTCGCTGTGGCGCTGGTGTACAAGCTGATCCGGCCCGACATCCAGACCTCGATACCGCTGCAGCTCTGCGATATCGCAGAGCTCACGGCGGCCTACGCATTGTGGACGCAGCGTCATTGGGCTTTCGTGCTGGCGTACTACTGGGGTCTCGTGCTGAGCTCGCAGGCGCTCATCACGCCGGACATCGGCACGCCGCAGGAAGGTGCGCCGGATTTCCCGAGCCATCTCTTCCTGACGTTCTTCATCCTTCACGTACTCGTCGTGTGGGCGGCGATCTATCTCACATGGGGGCAACGGAACCGGCCGAGTTGGCGGGACTATCGATTCGCGATCTCGGTGACGCTCGCATGGGCGGCGTTCACCATCACTTCAACGCCATCACCGGAACCAACTACGGCTACCTCAACAGGAAGCCCCCGACCGCGTCAGTGCTGGACGCGCTCGGGACCGTGGCCGGTCTACCTGTTGGCCGAGATCGCGATCGTGCTCGCGTGTGGGCGCTGATGACGTGGCCGTGGGAGCGGAAACGGCACGCAGACGTCAGCGTCGGGCGGCAGGCAGCTCGCTGACGACTTCGCGGTCTACTTTTGGGCGGCGCCCCGCAGTTGATTTAAACTTACTGGCGAGTAATAAAGGGGGACCGCCAATGGTGGGCGATAACGCGCCTTCCCGGGATGAGGCAGGTTCGGGCATCGAGCCACCGGTCGCGCCGAAGGTGCGCCGGGCATTTGGGCTGCTCGAGCGGTTCGCACCGGCGCTCGGGGCGAGATGGGCTGTCGAACTGTGGTGCACCCCGCCCGCGGTGGAGATGAGCCTGCGGATGCCGCCCGGCGTGCCTGCCGGTGAGCCGGTCGAGGCAACCTGGGCCGGACATCGGATCGCCGGGGAGTTCTGGGGTGAGGGCCCCGCGGTCTATCTGGTGCACGGCTGGGGCGGCTGCCGCGCGCACCTCGGCGTCTTCGTCAAACCGCTTGTCGAGGCGGGATACCGCGTATTCGCCTTCGACCTGCCCAGCCACAACGAGTCCGATCCGGGAGACCTCGCGCCAGGCCGCACGACGATCGTCGAGTGCGCAGAAGCGGTCCGCGCGTTCGTCGGCACCCACGGGCGGGCGCACGGGATCGTGGCGCATTCCATCGGCGCCAAGGCCGCTGCGCTCGCAGTGGCAAGGGGGATGTCCGTCGACCGCCTCGTGTTCCTGGCGCCGATGGGCGACTTCAGTTTGTATCTGGACCTCTTCGCCGATCGCCACGGGTTCGGGCCGCGCATTCGAACGCGCCTGCATCGGCGCCTCGACCGACGGCTGCGGATGCCGTTGTTCGACACAGACATCCCCAAAGCGGTTGAGTCCATCGACAATCCGCCGCCGCTCCTGCTGGTGCACGATCCCGACGATCCGGACAGTCCGTACTCGACGAGCGAGAGAATCGTCGGTGATTGGCCAGACGCGAAATTGGTGACCACTCGCGGACTCGGACGGCTCGCGCACTACCGCATCCTGCGGCACCGCCCCGCGATCCAGGCCGCCGTCGAGTTCATCGGCTGATGGACATGTCCGCGGTCTAGGATTCCGCTCCATGTCCGCTCCCCGAACGGTCACCGAGCCCAGTCGCGAAATCGACGTCATCCACGAGACCGACGTGCTGGTCGTCGGCTCTGGTCCCGGTGGCCTTGCCGCCGCCCTTGCGGCGTCACGCGCGGGCGTGCAGGTGGCTCTGGTCGAACGGTTCGGCTGCTTCGGCGGAAACATCACGGCAGTCGGAGTCGAGGGCTTCGCCTGGTACCGCCGCGAGCAGACGGTGGAAGCAGGCGGCATCGGCTGGGAGTTCGAGCAACGCGCCAAGGAGATGGGCGCGGCGGTGCCCGAAAGCCAGTCGCTGTCATACGAACTCGACTCAGAAGGCTTCAAGCTGGTCGCCGACCGGCTTGTGGAGGAGGCAGGCATCCACGCGATGCTGCACCGCCAGTTCGTCGCACCGCTGATGGACGGCGAGGAGATCATCGGCGTCGTCACCGAGTCCAAGGCCGGGCGGGAGGCGATCCTGGCCCGCCGGGTTGTCGACGCCACCGGCGACGCCGACGTGGCCACCCGAGCGGGGGCGCCGGTCGGTAAGACACCCGTCGAGGAGATGATGGCGGCGTCGGTGATGTTCCACCTCGCCGGTGTCGACAAGGCGGCATTCCTCACCGGCGTCGCCGAGGACCCGCAGACGTATCGCGATTGGGCGGCAGGGGAATTCGCCGCCGACACCGACGAGAAGGACGCCGACCTCTATTCGCCGTATCTCGGCAAGCCGTTCGCGAAGGCCATCGCCGACGGGGTTGCTCCCGGACCACCTGAACACCATCGGCGGCACATGGGGCGCGATGCACGACACCGGCGAGCTGACCTACATGAACCTGGTCCACCTCGCCGGATGCGACGGCACCGACCCCGACAGCCTCACCCGCTACGAGATCGAGGGCCGACGACAGGCCATGCTCGCCATCGAGGCGCTGCGGCGCTACACGCCGGGCTGCGAAGCCGCCCGCCTGCGCAACTTCGGGATGACGATCGGCATCCGCGACACCCGCAAGATCGACGCCGTCTACAACCTCACCGAGACCGACGTGCGCGAGCAGGGCCGGTTCGACGACAGCATCGGCATCTACCCCGAGTTCATCGACGGCTACGGAGTTCTGGTGCTCCCGACGACCGGGCGCTACCTGCAGATCCCGTACCGGTCACTGCTGCCGAAGACCGTCCGGCATCTGATCGTCGCCGGCCGCGCCACCGGAGGGGACCGCATCGCCCATGCCGCGACCCGGAACATGTCGTGCTGCGCCGTCACCGGTCAGGGCGCCGGGGTGGCCGCCGCACTGTCCGATCCGGTCGGAACGCGGTTTGGACGACGTCGACATCGCCGCCGTCCAGGCCGAGTTGACCCGTCAGGACGTCCGGATCAGCTGATCACCTTGGACCAGTTGGCCCCGAGGTAGTCGGCCATCTTCTTGCTCTGCTCGTCCGTCGGAATCACGGGTGTCCCTTCGACCTTGGGCAGCGCTTCGAGCAGCGTCTTGTCGACGGTGCCCGCCTTCTCCATCGCGTCCGCGAGCACCGGTCGGGCGAGGCCCTTCAGGAAGAGGTTCTGGCCCTCGTCGCTGTAGAGGAACTCCTGCCAGAGTCGCGCCGCGGCGGGGTGTGGACCGTCGGCGTTGATCGCCTGGAAGTAGTAGCCGCCGACGAGTGCATCGTTGGGGACGAACACCTTCCAGGTCGGGATCTTCTTGGTCTCGGCCGCATTCAGGTAGTCCCAGTCGATGACGACCGGCGTCTGGCCGGATTCGATCGTCGCAGGCGTCGGGTCGACGGGCACGAAATTGCCCGCTTCCTTGAGCTTGACGAAGAAGTTCAGGCCGGGGGCGATGTCGTCCACCGATCCGCCGTTGGCGAGCGCCGTCATCAGCACGCCGTTGGCGGCGGCGCTTGCGGTGGTGGGATCGCCGTTGAGGGCGACCTTGCCCTTGAACTCGGGCTTGAGCAGATCGGCGACCGCGGTTACTTCCGGCACCTTCGCCGAGTCGTAACCGATGGACGTATAGCCGCCGTAGTCGTTGACCCAGGTGCCGTCCGGATCCTTGAACTCGGCGGGGATGTCGTCGAACTTCTCGACCTTGTACGGCGCGAAGAGTTTGGTGTTCGCCAATGCGATCGCCTGGCCGAGGTCGAAGACGTCGGGCGCGGTGCTCTTGCCCTTCTGCTGGTTGGCGGCGTTGATCTCGTCCTGGCTGTTGGCATCGGGCTGCGCGGAGTTCACCTTGATGCCGTACTTGCTGGAGAACGTGTCGATGATCTCCTTGTAGTTGGCCCAATCCGGCGGCAGCGCAATCACATTGAGCTCTTTCTCGGCTTTCGCGGCCTCGATGAGGCCGTCCATCCCGCCGAAGTCGGCCGCCGACGTGGCCTCCTTGGCGTTCACACCGGACTCGGTCTGGCCGCCGGAGTCCTCCTTTTCGGGGGGAGCGCACGCGACCAGTCCGATGACGACGAGTGCGGATGCGGCGGTGGCTCCGAGAAGCCGTGATCTGATCATTGCCGAACCTTCCGATGGGAGGGCGGATCCAACGTGGCGGAACCCTACCGCGAGGTCCTTTCGTTAGGGTGAATTCCAGGCATTTGTGCACGTCAGAAACGCCCGACGGCTACCGCAGAAGTGATACTTTCCGACGATGGACGACGAAGCCGGTCGCGAAGCCGTCGACGTCGCATTGACTCTGTTGGCAGAGCAGGGGTTTGACGCCACCTCGATGGCGCAGATCGCCGCGGCCACCGGCATCCCGGCCGACGAGGTCGAGCGCGCCCTCGGAACCAAGGACGAGATCGTGCTGACAGTCGCCGAGGAGATGCTCGGGTCCGTCGTCAAGGCGCTGTCCGAGATCGACGCGCAGACGCCCCTTGTCGAAGCGCTGATGACAGCGCACTCGTCGCTGCTCGCCGACATCATCAACGACACCGGTCCGGTCTCGTTGGACCGCATGCGCCGGATGGGCAAGACGATCACGTCGTCACCGGATCTGCAGAAGAAGGTCGGCGCGCAGCGTGTCGAGATGCTCACGAGTGTGCTTGCCGACCGTTTCGAGAGCGCCGCGTCGGACACCCGCGTGCAGCAGGGGCTGAAGCTGTGGTCGGCCGTCCTCGCGGCGACCTACCTGGACGTGCTGGACAAGCATGGCCGATTCGACCCCGACGTCGATGAGGAGTCACCGGATTACATGCGCAACAGGCTGAATCGGGCCTTCCGGATCGTCACCGGTCGATCGATACCGGCGACCTAGCGTTCGGCGACGGCCGTCGAGCCCGTTAACACCACGTCACGACCGATCGCATTTGGTCTATAGGTCTTGTTTTTAGTTCTTTAGGGTCTTACGCTTCCGTCACGAGTAACGCACATCACGTTGCCCACAGGAAAGGAAGGCCTCCATGGCCGTGAATTCAGTGCCCGCATCGGCCACTGCAGAGGACTCCGACGAGGGTGGCAGCACACTCAGGCGGGGAGCGATCGGTCTCGTCGGCGTCGTCTTCATGGTGGTGGCGTTCTCGGCGCCGATAACGGCGATGACTGGCAACCTGCCGGTGGCGGTGGGCTTCGGCAACGGCCTCGGCGCCCCTGGCGGATTCGTCATCGCAACGGTGGTGTTCACCATCTTCAGCGTCGGGTTTGTCGCGCTGGCCCGGCATATCACCGCGGCCGGTGCCTTCTATACCTTCGTCTCGCGTGGCTGGTCGAAGATCCCCGGCCTACCTGCCGGCGTCTTGTCGATGTTCAGCTACATGACGATGGAAGCCGGCCTGATCGGCATCTTCTCGGCCTTCGCCGGACAGGCCGTCAACGCTCAGTTCGGGGTCGATCTTCCGTGGCTGTTGTACGCAGCGATCGGGCTCATCGTCATTGCGATGCTTGTCGCACTTCGACATCTCGGTGGCTGCCAAGGTTCTGGGTGTCGTCCTGGTCTGCTGAGATCGCGATGCTGACCCTGACCGCAGTCGCTTCACTGGCTCACCACCCGGATGGATTGAGCTGGACGTCGCTGAGTCCGGTCACCGCACTGACCACCAATGGAGTCGCCGGCGGTGTGGTGGGGCTGGGTTTGATGTTTGCCTTCTGGTCGTGGGTCGGATTCGAGTCAACCGCCATCTACGGCGAGGAGTCCAAGGACCCGAAGAAAATCGTGCCGCGGGCGACCATGATCGCCGTCATCGGAATCGGCGTCTTCTATACCTTCATCGCCTGGGGTGTGATCGTGGGTAACGGCCCTGCGAAGGCAGTCGAAGTGCGCTTCGAGCGCAACGCCGTTCGATCTTCTGTATGTGCCGACCGAGCAGTACGTCGGCCATTGGGGAGTTATCGTTTTCGAATGGTTGGTGCGTCGGCGGCTCCTTCGCTTGCGCATTGGCAATTCACAACTCTGCCTCGAGGTACCTGTTCGCCTTCGGTCGCGATGGACTGCTGCCGCGCCGCCTCGGCGAGGCACACCCCAAGCACGCCTCGCCGTGGATCGCCTCGTCTGACCCAAAGTTTCTTCGCTGCGACTTGTTGTCATCCTCTGCGCAGTCAGCGGCTCCGATCCCTACACTGGTGCTGTACGTGCTGGTTGCGATTCTGGCGACGATCTGCCTCCTGATCGTGCAGACCTTGTCCTCCGTCGCCACGGTGGTGTACTTCCACGTCAAGAGGCAGCACCCAGAGACCGCCAGTTGGTGGCGCACTGTCGCGGCGCCGATCCTCGGTGGCGCAGGCATGGTGTACGTCATCTACCTGATGGTCTCCAACATGTCGGCGGCGGCGGGCGCCGCGTCGGGAAGGCTATTGTTCAAGATGATCCCGTACATCGTGGTGGCGCTTGCTTGTGCTGTCGATTCGGCCTGGCGTTCTACCTAGCGGACGGCTCGCGCCCGATCTCTACGAACGCATCGGGTCGCACCATGTTCGACGACAAGACCAGTCAACGAGACCGCTCGCGTGACCGACTGGTCGACGACGAACGGGTACTGGTCACCGGCGGAAGCCGCGGCATAGGGATCGGTATCGCCGAGGACTTCCTGCGTGCCGGGGCAGCGGTCGCGATCAGCGGCCGCGGCTCGGACGCCCTCTCCGACGCCGCCGAAGCGCCTCGACCCGACAGGACAGCGGATCCACACGGTCGTGGCCGACATCGCCGATCCGCGCGTCGTGTCAGCAGATGGCCGAGGAGGCCGCCGATCGGCTCGGCGGGCTGGATGTGTTGTGCGCCAACGCCGGCGTCTATCCCGAGCGCACCCTCGATGAGATCAATGTCGACGACGTCGACGTCGATCATTCTCCACCAACGTCGACGGGACCATCTTCTAGCGTCCAGGCCTGCCGCAGCGGCGCTGCAAAGAGTCCGGGAGAGGCCGCAGTCGTGGTGACCTCGTCGATCACCGGGCCGATCACGGGATATGCGGGATTGAGCCACTACGGCGCCAGCAAGGCAGCGCAACTGGGCTTCGTTCGCACCGCCGCGCTGGAACTCGCGGCTGACGGGATCACCGTCAACGCCGTGCTGCCCGGCAGCATCCGCACCGAGGGTCTCGACGGTTTGGGGGCGGCGGCGATCGAGAAGATGGAGGCCTGCATTCCGCAGCGCCGACTGGGCTCCCCTGCCGATATCGCTTCCGCTGCAATTTATTTCGCCAGCGAGGAGGCGGGCTTCGTACCGGCCAGACCCTGGTGGTCGACGGCGGGCAGACCCTTCCCGAACTACCCGAAACCGTTCTGGAGGAGGTGAAGTCGATGCCTCACCGCTTCAACCAGGACTCGATGGTGTGGCGGGTGTCGTTGATGTGTTCGGCATCCATGCGCTTGGCGGCCAACTCGGGTTCACGGTTCTCGATGGCCTCGAGGATCGACTCGTGGTAGTCGTTGGCGTTGGGCTCCAGCCTGCCGAAGATCGCACCGACCGGGCAGCCACATCCGGCGGCGCGCATCGGCGACCGCGTCGAGCAGCTGATCGTTCTGGGCGGCCTGGGCGATGCGCAGATGAAACGCCGAATCCAGAGTCTGGAAGTCGACCACGTGCTGCGCGGACTGATCGCCGAGCGCGGTGTCCAGAGCCGTGTCCATGCCGACCAGGAGCTTGTGAAGCGCGGCCAGGTCGCATGCTCCGGTGCCGCTCGGCGGCCAGGTGCGTCGCGCCGGTCTCGACGACGATGCGGTAGTCGAACGCGTCCCGGATGGCGCGCTTGTTGCGCCGCATCTCCCGCCGCATCTCCGCGGCGTCGATACACCGGCGCCAACACCGTGAACCCGCCGCCGCGACCGCGGCGAACCGCGATCAGCCCGTCGCGCTCCAAGGCGGCGACCGCCGTGCGCACCGTGGTGCCGGGACACGTCCAGCATCTCGGAGAGTTCACGCTCCGTTGGCAGCCGATCCCCTGGACGGAACTCGCCCGAGTTCCAGGGCACGACGAATCTGATCCACGCACCAACTCGTGCGCCGGGATCTGTCGAACCGGAACCAATGCCGCATGCCCGGCTGTCATAGTCGGCCCCTTCCTGTCACGACGAGGTTAACGCATCGGGCCGCAAATATCGTTTGCCCTGCCCAAGGCACCAAGCACGAACATGGGCTCGAAAGAGGCGTCTCGATTTTAAAGATCTAAAAACTTGACCTTTAGAGCTTTAACGAAGAAACTGATGAGAGTTCTTGATCGGCATCACATGGCTACATCGAAGGGATCAAGCGGTGGGAAACAAGGTCATCGTCACCGGTGGGGCGGGCGTCATCGGCCAAGCCATCTGTCGGCGCCTGTTGGTAGGCGGCTATGTACCGGTGGCGGCGGATCTCAAGACGGCGATCGACGGGTTCGACGCGGATCGAGG
Organism: uncultured Actinomycetota bacterium; assembly: GCA_963829405.1. Classification (GTDB taxonomy): domain Bacteria; phylum Actinomycetota; class Actinomycetes; order Mycobacteriales; family Mycobacteriaceae; genus Mycobacterium. The sequence continues at coordinate 70,750 of CAWHIZ010000036.1, forward strand.
CGGGTCTTGGCGGCACCATCGGCGACGGCGATGGACGTCACCGACCGAGAGAGCGTGGTGTCGAGGGTCGTCCTCGGTGGTCGCCGACGGAGAGACCGTGTACGGACTGGTCAATTGCGCTGGAATCCTTCGGGATTCATTCCTCGGTGAACTGGACGAGGCGAACATGGAGTTGATGTTCCAGGTCAACATCGCAGGCATGGCACGGGTCACCGACGTCGTGGCTCCGCTGATGACCGACGGCAGCGCCATCGTCAACGTGGGTAGCCTCACGGGGCACTTCAGCCGGTTCCGCGGCGCATCGGTGTACGGCGCGACCAAGGCGGGAATCGCCGCCTACACGAGGTATCTGGCCGAGGAGCTCGCGCCGCGGGGTATCCGGGTCAACAACGTCGCCCCCGGTGTCATCCGGGCGCCGATGAGCCCGTCCATGGCGCGGGTCTCCGGTGGCGAGGAGATCAGCGCGAGCTACGCGATGCTCAAACGCATCGGTGAGCCCGAGGAAGTCGCCGAGGCCGTGGAGTTCCTACTCTCGCCGCGCGCCTCGTTCATCACCGCTCAGACGCTGCTGGTCGACGGCGGTGTGGTCGCATGGTGAGCACCGAGCACAGCACGACGGCCCCCCAGGGCTTCATCTCCATCGAGGACGCGAATGCCGAAGCGTTCGACCGCCTCAACGACGCCGATCCATGGGTGGTGGACGTGCGCCGGCCCGCGACGTGTTGCCGGGCTACCGAGACAACCTGGTCCTGACGTCCGGGGCGCCGATGCCGTGGTCCGAGTACATGGGTGGGCAACGCGACGCGCTGATCGGGGGGGCGCTGTTCGAAGGGCTCGCCGACAACCGCGAGGAGGCGATCGCCGGATTCGCGAGGGGCGAGATCGAGATCGGCGGCTGCCACGACTACGCCGCGGTCGGGATCACTGGCCGGCATCTACACCGCGTCCATGCCCGTGTTCGTGGTCGAGAACCGCACCACGGCAACCTCGGGTTCTGCAACTTCTACGAGGGCAAGGAACCGCGGCGGCTCAATTACGGCTGTTACGACGAGGGCGTCCGCGAGCGACTGCTGCACGTCAACACCGTGCTGGCACCCGTTGTCGGGGAGGCCCTCCGCCGCTGGGCGGGATTGCGCTCAAGCCGCTGATCGCCCGGGCCCTGCGGATGGGCGACGAGGTGCACAGCCGCAACGCCGCGGCGTCGATCCTGTTCAATCGCGAGATCCTGCCCGCGGTGCTCGACATGGTCGACGAGCAGGTGCCCGGTGTCCGCGAGACCATGCTGCACCTGGCCGAGAACGACTACTTCTTCCTGCGGCTGTCGATGGCGGCCGCGAAGGCCTCCGCCGACGCGATGGCGGTACCCGGCTCCACGCTGGTCTCGGCGATGGCGTTCACCTGCCGCGGCTTCGCGATCAAGCTGGCGGGCCTGGGGGACACCTGGTTCGAGGGGCCGCCGCCGATTCACCAGGGCAAGCTGTTCGCCGGCCACACGGAAGACGAAATCACCTGGATGGGCGGCGAATCGCCCATCACCGAGACCATCGGGCTCGGCGGCTTCGCGCAGGCCTGCGCGCTTCCCCTGCAGGAGTACCAGGGCGGTTCCCCCGAGGTGATGATCGAGCGCAACCGCGAGATGTACGCGATCACCCACGGCGAGAACGGCACCTACCGGATCCCGCAGTTCGGCTTCCGCGGCACGCCGACGGGCATCGACGCCCGCAAGGTGCTGCGAAACCGGCATCCTGCCCGTGATGGACGTCGGGCTGGCCGGGTCGCGACGGCGGGCAGATCGGCGCGGGCGTCATCCGGGCGCCTCGGCAGTGTTTCGAAGACGCGATGGCCGAGTACCACCGCAGGTACGGCCTGATCATGGGCTGCCGACGACGACAGGTCGCTGCCGTTCACCTTCGGCGGAGCCGCGCGTCGTGACCGGCGCCGCCTCGGGAATCGGTGCCGCGACCGCGCAGCACCCTGATGTCGGCTGGGATCCGCACCATCGGCGTCGACCTCCGCGAGCCCGAACCCGACCCGGCGTTCGGCGCCGACGTCCAGGTCTGCGTCAGCCGTCGACATCCGCGACCGTGGACCTGGCCTGCGCGGCTGGTCGACGAGGATGTCCCACGTGGCGGGATCTAGCTATCTGGTCAATTGCGCAGGAGTCCTCGAGACCACCGGTTTCAGCGGGGTCGACCGCGACACGTGGCAGCGGTGTCTGGACGTCAATCTCGTTGGGGCATACAACGTCCTGGACGCCGTCGCGCCGCCCTTGCGGCAGGCGACCTCGGCCGCCGTCGTGAACATCACGTCGATGGAGGCCGCCCGCGTCATCGCCCTGTCCGACCCCGACCCAACCCCGCAGTACGCGGCCGCCAAGGCCGGGCTTGCAGATGCTCACGCAGAGCGCAGCCCGCGCACTCGCCGCCGACGGGATACGCGTCAACAGCGTTTCCCCGGGATTCGTCGCTACCCCGATGGCGGCACCGCACGGCGACACCGCGACGCTGTCCGCGTCACTTGGGGGCGGGTGCCGGCGGGCGGTTCGCCACGCCCGACGGAGATCGCTGCCACGGTCGCGTTTCTGCTCAGTGACCAGGCCGCCTACATCACCGGGTCCGACCTGCGCGTCGACGGCGGATTTCAGCTGACATGAGCGCTCTCGAACATCGCCCGGCCACCTGTGGGGTACGAACCGTCCCTTGGCCGCGCCGCCCGCACGCGGTGACTGGTCGGAGTTCGCGAAGGGCACCTTCGGCAGCGCCGCCGAACGGTTGGCCGACGGCGACTCGGACGCGGCCGCCCAACTGATCGAGGTCGGTGTACTGGAAGCCGAAGAGCTACGCGAGATCTACGACCGCTGGCCGGCTGCAACGGTGGCCTGGATACGGGGACACGGAGTGCGAGGCGTCGGACGTCGCCGAAGCAATCGACCGGCTCCGCGCACTCATCGGCGAACACGCGATGGCGGGCATCGCGGCCGAGTGGCCGACGTTCGTGGCCGCGGTCGAGACCGCCGCAGCGGCATGCAGGCCGCGCGACGGCGCTGGCCGCCGACGCCATCGAGGATGCGCGCGCGGGTGTGGCAGGGCATTCACGACCGCGCCGTGGACCGGGTGTCCGGGATCATCGACATCGCGGTCAAGCTCGTCGGCGAGCACGCACTCGGCGAGCTGTGGGACTTTCTGATGAGCGACTGGTACGACGTGCACGCACACCGCTACGCCCTCGACAACCAACGGTGGAGCGACTCCGCCCACCAACTGATGATCGCCATCGTCGACGGATTCCACGCCCACCTGACCGGGGCGGGCCGCCAAGGTGACATCGACCGTCATCGAGGAGCCCACTCGCATCGGATTCCGCTTCGCGCCGTGCGGATCGGGTGGACGATCAGTGGATGCCACCATCACCGAGGGCTCTCCACGTGCCGGTGCCCCCTACGGTTCGCGGTCACGACCGAGCGCCACGACTGGGCCTGGAACACGATCGGCATCTGCTCGTACTGCGTGCACTGCTGCCAGCTCAACGAAGTGATGCCGATCGACCGCCTGCGGCTACCCGACCCGGGTGATCGACCCGCCGGTCTGGTCGCCCTCGCAGCCCGCAGACGACGTGTACGTGGTGGGTCTACCGCGACCCCGCCGACGTGCCCGACCACGTCTACCACCGAGTCGGCCGCGATCCCGCACGAAGGCCGAGCAAGCGACACAGGGGAAGGAGCGGCGATGTCTGACTCCGTGGCGATGACCCAGCTCGAGGTTCCCGACTACGACCTCGGGCTGCGCGGCAAGCTGGTGCGATCCAGAAAGACCAGGGGCACATCCAGTCTGGCCTTCTGCACCATCATCTACGGCCTCTCGCTGGCCGACGACGTCACCGACACGCCGTTGAGCAACGCGGCAAACGGGTATCCGGACGCCGCGCTGATACCCGACGAGAGCACTCGCGTGGCATTGCCGTGGCGTTGCGGTACCGATGCCGTCATCGCGGACCTCGCCGGTGCGGACGGGGTTCCGCTGGCGGTCTCACCGCGGTTGCCTGCAGTCGGGGCTGACGGCGTTACGCGGACCTCGACCTGGACCCCATCCTTGGCTACGAGTACGAGACTGTGGATCTTCGACCGCACCCCCGGCTCCCACTGGAGGCGACCGCCGCCCGCACGGCCGCGCCGAGAACGCCTACAGCCTGTCCCGGTGCGCCGAAACACAGCATTGCCCTCGAATTCACCAATCGCATGCAGTAGGTCGGCATCGAGGATCGAGGCGTTTCACAGCGAACTCGGGCCCGGGTTCTTCGAGTTCACCCTCGCGCCGGCCCCCGCGGTGCGCGCCGCCGACAACGCCGTTCGGGCCAGGCAGTACCTGCGCGATCTGTGCCACGAACGGGGACTGCACGCCAGCTTCATGGCCAAGCCGTTCGCCGACAAGTCGGGCGCGGGCGGGCACGTCCACTCCAGCCTGAACCGCGACGGCACCAATGTCTTCGCCGACGACCGCGCATCAGCTGTCCACCGAGGGGCGGCACTACCTCGCCGGGTTGGTCTGCGCCATGCCCGACCTCGCGCTGCTGCTGAATCCGTACGTCAACTCCTACAAGCGCATCGACCCGGAGATGTTCACCGCCGCCCGCGCCAGTGGGGCCACGATGACCGCAGTACCGCCTGCCGGGTGTTGCTCGCCGACCGCAGCTCGGCGCGGGTGGAGCACCGCAGGCCCGGCGCCGACGCCAACCCCTACATCGTCGCGGCGGCACTGCTGGCGGGCGGCCTGCACGGGCTGCGTGAACACCTCCCGCTGCCGGAACCTCGCGAGCCGTCGCTGCCGTGCCAGCCGATCTCGGCAGCGCCGTTGCCGCTTCGAACGACTCGCCGTGGGTGGCCGATCTGCTCGGCACGCTGTTCTGTGCCTCCTTCGCCGCCACCCGCCGCGCCGAACTCGCCGCATACGAGAAGTGGCTGTACCGCACGATCACCACTTGGGAACTCAGCCGACACCTGGAGCACCAATGACCGACACCATCCGCACTCCTGGATCTCGACCAGTTCGACCAACTCAGTCGGGCCGGGAGAGATCAATACGGTCGTGTGCGCGACGCCCGACCCCTACGGCCGCCTCGTCGGAAAGCGGCTGACCGTTCAGGCATTTCGCGCGCTTGGGCTCTAGGGCACCGGCATCAACGCGAGCAGCTTCGTGTTCGCCGTCGACATCGAGATGAACCCGCTGAACCTTCCGGTATCCAACGCCGCCAACGGTTGGGCCGACATTCGGCTGGTGCCCGATCTGACGACGATGCGCCGCGTGCCATGGGAACCCAACGCCGCTTTGGTCATCTGCGACGCGTACAACGCCGATTCCGACACCCTGCTCTCGGTGGCGCCACGGACGCATCCTGCGGACGCAGATCGAGCGGGCCGAGCAGGAAGGGCTGAAGTTCAAGTTCGCGTCGGAGTTGGAGTTCTATCTTGTCGTCCACACCGCCGCGGGAGGCATGGGACCTGGGCTACCAGAACCTCAAGATGCTCTCGGACTACCGATCCGATTACCAGATGGTCCAGGCCTGTCGCGACGACTGGTTCATCGAACGGATCCGCAACCAGATGCCCGATTTCGGGGTACCGATCGAATCGTCCAAACCCGAGTGGGGCCTCGGTCAGCAGGAGGTGACCCTGGACTACTGCTCGACCTTGGAGATGGCCGATCGCCATGTCCTGTTCAAGTACGGCATCAAGCAGCTTGCGCACAATGCCGACCTGACCGTGACCTTCATGGCCAAGCCGATCATCGACGAGGTGGGATCCTCCTGTCACCTGCACATCAGCATGTGGTCGGCGGACGACCAACAGTCCCTGTGCTGGTCGGAGCGGCCCGCCGGCGGGATGTCGGACAAGTTCGGCTCCTTCGTCGCAGGCCAGTTGACGCACGCCACCGACATGACCCTGATGTTCGCGCCAACAGTGAACTCCTACAAGCGCTTTCAGCCCGAGCAGTTCGCGGGCACCGCGATCGCAGTGGGCAACGACAACAGGTCGTGCGCGTTCCGCCTCGTCGGTCACGGGCCGTCGTACCGGGTGGAGAACCGCATCCCCGGCGCCGACGTCAACCCGTACTACGCATACTCGGCCACCATCGCCGCCGGGCTCGATGGCATCGACCGGGAGTTGCCGACTCCCGATGTCTTCGATGGCAACGCATGGACGGGCGACAAGATCCAGACGGTGCCCACCTCCCTGCACGAAGTCCCTTGACCTGTTCGCGCACAGCAAGATGGCCCGCGCCGGGTTCGGCGACGAAGTGTTCGACCATCTGCTGGCCTCCTCGACCAGCGAACTGACTGCCTTCGATTCCCACACCGTCACCGACTGGGAACTGCGCCGCTACTACGAGCGCGTCTAACGCTCCACCAAACCAGTACAGGAGCCGCAGTCCGATGCCGATCGATCCCATCGCCCAGAAGATGCTCGACGACACCAAGGCGTCGGGCCGTCCCAACGCTCATCTTCTCCCCGTGGCGACTGCCCGGCAGAACTTCGAGGACACCTTCGGCGCCCTGTCGAAGCCACCCGTCCACCGGGTCATGGACGTCGAAATCCCCACGCGCGACGGCGAATCGATCCCGGGGCGGCTCTACCTGCCCGCCGACGAGAGTGCGGTGCTGCCACTGACGGTGTACTACCACGGCGGAGGCTGGCTACTCGGCAGCATCGATTCCCACGACGTCACCGCCAGAATGCTGGCCAATGCGTCGGGCAGCGCGGTGCTGTCGGTCGGATACCGGCGAGGACCGGAGGCCCGGTTCCCCACCGCCGTCGACGACGCGATCGACGCGCTGCAATGGGCAGCCAGCCCGCAGCCGGTCTCGGCATCGACACCGCCCACGTGGCCGTCGCCGGTGACAGTGCCGGCGGCAACCTCGCAGGAGCGGTCGCCCTGAACGCCAGAGACAACGGCGGGCCAGTGCTGCGCCACCAGCTGCTCGTCTATCCGGTCACCACCACCGATCTGGAGCGCGGAATGGATCCGCAATACGACGGAGTGATGCTCGAACGCGATGAGTTGCAGTGGCATCAGGACAATTACCTGCCCAGCCCCGATCGCCGACACCGATCCTCGCGTCGACATTCTGGACGCCGATCTGACCGGCCTGCCCGACGCGACCATCATCCTGGCTGAATGCGACCCGATCCGGCCGCAGGGTGAGCGATACATCGCCGCACTCGAGGCGGCCGGGGTGCCGATCCGAAGCCACCTCACACCGGGGATGGTGCACGGCTTCTTCGGACTCGACGAGGTCTTCCCCTCGGCCACCGAAGCGATGACGTTCGCGGGCCAGCGGCTGGCTCGAAGCCCTCGGTGCGGTGGACCGATGAACGGGACCGTACTGGTTACCGGCGCGGGCGGAGGCATCGGCCTCGCCACCGTGTCAGGCCTGCGTCGAAGGATGGTCTCGACGGTGGTGGCCAGCGACGTCAAGGACACCGTGCCCGAGCTGCCTGCCCGCAGGCGCCGATATGTGCCCTTCGATCTGCTCGACGGTGATCCCGCGAACGCTGATGGCGACGTTCGAGGACACCGGCCTTGACTACCTGGTCAACACTGCAGGAGTCGCGATCTTCGATCGTGACGGCTCGGTTCTCGACATCGAGGAATCGGTCTGGGACATGACATTGGGGGTCAACCTGCATGGCCTGCGCCACCTCACCGCCGCGGCCGTGCCGATCCTTCGCCGTGGCAACGGCAAGAGCATCGTGAACGTGGCAAGCACTGCAGGCATACGTGGGATGGACTCACCGCTCGACGCGTATCAGGTCAGCAAGGCGGCCGTCGTCTCGTTGACCCGGACCCTTGGCGCTGCAACTGGGTGCGGATGGAATCCGGGTGCAATACAGTGTGCCCCGGGGCCATCCTCACCCCGATGATCGCGCCGCTCTATGCCGAGGACCCAGCACGCCGCGCGAACATGGAAGAGCGAACCCCACTGGGCCGGCTGGGCATGCCTGAGGACATCGCACAACGCGATCGCGGTTCCTGTTGTCCGACGAAGCCTCGTTCATCACCGCCACCGATCTGGTCGTGGACGGCGGCTGGATGGCGCAAATCAAGTAATGACGACACAATGCAGACGGTATAGTCATTGACATCTCGATTAATTGGTTTAAATACTGGACCTATAGTATATTTACGGAGGCAGCGACCGCGGCGTCGGCAAGGAGACACCGGATGAACGCAACCGAGTGACGGCACGTGTGGCGATCATCGGCGCGGGCTTCAGCGGAATCGCGGCAGCCGTGGCGCTGCGGCAACAAGGGGATCGAGGACTTCGTCATCTTCGAAAAGGCGCGGGCATCGGCGGAACGTGGTGGCACAACCGCTACCCGGGCGCCGAAGTCGACCTGGAGTCACACATCTACTCCTTCTCATTCGAGCGCCGCGACTGGTCCCGCACCCACGCCGGACTGGCGCGAGCTGCTAGGACTACCTCGAGCGACGTCGCCGACAAGTGGGATCTCCCTCGCCGGGTGCGGTTCAACGAGGCGGTCCAGGACGTCTGGTGGTCTGACGACGATCAGACCTATACCATCGTGACCACGAGTTCCGGCGAATCGATCACGGCGCAGTTCACGGCCGTCATCAGCGCGGTGGGATTTCTGAACATCCCGGTGGTGCCGCCATTCGCCCGTTGACGATCAACGACTATCGAAGGGGCGATGTGCCACACCTCCGCGGTGGATCGACGGGCTGGACATGGCAGGCAAAGTCCGTCGGCGTCGTCGGTACCGGCTCCTCCGCAGTCCAGGTGGTCACCGAAGCGGAGAAAATCGCTTCCGAGGTGAAGATCTTTCAGCTCGAACCAAACTGGATCATGCCGAAGAAGAGCCGCGACTTCACACGCTGCCGAACGCAGGCTCAACAGCAACTCCGCTCGCCTACGCATGGCGTCGATATCGACTGCTCTACTTCGATTACGACCGACGCCAGATCCGCTCGAGCCACGCCCGCAAGCGACGGTCGGGTCAACAAGCGTCGCCATAGCGCAGCGCACTGGCTTTCCTGCGCCGCGAACTCGATTCACGGCCCGATCTCATCGAATTGGTGACGCCTGAAGTTCGCGTTCGAGGGCAAGCAGGACGGTGGTGAGCGACACCTACTACGCGTCGCTGCTGCAAGCCCGGCGTGACGCTGGTGCCACACGGAGTCAAGGGGCTGACCCGGACGGGTGCCGTCGACGCCAACGGTGACGAGCACAACTTCGACGTCATCGTGATGGCAACAGGATTCGATGCCGCCAACTACCTGGGCAACTACGAGATCCACGGGCGGGGCGGCGTTGAACTGCACAGTACATGGAATGGAGAGCCCGAGGCGTTCCTCGGCATGATGGTGCCCGGCTTCCCGAACTTCTTCATCATGTACGGGCCCAATACCAATGCGGCTCCGCTTGTGCATTTCTACGAGGCACAGGCCGAGCTTCGCCGCAGGCACTGATCTCTCGCGCGGCCAAGGCCGGCAAAACGGTGATCGACGTGCGTCGCTCGGCGTTCGTCATCTACAACGACTGGCTTCAGGCACAGCTCGCCAAGACGGTGTGGAAGACCGCCAACAGTTACTTCCGGGCAGGAACAGGAAAGATCGTGTCGCAGTGGCCTCTTCGGTGCCAACACCGTACATCGTGTTGACGAAGCTGTTGCGCCGCATCGCTGTCCGACTGACGTGAGGATGGATGCATTGTCGACCAAACCCGTCATCGCAGTCACGATCAGTGGCCATGACCTACGGCGGTTCGTTCACTGGCAGAACATATTCGACGGCCTGCAACAACTCGGTGCGATTGTGCTGGCCGTCGAGTGCGGCAGCGTGCCGCAGCACATGTCGTCGACCCTGGAGTATGTCGATGGACTTGTGATCAGTGGCGGCGGCGACGTCGACCCCACACTGTACGGCGCCGACCGGCGCGATCCGTTGGCGAAGGGAATCAACACAGTACGAGACGGCAACGAGATCGCGGCATTCGAGTCTGCCTGGCGGCGAGGGATACCGACGCTGGCGGTCTGCCGCGGAGCGCAACTGGTCAACGCCGCACGCGGCGGGACTCTCTACGTCGATCTGGACCGTGATCACCCGTCGAACGTCGACCACCGACGCACCGAGGAAGACTTGATACACGTCAGCCACCGTGTCGACGTGGTTCCCGGCAGTCGGGTTGCCGGGTGGCTAGGCCAGGACGGCCCGATTTCGGTGAACAGCCAGCACCATCAGGGTATTCGTGAGCTTGCGCCAGGGTTCGTCGCAACTGCCGTCGCCGATGACGGACTGATCGAAGCGTATGAAGCGACGGACCAGGCCGTGACAGGCGTGCAGTGGCACCCCGAGGTGAACTGGCAGCACGACGAACTGGCGAAGCGACTGCTGAGCGGATTCATCGAGTCGTGCCGCCCGCCAGAAGTCCGGGACGTTTCGACGGAGAACCCGCTGGCTCAGCTCACACCGATACGGGCGACTTAGCGTCCGGCGACGGCCACTGGCGACGGCAGGGGCCGCTCGCGCACTCGCATCGGCCACCAGAACCACTTGCCCATCAGCGCCGCGATGGACGGCATCATGAACGACCGGATCACCAGGGTGTCGAACAGCAGGCCGAGGCCGATCGTGGTGCCCACCTGCCCGATCACCGTCAGCTCGCTGACCGACATCGAGATCATCGTGAACGCGAAGACCAGGCCGGCCGACGTCACCACCGATCCGGTGCCGCCCATGGCCCGGATGATTCCCGTCCGGAGCCCGGCATGGATCTCCTCTTTGAAGCGTGACACCAACAGCAGGTTGTAGTCCGCGCCGACGGCCAACAGGATGATGACCGACATCGCCAGCACCATCCAGTGCAGTTCGATGCCGAGCAGGTGCTGCCAGATCAGCACGGACAGGCCGAACGAGGCGCCGAGCGACAGCACCACCGTGCCGACGATCACCGCCGACGCCACGATGGCGCGCGTGATCAGCAACATGATGATGAAGATCAGCGCCAGTGCGGCAACGGCGGCGATGACGAGGTCGTAGGTGTTGCCGTCGGCCAGGTCCTTGTAGGTGGCGGCGGTGCCGCCCAGATAGACGGTCGAACCCTCCAGCGGCGTGCCCTTGATGGCTTCCTTGGCGGCCTTCTTGATCGCGTCGATCCTCGCGATGCCCTCTGGGGACAGGGGATCGCCGTCGTGGCTGATGATGAAGCGCACGGCGTGGCCGTCGGGCGAAAGGAACTGTTCCATACCGCGTTTGAAGTCGGGGTTGTCGAACACCTCAGGCGGCAGATAGAACGAGTCGTCGTTCATCGACGCGTCGAACGCCTCGCCCATGGCCGACGAATTGTCCTGCGCCGCGGCCATCTGATCCTGCATGCCCTTCTGCGAGGCATACATCGTCAGCATCATCGTCTTCATGTTCTTCATGGTCGTGATCATCTCGGGCATCATCGCGACCATCTGCGGCATAAGGGAATCCAGCCGTTCCATCTCCGGGATCAGCTGCTGGATGTCGTCGGTCATCACGTCGATGCCGTCGAGAGTGTCGAAGATGGCCCGGATCGAGTGGCATACCGGGATGTCGTAGCAGTGCGGTTCCCAGTAGAAGTAGGCGCGGATCGGTCGGAAGAAATCGTCGAAATCGGCGATGTTGTCCCGTAATTCGGCCACATCGGCGGTCATGTCCTTCATCTTGACCACCATGTTGTGCGTGGTGTCGGCCATCTCCGCGGTGAGGTTGGACATCCGCGTCATGGTGTCGATGGTGTTCTGCATCTCGTCGGCCTGCACCAGCATGTCGGCCATCCGGTCCTGCATGTACTTCTGGTTCAGCTGCTGCGTGGTGCCCTGCATGCTGATCTGGAACGGAATCGAGGTGTGCTCGATCGGTTTACCGTCGGGCCGGGTGATCGCCTGCACCCTGGAGATGCCTTCGACACGGAAGATCGACTTGGCGATCTTGTCGATCACCAGGAAGTCGGACGAATTGCGCAGGTCGTGGTCGCTTTCGACCATCAGCAGTTCGGGATTCATCCGCGCAGGGGAGAAGTGCCGGTCGGCCGCCGCGTAACCCTCGTTGGCCGGTAGGTCGGTGGGCAGGTAGCTGCGGTCGTTGTAGTTGGTCTTGTAGCCGGGCAGGGTCAGCAGCCCGATGAGCGACAGCGCGATCGTCGCGACCAGAATCGCACCGGGCCACCGCACGACCATGGCGCCGACCTTGCGCCAGCCGCGGGTCCGCATCGCCCGCTTGGGTTCGAGTGTCTTTCCGAACCGGCTTGCCACGGAGATGATCGCGGGCCCGAGCGTCAAGGCGGCGATCACCGTGATGAACATGCCGATCGCCAGCGGGACACCCATGGTCTGGAAGTACGGAAGCCTGGTGAAGCTCAGGCAGAAGACCGCGCCGGCGATGGTCAGGCCGGAGCCGAGGACCACATGCGCGGTGCCCCGAAACATGGTGTAGTACGCCTGTTCTCGGTCTTCGCCGACCGAACGCGCCTCCTGATATCGGCCGATCAGGAAGATGGCGTAGTCGGTGGCGGCGGCGATCGCCAGCGTCACCAAGAGGTTGGTGGCGAACGTGGAGAGCCCGATGATCTCGTGATAGCCGAGGAACGACACCAGGCCGCGCGCCGCGGCCAATTCGAGGACCACCATCACCAGCACGAGCAGCACCGTGACGATCGACCGGTAGACCAGCAAGCAACATCATGATGATGACGGTGAAGGTCACCGCCTCGATCAGCTGCATGCTGCGGTCGCCCGCGATGTGCTGGTCGGCCGCCAGCGCCGCGGGACCGGTCACATATGCCTTGACGCCCGGCGGCGGCTGCAGTCCTTCGACGATCTTCTGCACGGACTCGACCGACTCGTTGGCCAGCGCCTCGCCCTGGTTACCGGCCAGCTTGACCTGGACGTACGCCGATTTGCCGTCGTTGCTCTGCGCTCCGGTGGCGGTCAGCGGATCGCCCCAGAAGTCCTGCACCGACTGCACGTGCGCGTTGTCGGCTTCGAGCTTCTTGATCATCTCGTCGTAGAAGGCGTGAGTCTCGTCGCCGAGTGACTCCTGGCCCTCGAGCACGACCATCACCGAGCTGTCGGAGTCGCCTTCGTCGAAGAGTTCGCCGACCTTCTTCATCGAGATCATCGACGGTGCGTCGTTGGGGCTCATCGACACAGCGCGCATCTGGCCGACCGTCTCCAGCTGGGGAACGATGATGTTGGCGACGGCGATGATCGCGATCCAGCCGAGAATGATGGGCACCGCGAGGGTGCGGATCAGCCGCGGAACCAGCGGCCGCGCAGCATGTCTCGCGGGAGGGAAGGCGTCGGTGGGTGCCTCGGCGGCGTGCGCACTCATGCGGACTTCACAAAGCAGAAGGTCTGGGCGTTCAAGCCGTCGGACGTCCTCTCGTCTTTGACTTCGTCATCGACCGTGATCCGGCAGGTGATCGAGCCGCCGTCACCCTGGGCGACGATGTTCGGCGCGGCCGACGGTGCCGTCGTCTGCAACGTCAGTGACCACGGCAGCGGCATGGCGTCCGCCCGCTGAGGTTTGGCGTCGAGGTCGAGGTAGTTGACGTCGGCATAGGTCCCGGTGCCGAAGATCTCGTAGGTGACCACCTTCGGGTCGAACGGTTTGGGGTCGTCGGCGAAGTTGCGCGGGGTGACGGTGACGCCATCGGCGCCGAAGAATGTGCGGACCCGGCCCACGGTCATGCCCGCGATGACGAGAACCACCACGATCAGCAGCGGTAACCAGGCCTTCTTGAGGAAGGTCAGTGGCGCATTGCCGCTCATCAGCCCCTGCCCTTCCGCCGTAACCGCGCGTCTCCGGAAACTTATACGGTCGGCTAAGTAAGGACAAGCCGTATGGCTAAGGTCACTTAGCCGAGAGGATTGTTATCTCGGCCACACGGCTAGGTTCCGCGCAGGCGGTCGAGCCGAGCGTGTCTAGGATCGGGACCCACAAAAGGGGGTACGGTCAGCTGGTCTAGGCAAGAGGGGACGCACGTGACGAAGGTGGCATCGCCCCGCGGCGTGGTCCGCGAGCGCGTGCTACAGGCGGCCCTCGAGCTCTTCGCCGAGTACGGCGTCAGCGGGACCTCCCTGCAGATGATCGCCGATCGGGTGGGCGTCGCCAAGGCCTCGGTCTACTACCAGTTCCACACCAAAGAGGACATCGTGCTGACGTTGATCAGCCCGGTGTTCGACGACATCGCCCGGCTGGTCAAGATCGCCGAAGCGGTCGGTTCGGACGAGGCAAGGCGCGACGTCGCGATCAGCGGGCTCGTCGAGCTCGCCGTCCGCAACCGCAGCCTCACCACGGTGTTCTTCGGCGATCCCGTGATCGATCCGCTCGTTCGGTCCCACGACGAATTCGCCGCGGCCATCGAAGGATTCGACGCCCTGCTGGCCGGTCCCGCACCCGACGACGCGGCGCGGGTGGCGATGTCGGTCATCACGGCCGGAATCTACGGCACGGCGATCAACCCGCAGCTGGTCGACGTGTCCGACGACGATCTGCACCGGTTGCTGTTGAAGACGACGAAGTGCCTTTTGGCGGCGCTATCGACCTCGAGCCTGATCCGCCACCGCGCGAAGCCGGCGAAGAGGACGGTCAGCACTCCCAACATGGCCATGTTGAAGAGCCATGTCGACGCGGTGTGCTGCCAATGCGCATCGTTCGCGATTCCGGCGACGAGGTTGGTCAGATCGGCCGTGGATGCGGTGGCAGCGAAACCCCACCGCCCTGGCGTGAGCCAGGCGATCGTCTCGAACAGCGGCCGGTCCGTCACCGGGATGAACCCGCCTGCGAGCACCAGTTGCGCCATCAGCGTCATCGCCAACAGCACGATGACCTGATCGCCGGTCCGTGCCAACGCCGAAACCGCAAGTCCCAGTACGGCTGCGGCCACACCCGTCGCTGCGACACCGACGAACAACTCCAACATCGGGCTGCTCAGTACCGCCGCACCCGCAGGCGCAGGCTTGCCGATTGCGGGCGCGGTGACGACCAGAACGAGGATCGCCGACTGGATGGCCGCGACCGTGCCGAACACCGCGATCTTCGCCAACAGGTATGCCGAGGCCGACAAGCCCGCCGCCTGCTCACGACGGAAGATGCCACGTTCGCCGACGAGGTCACGCACGGTCAGCGTGGTTCCCATCAGGATTGCGGCGAAGCTCGTCAGCGCGATGAGGTGCTTCGGCTCAAACGGCGCGGAGCCGTCCGACGGGGGATGGCCGAAGCCGGCCTGGCCGGCCACGGTCAGAGGCAGCAGACCGACGATGAACGGCAGCACCGCGAGGAACACCACGTAGCCACGGTCGGCCAGAAGGAGCCGTACCTGGCGGCGTGCGATCGTCGATATCTGTCGCCGTACACCGGGACGTGCCGGTGTAGCTGTCTGCACCGGCTGATCCGAAGTAATTCGAGCATGCGGGTAACCGGCCTGCGATGCTCTGCCTGCGAGGAACCGCCGCGCAACGCCGTCGGGATCGGCGCAGACGATGCTGAAGATGTCGGCCCAGTCGGTGGCCCCGATAGCCGACTGGAGCCGATGAGGCGGTCCGCAGAATGCGGTCTTGCCGCCGGGTGCAAGCAGCAGCACCTGATCGCACGTGTCCAGGAGCGTCAACGAATGCGTCACCACCACGACGACGCGGCCCGCGTCGGCGAGCTTGCGCAGCATCGCCATCACGCTCCGGTCGAGCGCGGGGTCCAGGCCCGTCGTCGGCTCGTCGAGCACGAGAAGCGACGGAGAGGTCAACAGTTCCAACGCGACCGACACGCGTTTGCGCTGCCCGCCGGACAAGTTGTCGATGCGCGTCGAGGCGTGCGGCGTCAACTCGAGTTCGTCGAGCACCGCGGCGATCACCTGCCTGCGGTCGCTCGCGGTGGTGTCGGCGGGCATCCGAAGTTCCGCTGCGAATTCCAGTTCCTGCGCGACGGTGAGCCGGCCGTGCACGACATCGTCTTGGGGCACCATGCCGATCCGATCGCGCAACGACGCGTACCCGCTGTGCAGATCGCGCCCCTCGAACGACACCGCGCCACCGGTCGGCCGCCCGGCACCGACGATCAGCTTGGCGAGCGTGGACTTGCCCGCGCCAGAAGGGCCGATCACCGCTGTCAACGTGCCCGGCCGGGCGGTGAACGAAATCCGATCCAGCAGAACGGTATTTCGCTCGGTCGCGAAGCTCACGTCGCGTACCTCGAGACCGCCGGTCGTCGCACGGGGCACGACGATGTCGTCGACCGCGGGAGCGGACCGCCACCGCACGCGAGTACAGGCGGCGGGCATCGTGGCTGTTGAGGAAATGGTCATCGTGATCACCTATCCGAGGACGTAGGCCAGCGGGAGGACGGGTAGCAACGAGTCGATCCGGTCGAGCAGACCACCGAAGCCCGGGAGCCAGTCGCCGGCATCTTTGACCTGCGCCCGCCGCTTGAACATCGACTCGAGGAGGTCACCGAAGAGACCGCCGATAGAGACGGCGACGAGCAGTCCGATCGACATCGTGCCAAGCAACGTGAGGATCACGAACGCCCCGATGATCGCGCCGACCATCCCGCCGACGGTCTTGTTGGGGCTCAACGGGGACAGCGGCCTGCGCGCCCAACCCATGCGGCGCAACCCCTTTCCGCCGCACCAGGCGGCGACATCTGTGGCCGCGACGGCGAAGCTCAGCAGAAAGCTTTCGGGCCATATCATCACGAGATGTGACAGCGACCAGCAGATCCACACCGATCCGAATGCGGTGAAAGCTGTTCGCCTTGGCCCGTTTTCAACGTCACCTTCGAGAATCGAAGGCAGCGCACACAGCAGCAGGACAATCGGCGCGAGCTGCAGCAGCGAGGGACGCAGCCATGCCAGGAGCGGATACAGCACGGCCAGCGCCACGAGCACGAAGGTGTCTGCTCGCCCCAACCGCACCAGTCGCGCGTACTCGATCACCGCAACGACGGCCAGCGTCGCCGCCAGCGCGGCCGTCGTGCCGTGCCCCAGCCAGACCGGAAGTCCGACGACGGGGGCGATCAGCACCCATGTGCGCCACTTCTGAATCAACTCCGGCTTGCGGGAGATGAGAACCGCGATGCCTGCCGCTGCCAGGATCGCCACCGTGACCCACATGAGGAACACCGCGCGGCCGTAGAGGTGAATGTGCAGCGGGCCCAGGTCCACATCGAGCGACATCCGCCGATCGAGATGAAGAAACCACAGGTAGGAGTCGACGATCGCCATCGTCAGGCCGCCAGGTCCGCGACCGCATAGCGGTCATCGGTCTCGACCTCGCCCCGCAAGGCCAACACCTGCAGCCCGCAGTTGCAGCGCCGAGGTGTCATGGGGATCGACGGGCGCGCCGAGAAGTACCCGCATCGGGGCGGGGGAGTAGCGGCCGTCCTTTGGCAGCACGTCGGCTGTGCCCATGATCGCGACCGGGACGATAGGCACGCCGCACTCGCGCGCCAAACGCAGTGCACCCGAACGAAATTCCCCGACAGAGCCATCTATCGAGCGAGTCCCCTCGGGGTAGAGGACGACCGTCCGTCCGGCTCTCAGCGCCGGGCGTGCCGCCGCAAGCAGCGCGGCATAGCTGCCGTCACCGGACCGCCGCACCGGAAGGATGCCGGCCAGCGAGGTGGCTATGAAGCGCCGAACGGGAACGTCGAACCAGTAGTCAGCCGCCGCTCCGAATACGGGCCTGGCCGCGGGCGGAAGTGCCGCGAGCAGCGCCGCGGTGTCGGCGTGCGAGGCGTGATTGGCGACGACCACGCAACCGCCCGAGACGTCCAAGCGGCCCGACACTGTCAGCCCACCCGACGCGGCGCACACCACCCGCCAGAGCCAGTGCCGAAGCACGCTCGGAATCCGATTCGCGGTCATGCCGCCATCTCCACCACGGGCAGCGGTTTGGTGATCGGCAAAACCTGGGCGCTCGGCTGTGTCTCGGCCGTCAGCTGTGTCGTCACCTCGCGATGCGCGGCCCGAAGCCGCAGCGCGGTGGTGATCAGAGAGCCATTCACCAACTGCATCAGCAGCACGGGCATGATGACCGGAAAGGCCACGGCCAGCACCACGAACAGGCACCGTTCGGTCTTGCCGAGCGGTCCGCCGTTGCGGCGCGTCGCGCCTGCGGCGGCCGCGGCCAGCGATGCGAAAGTCGGGAGTGTGGCGGCGAGGGCGGCCACGACCACCTGAAGCACCGGCCAGGACAACCAGTTCAGTCCGGGGCCGTTCTGCCGGGCCGCCCACACCGCAAGGCCGGCGAAGGCCAGCAGGTCCGCGGTGCGGTCGCCGATCTCGTTGACGACGAAGCCCCACGGCCTGCTCACGCCGCGGGCGCGGGCCACGGCACCGTCGAGATTGGCGCCGGCCAGCCGCAGCACCATGAACAGCGCCGCAAGGGGCCAGCAGCCGAGGGCGACCGCGACGCCTGCGGCACCGGCCGCTGCCACTCCTGCGGCGGTGAAGACGTCGGGGGACACCTGCCTGGTGACAGCGGCGTCGACGACCGGCGTCAACCTTCTGGTGAACCACGGCTTGAGCGCGTAGAGGCCAGCCCTGCGCGTTCCCGTGGTCGTCGGCCGGGAGGAGGTGTGGGTGGCGACATAGGTGTTCATGACTGGCTCCTTTCGTGTCGTGCCTGGTCCTGCGGGTCATGCGCCACCTGGGTGGCGTTGCGATGAGTACATCGAGCCCGAGCGGCTACCGATCCCAAAAACCGTCAGCGGGCCTGGTCGAAATGGGGTACACACCATCCGATATGGGCGACGACCGACTGCTGATCCCAGGCGAGACGTGCTGGCGGACGGCGCATGCCGACCAGTTCGCGTGCATCATCGATGCCGCGGACTACTTCAGGCACGTCAAGTCGGCAATGCTGCGGGCCCAGCACCGCATCATGATCATCGGGTGGGACCTCGACGCCCGGATGACCTTCGAACGGGGCGAGAAGACACTGCCCGGCCCCAACCAGTTGGGCGCATTCCTCTATTGGATGTCGTGGAAGAGGCCAGAGCTCGAGATCTATCTGCTGAAGTCCAACCTTCGCCTGCTGCCTGCCTTCGACGGCATCTGGTTCGGCCTCACACCGGTGTCGGTGGTGAACCAGATCAGCAGGAGGCGAATGCACTTCGCCATTGACGGTGCCCGCCCCACTGGAGCCGTCCACCACCAGAAGATCGCCGTGGTCGATGACGCCGTGGCGTTCTGCGGCGGCCTCGACCTCACCATCGACCGATGGGACACCACGGCGCACGAGCACGACAGCCGAAGCCGGCGGACGGTCGGTCGCAGCTACGGACCGCGACACGAAGTGGCGGCCGCGGTCGACGGCGAGGCCGCGCTGGCTCTCAGCGAGCAGGCCCGGGATCGCTGGGAGAAGGCAACAGGCGAGTCGTTGGAGCCGCTCGACGCCAAGCACGCCGCCTGGCCCGCCAAGCTGAAAGCCGCTCTGCACGACGTCGACGTCGGAATCGCGCGCACGCTACCGGAACTCGACGACCGCGACGAGGTTCGTGAGGTGGAGGCGCTCAACCTCGCGGCCATTGCGGCCGCACGCCACACGATCTATCTGGAGAACCAGTATCTGGCGGCGGCGACGCTCGTGGATGCGCTGGCCGAACGCCTGAAAGAAGACGACGGTCCGGAGATCGTCATCGTCCTTCCCCGACGAGGTAACAATCCACTCGAGCAGGCGACGATGGACGGCGCACGCCACCGGCTCATCCAAGTGCTCTGGGAGGCAGACGAACACCATCGGCTCGGCATCTACTACCCGGTCACCGACGGCGGTGCATCCATCTACATCCACTCGAAGGTGATGGTGATCGACGACAGGCTGCTGCGCATCGGATCGTCCAACCTGAACAACCGGTCGATGGGGTTCGACAGCGAGTGCGACGTGGCCGTCGAGGCCGAACCGAACAACGCCGACACCGACGACGTCAGCCGCGAGGCCACCTCACTGCGCAACCGACTCCTGTCGGAGCACTTGGGCGTCCCGGTCGGCGATTTCGAGCACGCGGTGCAGCGACACTCTTCGGTACGCAGCGCCATCGAGGAACTCCGCGGTGACGGCAGGACGCTGCGGCCCTTCACCGAGCAGACGATCGAGGGCGAGGCGAGCCCGCTCGCGGAGAACGACCTGATGGATCCCGACCATGTCCCGCGGTCACTGGGCCGCAGCGTGCGGCGATTTATCGAAGGGCTTCGGGACTGACGTATTGCCTGATGTCCGGCATGCCCTCGATCAGGTCAAGGAACTTCGGCACCGATCCGGTGACCCAGTCGGACTGGCCATGCGATGCGACGGCATCCTGGTCCTGGTAGACCTCGACGACGGAGTAGGTATCGGCGGCGTCGACACTTCGCGCGAACCCGTAGTAGACGACGCCGGGTTCGGTGTTCGACATCGTGACGACATGTGTCAGCAGTTCTTCGAACGCCGCGGCATTTTCCGGCGGCACCCTGAAGAGAGCGATGAAGGTGATCATCTTCGGGCTTAGATCTTCGCCGGTTCACCGATGACATGGTGACTGGTGTTGAGTCGGTATTGCGCCGCTTCGATGGTCCGGCGCACCCCCTCGCGCACCGTGACATTGTTGGGCCCCAACAATTCGATCATCTTGGTGGTATCGGCCCAGATCGGCCAGGCCTTGCTGTTCTCGGTGAAAACCGGTTCGACGCCGAGCATTTCGCCCGCAATCTGGCAGTATTCCTGTGTCGTCACCGCCTCGGTTCCGCCAACGTTGACCACTTCGGCACCCACCTTGGCGATGCTCGCGGCCGCGATGGTCTTGTCGACGTAGTCGTCCTCGTAGAGCGGAGTGTGAACATTGCGCGCGCCCGGATAGACGCTCACCGGCTCACCGCGCATGATTTGGTCTATGCGCTGCGTGACGCCGCCGCCACGTGGGCCGTAGAAGGAGAAGATCCGCACGATGGTCGCAGGCAGGTGATAGTCCTCGCTGAGATGCTTCACCAGAAACTCCGCCGCTATCTTGCTCGCCGCGTAATTCTCCGCTGAGGAATGAAGGCCGTACGGGTCGTCCTCGCGCAATCCACGCTCGCCCTGATACGCGTACAGCGACCCGGTGCTGCCGTGCACGAAGGCTTCGCAGTCCCGATACCGCCGCGCCAGGCGACCGGTCGCTCCGGCGTTCACCTCATACGCATCTTTGTGGGTCGGTGGCAGGACTGCGTAGTTGATCACCACATCGACCGATTCCGGCAATGGGGACAAGTCGGGATTGGCGAGGTCGAAGGGAATTGGCTGGACGCCGGCCCTCTCGAGGCTGCGACTCTGCTCGGGGTCGGAGAACCGCGCGACTGCGAAGACCTCGTTGGCCTTTGCCAGCTCGACCGCGACCGGGTAGGCCACCACGCCGCTGGCACCGGTGACGATTACCCGCCGTCCCGAGAGTTTTGTCATGTCAACCTCTTCCAGTCGTCGGCCGCACCTGTTTCGTCACGGTGGATGTGTGGCGGGCCAGCCTCGCCGCCGCTACCCGAAGCCTCGTCGCGACGCCCTGGGGGAGCGGGGTGCTGATGTCTTCGCGGAGTCGGGTCACCGTGGAAGTCGTTATGCGCCAGTGTCCGTCACGCTTCTCGTACGTTTCGTGATAGTGGCCGTAGCCATGCAGCGTTACCGCTGGGATCAGGCGCACCACATCGTCGAACGCCCATACGCCTGTCGCGGTCGTCGTCGAGGTCAGGGTGATCTCAGGGGCGTACACCTGGTGCACGGTGGGTTGGGACCGCTTGCCGAGGGTTTGGCGAACATAGACGACGAAGTCGTCAGCGCCGACCGTCTGCCTGCCTCCGGCACCGGCGATCACACTGGTGAAGTCGTCGTCGAACAGCTCGCGCCACGCGTTCCAATCCTTTGCATCGAGATATCGGCAGTACCGGGCCTTCAGTTGCTTGATGGCCTCGATGTCGAGCAGCGTCGCGACGTCATCCATTCTTCGATCCCCCGTACCGGATCTCAGGTGCTGTCGCCTGTTGTCACGGTTGCGGGAACACTCTCGGCGTCATAACCCCCCATGAACTCGATGGGTACGCCTCCCATGGTGCAGAAGAACAGGTTGACACCTGGCACGTCGCCGAACAGCACGGTGACGTCGCTTGCCATCGTCCTGGCTTTGTCCTGCACGTGGTTGTAGTCGTCGGTCAGAAAAGACAGTGCGGCGAGCCCTTCGGGCGCGACGTCGCGCAAGTTCTCGGGGACGTCGAGGACCTCGACCAGCCCGGCGTCGCCGCTGCCGAGCATGGTGACGTCTGCGCCGTCGGAGGGTGGCCAACCCAGCGTCGTCTCCAGCACTTCGCCGGGCACCCGGAACTGTGCCTGTACCTCCATGCCGACGACATCGGTGAGGAACTGGATGAAAGTGCTCGCAGAATGGCTGCGCATGACCACATGGTGAAGTTGATTCGGCACGTCTTGAAACCTCGGTGTCGTGAGATGCGGCTGAGCGCCGGCCTGCGCTGCCGCCATGCTAAGCGACTGCCCAGCACACGGCGGCCGTTTTCGTCGGACCGGATCTACGCCACCCCGAAGTGTCTCGCTGAGCTGTGTATCGGGCGTAATCTCCGGCCGTGAGCGCCGGGCCAAGAAGGTCACCGCGCGCGAACTCGACGAGATCGCGACTCGGTGGCGGCAACTCAGTGAGGACCGCGGCGCGGAGCACGCCGCGCTCGGACACGAGTTCACCTCTACCTACTCCGGAACCCAGAGGCGCGCGAGCGGGTGGCCACCGATCGTCGAGATGTACGTGTCGATGATCAAGCTGCCTTAACGTGCCGTGCCCGACGCCGTTGTCGCGATCCCGCCGTCGACGGGGATCACCGCGCCGGTGAGGTAGGAGCCGGCCCGGCTCGCGAGGAACACCGCGATGCCCGCCATGTCGTCGTCACGCCCGATCCGGCGCAGTGGCGCGGCGGCGGCGATCGAGTCGCCGAAGGCCTCCAGCGTGGCCGCCATCATCTTGGATTCGAACGGGCCTGGCGCGACGGCGTTGACGGTGATGTGCTGCGGTCCGAGTTCTCGCGCGAGCACACGCGTCAACTGATGCACGGCCGCCTTGCTGCTGGCATACGAGTACGTGGACATCGGGCTGACATGAATTCCGTCGATGCTGCCGATGTTGATGACGCGGGCCGGGTCGTCGGCTGTGCCTGCCCGCCGCAGCGCCGGCACCAACGCCTGGACCAGCCAGAACGGTGACTTGACGTTGAGGTCGAGCACCTTGTCCCATGCCGAGTCGGGGAAGCTTTCGAGCGGTTCGCCCCAGGTCGCGCCCGCATTGTTGACGAGTATGTGCAACTCGTCCGTCTCGGCGGTGACCAGGTCGGCGAGGCGAAGGCATTCGTCGTGCCGTGACAAGTCGGCCGGGATCGCCAACACGTCACCGAACGCCGACAACTGTTCCTTGGCGGATTCGCAGGCATCGGCCTTGCGCGAGCTGATGACCACTCGAGCGCCCGCCTGCAGCAACCCCCGCGCCATCATCATGCCGATGCCGCGGGTGCCGCCCGTGACCAGTGCGTTCTTACCCGTCAGATCGAAAAGCTGTGCGTGCGTGCTGATTTGACCTTCGGCCATGACCACCGCTCTCTGCTATAAACTCGCCCGTAGGCGTTGGGAGGCTCGATGAGCTGCTGTCATTATCAACCCACCGGCGACGGGCTGGACACGGCGTTCACCGTCGACGCATCCAGGATCACCTTCGGCAGAGGTTGCCTGCACGAATGCGGGGACCGTGCCAAGGCGCTAGGGATGTCACGGGTGGCGTTGTTCACCGACCCCGTCGTGGCCGAGCTGGAGGTCTTCGACACTGCGCGATCCTCGCTGCGTGCCGCCGGTATCGACGTCGTGACCTACACTGAGGTCCACGTCGAACCGACGGATGAATCATTCACCCGCGCTTCGGTATTCGCGGCGGATGCCAAGCCCGACGGCTACCTGTCCGTCGGCGGAGGCTCGGTGATCGACACCGCCAAGGCGGCCAACTTGTACGCCAGTCACCCCGCCGACTTCCTGGCCTACGTCAACCCGCCTGTCGGTGAGGGGACGCCGGTGCCGGGGCCGCTGAAGCCGCATATCGCCTGTCCGACGACCTCCGGTACCGGCAGCGAGGTGACCGGAATCGCCATCTTCGACCTGCTTTCCATGTCGGCAAAGACCGGTATCGCTTCACCCGCACTGCGTCCGACCGAGGCGCTCGTCGATCCCGACTGCACGGACACCCTCCCTGCACGGGTGGTCGCCTGTTCGGGGCTCGACGTGCTGTCGCACGCATTGGAGTCGTTCACCGCGCGTCCCTTTGTGCGCCGTCCCGCGCCAGACCAGCCGAGCCGACGCCCGATGAGCCAGGGCGCGAACCCATGGAGCGATGTAGGAAGCCGGGAAGCCATGCGGCTGCTCGGCCGGTACCTTCACCGGGCCGTCAGCGACGCGTCAGACCGCGAAGCACGTGAGCAGACGATGTGGGCCGCCACACTGGCGGGGATCGCATTCGGCAATGCGGGTGTCCACATCCCGCACGCGATGTCCTACGCGGTGGCCGGACAGGTGCGGGGCTTTCACCCCGACGGTTACCCGGGGTCTGAGCCCCTTGTACCCCATGGCATGTCGGTGATTCTGAACGCGCCCGCCGTCTTCCGATCCACGGCGAGCACCGATCCGCAGCGCCACATCGAGGCAGCAGGGCATCTCGGTGCCGACATCACCGATGTCGCCGACGACGACGCGGGAGCCGTGCTCGCCGACGATCTCATTCGAATCATGCGCGCGGTGGGCATGCCCAACGGGTTGTCCGCCGTCGGCTACGCCGAAGAAGACTGCGCGACCCTTGCCGACGGCGCGTGGCCCCAGCAGCGACTGCTGCAGAATGCGCCGGTCGAGAGTGACAAGGCGATGCTGGCGGACATGTTCGGCGGCGCGCTTCGCTATTGGTGAGCCGAGGGTCAGTCGGCCGTCTCGACGACCAACACCTCGGTGTTCGCCCGACGGCGCACGGCCGTCGGCACCGATCCGAGCAGGCGGCCCGCGATCGACTTGACCCCCACGTTGCCGACGACCAGGAGGTCGGCGCCGACGTCGTCGACAAGCTCGACGAGCACATCGATCGGGGCGCCGGAGATGGCCTTCTCGTCGATGTCTTTGGCACCGGCCGCCCTCGCGCGATCGGCGGCTTCGCGAAGCATGTCGTAGACCGGTGCGTTGCCCTCGGTCCGGTAGTTCTCGCCCTTGAGCTGGTCGGGCTCGCCGGACCGCAGCTCATCTTCGGACAGGAATGCCGACGCGATGATCAGCTTCGCATCCGACTCGGCTGCGATCGCCGCTGCTCGATCGACGGCTCGAAACGACGAGTCCGAACCGTCGGTTCCGACGACTACGACCTTGTATTCGCTCATCACAGCTCCGTTCGGTCGAAGTATCAACTACCCGCGACCGACCGATTCCATTCGTTTCGCGGCAGAATGGGCGGCGGAGCCGACGGAGGAGGGTCGCGATGCTTGGCGAACTGGGGCGAAGGGCAGACGCCGCATTGACCCGAGGGTCCGACGCCGTCCACGAAGCCGTTCACGCCACGGTGCTGCACGTACGAAGGATCGCAGGCGCCGTCTCGGTCGCGGCGGCGCGCGTGAGGCGTGAAACGCAGGACCTGGCGTGGGACTACAAGGATGTCGCCGCAGGCCTGCGCAAGCCCGACGACGGCGCGCCGCGTCACGACGAGATCGAGACTCCGCCCGACGAAGGCCGACCCGTACTGCGCGTGGTCGGGTCGGACGAATGAGCGCCGCGCCACCCGTTCGTCGTCCGTCGTAGCCGCCACCGCACGGCGGGCCGCCCTGCTAGTCGGCCGTGTGGACGATCAAGATGTCGATCCGCGCTTTGCGGGCGACTTCGGCGGGCACCGAACCGAGCAGGCGTCCAGCGACCGAGTCGAGGCCCACGTCGCCGACGACGAGCAGGTCCGCGTTCACTTCTTTGACCAACTTCACGAGCGCGGGAACCGGCGCACCGTCTATCGCCCGCTCTTCGATCTTGTCAGCGCCTGCGGCCCTTGCCTTGTCGTGCGCCTCTCGAAGGATCCCGTACACGGGCGCGTTCCCGTGCAAGATGTACTGCTCGTCGCGGAGGGAGTCCGCGGCGCGGGGGTCGGACACGTGATCGTGCGACGGTACGCGCGACCAGCCGCCCTTCTCGACCTCCTCGACGTGCGCGCTGGCGATGATCAGCTTCGCGTTCTCCCCGGCGGCGACCTCGCCCGCGCGTGTCACCGCGCGCATCGACGATTCCGAGCCATCGGTCCCGACCACGATCGTCCGATATCCGTCCACGTGGAAGACGGTAGCGCCGACTGATCTTCTGCGGACTGTATTCGGCCGTTACTTGCCCGTGCGCTCGCGATGCTTGCAGCCCGGCCAGCAGCACGGCCTGCGCATGCCCTCCTCGAGCTCTTCCTGGGTTCGCCGGATGCGCCGTTCGCGCGTCTTCTCCTGCTTGGCGTCCTCGACCCAGCAGATGAACTCGTTGCGCGCCAAGGGCGTGATGTCCTTCCACGCCGTCAGCGCAGGGGAGTTGTCGACCAGTGCGGCGCGTAGGTCCGCGGGCAACTTGTGCACGACCCCGCCGGGCACTCGCTGGCTGCTCACGGGGCCAGGGTAGCCGTCGACGGTTCGTCGGTATCTCGGTCGCCGCCCATTGTCTCGGCAAGACCGCGCAGTCGCGCCTCGCAGGCCTCGAGCACGCCGAGATCCACATCGGCGGCGCCCGGCCCGCCGTTGTGATATTCGAAGGGATTGTCGATGTCGCGGATCATCACGACCAGGTAAGACAGCAGGTAAGTGATCACACCCACCACCAGCAGCGTGGGGGCTAATTGTCCGATCTGGGTGATCAGCAGGAGAACGAGAATCATCACCCCGGTGACCTCCGCGATCAGATAACCGGCCGACACGTATGACGTGCGCCGGATCGTGTCCATCCGCAGCACCAGCTTGCGGATGGTGGCCTGCTCGCCCTTCAAGCGAGTTGTGAAGCCGGCCTGGATCTTTGGGGCGAAGACGATGAAGAGCGGATTGAGTTGCCGAAGCGCAGCCAGCACGTCGTCGAGTCCTTCATTGTGCAACAGCCATCGGCGAATCGTGCCACTGATGTCGGCAAGCAGCCCGAGGCACTGACGGGCCTCGGGCAATTCGAGTTCGGCGTCCATGATCAGGCACTCGTCGGCGATCGAGTCGAGGCTGCCCGCCACCTCGCCGGGCAGTCGTTCTGCTTCCTTGAAGTCGGCGGCGGTGCCGCTCAGGATGAATCCGACGATGAAGACCTCGGCGGCGATCACGCCGGTGAGCAGCGGGCTCAGCTCGAGATGCCGCAGCGGGCTCACGTCGTACAGCCATTTGAGGACGATCATTGCAACGGCCACCGGAAGTGCCTGCAGGAGCAGTCGTGGATTGCCGCGAAATACCCGTGTCATGTCACAAAGGGTGCACTTTCCTGCCGGCTTTTTTCCCGATTTCGCGCGGGCAATACCGCAGATGGGCCGGCCCGCCACGGGGTAGGTGGCGGGCCGACTACAGCTCCCTGCTGAACCGTAAGAGTCGCGGACCGTTGGACTCCGCAGAGCACATTAGGGAGAGACGGGGCGCAGAGAAATCGGGTGTTTCCCTACTTTTTCGACGACGACCTAGATTGAACTGTCGTGACCCCATTGCATGACACAGGCGTTCGCGGCTTCGCCTCCGACAACTACTCGGGTGTGCACCCCGAAGTGCTCGCCGCCATCGCCGCCGCAAACGACGGACACCAGACCTCCTACGGCGATGACGTGTACACCGAACGGCTGCAAGATGTGTGCGCCGGGCACTTCGGTGACGGTGTGGCCACGTACCCGGTGTTCAACGGCACCGGGGCGAACGTCCTGGGCATGGCGTCGATGCTGCCTCGCTGGGGGGCGGTCATCTGCGCCAAGACCGCCCACATCCACGCCGACGAAGGCGGAGCGCCCGAGAAGGTCGCGGGCATCAAGCTGCTCCCGATCGCCGCGGCCGACGGAAAGCTCACCCCGGACCTCATCGCAGAGGAGGCATGGGGATGGGACGACGAGCACCGGGCGCAGCCGCTCGTCGTCTACATCACCCAGTCCAGCGAGCTCGGCACTGTCTACACCCCCGACGAGGTACGTGCCGTCACCGAATACGCCCACGGGCACGGTATGCGCGTGTTCATGGACGGCGCCCGATTGTCGAACGCCGCCGCATCGCTGGACCAACCGCTGCGCGCCTTCACCACCGACGCGGGCGTCGACGTCGTCACCTTCGGCGGCACGAAGAACGGCGCCCTCGGCGCGGAGGCCGTCATCGTGCTCGACGGCGATGCTTCTGCCGGACTGATCCGCCTGCGCAAGAGCCTGATGCAGCTTGCGTCGAAGATGCGGTTCGTCTCCGTCCAGCTGCTTGCGCTGCTCGACGGTGACCTTCATCTGCGCACCGCGCGGCACGCCAATGCGATGGCCACACGGCTGCGTTCCCAGATGGAGGCCGGCATCGCCGACGGCAGCATCCGCGGCGTCGCGTTCACCCAACCGACCCAGGCGAATGCGGTGTTCGCGCGCCTACCGGCGGGGGTTGCCGACCGGCTGCGGGAGAGCTTCCGGTTCTACGACTGGGATGCCGCGACGGACGAGGTGCGCTGGGTGTGCAGTTTCGACACACAACCCAGCGACGTCGACGCCTTCGTCGCCGAAACCGCTCGGCTGACGTCGGTTGGGTGACGTCAACGACGCCACCCAACCCGTGCGTTACTTGCTGGTTATTGCCCGTTGGCCGCGATCTCGACCTCAGCGGTGGCCTGAATGAGAGCCAACAGCTCCTTGTCGAGACCAGGGGCGAACTCTTCGCGCCGTTCCGGCGCGATCGTCATCGGGAACCCCTCGGGCATGACGGCGGTGCTGAGCTCGGTTCCATCGTTCGACGGCGACGCACCTCGATACAGCTTGGCCGCCTGACTCTCATCGTCGGCACTGAAGGTGAACTGGATGCTCTGCAGGCCGAGATCGAGAAGCTTCTTGACCTCCGGGAACTGCTCGGCGTTCGTCTTCGGGATGGGCAGCGCCGCGCCCCAGTTGACGCCGAGGCTCTCCAACGCCTTCGCGAATGCGTTCTCATGGGCCTGATCACGAACGATCAGATAGGCGATCGTGGACCGGGCCGTCTTGTTGTCTGTCATCTCGTAGATCCGGCATTTCTGCAGCCGCCCTGTCGACTCCAGCATGAGGTTGTACAGCAGATCGAGAACCAGATTTCCGCTGTTGTACACATAGGACCCGCTCCAGGGGTTTCCTGCAGCGTCGACAGGGAGGGCGCCTTGTGCCCCCACCAAATAATGATGAATGTTGCTGGTATCCAACGCGATCTTCAGCGGCGTTGCGCCTTTGGCGCCCGGTTTGTCGACCGGATCGGTCTTGCTGCCCTTGTACTCGGGCGAGCCGTCGAGCAGGCGCGAGATGGTCGTTCCGATCAATTCGACGTGGCTGATCTCTTCTGTGCCGACCCCTTGCAGCAGATCCTTGTAGGGCTTCGACGCCACGTCGCCGCGGAAGTTGATGCTCTGGAAGAGGTACTGCATCATCGTCCGCATTTCACCGAACTGCCCACCAAGGCCTTCCTGAAGTGCATTGGCAGCGGCTGGATCTGGCTCGTCGACGACGATCTCGTTGATCAACTGTTGGGTGTGCAAGTACATGATTCTCCTTCGACAACTGTCGGGCATGACGTGTTGTACGGCGTCGCGAGAATGGCTCAGAACGGCGCCGACGGCCGCCCGTCAAACGGATTTGATTTGGTACCTCGGTAAGGGTCGATACCGAAAACTGCTCAGCGGTCTGCAAGCAGTCGGTTCAGCGGTGGTACCCGCCAGGTTCGCACGCAAACGTCATTGCACACCCCGAGCGACCGGCTCTCGGTCTTTAAGACTTGCGCTTCTGCTTCTCGGCGCCGGCTAGTTGCTTGACCCGGTCCGCTTGCGCACGCTTGCGTGCAGCCTCGTCCCGTTTTGCCTGAGCGTCGTCGAGTTTGGCCTTGGCTGCGTCTGCGGCTCGTTTCTCCTCCGCACGAATCTTGGCTTCTTCCTGTCGCTTTGCCGTCTGGGCGGCATTCTTGCGTTGCGCCGCGAAGTCATCGGCCCGCTTCTTATCTGCAGCGACACGCTTTTGGGCGGCTTCATCTGCCGCGCGCTTACGCTCCGCGGCGGTGATCCGGGCGTCGATGGCTTCCTGCTCGGTTGCGTCGTGCGCCTCTGCAATGTCGGACACCACCTCGTCGTGCGCGGTCTCCAACTTGGCATCCGCCTGCTCACGCTTGGCGTCCGCTTTTGCATCAAGCTTGGCGGCCCGGCTGAGCGCATCGCTTCGCTCGACGAGCGCTGTTCCTCGCTGGCTCAATCTCGGGTCGCCGAGCAGGTTGCCGACTGCCGCGTCGATCGATCCAAGCGAACGCTCGTAGAACAGCCGTATCGGCGCTTCTTTGTAGAGTCGGGCGGCCATCTGATCTTCAATCAGCTGGAGTGGAATCCGAGCGATCTGGTACTGAAAACGCAACGCGGCAAATGGGATTTCTGCAATCTTCATCAAGTACTCCTGTTTCTCGCCGGTGCTCAGGGCAGTTCGGCTTGGTTGGTCAGGGTTTCGGCCTGCCGTCTGATGCGGTCGGCCTCTTCTTTCGCGCTTTCGGCCACCCGAACAGAACGCTGATGTTCTGCGGCCGCATCAACGGCTTCGTCGGTCGCGGCATCGATCTCCTGGCGCTCCGCGTCCTTCGCCTGCTGCACCTTGAGCTGTGCGTCGAGTTCCGCCCGTGTTTTCGCCTGCTCGGAGGCGCGCTGCGCAGCCTGCTCCGCTGAACGCTTTTGCGCGGCCTGGTCGTTACGCACGTTGTACTCCGCGGCACGGGTCTTGTCACTCACCGCGGCTCGCTCTTGAGCGCCGTCCTTGCGGGCTTCTGCAGCCTCGACGCGAGCTTGCTCCGCTTCGGCGTCGGCAACTGCTTCGACACTGTTGGCGTCCATGCGATCGCGGGCCTGGGTCTGCTCGAGTTGACCTTCGGCAGTCAGCGAGTCGTTGCGTGTTATCGCACCGACAACTTCCTTCGCCTTGCCTTTCACCGAGTCGATCAAGCCTTTTCGCGCCTGACCGGACTTGTCATGCTCAGACATCTGAGCCTCCTAAATGCGTTAATCGACGACTCCAACCGGAGTGCACGATGGGTTTCGTTTGAATCGGTCCGTGCCGACCAAAACGGTCTGCGGACCAGCTAGCTCTAGTCGTGAAGCGCGACCCAGTCACCGGGCGGCCTCAGCTCGCAGCCACCAATTACCCCGCAGTGACGAGGCCAAACCTTGCGCTGCTCATCCCGAACTACGCAGGTTCTAGTGTCCGCACTCGTTGCCGCAAACGATCGAGGGATCGCGCGAGCAGACGCGAGACATGCATCTGCGATATGCCCAGCTGCGCGGCGATCTGCGTCTGCGTCATGTTCTCGAAGAATCTCAGCCGCAGTACCGTCTGTTCGCGTTCGGGAAGCGCGGCGAGCAACGGGCGAACCGTTACAACGTCGAGCACCTTGTCCAAATTGGCATCGAGATCTCCGAAGGTGTTCGCGACCGAACGTCCGTCGTCCGAGTCGCCGCCGCCCATCGGAGTGTCTGACGACAGGGTGGTGTAGGCGCTGGACGCGATCTGTCCCTGCACGACCTCCTCCCGATCGATTCCCAACGCCGCGGCGATCTCGCTTGCGGTGGGTGCCCGACCCAACTGGTGGGACAGCTCTTCGCGGCATCTCTTGAGTTGTGAGTTGAGGTCCTTGAGCCGGCGCGGGACCTTGACCGACCATCCATGGTCACGGAAGTGTCGGCGAACCTCGCCCATGATGGTCGGTACCGCGAACGCGATGAACTCCGCGCCGTTGTCGACGTTGTACCGGTTGACCGCATTCATCAAGCCCACCCGAGCGACCTGGACAAGGTCCTCCAATGGCTCACCACGGTTCCTGAAGCGGCGAGCGATGTGGTCGGCCAGCGGGAGGCAGCGTTGAATGATCGCGTCGCGCTCTCGCCGGGCGCGGATCGAGTCTGGATCGAGCGTCGCCAGATGGCGAAACATGATCGTGACGTCGGCATACTCAGTATTCGGCTCTGACATGGTGGCAACTCCCTTTACAGCCGATCCAATATGGACGGCTCGGAGCTGAACCACACGATGCGGCGAGGGTTTCGGCAACACTCGCGGCTTGGCACCAGGTTACCCACGACGGCCCGTTTTCAAGCGCTGCGGAGGCCGCCGTCACAAATGCCGAGGAACTCCCATGGCCAGCACTGCCGCGTCATCCTGAACACCGGCGCCGAGGCCTTCGAGTAAGAGGCGGGCCGCATCGACGATCGTCGCCGCCGTCGACGGAGAGTGCGACCTGGCAAAGCGCAGCAGGGCACCCTCATCGTCGTAACGCTCCAGACCGATACCGGTACTGGCTTCGGTCAGGCCGTCTGTGTACAGCATCAAGGTATCGCCGGGCTCGAGGCGGAACCGGCACGCGACGAAGTGTGGGTCCGCGGTGATGCCCACAGCCTGACCGCCGATGGTGTCGGCGTAGTAGGCGCTCCCATCGGCGTAGAACAGCAGTGGTGGGGGATGGCCTCCACTGGCCAGTTCGACGTCAAATCCGTTGTCGCACTGCGTCATCTTGCCGTAGACCAGAGTGCTGAACCGATTGCGGGCGTCCCGCAACTTCTGATTGATGACCGTGTTGAGATTGTGCAGTACCTGTACAGGGTCGTCATCGAAAACGGCTGCGGCTCGCAGCGTGTATCGGATCAGACTTGTCACCACGGCTGCCTCCACGCCCTTTCCCGCGACGTCGCCGAGGAAGAAGCCCCACGCCGTGCGGGTCAGCGGGAATAGGTCGTAGAAATCGCCGCCTACATCGTCGTCAGACGCCGTGAAGTAGTAGTCGGCGGCTTCGAGGCCGTCCGGCGGCGACAGGAGTGGCGGAAGCAGCGCCCGCCGCAACGTCTCGACGAACACCCGGGCTCGTCCTTGCTCGGTTTGCGCTTGTTGGCGCGCAGCAAGGAGCTCCATTTCGTAGGCACGGCGGTCTGATGCGTCGACGACGGTGATCTGCAGCAGCTCGGGCCTGCCACCGGCACCGGCCGTGACGTTCGCGGTGAGAAACATTGGCAACCGGGTCCCGTCGGCGGTGACCACGTCGACGGTGACACCGTTCAGATCGCCTCCCATGCCAAGCAGAGGTCCGAAGTGGGTCTCGTAGAGGATTCGTCCACCGACTGTCAGCAATTCAGTGAAAACCCTGCCGCAGAGCACCTTTGGCTCATAGCCCAACCATCGCGCCAGGGTGGCGTTGGCACGGATGATGCGCCCGTCCAGATGTGCGATGACATGACCGCTCGGAGCGGACTCCCAGAAGTTCTCGACAATTCGATCTGTCACGGTGCCCGGGCAAAGTCAGCGATCGCCGAAGCGGTTGCGTCCGGGGCGCTGACATGCGGGCAGTGTCCCGTGGCTTCCAACGTGACCAGCCGGCTGCCGTGGACATGCGCGTGGACATAGGTGCCCACCTCACGCGGGGCGATGGCGTCCTGACTGCATTCGATCACCAGAGTCGGCAGCGGTATCCGGGGCAGATCGGCGCGGTTGTCCGAGAGGAATGTGGTCCGGGCGAACACCAGGGCGCACTCGGGATTGGTTCTGCAGAAGGTGTCGGCCAGCTCGTCCGCCAGATCGGGTCGGTCCGGTGTCCCCATGATGACCGGCGCCATGGCACGGGACCAGCCGAGATAGTTCTGGCCGAGGGACTCCAGCAGTTCGTCGATATCGGCCCTGGAGAAGCCGCCGTGGTAGTCGCCGTCGTCGATGTAGCACGGGGAGGGAGTCAGCATCACGAGCTTGGCGAACCTGCTCGGATCGGTGAGTGTGGCCAGGGCGCCGATCATCGCCGACACCGAATGCCCGACGAACACCACGTCCCGCAGGTGCAGTTCGTCGACGACGTCCAAGATGTCGGCGGCGTATCCGGAAAGAGATGAGTACTTGGCGGGGTCCCACGCTTCCGGGTCGGACAACCCCGAGCCGACGAGGTCGATGAGCACCAGCCGGAAGGCGGACTTCAGCCGGTCGACGACGGGCCGCCAGAGGTTCTGGTCGCAGCCGAAGCCGTGCACAAGCAGGATCGTCGGGCCGCTACCCTCGTCGACGATCGTGATGTTGTGCTTGGCGTACACATCCACCGAGTCAGCTTATGTCCGGTGGGAACGGGGCCGAGTGTTTCGACGGTTTGGCACCGAGGGGCCCCCGACAACCGGCCCTCTCGGTGTCCTCCCAGCTCAGGGCTGCGTGTTGTAGCGGCGCAGGAACGCGACGGACCACATCACCCCGAGGGCCAGGATTGCGCCCCACCACAACAGGGACAGGATCAGCCAGAAGGGGGAGTAGCCGAAGCCGGAGAGCGTCGCCGCGGCGAACACCGTCCAGAAGATCTTCCACAGCGCGAAGAAGGCGGCCAGGCCGGTGAGGATTCCCATCACGAGGGCACGTGTGCGGTCGGCGCCGTTTGCCGCTTCCTGAACGCGGGTGAGGATGTTGTTCATTGGTGTGTCCTGTTCGTCATTCGGCGCCGGGTTGGCGTCGTGATGGCGCAAGTACATCCAGCGCAGGCGGCTACCGATCCCAACAACTGTGCGCTTCGGTGATAGCCGTCGCGGCGGCCCGCGACGAGAATGACACCGGCGAGAAGGAGGCGACATGGCTAGTCCGGTATCGGTGTCCGCGGCATCGTCGGTCTTGGAACGGCTCCCGGTGAGTCGCTGGCATTGGCGACTTGTGGTCGTGGTCGGCATCGGCACGTTCTTCGACCTCTACGAGGTCTTTCTCGGCGGCGTGCTCGCGCCGGTGCTCGCCAAGGAGTGGGACCTGGGCACGGTGGGCAAGTCAATGGTGATCGCCGCCGGGTTCGCGGGCATGTTCATCGGCGCGAACGTGCTGTCGATCGTCGCGGACCGGCTCGGGCGCCGTCGGGTGTTCATCCTGAACCTGCTTGTGTACTCGGTGTTCTCATTCGCAGCGGCGTTCTCGCCGAACATCGAGACGTTCTTGGTGCTTCGCGTGATCGCCGGCATCGGGCTCGGCGCGGAATTGGTCCTCGTCGATACCTACCTGGCCGAGTTCATGCCTGCCAAGTCCCGCGGCCGGATGACGGCATGGGCCTATACGATCGGGTTTCTCGCGGTGCCGTTGGCGGCGTTGTTAGGCGGCAAACTCGTTGCCCGCCGTGAGCTTTTCGGCATCGACGGATGGCGGTGGCTGCTGCTGTTCGGCGGTCTGGGCGCGGTCTTCATCATGGCCGTTCGCACGATGCTGCCGGAGTCGCCGCGATGGCTGGAGAGCCGCGGGCGCCACGCCGAGGCCCGCGAGGTCGTCGAGTTGGTCGCGGCCAAGGTCGCCCCAGGCACGACGATCGAGGAAACGATGCCGGAGAGCGGCGCGGGCGAGGACGCTCGCAGTGTCGGCGAGGTGCTGGCGATCGCGTTCCGCGACTACCGCAAGCGCACCGTGATGCTGGTGATCTTCCAGATCCTGCAGACCGTCGCCTACTACGGCTTCGGCACCCTGGCTCCACTGGTCTTGGTCAGCAAGGGATTCGAGGTGACCGAATCGCTCGGGTACGCCGCGCTGGCCTTCGCCGGCTACCCCCTGGGGTCGCTGATCTCGGTGCCGCTGGTGGAACGATTCGAGCGCAAACATCTGATCATCGTCTCGGCGCTGGGAATCGCTGTGTGCGGCATCGTCTTCGCCGCGTCGACGAATGTCGCCGTCATCGTGGTCGCCGGATTCCTGCTCACCGCCGTTTCCAACATCTTCTCCAACGGTTTCCACATCTACCAGGCCGAGATCTTCCCGACCGCGATCCGCAGCACCGCCAGCGGTGTCTGCTACTCGTTGTCCCGCGCGACCTCGACGGTGATGCCATTCGTGGCGGTGCCCGCGCTGGCCGCACTCGGGCCGGTCGCGGTGTTCTCCGGCTCGGCCGCCCTCATCGTGCTGCTCTGCCTCGACGTCGGTTTCCTCGGCCCGCGCAGCACCGGATTGGCGCTCGAGCAGGTGCAACAGAGGTAGCCGACTACGCGTGCCCCACTGCGGCCGCCGACCTTACGTTCGATCGGTCGTCGGCCAATGGAAGGACAACACTCATGTCGAAGATCTCGACGCTGGACCGGACCCAACGAATCAGCCTGCTCGGCCTGTTGGACCGTCAACCGCTCTCGTTGAACCGGGACATCACCGTCGCCGCGGACAAGGCCATGGCTCCCAGGTTGGCCAAGGCCAATACGTATGCGTTCGCAACTGTCGACTATCCGGGCGCGGCGCACTCGCAGGCCATCGACAGCAACGGAACCGTCACGGTGGGTGGTTTTGCCTTCGATCTGAGCGTCAGCGGTTTCTCCGCCTTCAGGTTTGCGAACGGTGCCTACGAGATCCTGAGTGTGCCGAACTCGGCATCAAGCTTCGCGGCAGGCATCAACGCTGCCGGTGTCATCGTCGGTACTTACGATGACCTCGCGGCGGAGACCCACGGCTTCGTCTACAACGGGGGAGCTTTCAGTGATATCGACGTCCCTGGCGCGGTTTCGACTCGGGCGGTCGGTATCAACGACGCCGGCGACATTGTCGGTGTCTATGCGGACGCCACCGCCAGTCACGGCTTCGTGTACAGCGGGGGCACCTATTCCGATATCGATTTCCCCGGAGCTACCGCGACTTTCGCAACGGGTATCAACTCCGGAGGCGATGTTGTAGGCGTGTATTCGGATGCGACGACGACGCGTGGCTTCGCGCTGCGCGCCGGGGCGTTCAGCAAGATCGACTACCCGCTTCAGGCCAATACGTTTGTGTGGGGCATCAACGACTCGGGCGAGATCTCGGGTTACTACAACGACGCGACCAATATGTCCCACGGTTTCGTGTTCACCGGCGGCGCCTACAGCCAGGTCGACGTCGCAGGTGCCAAAGGAACCATGCTCGCCAGGATCAAAAACAACGGCGAGGTCGTCGGAGCGTGTTACGACGCGCTCGGCGGACAACAGGGAATCTTCGGGTCGTAGCGCTCGGCCTCCCGGTTCTTGTGCAGTTCGCTCAACGCCGTGACGAATCTCTCGGCCACGTCTGCCGTGCGGAAGGTATTCGGCGCATGTCGGCTCACACAGTGGGTAATGAATCGGTCATGACTGACACGCTCGCGCGCAAAATCACCGGCCCGCTGCTGTTCCTCTTCATCCTTGGCGACGTGCTGGGGGCGGGTATCTACGCGTTGATGGGGGTGCTGGCCGAGGATGTCGGCGGCGTGTTGTGGGCGCCGCTGCTGACGGCGCTCCTACTCGCGTTGCTGACCGCGGGATCGTACGCAGAACTCGTCACCAAGTATCCGAAGGCCGGCGGAGCCGCGGTGTTCGCCGAACGGGCCTACGGGTTGCCGCTGCTGTCCTTTCTGGTGGGGTTCTGCATGCTCGCCGCGGGTGTGACGAGCGCCGCAGGACTCGCGCTGGCCTTCGCGGGCGATTACCTCGCCACCTTCGTCGATATCCCGACCGTCCCCGCGGCGATCGTGTTCCTGGCCCTTGTCGCGTGCCTCAATGCGCGCGGCATCAGCGAGTCCGTCAAGAGCAACGTCGTTATGACGGTCATCGAGCT
Organism: uncultured Actinomycetota bacterium; assembly: GCA_963829405.1. GTDB lineage: Bacteria > Actinomycetota > Actinomycetes > Mycobacteriales > Mycobacteriaceae > Mycobacterium. Next base: position 108,531 of record CAWHIZ010000036.1, read on the forward strand.
CAGCGGCCTACTGATCGTGGTGATCGCCGTTTCGGTGATGGTCGGCGGTGGCCGTGGCGACGTCGGCCGCGTCACACAGTTCCCCGACGGTGCCACGCCGGCGTTGGCGATTCTCGGCGGAGCGATCGTCGCGTATTACTCGTTTGTCGGTTTCGAGACATCGGCGAATGTGGCCGAGGAAATCCGCAATCCCAGCAAGGTCTATCCCGCAGCGCTTTTCGGCGCGCTGATCACCGCAGGCGTACTGTATGTGCTCGTCGGCGTCGCCAGCGCGACGGCGCTGCCGCCGGAGGAGTTGTCCAAGTCGTCGGGTCCCTTGCTGTCGGTGGTGGCTGCTACTGGAGTCGGCGTGCCGGACTGGCTGTTCAGCGCGATCGCACTAGTGGCCGTCGCCAATGGCGCCCTGCTGACGATGATCATGGCAAGCAGGCTGACGTACGGTATGGCCGAGGCCGGACTGCTGCCCGGCGTGCTGAGAAATGTTCTGCCGCAACGGCGGACGCCGTGGGTCGCTATTGTGGCGACGACCGCGGTGGCAATGGTGCTCACGCTGATCGGCGAACTGTCCACGCTCGCGGAGACCGTCGTACTACTTCTGCTGTTCGTCTTCATTTCAACGAACGTCGCGGTGCTCGTTCTGCGCCGGGACAGTGTGGACCATCAGCACTTCCGCGTGTGGACACCGGTCCCGGTGCTTGGTGTGGCGTCGTGCGTGCTGCTACTGACCCAGCAATCGGCCAGAGTATGGCTCTTCGCAGCCATCCTGTTGGCCGTCGGCGCGGTGCTGTACGTGGCGGCGCGCGCGGCGACGCGGCGCGAAACGCACGCCGCCGCAAGTGAAGACGAGCCCGTCTAAGCGGTGGCGGCCAGCGCCTTCGCGTCCTCGTCGGCGAACGTGTCCTCGAGGTGCAGTGGTGAGTAGTCGATGTCGATCTCCTCGAGCGGACGACCCCGCGCGCTGCTGATCGTGCCGAATCGCCGCATGCCCTTGTCGGCGGCGTACTGCTGGAACTCTTCCTTCTGGAGGTTGAACGGAACCTCGTCGTAGAGGTCGTAGGCATCATCTGTGTTCTGCAACGCCATCGGGATCAGCTGGTTCATCCGCTCCTCGAAGACCCCCCAGTTCGAGTCGTCCGCAGCGACGTGGCGCCGACAGGTGAACGTGCCCCATGCCATGTGACGCCGCTCGTCGTCGCCAATGCGCCGCACCAGTTCCTGCATCCCCGGCAGAATGTTGTTGTCGACGCAAATCCGGTGCCACGCATAGTATCCCGTCAGGGCCATCATGCCCTCGATGACGTGGTTGTACGTCACCGAAGCGCGCACCTGTGCGGCGGGCGACGGATCGTTGAGCAATGTGTCGAGGGATTCCGGTAGCTCTTCGTAGAAGATCTTCCGATAGGTGGGCAGGTCGTCCAGGAAGACCTGCATGTCGTCCGTGACGCCGACGGCGTCGAGCCACAGGCGGAACACCTGCGTGTGTTTGGCCTCCTCGAACGCGAACTGCGTCAGGTACATCTCGTCGCCGAGGCGCCCCTCAGCCCGCATGGCGGCCATGAACGGCTGGATGTCCTGGGTGACAGCCTCTTCGCCCGCGATGAACTGCGCGCACAGCCGGGTGGCCCATTCGCGTTCCAGTTCCGTGAGCGCTTCCCAGTCCTCTCGGTCTTGCGAGAAGTCGATGTCGGCGGGGTTCCAGAACTTGGCGTTGCCGCCGGCGAACAGCTTGAGCGGCAGGCTGGCCCAGTTCAGGCCGCCCTCGGCGAGTGAGAATGAGCGGGTACGTGTCGTTGTCATCTGTTGACCTCCTTGGTCATTCGGGCTGGGCTGGTGGACGCGAATGCGTCCGTCAGAACGGCGACAAGCCTGCGCACAGCGAGTGCGGGCTGTTCGGGGGTGGGATCGTCGAGTCCCAGGATCGGATCCATCCCGCGCACGTAGGGCGCCAACGCCATGTGCGGGAAGATCATCAACAGCAGCGACAGCATCGCGTCGGTGTCACAGTCCGCGCGTAGATCGCCACGAACGTGTGCGTCGCGGACGAGCGGCCGCAGCACCTCGAGGTAATGACGATGGATGACCGTGCGCACGCTGATGCGGGCCTCGGTGTCGACTTCGAAACTCGATGCGGCGTGTAGCGCGCGGTCCTGCGGATGGTCGGCGTAGTAAGCGACCCACGCGTCGAGCAGGTCGGTGAGGAATTCGAAGAACGGCCTGTTCGGGTCGAGTTCGCGGATGCGGTCCTCCATGTAGCCGCGCACCCGCTGGCTGCCGATGTCGGCGATATAGGCGTACAGGTCGCGCTTGTCCGCGAAGTACTGGAAGAGGCTGCCCTTGGCGACTCCCGCCCGCCGTGCGATGACGTTGAGGCTGCCTTGTGAAAAGCCGTGCGCACCGAACTCGGCCTCCGCGGCCTCGATCACCGCGGCACGCCGATTCGGATCGACGCGAGCCCATGTCACCGTTGGCATCGGGTCCTCCCAGGGGTCGATGACCACTGGTCATATTACTGTGAGCCACGTCACGGTCAAGGCCCGCTGGCTGGGAAAATCCTCTCGGGGCATTCCCTCAGCTGGTGAGCACCATGCACGCGGCGATGGGCCCGCCGCCCGCCGCCGCGACGGCCACCTCGGGGCGCCGGTTCAGCTGGCGGTCGCCTGCCTGGCCCCGCAGTTGCAGGCACGCCTCGTGCAGCAGCCAGTAACCGTGCATGCGTCCGGCGGACAGTTGGCCGCCATAGGTGTTCAGCGGCAGCGCGCCGTCGAGCGCGATGCGCTTCGCTCCCTCGACGAACGGTCCCGCCTCGCCGTCGGCGCAGAAGCCCAACGCCTCCAACCACGCGAACGTCAGATACGTGAAGCCGTCGTAGAGTTCGGCGACGTCGACATCCGATGCGGTGAGATCCGTACGTGACCACATCTCGGCTGCTGCTTCCACCGACGCCATCTTCGGGAAGTCGTCGCGGTGAAACCACCCTCCCGACCCGTATGTCCCGCCGATCGCCTCAACCGCCACAGGACGATTCGGGCAGTCGGTGCCGTAGTCGGCATGAGATACCACCACCGCGATGGAACCGTCGATCGGCACATCGCAGTCGAAGAGCCCGAACGGCGTCGACACCGGCCGCGCCGCGAGGTAGTCGTCCATCGTCATCGGGTCGCGGAATGCGGCCCGCGGGTTGAGACCGGCATTGCGCCTGCTGTTGACCGCCAGCCAGCCGAGTTGTTCCTTGGTCGTTCCGTAGAGCTCCATGTGTCGCCTGCAGTGCATCGCCAGCCAGTTCGCCGCGGAGTAGGAGTGCGCGGCCACCAGTTCGTCGATGTCCTCGAACGGTTTGAGCTTGCGTCGCGTGCCGGGAGCCCGCGGCTCGACGGGCGGCGAGGCGAGGGGAGCGAGCAGCGGCGACGCCTCCTGGTTCATCGATCCGCCGAGCATCGCCACGGTCCGATAGACCAGCACATGGGAGGACCTGCGTTCCGATACGGCGCGGAAAGCGGACATCACGGGGATGAGCACTCCGCCGGTTTCGAAGCCCGCCGTCCGGTCCTCCGCCTGGATTCCCAACTCCGCGAGCACTTCCGCCGGCGGGGTGTCGCCGAATGTCGCGACGCCGTCGATATCGGCGGGCGTGAGGCCCGCGTCCTCGATGGCGGCGCGCACCGACTCCATCGTCAGCTCGAGGCTGGGGATGCCCGTTTTCCTGCCGATCCGGGAAATGCCGAGGCCGCTGATGATCGCGTCCTTCTCGAAGTGGCCCATCGCGCTCCCGAATGTCTATTTTTGTAATGACAGCCGATTGGACTGTACTTTCCTCGTTATGGCCGACGACGTCGCACCCGAGATCCCGGCCCGGATGCTGCCGACGCTCAACGAGCACAACCGCACGTTCTGGACCGGAGGCGCCGACGGACAGCTCCACATCGCGTGGTGCGACAGCGTGCCGGTTGTGGGTGCAACCGCCCGGCGCCGACTGCCCCGACTGCGGGGGCGAGCTGGTCGACCGTCCGGTGTCCGGCCGCGGCAGCGTCTTCACCTACACGGTGAACTACCAGCCCTACATGCCGAACGTGCCGGTGCCCTACGTGATCGCGATCGTCGAGCTCGAGGAGCAGGCCGACCTGCGCATCGCCACGAATATCGTCGGCTGCGAACCGGATTCGGTGTATGTCGGCATGCCGGTGGAAGTGCGCTTCGAACGTCACGAGGTCGACGGCGGCACCGTCTTCTTCCCGGTGTTCGCGCCTCGGGCCTAGCGGAGTACGAAGTTCGGGGCGTCGAATATGGCTTCGGCGCACAGGTTTTCGGGCTTCGCCGGTGGAGTATCTGCCAGCGGTGCGGGAGTCAGGCGGCTTGGTTGTCGGGTGGTTCGGGTCCGCCGGGTGTTTCGGTGGGGTCGAGGTCTCCACGGGTTGACGTCGGTAGCGTTGTGCCTGCTTGCGTTTCAGTGGTTTCGGTTCGGGCGCTGCGCTCGTCTTCGGGTGGTCGCAGGAGTGCTTCGGGGCGGTGGTAGTAGTTGATTCTGGCTTGGCCGTGATCCAGGTCGGGTGGGGGTGTCCATTCGCATTCACCGCGGCCGTTGATGCGGGTCTGCCAGCCGCGTCGTCATCGACGTCGCGGTTGTCGGGTCCGCACGCCAGGGTCATGTCGTCGACGTTGGTGTTGCCGCCTTGTGCCCAGTCCTGGTCGGCGTGGTGGACTTGGCAGCCGTAGGCGCCCACGGTGCAGCACGGTTTGGTGCAGCCGCCGTCGCGGGCGATGAGCATGATCCGCTGCGCGGGTGAGGCGACCCGTTTGGTGCGAAACAGCGCCAGCGCCTGACCGGTGGCCCCGTCGAACACGGCGAGGTGGTGGTTGGCGTGCGCACCCATGGTGATGACGTCGGCGATCGGCAGTTTGGTGCCCCCGCCGGTGACACCGATGCCGGCGCGGCTTTCCAGGTCCTGCAGGGTGGTGCGGATGATCACCGACGACCGGTAGCCCGTTGAGGTGGCCGAGTTCACCGCTCATCAACGCGATGCGCCCGATCGCCAGCATCGCGTCGTGTTGGCGTTGGGCCAGGGTGCGGTCGTCGTTGTCGATCTGGGCTTGGTGGGGGTGCCGGAGGTGCACGGCTCGCTCGTCGGCGGGGTTGCACATGCCCGGCGCGGCGTATTTGGCGAAGATCACCTCCCACACCGCCCACGCCTGGGGGGTGAAGTTCGCACTGGCCGCGGTCATCGCGTCGCGCCCTTGCGGTCGGTGGTGAAGCGGCGTTTGCGTTCGCGTTCGGCGTCGTCGGGTTCGGGGCCGTCCTGATCGAGCAGGAACAGCCGCAGGTCGGCGGTCTCGCGCAGCTCTTTGGGGCCGACGCCGGCCGCGACGCGCACCAGGTCGACCTCGAACTGCGCGGCGGTGATGGTGTCGACCCAGCACGGCAGGCGTTTGATGGCGGCGCGGATCGACGCCGACGTGCTCACCGGTGATCAATCCCGCCGACTGCGCGGCGGCCACCGCGGGCAGCAGCGGCGCCAACGGCTGCACCGACCAGGCTGGTGCGCGCGGCCAGGTCGGCGGCCTCGTGCAGCCGCCGCGACGCCTCACCCGTCGACAGGCGCCAGCGGATCCGCAGGACCTGGTTCCAGGATTTGGCGCCCATCTCCCGCGGGCTGGTTTCGGCCTGCAGCCGGGCCAACAGCCGATGGGACTGGGTCGGCATCCGGCAGGTCAGTGTCTCGAGATCGTCGATCACCGACACCACCTCGGTGCGGGTCAACGCATCGACGTCGCAGGCATCGACGGCGTCGTAGGCGGCGGCACAGGTTCGCCATCGCCTCCCGCACCGCAACCACTGACATGACTCGAACATACATTCGAACACCGACAAATAACGGACGCGCCCTGACGTCAGGTCAGACGAAGTCGGAACCGCCGTCGACGTTCACCGTCGCGCCGGTGACGTAGCCGTTGCGCTTGGATCCGAGATAGGCGGTGATCGAGGCGATCTCCTCAGGCAGTCCGGCGCGCCCGAGATCGCACGGCTGATGGAAGTTGTTGTCGATCCACGTCATCACGTCGTGCGGGTCGGTGGCATCGAGGCCGTCCGCGGCCAGGATGTCCTTGAGTACCTCGGTGAAGCTCGCCGTCACGATGGTTCCCGGGCACACGCAGTTGACCAGGATGCCGTCCTTGGCGAGGCTCTTCGACAGGTTCTTGGTGACGCTGGACAGTGCGGCCTTCGACGCGGTGTAGGCGACGATGCGCGGATTCTGTCGCTGAATCGAGTGCGCGGACAGGGTGACGATGCGAGCCCAGTCGGCGGCGCGCAGCAGCGGCAACGAGGCGCGGATCGACCGAACGCCGGACATCGTTCCCAAATCGAACGCGGCCTGCCAGTCGACATCCTCCATCTGCTCGAAATACCCGTCACCCGGTCCGATGGTGTGAACCAGGGTGTTGAGCTGCCCCCAGCGTTCCGCGACCGTGGCGAACCCCGCGGCGATCGAGTCCGCGTCGGCCATGTCCACGCTGATGCCGACAGCATCCGGAGCGCCTGCCTCTCGCAACGCCTCCACCGCGGCGTCGAGGGCATCCTGATTCCTGGCCATGACGGCGACGCTGGCCCCCTCGGCCGCAAGGGTTTCCGCGATGGCCAGCCCCATACCCTTGCTGCCGCCGGTCACAACGGCCTTCGATCCGGTGAAACCCAGGTCCATCGTCGTCTCCTTCGTTGTCAGCGCTCGGCGACACCGAGCCCGCGCAAACAGAAGCGCAGGACGTGTTCGCGGATGTCGGCGCGCGCGCAATCACCTGTCGCCCACTGTCGTTCGGTGCTCGCCCACACCACGCCCTGAATCGACTGGGCTTCGATCAGTGGATCGATACCACCGAATACGCCTTGCTCGAGTCCGCGCTGAAGTTGTTCGACGAGGGGCTCGAGCATTTCGGCGTAGGCGGGTGCGATCAGCTCCGGGGATGCGAACATCTGCGATTGCGCTTCCGTCGACAGGCTGCGCAGGTCGGACTTGATGTCGTCATCGAACGCCAGGTCGAGACGCGCGTCGACCCAGGCGGTCACCGCCTCGACCGCATCGGCGGCGTCGGCCATTTTTCTTCGCAGCCTTCGCATCTCGACACGCGCCATGTCCAGGAAGACGGCCGCAACGAGCTGATCCTTCGAGTCGAAGTGACGGTAGAAGGCGCGGGTGCTCAGCTGCGCGCGATCCAGGACCGCGGCGATGCTGAGTCCCCGGACTCCCTGTTCGCGAACGGATTTCGAGGCCGCGGTCAAGATCGCGCGGCGTACGTTCGGATCTGGGGCGAGTTTGTCCCGTCGCCGCGTGGATCGGCCTGGTCATGCGCTCGCGTCGTAGGTGCGCAGATACTCGGCGAACCGCTCGCGAACGCCGTCGGGCGTCAGGCCGTAGTCGGCGAGGTCGTAGTCGTGTGCCCCGCGGGCGCCGGGTTTGTGCTCGCGGGCCCACAGCTCGACGGAGCGGGCCGCGGCGTCGGTGAAGTCGAGGCCGAGCGAGCGGTAGCCGGCCGCGAGCGTGTTCACCGGGTCGGCCTGCAGGTCAGCGAAGGAGATGTCGGAAAACCGTTCGTCGCCAACACGTTTACGGAAATCCATGGCTCGGCGGATTCCCTCCGACCAGCTGTCGAGTTGCTCTGCGCCGAGTTCTTCTGGGTCGTCGCGGTCGCTACTCCAGCTGCGCACGTAGCGGATGAGGCTGCACACGGAAGCCATGACCTTCGCCGGATCGCGGTGGCTCCACATGAATTTGGCGTTCGGGTATGCCTCGACCAGTGCGTCGAGTGCGAAGACGTGCACCGGTGTCTTGAGATGCCACAGCGTCGGCGGGCAGTGCCATTGCAGAAGTTTGAGCACGCGCCGGTGGTAGGTGTACGTCTCGCGCATGTCGCAGTCCATCAGCCACGCCAGATACCCGGGGACGCGAACGACACCGTCGAAGTGGAAGGTCCGAAAGCTCATCCCCATCAGGTCCTGGCATTCGGTCGCTGCCGTCGCCTCGGAGTTGTAGAGCGACTTCATCAACGGGAACATCTCGTTGAGCATCTGCAGGCCTGCCTCGGCCTGCGCGATCCGCGCATCGGTGTGCTGGGTTGCGGCCTCCGGCGGGGGAGTCGGCGCCTGGCTCTCCCACATCCGTAGTGACCGGAACTGGGGATCGGCGGCCACCAGCTGGCTCAGCGCCGTCGTCCCGGTTCGGGGCAGTCCGATGACGAAGAGCGGACCCTCGATGATTTCGTCGTCGATCTCGGGATGCCGGGCGTAGGTGTCCTCGACCTTGAGGCGTTGGATCAGGGCGTTGCTGATCGTGGCGTGCTGGATGACCCCGCCCATATCGTTGAGGTCCGCTTCGGTGTTCAACGCCGCGACCGTGCGCTCGAGGCCTTCCCGGTAGTAGTCCGAGCCGAAGTCGTCGAGGCCCGTCGCCGCGCGGGCGCCGTCTTCGAGTTCGTCCGCGGAGAACGTCATCGTGCGAACCTCTCGTGTACTGCGCGCCTGCGGCGTTCGACGACGGATGCGCGTTCGTCGGCGGTGACTCGTTCGGTGTCGGCGGGCAATGCGGATGCGATGTCGTCGAAGGCGACCAGCCGGGCATCTGGTATCGGCGCGGTCTCGGTACGCACGCAGCGCAGGATCATCGCGCCGTTGCTGTAGCCCGCGGTGTCGAGCCAGTTGGCGACGCCAGGGTCGCGCCCGCACAGCACGACGCGGACAAGACCGTCGTCATCCACCACGGCCTGATGGGCGTTCAGGCTCGACTGGTGGCGGCCGTAATGGATGGTCTCCCACCACGGATTGCCGAGCGAGTAGCTCCAGTACACGCCCTGCGGCGGCGCGACTTCGAGGATGAGGGCCTCATCGGGGCCGAGCTCCCAGCGGCCGATGACGGGCTTGTTCTCGGCGGCTGCGCCGATCGCGGTGCGGTCGATCGGCGGCAGGAAGCCGTTCGGTGGCGCGGCGGCTCCGAACTGTAGGAAGAACTGCAGGTTGTCGTGGACGAAGTCGCCGAGCGCGACCAGTTGTCGGGCGACCGCGACGTCTGCATCGATGGACGCCGCCTTGACCGCGACGGGATCGCCGAGGCGCTCGATGTGCAGCCGCGACGGCACCTCGGTGTCCCAGTCGTAGAAGAAGTGGCGCACTGTCAGCGTCGGCGTGTCACCGTCGATCCGCAGCCAATTCCCGGTGTGCTCGTCACCGGACAGCACGACCTCGAAGTCGCCGTTGGAATCCACCTCGAGCTCGTCGACCAACGCATTGGCGGTCGAGGCGATTCCGTTCATCGTCTGAAGGCCGACGTAGCGGGCGGTGCCCCGGTTGCCGAACAGGCGATAGCTCTCACCGCCGCGCAGGGGCGCGCGGGTGTAGAGGCAGTCCGGGCACTCCATGCCCCAGGTCACGATGTCGTCGGTGCTGGTGCGCACAACGCTCAGGATGGGATCCGGGTCGAAACGCAGCGCCTCGTCGACGCCGGCGGCCAGCAGCACGAGTAGGTGCCGCATCCCCGCGGCGCGATCGAGCGCGGTTCGGCTCACCGGATCCGAACCGACGACAGTCGCGGCCGCATCGAGCTTGGCGAGCAGGTGCGGCCAGGCAGCGTCGAGGCCGAGGTCATCGCTTCCCGGCGTGCCTGCGACCGTCGCCTCCGCGATGGAGTGCGGCAACCACGCCAGCGGCCCCTGGCCAACGCTCACGTTTCCCCTTATCTGAAAACATTGTTTTCGTTTAAAGCGCCCCTACCATCGCAGGCCTTTGCGGATGTGTCAATGCCTGCCGCCTTGTTTCGCCAGACCCGCCCCGGGTAGTCGTAATCGTCAGCTATCGTGGCAATCGGCCAATGCCAAGGACTTTCATGAGATTGAGTAACTTTCTGCGCACGGCGGCCGCGGTCGCCCTGCTTCTGAGCTTCGGCGTCGTCGACGGCGCCCTGGCGTCGGCGAGCGGTGTCGATACCACCGGTGTACTGCCGTTCGGGGGCCTGGACCGTACCTATGTGCTGCACGTCCCTGCGGGCGTCGAACACCCATCGGCTCTGGTCATCAACCTGCACGGGGCGGGATACGGCGGGGGCGAGCAGGCGTCGCTGACGAACTACAACGCCGTCGCAGACCAGCACGGGTTCGCGGTGGTGTACCCCGACGGAATCGACCTCAGCTGGGCAGACGGTCGTGGCGCATCGGTTCCCGACCGCCAGGGTGTCGACGATGTGGGATTCCTGGTGGCGCTCGCCGACCGGCTCACCGCCGACTACGGCATCGAACCGGGCAACGTCTACGCGACGGGGCTGTCGGCGGGAGCCTTCATGGCCACGCGGCTTGCCTGCCAACGTGCCGACGTCGTCGATGCCATCGCTCCGGTGGCCGGCTCGCTCGGCTCCTCGTATCCCTGCGCCCCCTCGGAACCGGTATCGGTCTTCGCCACGCACGGAGTCGCGGATCCCGTCGTGCCGTTCACGGGCGGCCCGATGGTCGGCCGCGGCGGCCCGAGCGACATCATGGCACCGCCCGCGCTGGCGGGCCGGTGGCGGGACATAGACGATTGCCCAGCCGCTCCGGTAGAGGATTCCCCGAGCGCCGGGGTGCATCGCTTCACCGCCGCGGGCTGCGCCGACGGCACCGAAGTCGTCTTCGTCAGCGTCGACGGCGGCGGGCACGAGTGGTTCGGCGGCGCGTCCAACGCGAGCGGACAGTTCTTCGCCGACCAGCTCCGATGAGCGCAAAGGCGGTAGCCTCCAACTCGATGACGGAGACGCGATGAGCGCCGGACTGTTCGGCCTCCTTGACGATGTTGCCGCGATCGCGCGACTGGCGGCCGCCTCGGTCGATGACATCGGGGCAGCGGCGGGGCGGGCGACCGCGAAGGCTGCGGGTGTCGTCATCGACGACACCGCCGTCACGCCGCAGTACGTGCACGGCATCGCCGCCGAACGCGAACTGCCGATCATCAAGCGGATCGCCATCGGGTCTCTGCGCAACAAACTGCTGTTCATCCTGCCTGCGGCCTTGCTTCTCAGCCAGTTCGTGCCGTGGCTGCTGACCCCGATCCTGATGCTGGGTGCGACGTACCTCTGCTACGAGGGCGCCGAGAAGGTCTGGGGCCGGATCAGCGGGCACGACGCACACGCGGCGCCGGTCGCCCAACAGGGCGAGGACGCCGAGAAGTACATGGTCACCGGCGCCATCAGGACGGACTTCATCCTGTCGGCCGAGATCATGGTGATCGCCCTCAACGAGGTGGCCGACCAGGCGTTCTTCCCGCGGCTGATCATTCTCGTCATCGTCGCGTTCGTCATCACCGCGGTGGTGTACGGCGTCGTCGCCGGGATCGTGAAGATGGACGACGTCGGCCTCAGCCTGACCCAGCGCTCGTCGGCGTTCGTACAGCGCATCGGGCGGGGGCTGGTTGCCGGTATGCCCAAGCTGCTCGCGGCGCTGTCGCTGATCGGCACGGTGGCGATGCTCTGGGTCGGCGGTCACATCCTGCTGGTCGGAACCGATGAACTCGGGTGGCACGCGCCGTACGGCATCGTGCACCACGCCGAAGAAGCGGTCGGTCACATCGGCGGCGTCGGAGGAGTGCTGGCGTGGCTGGTCAACACCGCGGCGTCTGCGGTGATCGGTCTGGTCGTCGGCGCGGTCGTCGTCGGGATCGTGCTTTTGGTCCAGCGTGTCAAAGGCGGCTCACGACAAGCGCATTGATGGCAAAATCGGCGCATGACGAAGCCGGGCCGGGCCCGTGGCGCCGATTCCGGGCCGTCCGCCGCCGACGTTCCTCACCTCAACGTGGGCGGCTTCCGGTTCTGGTTCGTCGGACAACGCTGGGAATGGTCCGACGAGGTTGCCCGGATGCACGGATACGAACCGGGCTCAGTCGTTCCCACCACCGAACTGCTGCTTTCCCACAAACACCCCGATGACCGCCAGCACGTCCAGGATCAGTTGGATCACCTGCTGCATTTCGGCGGTTCGTTCTCCAGCCGCCATCGGTTCATCGACACCGCAGGTGGCCAGCACACCGTGATCGTGCTCGCCGACCGGATGTTCGACGCCAATGGCGCGGTGGTGGGCAGCGAGGGTTACTACATCGACCTGACCGACACATTCCATCAGGCCCGTCGCCAAGCCCTCGACGACTCGCTGCCCGAACTGTTCGAGGCGCGCGCCGCGATCGAACAGGCGAAGGGCGCACTGATGCTCGTCTATCGCATCAGTGCAGAGGCGGCGTTCGAGATCCTGTTGTGGCGCTCGCAGCAGACCAACACCAAACTGCGGGCGTTGGCCAGTCAGGTCGTCGGCGAACTCGACACGCTGCGATACGAGCCGGACAGCCTGCGGCGCGAGTTCGATCATTTGCTGCTGACGGTGCATGACCGCGTCGCCACACCTCGCGACAGATAGCGGCGAAGGAGTTCTTCGCCGAGGTGGCACGAACCTGCAGGTTTCGGCCACGCCGAACCCGGCGATAAGGCTTAATGTGAAATTTGAAGTGGTAACGGAATGCCATGCCGACCGGATGAGCGGAGGTGAGGGGACGGGTGGCGCTGTTGGAAGTCAAGCAGGATGTTCGCGACGCGGCAGTCGTCGTCTCGGCGGGAGGCGAGATCGACTCCGGCACCGTCGACACGCTCATCACTCACCTGGACGCCGCGCTCGAAACGGCCTCCGACCATCCGACCCGGGTTCTGGTCATCGAGATGGGCGACGTGACGTACTTCGGAAGCGCGGGGCTCAATGCCGTCCTCGGGTGCTATGAACGCGGACTCTCCGATGGGGTGTCCGTCCGGGTCGTTGCGAGCAATGCCGAGGTGATCATGCCGATCGAGGTCACCAAGCTCGACAAGGTGCTCAAGCCCTACCAGACCGTGACGGACGCCCTCGACGGCACCGACGGGTCCCCGTGACGTCCGACGCTGACCGCGGCCTGCCGGCCGCGGTATTCGGCGCTGACCCCGATGTGGGTCGAGACCTCGCGCAGGTGGATTGGGCGGCCACGCCGCTCGGACAGCCATCGGGATGGCCGCTGAGCCTGCGAACCGCGGTCAGCATCGTGCTCTCGTCGCGCTTCCCGATGTGGATGGCCTGGGGGCCCGAGCTCACGTTCTTCTGCAATGCGGCCTACCGCCGCGACACGCTGGGCCGCAAGTATCCGTGGGCGCTTGGCAGACCCGCCAACGAGGTGTGGTCGGAGATCTGGGACGACATCGGTCCTCGAATCGACCGGGTGCTCTCGACCGAGCAGGCCACCTGGGATGTCGGGCTTGCTGCTGTTTCTGGAGCGCTCCGGTTACCCCGAGGAGACGTACCACACCTTCTCCTACAGCCCGCTGCGCGACGACGACGGCCATGCCGTCGGGATGCTCTGCGTGGTAAGCGAAGACACGATGCAGGTAATCGGTGAGCGCCGGATGGCGACCCTGCGGGACCTCGGCTCCGACCCGAGCGTCGCGCGCACCGAGGAAGAAAGCGTGGCGTTCGCCCACCGACAACTCGCGCAGAATCTGCGCGACATTCCGTTCGCGCTGACTTATGTGTTCGACGAGGCCGGGGACGCGCGTCTGGTTGGCACAAGCGGTATCGAGGCGGGCCACCGGGCCGCGCCGGCCATCCTGCCTGCCGACGGCGCCGCACTGTGGCCGGTACGGGAGGCCGCGGCTGGGCAATCTGTGCTGATGGAGCTCGACGGCGCTTCGTATTCCGAACTGCCGTCAGGAGATTGGCCCGAACCGCCGATCAAGGCGATGGTGGTGCCGTTGATCGAGCAGGGCGGCACATCGAGTGGTTTCCTGGTGGCAGCGCTGAACCGATATCGGCCGATCAACGAGATGAACACCGGCTTCGTCAGGCTGGTCGCGGCATACATCGCTTCTGCAATCGGTAGCTCCCGCAGCTTCCGGTCCGAGCAGAGGCGGGCAGAAGATCTCGCCGAACTCGACCGCGCCAAGACCACCTTCTTCTCCAACATCAGCCACGAGTTCCGCACCCCGCTGACGTTGATCCTCGACCCCGTCGCCGAGCTGCGCGGCCGGTCCAGCGGAGCTGGACGATCGAACGCGCGAGCGACCTGGATATCGTCTGGCGCAACGGGTTACGACTCAGCAAGCTCGTCAACACGCTGCTGGACTTCTCTCGCATAGAGGCGGGCCGCGCGCAGGCTCGCTATCGAGCCCGTCGACCTCGCTGCTGTCACCGCCGAACTGGCCAGCGTCTTCCGGTCCGCTGTCGAACGGGCCGGGCTGGAATTCGTCGTCGAGTGTCCTCCGCTCGACGAACCCGTCTACGTCGATCGCGACATGTGGGAGAAGGTGGTCCTCAACCTGCTGTCGAATGCACTGAAGTTCACCTTCGCCGGGTCCATTTCTGTCCGCGTGCGCAGGCAGGGCGACGACGCGTGTATCACCGTCGCCGACACTGGAATCGGTGTGGCGGCCGACGAGATGCCCCGGCTCTTCGAACGGTTTCACCGCATCGAATCCGCACACGCGCGCTCCAACGAGGGCAGCGGTATCGGGCTGGCCTTGGTCCAGGAGTTGGTCAACCTGCACGGCGGAAGCGATCAACGCCGAAAGTGTGGAGGGTGTCGGGCACCGCCTTCACCATCTGCCTCCCGTTCGGCGCGGACCATCTTTCGGCCGACGCGGTCGGCGCGGCAAGTGGCACTCGGGCGGCCTCCGGCGTGGCCGAACCCTACGTGCAGGAGGCGCTTCGCTGGATTCCCGGTGACGACGACGTCACCCCCGCCGAGGTGGCTGAGTCGGCGCTGACTCCCGACAATGCGAAGCTGCATGGTCCTGGCAGTGACACGCCTGCGCGAGTCCTCATCGCCGATGACAACACCGATATGCGTGAGTACCTTGCCCGGCTGCTGAGCGGGGCCGGGTACCAGGTCGACGCCGTCACCGACGGCCAGGAGGCTCTCGACAGGGTCGGGGCCAGACTGCCCGACCTGATCATCAGCGACGTCATGATGCCCCGGCTCGACGGCCTCGCCCTGGTCGCGGCGTTGCGTGCCGACCCAAGGACTGCGGCCGTGCCCGTCGTGCTGTTGTCCGCCCGCGCCGGGCAGGAAGCCTCCATCGAAGGACTGCAGGCAGGCGCCGACGACTACCTGGTCAAGCCGTTCGCGGCGGCCGAACTGCTCGCGCGCGTGCGGGCCAACATCGAATTGGCGCGGCTGCGCAACCACCATGCGCGGTGGCGCACGGCACTGGTCGACTCCCTGCAGGAGGCCTTCTTCATCTGCAACGAGCAGGGCGCGGTCATCGAGATCAACTCCGCGTTCGCCGACATTCTGGGATACGGCCAGGAAGGTCTGCCCTACGAACCCCCGTCCCCGTGGTGGCCGTCGTCCGACACCGACCCCGACGCTCGCAGACAGGTCGATGCAGCCTTCGCCGACTTGCTCGACGAAACGCACGGCAGCTTCACGATTCCCCTGAATCATCGTGATGGGCACCGGTTGTGGGTGGCCGTCACGTTCAACCACGCCGAGGATCCCGAAACCGGTCACCGCGTCATGGTCGGCACCTTCCGTGATGTCACCGCCGAGCACTACACCGTGCAACGCGAAAGCTCGTTGGCCGCGCTCAACCAGCAGCTAGCGCAGGCCGACACTCTCGACGACGCCGTGCGCGCCGCAGCCGCAGAGCTGCGCGGCGTGTGGCACGCGCGCCGGGTGCTCGCGGCGATCTGGCCCGACGACGGTGCCGAGTCCGTTGCGCCGCAACTGTTGTGGGTCGGCGAACCCGCGAACTGGGCCGATCTGCCCGCGGTCACCAAGCAGATGATCAGATCGTTGGGGGAGGGCGACCTGCTGGTCCCTGACACCACGTCGCCTGGCGCCGCAGGCATCGCGCTGCAGCATCCGCGCGGCGTACTCGTGGTGCACATCGAGCTGACCGAACATCGACTGTTCACGCCTGAGGACCGCACGCTGCTGACAGTGTTGGCCGGTCGGCTCGGTCAAGGTTTGCAGCGAGTGCACCAGCTGGACCAACAGCGGGAAACGGCGTTGGCGTTGCAGAACGCGATACTCGGTCCTGCCACGCTTCCGCTCGGGTTCGCGGTGCGGTACCAGCCCGCGACGCGGCCGCTTCAGGTCGGCGGCGACTGGTATGACGTCGTGGACCTCGACGACGGCCGCATCGCGCTCATCGTCGGCGATTGCGTCGGCCACGGCCTCGCCGCTGCGACGGTGATGGGTCAGCTGCGAAGTGCTTGTCGCGCACTGCTTCTCGAGCGGTCGAGCCCCAGCGAGGCGTTGTCGGCACTGGACCGGTTCGCCGCCCGACTGCCCGGCGCCCGGTGCACAACCGCATTCTGCGCCGTGCTCACCCCCGAGACCGGTGAACTGGTCTACTCCAGTGCCGGCCATCCGCCACCGATCATGGTGTACGGCGATGGCACCACCCGGCTGCTCGACGGTGCGCGCGCCACGCCACTCGGGTTGTCCTTCGATCCGTCTCGACCGGAGCACCGCGAGACGTTGCCCCCTCGGTCGACGCTGCTGTTGTACACCGACGGTCTTGTGGAGCGCCGTCGCGAAGCTCTTGACACCGGTATCGCCAGGGCCGCCGACCTCGTGCAGGAGAACCGGGACAGCGGCCTGGACGACCTGGCGCGGCAGGTGATGTCGCGGCTGGCGCCCAGCGACGGCTATCAGGATGACGTCGCGCTTCTGCTGTACCGTCAGCCCGCCCCGCTGGAGGTCGATTTTCCCGCGGAGGCCAGCTATCTCACCGAAACCCGTGCGGCGCTTCGAGACTGGTTGGACCGAGCCGGCGTGGACGCCGACCAATCGCTGAAGGTGCTGATCGCCGCCGGCGAGGCACTCGCGAACGCCATCGAGCACGGCCACCGCCATCACGCCGAGGGCACCATCAGTCTGCGTGCGACGGCGCTGGCGGACCGACTGCAGGTCACGGTGATCGACGCGGGCTCGTGGAAGCCGCCGGTCGCTGCGAAGCATCGCGGGCGCGGCATCACGCTGATGCGCGCCCTGATGCAAGAAGTCACGATCCAACCCCTCGCGACCGGCACGACGGTGCACATGCACGCGAGGATCGCCTGATGGCGACGCCGCTGAGCATGACGACCGCGCGACGCGCCGACGGCGTCGTGCTGACCGTCGCGGGCGAAATCGACCTGTCCAACATCGATGCCTTCGCCGAAGCCCTTGACTCGGCGTCCTCGTCGCGCGACGGCGGTTTGGTGACAGTCGATCTCAGCGGTGTCGAGTATCTGGACAGCGGTGCCATCAGCGTGCTTTTCGCCAACGCAGATCAGATTCACGTGATCGCCAATCCGATCCTGATGCCCGTATTGAAGATCAGCGGACTCGCCGACGTGGCATCGGTGGAGTCGGCGGGCTAGGTCGCAGTCACCTTCGTCGCGAGGGCGGCGAGTTTGTCATCCAGTGCCTGCGCGGCCGCGAGAAGCGGTTCGTTCGGTTCGACCACCATCAGCGACGAGGGCACCACGTAGGTGATGGCGCTGCCGCCGTCGTCCTCCTCGGTGATGAGAAGTTCGACGGGCGCGAAGAGTCCCGCTGTCACGTCGTGGCGCAGCATCGTGATCGGCGATCAGCGGATTGCCGAGAACCACGCGAAGCACCTTTTTCTCGATGCCCGCCTTCTTGATCCAACCGCCGTGGTCAAACTGCGCGAACAGCATGAAGCCGCTCGGGCCGACGTGCGAACCCACCTCGCGTTCGTAGGACTCCCAGCTGTCGAACCCGACCGCGATGTCGTCGATCGGCACCGGCTTGTCGCCGATGTCGGCGAGCAACGCGGCGACGAGTTCGCCGTAGCTCTTGCTGCTGCCATATCGCACGCGTACTCCGTCGAACGGGATCTGCTGTGGCTCAGAGGGTGACATGTTCGGCCTCGACTTTCGTATCGGTGTTCTGCGCGTCGATGCGCTGGTGGACATGGGCAGCCGGTGTGCGGTCGATCTGCAGGCTGAGAACTTCTGGCCTGCTGTAGTGCCCGCGAGCGTCCATCTTCGCCTTACGCTGGTCGATGAGCGAGAAGTCGAGATCGGCGATGACGACGCCTTCGCCGGAACGCAATGGTGTGCTGAGTAATTCGCCGAGAGGCGACACGATCGCGGTGAAGCTGCCGCCGGATATCGGGCCGATCGGGGTGCCGGTGTCGGCCATGATCTGCGCCTGCTGATCGGGATCCAGCCAACCGGTGGCGTTGACGACGAAGCTGCCCGATTCGAGTGCGTGATTGCGGACGCTGATTTCGGTCTGCTCCGCGAAGAGCGGGCCGCCGAACGAACCCGGCCACATCGCCGAGTGAATCTGTTCGCCATCGGCGATGAGCGCGTAGCGGGCCAGCGGGTAGTAGTGCTCCCAGCACGCCAACTGACCGATGCGCCCGACGGCGCTGTCGACGGCCGTCAAACCGGAGGCATCACCACGTCCCCAGATCATTCGTTCGTGGAAGGTGGGCAGGATCTTGCGCCGACGCTGCAGCAGAGTGCCGTCGGCGTCGAAGAGCAGTTGCGTGTTGTAGAGCGTGCCACCATCGCGCTCGGTCACGCCGATGGACACCACGATTCCCGCTTGCCTTGCCGCGTCGGCGATGGCGTCGACCTCGGGCGACGGTATCGTCACCGCCTGGTCGATCAGCCTCAGATGTTCGGTATTGAGCTCGAAAGGTCTTTGCACAAAGGAGAAGTAGGGGTAGTACGGCACGATCGTCTCGGGGAACGTCGCGAACTCCACATCGTGACGACCGAGTTGGGCGATCTTGTCGACGACCTTCTCGACTGTGCCCTCACGGCTGTATAGCACCGGGCTCATCTGAACTGCTGCTGCTCGCACGATCGTCATCGGTCTCACCCTTCACGCATATGGTCTCAACGAGAACAAGGTGGCGGTCGGGCTCGGTTATTCCTGAGTATTGTCAAATGTACTCAGCATCACGCCGCGACGCTTCCTTGATGGCTCCACGTACAGGTCGCGCAAAGTGGACCAGTCATCCACCCGTCAATTGGACCATATAACTGTGCCAATTGACGCGTAGTTTCGAGAGGTGTAATCGGAAGGGTCCGCATTGGACCTGCACAAATGGAGAACCACGATGCGAATCGCATTGACTTTCATCGCCGGCCTTTCGGCGCTCACCGCGGCGGGCGCCGTCGCGGTGCCAACGGCGGCGGCAGCCCCCATGCCGCAACCGAGGATCTGTGCCTCCAGCGGCATCGGCAGCACGTGCCAGTCGCCAGGCAACGTCGAGATCAACATCCCTCGGCGCGCCGTCGAGTTCTATCCCTACGGGTATATGCCCTATCTGCTCGGCGGACACTGATGTCGCGCCGTCATCGCATCTTCATCGCAGGCGCTTCCGGTGTCATCGGCAGCCCGCCTCGTCCCATTGCTCTCGGATGCCGGCCATACCGTTGGTGCCATGACGAGGTCACCGGATAAAGCCGAGGCGCTGGCCGCCAAGGGGGTAGAGCCGATCGTGTGCGATGTGTTCGACCGATCCGCCCTCGCGGCCGCCGTCCATTCCTTCGCACCCGATGTCATGCTTCATGAGCTGACCGACCTACCCGACGATCTGGAAGAACTGCCCGAGGAGTCGATCGCCAATGCCCGAATACGGTTGGAGGGCACCCGCAATCTGCTGGACGCGACGAAGGGGTTGGGCTACGTCAAGGTCCTGGCCCAAAGCGTCGCGTGGACGATGCGGCCAGGCGCAGAGGCCGACGCTGTCTCGGCACTCGAGAGAGCCGTGCTCGCGGTGAACGGCGTCGTCCTTCGATATGGATTCTTCTATGGACCCGGTACCTATTTCGAACAGTCGCCTCCCGACGGACCGCGCGTGCACATCGACACCGCCGCCGCTGCGAACCGTGAAGGCGATCGACGCACCGCCGGGAATTCTGACGATCGTCGACAGGGATGCACCGCGATGAACATCTGCGTCTTCCTGTCCGCCGCCGACCTCGACGAGCGCTATACGCGACCGGCCCGCGAGTTCGGTGAGCTGATCGGCGCGGGCGGCCACACCCTGGTGTGGGGCGGCTCCGACACCGGCCTGATGAAGGTCGTCGCCGACGGAGTGCAAGAAGCAGGCGGACGGCTGGTCGGAATCTCAGTCGAGCTCTTCAGGGGCGTCGCGAGAGACGACGCCGACGAGATGGTGTTCACCAAGGATCTCGCCGAACGGAAGGCGGTACTGCTCGAGCGCGCAGATGCGATCGTCGTGATGGCAGGCGGGCTCGGCACACTGGACGAGGCGACCGACATCCTCGAGCACCGTAAGCACGGACTGCATGACAAGCCGGTGGTGCTGTTGAACACGGCGGGCTTCTACGACGGGTTGACCCTGCAGTTGCGCCGGATGGAAAGCGAGGGCTTCCTGCCCGTGCCCCTCGACGATCTGGTGCACATCACCGACGACGGCGCCGACGCGCTCGCCTACTTGGCAGGTTTGATCCGCGGCGACAGCTGAACGATTTCGGGGACCACGCTCGGATTCTCGTAGGCGGTGATCACCAGCGACACCAGCGTGTTCGCGACGTCGTTCAGCGCCGACATCTGCGCGGGGAGCTGGCCGTGCTCGACCCATGACCGGAACAGCAGCGACAAAAGGTCGCGGTCTGCGCCGCGCAGGATCTCGGTGTCGGCGGTCGCACCGATGCCGACCCGCACGATCGACAGTTCGGGGTGCTCGCTGCGCCACGAGCGCAGGATCTCGTCGAGCGCGGCCTTGCTTGCGCTGTAGGCCGAGACACCGGCACGCGGGCGGCCGACGTCGTGGCTCGACGCGATCAGCACCACACCGTTCTCGGACAGATGGGGAAGTGCGGCGCGCAGCACGTTGTTGGCGCCGACGGCGTTGACGGAGAAGGCGTGCACCCACGTCGCGACATCGGTGTCCTCGATGTGGGCGAAGGGAACCGCGGTGCTGGTGAAGACCACCGCGTCGAGACCGCCGAGCGACTCGGCGGCCTCGCCGACGACCCTGCTGATCGCCGACGTGTCCTCCACGTCGAGTTCGAAGGCGGTGCCGCCGACGGTGTCGGCCAGCTTGGACAGCCGGTCCATCCGCCGCGCCGCTACCGCGACTTTGGCGCCCGCGCCCGCGGCGCTCTCCGCGACGGCGTGGCCGATGCCCGACGAGGCGCCGACCACGAGGAGCCGCAGGCCTGCGGCGTACATCGGTCGAGCGTCCATGTTCACTGCCCTTCCCTCTCGGGTGTTAGGTCACCCTTCGTTGGAGGGACAGTACCTGGTCCGTCGATCGTCTTGCGACGATGCCCACGCCAATGGCGATAGCCACGATGGGTCGCGAACGCGCCGATGACAGCGGTCACGCACCACATCGCGATCGCCGCGTACGCCAACGGCGACGACAGGTCTCCGATCGACGCGCCCAATGCGGTGTAGACGAACGCCCGCGGCACCGACCCGATGAACGCGCCCGCGGCGATCTGCCACAGCGGCATTCCGAAGGCACCGAACGCGTAGGAGGCGAGCGCATCGGAGACGCCAGGGATGAACTTCTGGCCGACGACTGCCCACAGCCCACGCCGTCCGATCAGGGCGTCCAGGCGGTCAGAGCGCTCGGCGCCGAGCAGTGCACGCGCGCTCGTCCTGCCTGCTCGCCTGCCGATCAGACCGGCGATCACCGCCGTCCCGACCGTCGCGCCGAGGGTGACGAATACCCCGAGCACCGGGCCGAACAACAGCTCCGCTGCTCGCCGCCAGAATCGGGCCGGGGACGAAGATCGCGCCAAGCGCCGCGGACACCACGACGTACGTCAGCGGCGCGAGGGGACCCGTCGCCGAAACCGTGTGCCGGAGATCGTCGAGGTTGACGACGCGGGCAACCGCAACGAGGTAGAAGAGCCCGAGCAGGAACGCCGCGAACACGGCGAGCCGAATTATGTGGCGTCGTCGGGAGGTGGTGGGCAGGCCTTCGTCGTCGTCGGTCATCTCAGAGGAGATTCTTCCGCACGCCGCGTAAGGTCCGTCGCTATGACCGGTGACGGCGTCCCGCCCATCGACGACTGGAATCGGCAGCTCGACGGCCGGGTCGCCGTGATCACCGGCGGCGGCGCGGGCATCGGCGCGGGCATCGCGCGACTGTTCGCGGCGCACGGCGCCCTCGTCGAGGTCGCCGAGGTCGATCGAGAGCTGGCCGACACGATCCGCGACGAAGTCACCGGCACGGGTGGACGCATCAGAAGCCATGTCGCCGACGTCACCGACGACGACGATGTCGCCCGGTTGGCGGAGGCCGTGCTGACCGAGCACGGACGGGTCGACGTGCTGGTGAACAACGTCGGCGACTACCGCCCGCTTGTGGCATTCCATGAGTCGACTCCGGACTCGTGGCAGCAGATGTACGACATCAACCTGCGCCACGTCTTCGCCGTCACGAGGGCGTTCGTGCCGTCGATGATCGAGGCACGTCGCGGCAGCATCGTCACGGTGCATTCGGTGGAGGGCATGCGCGGCTATCCGAAGGACCCCGTCTACGGCGCGATGAAGGCGGCTGCCGCGCACTTCACCACATGTCTGGCCGTCGACCTCGGACGGCACGGTATCCGCGTCAACGGGATCGGCACCGACCTGGCTCAGACACCGCAGGTCGACTACCTGAGCGGCTACCAGGACGTCGACGAGCTGTGGGCGTCGTGGGCGCCGGTCGGGCGGGTGGGGTGGCCCGAGGACCAGGCGCGGGTTGCGCTGTTCCTCGCCTCCGACCAGTCGGCGTTCGTCACCGGGCACAACATTCCCGTCGACGGCGGCACCAAGGCCGGCGGCGGCTGGCTCTTCTCGCCGCGCGAGGGCCGCTTCGTCAACCGTTCGAGGAACCTGTGACCGCGCCCGACGAGACAGTCGACGTCATCGTCGCCGGCTCCGCAGGCGGCATCGCCGGTGCCTATACCGCTGCGCGCGAGGGCCTTTCGGTCGCGCTCGTCGAGGCGACCGATCTGTTCGGCGGCACGTTCGCGTACTCGGGCGGCGGCGGGATGTGGTACCCGTGCAATCCGGTGCTCGTTCGCGCGGGCAGCGACGACACCATCGACGAGGCGCTGCGCTACTACCGCGCCGTCGTCGGCGACCGCACCCCCGCCGATCTCCAGGAGACGTACGTGCGCGGCGGTGCTGCGCTGATCGAATACCTGGAGAGCGACGACCATTTCGCGTTCAAGGTGCTGCCGTGGCCGGACTACTACAGCTCGGTGCCCGGCGCGCGCAACGACGGTATGCGCCACATCGTCTCGCGGGCGGTACCCGACGACCGGCTCGGCCGTTTCAAGGGGCTGGTCCGCGGACCGCTTGACCACGAACGCCTCGGCGCGCCGCAGCCCGACCTGCTCACCGGTGGGCGCGCGGTCATCGGCCGCTTCCTTTCGGCGATGGCCGACAACCCGGCCGTCACCGCGCACCTGAACACAAGCGTCGTCGAGTTGATCGTCCACGACGGCCGCGTCGTCGGCGCAGGAGTTGAGAGCGGGGGTGTCCGGCGGGCGATCCGGGCGCGCCGCGGTGTGCTGTTGGCGGCGGGAGGGTTCGAGCAGAACGACTCGATGCGGGCCGAATTCGGCGTTCCGGGAGCGGCATTGGACACCATGGGCGCGCCGGGAAATCTCGGGCTGGCGCACCGCGCGGCGATGCTGGTCGGCGCAAGCACCGACCTGATGGATCAGGCCTGGTGGTCGCCGGGGCTGGTTCATCCCGACGGAAGGGCCGCGTTCGCGTTGTGCTTCACCGGCGGAATCTTCGTCGATGCGGAAGGGCGGCGCTTCGTCAACGAGTCCGCGGCCTACGACAGGTCTGGCCGCGAGATCATTCGCGCGATGAACGCGGGCACCGTCGGTCCGCGCTACTGGATGATCTATGACAGCCGGGCCGGTGAACAGCCACCCGTGATGGCGCCCAACGTGTCGTTCGCGCCGACGAGCGAGTACGTGTCTGCCGGGCTGTGGCGGGAGGCCGACTCGCTGGCCGAGCTCGCCGACCAGATCGGCGTTCCCGCAGGCAATCTCGAGGAAACGGTCAGGCGATTCAACGAATTCGCTGCAGCGAGATGACGACGAGGACTTCGGCCGCGGAAGGGAATCGTTCGACCGGGCTTTCACCGGCGGCGCATCACCACTGGTGCCGATCGACACCCCGCCGTACCGCGCGGCGGCGTTCGGGTTGTCGGACCTCGGCACCAAGGGCGGACTGCGCACCGACGTCGACGCACGGGTATTGGCCGCCGACGGCAACCCGATCCCTGGTCTTTACGCGGCGGGTAACACCATGGCCGCCGTATCGGGGACGACGTATCCGGGCGGCGGCAACCCGATCGGCGCGTCGCTGTTGTTCAGTCACCGCGCCGCACTGCACATGGCCCGCTACGGCGTGCGCGTAGCGGTCAGCGGTTGACACGGATCAGCACCTCCTGGGTGGTGTTCGCCACCAGGTGGCCGTCGATGTCGTGGATGGAGCCGCGTACCAGACCGCGATGCCCCGAAACCGCAACCAGTTCCGCGGTGTGGCTGTGCCAGCGGTCGAATCGAACGGGGCGGTGTAGCCACATCGAGTGGTCGAGGCTGAACGCCGTCGACGACTCGATGGTGACGGGTTCAGGATGCCCGCGCAGCGCGATGTCGAGCAGCAGATAATCGCTGGAGTACGCGAGCAGAACGCTGTGCAGCACGGGGTCGTCGCCGATGTCGCGCGGCAGCCGCATCCAATGCGTCCTCGGGCCGGTGGCACGGGGGCCACCGAAGAAACATGTCGGCTCGGCGATTCGCATGTCCAGCGGTGGCGGCCTGCTGATCCAGGTCCGCGCCCGCTCGATGAGCTCCGGCGCCGTGCTCTCGACCCAGTCCTGCAGGCGCGGCAGTTCGTCGGGGTCGACCCCCTGCGGTGCGCGCTCGGCGAACTCCGGCTCGGTCGGGTTGTCGTGGAACGACACCATCGCGATCAACAACGTGTCCCCGCCTTGTTCGACGGTGACGCGGCGCGCGGCCATCGACCGGCCGTCGCGGACCCGATCGACCACGATGTCGAGTGGATGGTCGGGATCGCCGGATTGCACGAAGTACGCATGCAGGGAATGCGGCGGCTTGTCACCGACCGTGGTGGCGGCGGCCGCCATGGCCTGGGCGATCATCTGGCCGCCGAACACGCGGCCGAACCGGTTGGCCTCGCTGTGCACGCGGAATCGGTCGTCGCCCAACGGTTCCGGCTGCAGCGAAGCCAGCAGGCTGTCGAGCGCACGCAGGATGGACTCCTGCAGACCCTCGCCGGAATGAGGTGTGGTCACCATTTGTCCTGTCTGCCCGCTGTTATTGCACGCAGTGTAGTTATGGTCGACAGGTGAACCTCGAGGAACTGCGCTGGTTCGTGGTACTCGCGGAGACGGAACACGTCACCGACGCCGCCGCCGAGCTTTCGGTGAGCCAGCCGACGTTGTCGCGCGCGCTTGCCCGGTTCGAGCGCGAGGCGGGCGCGCCGTTGTTCGACCGGGTCAACCGCAGGCTCCGGCTGAATTCATACGGCCAGATCATGCTGGAGCACGCCAGGCGCAGCATCGCGGAGATGAGGTCTGCGAAAGAACGCATCGCCGCGCTGCGTGACCCCGACACCGGCCGGGTCCGCCTCGCGTTTCTGCACTCCCTCGCGAGTGGGTATGTGCCCGAACAACTGCGGCGCTTCCGCGAATCCGCTCCTGCGATCGATTTCGATCTGGTTCAGGGGCCCGCTCACGAGATCACGCAACGGGTGCTCGACGGTCAGATCGATATCGCGATCACCGCGCCGCGACCCGAGTCGTCCGACTTCGGTTGGCGCCAACTGTATGTCGACCAACTGTGTCTCGCCGTACCGCATGGACATCGGCTCGCAGGCCGCGCCAGAGTGCGGCTGTCGGCCGCGGCAGGGGAGCCGTTCGTCGCACTCGCACCGCAGGCGGGTCTGCGTCAGCTCACCGACCAACTGCTGGCCGCCGACGACGTCAGGCCCGACATCGTGTTCGAGGCCACCGAGATCCCCACGGTGGAAGGGCTCGTCGCGGCCGGCTTCGGCGTCGCCGTCATCCCTGTACCGCGCGACGGTGGTCAGTCCAAGACCGTCCACGTCCCGATTTCGAACGCGGGCGCCAAGCGCGAGGTGGGCTTCGCCTGGGACAAGGCGCGGGATTTGTCGCCGCCCGCGCAGCGCTTCGCGGCCTTTCTCAGCGATGATGCGCCTAGAGCATGAAAATCACAAAAACTATGCATTGGACACATTAACGCAGCTCTCATAGCGTCCCTGTCCATGACCATCCAGCAGACATCCCCCCAGGTATGGGCAGGACACAGCCGCGGTTCCGCCGCTTACGGCCGGCTACTGGCCGCGCTGTTCTGCGCGGGTGTGGCGACCTTCGCCCAGCTCTACTCGCCCCAGGCCGTGCTCCCGCTGATCGCGGCCGATCTGCACATCGGCGCGGCGACCGCGGCGCTGACGATCTCGGCCTCCACCATCGGCCTGGCCATCGGCGTGATCCCCTGGTCCACCGTCGCCGATCGCATCGGTCGAGTGAGGGCGATAACGCTCTCGGTCACCGTCGCGGCCGTCGTCGGGCTGCTCGTACCGTTCGCACCCACCTATGAGCTGCTGCTCGCCGGGCGGTTCCTCGAAGGCTTGCTCATCGGCGGTGTCCCCGCGATCGCGATCGCCTACCTCACCGAGGAGATCGATCCCGCGCATGCGGCACGGGCGGCAGGCACCTTCGTCGCGGGCACCACCATCGGCGGCCTCCTTGGCCGGGTGGTGTCGAGCCCTGTCGCACAGGTCGCCGGGTGGCGCATGGGTGTCTTCACTGTGGCGGCGCTGTGCTGTGTGGCGGCGTTCGGTTTCGTCAGGCTGGCCCCTCAACCCTTTGGCTTCGTCCCGTCGAAGGAGTCCGGCACCAATCCCGAAGGCACCCTTGTCCGTCGGTTGACCGCCAACCTTCGCTCACCGCGACAGCTCGCCCTCTTCGCGCAGGGCTTCCTGCTGATGGGTGGATTCGTGGCGATGTACAACTTCCTGGGATTCCGGCTGATGGGGGCGCCCGTTTCACCTGTCGCCGTTCGTCGTCAGCCTGGTCTTCGTGGCGTATCTCGCCGGGACGTGGGCATCGGCGCGCGCCGGTGCCGAGGCGACGCGGTTCGGGCGCAAGCGCGTGCTTCTGGTGTCCGCCGCGATCATGGCCACCGGTGTCGCTATCACCTTGAGCGACAACCTCTTCGTCGTCCTCGCAGGCCTGCTGATCGCCACCGCGGGCTTCTTCGGGGCGCACTCCATCGCGTCGGGCTGGACAGGCCGGTCGGCGCCAGTGGGTAAAGCGCAGGCCTCCTCGCTGTACAACCTCTTCTACTACGGAGGTTCGAGCGTCTTCGGCTGGTTCGGCGGGGTGGCCTACGACGGGCACGGGTGGGGCGCGGTCGCCCTGACCATCGTGGTGCTCGTGGTCATCGCAGCGGTCGTAGCCGCGGTGACCCTGCCCGAGAACTGATCCCGGTCCACCTGGCCAACGCGGCCGTCATGCCCTCCCGGCCGAAAGACGGCCCCGCCCAGGCAATGTAGCCGTCCGGCCGAACCAGGACCGCCGGGCCACCGTCGGTGCGCTCGGCCTCGACGAGTCCGGGCACGTCGACGGGCGCCTCGCCGTGTTCGCGGATGAACACGAATCCCGCGTACCGCTGAAGTTGCGTCAACCGGCCCTCGCGCAGCGGAATCTCCGTCGCCCTCGTGCCGACGAGCGGGTGCTCGCCGCGCCGATGGGGGTAGCGCAATTCGGTACCCGCGAAGCTGCCCGCAACCGCATCGCGTACCCGTGCACGTCGAAGTAGCCTTGGAGCGAGCAGGTTTCGCATGGCGCGGGCGATTCGCGGATGCAACGTGACCCCACGGGCCATCATCCCCGATTGGCGGAGCACCCTCTTGCCGATGGGGTGCCGTTCGCTCTGGTAGGTGTCGAGCACATCGTCGGGAGCGCCGCCGAGGACCGCGTCGAGCTTCCACGCGAGGTTGGCGGCGTCCTGGATGCCGGTGTTCATACCCTGCCCGCCCATCGGCGAATGCACGTGTGCGGCGTCGCCGGCGAGAAACACGCGGCCGTAACGGTATTGGGCGACCTGGCGTTCGTCGCAGTGGAAGCGCGACAGCCAGCCGATCTCCAGCACGCCGACGTCGCGTCCCATCGCCTGGGTGAGGACGTCGATCACCTCGTCGGGGGAGGCGGGTTCGGAGTCGGGGACCTGATGTTTGCGATCCCAGACCATCGCCCGGTACCAGGCGCCGTCCTCGTCGCCGCGGTCGTAGGGAGCCAGGAAGCCGATGACGTCGCGCGTGCTGCCGAGGGTCAGTTCGCCGCTCGTCGGCCCGTCGGCCAGTTTCACGTCGGCCAGCACCAACGAGGACAGGATGGTCTTACCTGGGAACTCCGCGCCGAGGAGATCGCGCACGGTGCTGTGCGCGCCGTCGGCGCCGACGACGTAGGCGGCACGCCATGTCCGGGTGTGCTGCGGATCGTCGTCGTCCTTCGGTCGCGCGGTGACCGTCACGCCGTCGGAATCCTGCTCGAGTGCAACGACTTCGAAGCCGCGCCGAATGTCGGCGCCCTGCATCTCGGCGTACTCCGCGAGCGCCCTGTCGACATTCGTCTGCGGGGTGACCGCGACGAACTGGTATGCCGATCGCAGATGCGTCAGATCGATTCGCGCGCCCGCGAAGATCGAAACGCCGGACGCCTTGTGCGCGTGCGCGAGAACGTCGTCGGCAAGGCCGCGGGCGTCGAGGACCTCGAGGGTTCTGGCCATCGTCGCGAACGCGCGGCTCGACGGGTTGATCTCGGGCCACCGTTCGAGCACCACCACCGAGCGGCCGCACCTGGCCAGGTCGCCCGCGGCGGTCAACCCGGCGGGTCCGGCACCGACGACGACGACATCCACCGTGTGCGGGGTATTCACGATCAGACCGCCGGCGTCGCGTCGGCCGGACTGGGATACCACCGGCGGATGTCATCGGGTGTCGACGTCGCCGAGTAGTTGAACACGAATCGGCAGCCGGGGTTGGCGGCGTGCGCGGCGTTCACGATCGCCTCGAACAACAGGGTGTTGCTCGCCACCAGGCGCACGCCCGCGCCGATGAGCACCGCGTCGTAGCGCTTGGCCGACAGCCAGGTGCGTGCCTTCTCGGCACCCGCCGCGCCGGTGGCGATCAGGCAGTTGTCGACCTCGTATCCGGCCGCCCGCAGTCCGGCGACGTTATCGCTGTTCGCTTTGGTCAGGCCCTCCTTGGACAACCCCTTGAACTGGGAGAAGTCGGCAGATTCGAAGTCGACGGCATCGGGGTGCAGCCCGATCTGGATAGCGGTCACGGTCATCTCGCACTCCTTGTCAGTTCAACGCTTGTTGAACTGACGGTAAGCCGGGTTGGGAGACTTGTCAACAACTGTTGAATACACTGGCGGCATGGCATCGAGGACGCGTGACCCGGCCGCCACCAAGGCCGCCATCCTTGCCGCGGCGAGGATGCAGTTCGGCCAGAGCGGTTTCGAGAAGACGACGATCCGGTCGGTCGCGTCGGCGGCGGGTGTGGACCCGGCCCTGGTGATGCACTACTTCGGGAACAAGGACGGACTCTTCGGTGCGGTGTCGCAACTCGACATCTCACCTCCGGATCTGTCCGGTGTCGCGCCAGAGGACGTCGCCGACGTGATGCTTCCGCTCTTCGTCGAGGTGTGGGGGCCCGACGGCCCTTTCCTCCCGCTGCTGCGGGCGGCGTCGTCGAGCCAGACGGCGGCCGACGCACTGCTCGACGTCTTCGCCAGGCAGGTGGCGCCCGCATTGGCTGCCGTGGCGATCGACCGGCCCGCCGAACGCGCCGCGCTCATCGGCGCCCAGCTACTCGGAATCGCGGTCGCGCGCTACATCATCGGGATCCCGCCGCTCGTCGCGATGGACGACAAGACGCTCGCCGCGTGGCTCAAACCCGTTCTCACGCACTATCTCACCGATCCGGTGGTCTGAAGTTCTATCGTTGACGCCATGGCCGATGATCTTGCTTCCGGATTCCAGAGCGTCGATGCGGCCTCGGATTTCGAGATGTTCGCCAACTGCCTGACGCTGATCGACTCGCTTCCGTTCTTCGCCGAGTGCAAACGCGAGAGCTATGACCTGCTCGCCGCCACACCCGGAAGCAGGATCCTCGAGGTCGGATGTGGCCTCGGGGACGACGCGGCGGCATTGGCGGGGCGTGTGGCGCCGGGTGGTTCGGTGCTTGCGATCGACGGCAGCCAGGTGATGGTCGATGCGGCGCGGCGGCGCCACGGCGACGTCGCAGGATTGGCGTTCGAGGTCGCCGATGCAACCCAGTTGCCCTACGGGGCGCGAGTTTCGACGGCTGCCGAATCGACCGGGTGCTTCAGCACATTGCCGATCCGGCCGCTGCCATCGGTGAGATGGCTCGGGTGTTGCGCCCGGGCGGTGTTCTGGTCGCCTTCGACAACGACTGGGAGACGCTGACGATCGACTCGCCGGATCGGGCGTTGACGCGCGCGGTTCTCAATGCGTGGTGCGATCGGTTTCCGTCGGGGTGGATCGGTCGCCGGATGCGCGCGCTGTTCCTCGACGCAGGTCTCGCGGATGTCGAAACGCATCCGAAGACCCTCGTCTGCAACGAACTCGAGATCGCCGATCGGGTCTTCAGCTTCTTCGCAACAGCCGATGGACTCGTCAACGCAGGCACCGTCAGCGCGGACGACGCCGACCGCTGGAGAAGGGAACTGCGGGATTCCGATGCGGCCGGACGGTTCTTCACGTCCTACACCGGTTTCCTGGTATCGGGAACTCGGCCCGGAGGATCCGCAGGCGCGGCATAGTGACCGACGTGTTCAAGCAAGTGTGTTTCTTCCGGAAGCGCCCCGAGATGACGATGGAAGAGTTCATCGACTACTACGAGAACCGGCACTCGCGGCTCTCGCAGCGGCTCAACCGATCACCGTCGATTCCCAACGCGGTGCGGTACGTGCGGCGCTATCTGACTCCCGAACGCAATCCCGTCACAGGGGAAATCCTCGATCCCGGTTACCACTGCGTGATGGAGATCTGGTGGAACAGCAGGGAGGACTTCGAGAACTCGCAAGCCATCATCGCTGATCCGGAACGGCTGCCGTCCATCCTTGAGGACGAGGCGCAGTTGTTCGAGACGCACAGCAACCCGATGTGCTCGGTGGTCGAGTACGACTCGCCGATGGGGCCCAACGGCGAGGCCACCCGCGTCGAGGTGGTCTACGACGACTGAAGGTCGGCTTCGGTGAACACGTCGATGGTTTCGACGGGCTCGAGCATGATGACGGGGATGTGACGGGTCGTCGACCTCTGGTAGCTGAGATACGGCGGGTACACCGACACCATGAAGTCCCAGATCCGATGCCGCTCTTCGTCTACGGGCTCACGCCAGGTCGCGCGGAAGGCTTGCGTCGCGATCTGGACATCGACGTGATCGTCGGCGCGCAGGTTGAAGTACCAGTCGGGGTGCTGGTCGGCTCCGCCCTTCGACCCGACGATGACGATCTCGCCGCCGATGTCGCCGTAGATCAGCGGAACGATGCGCGTCTTACCGGATTTGCGACCCCGCACCTTGATCAGGCAGTGCGTGGTGAACGGGTGGCCACCGATCTCGGAGATGTCCATGACGTGGCCCTTCGTGCCACCCGACTGCAGGTAGACATCGCGGTGCTTGACCATCCAATCGCCGCGCTCTTGCCGGATTGCAGCGGCTGAGTCATTGCCCATGGCACCATCTTGCACGTGACCGAGGGAAACGCCCCAGCAATTTCCGGGATCCACCATTTCTCCGTAACCGTCCGCGACATCGAATCCAGCTTGGCCTGGTATCAGCGGGTGTTCCGGGCAGACCACATCCCGATGGAGTTTCCCCATTACGAACGCGAGGACACCGGTTACGGCGTGTTGCTCCTCGAACCGCGCTGCGGCCTGGTGATCGGGCTGCACACGAATACCGGCAACGACGGCGCGCCGTTCGACGAGGCCAAGACCGGGCTGGACCACGTCGGGTTGAATGTCGAAGGCCGCGAGCAACTGGAGGCGTGGACGGCATGGCTCGACGAACTCGGCGTCGAGCATTCCGGCATCAGGACCGGCGACACTCCGTTTCCCTTTGCGACAGTGGTGTTCCGCGACCCGGACAACATCCAGCTGGAGCTGTTCGCCGTCCTCTGATTCGGTCAGGCCAGAGCGGGGTTGGCCGCAAGCACCCGCGAACGCGCGCCGTGGCCGAGGTTGGCCTCGACGCGTCGCCAACCGGAGCGCTCGTCTTCGCCGAGTTCTGTGAGCAGCGCAACCCCGTCGGAACGGCTGCACAACAGATCCGCCAGCATTGTTTCCTCCCACGCCAGGTGCGCGAAGCGAATTGCCCGCCTCATCAACGCCACCGCGATCGACGGTTGCACCACGGGGTAGTAGTAGGTGCGAAAAAGCGAGCGCAGCGCCCGCTTCTTGCGGCCGTGAAGGTTGGCGGCCAACTCCCACGCGCCGACGCCATTGACGACGGTGACCAGGTCACCCATCCGCGCCGACGCGGCGAGCGTCGCGACGATCGCCTTCTCGTCCCCGGGACTCGTGTAGCCGTGGCACAGGCCCTGCACCGCGCGGACGCGTTCGACAGTGGACAGCGCGTCGGGCATCGCCGCGGATTCGCGCGAGCCCGCGTCGGCCGGCGCGCGATGAAGTCCGTCCATCGTTGGCCGCAGCGCCGGTTCTATGTTCGCGAATGCGTCGGGCCTTTCGGCGGCTGTGACGTCGCCGTCGAGGTGCCCTGGCTCGGGCTCGGTGTACGGGTTCGTTCCGGCACCGCCCGAGGCGACCAGCGCTTCGGCGCACTGCCATGCGTAGGCCCGTTCGTGGATGAGGTCGGCCCGGAACACGAACCGCATGCCCCATTCCTGCAGGCGCGCGGGCATGAATTGGACGGGCAGCCGGGTGTATCGGGCCACGTCGAGGTTGGCTGCGGTCGTCGCCTGCTCGAACACCGCCGCCATCCCCATGAAATCGGCTATGTGCGAGCCGATCTCGCCGTCTTTCGAGAAGCCGAGCGGATGCAGCGCGACCCATGTCATCGCCCTCGGCAGATCGAACCGGATGTGGGCACGACTTGCCGCGGTCACGCTCGCGACAACCTCCTGCAGGCCGTGGCTGATCGCTTCGCGGTTCCGCATCTTCGCGAGCATCCGTCGCTTCGAATCGGCTTCGGCCGCAATGTCGAAGGCGCGCTGCCAGTGCGGTTCGACCCGCCGGTGCTCGTCGGCGGCGAGCACGTTGTCGACGTAGAGCTTCTCGAAGTAGGTGATCAGCCGGAAGATGAAGATGGGATCGCCGAAGCTGCCCGCATCGGCTTCGTCGATGGCACCCTCGGTCGTCCGGACGTAGCTGTTGGTGAACCACCAGCGGCTGTCATTGGGACGCCCGGTGTCGTCGCACATCCGAGCAGCCATCTGCGCGAGCCGATCCCGGGCGGCAAGCGCGTTCGCTCGAGCTGCGGCCTCCTGCACGGCAAGGATTCTATTGTCGTGCCTGAATATTTGCTGTGACTTCTGGTGAGATTGCGCGCGCATGTTTCGCGGTGCGCTCCAGTGGGTTATCCCGCGGAATGACATTTCATGCCGTCATCTCGGGCGCGGGCATCGCCGGACCCGCGCTGGCCCATCAACTCGCCGCCCGCGGCTGGCAGACGACCGTTGTCGAGCGCTTCTCCCAGCGTCGCGACGAGGGCCAGAACGTCGACATCCGCGGTGCCGCCCGTGAGGTCGTCCGCCGGATGGGAGTCGACGACGATATCCGCGCAGCCAACACCGGGGAGGTCGGCACCCGCTTCGTCAAGGCGAACGGAACGCCTGCGGCATCGTTTCCCGTTGCGTCTGCGGGGCAGGCCGACGGCCCGACGGCCGAGTTGGAGATCTTGCGCGGCGAGCTGTCGCGCATTCTCATCGAGCACAGCGCCGAGCGGACCGACTACCGGTTCGACACACAGATCACCGACGTCACCGACCACGGCGACCATGTCTCCGTCGTGCTGCAGGACGGCACATCCGTCGACGCCGACCTGTTGGTCATCGCCGAAGGCTTGCACTCGCGGTCGCGCCGGTTCGTCACCTCCGCACAGGTCACGGGAACTCGGCATGTACCTCGCGTACGCCACCATCCCCCGGAACCACGACGACGACCAATGGTGGAACTGGCAGCATGCGACCCGATCCCGCTCCGTGCATCTACGGCCGGACAACCTGGGCACGACCCGCGCCATCATGACCTTCATCTCCGACATCCGCGGGTTCGAGGACCTGGATCGGGCCGGGCAGATCACCATCCTGCGACGCACCTTCGCCGACGTCGGCGGCGCCGCGCCCCGCATCCTCGCCGAACTCGAGGCCGGTGCGCCGATGTACTTCTCCGCCGTCGGCCAGATAAGCGCGCAGCCATGGAGCAAGGGCAGGATCGCGCTGCTGGGAGACGCCGCCTTCTGCAATGCGACCTTCGGCGGCGCCGGAACCAGCCTGGCCCTCATCGGCGCCTACATCCTCGCAGGCGAACTCGCCGCCGCTGACGACATTTCCTCCGCGTTGAGCCGGTATCAGCGCTTGATGCAACCATTCGTCAACAAGGCGCCGTCTGTGCGCGCCGGGGTGTTACGGATTGCCAACCCCCGCACGCGGTATGGCATCCGCGCTGTTCATGCCGGTGCGCATCTCGCCGCGGGTCCGGTCGGCAGGGCGATCAGCGCCGCATCCGGCAGGGGGCTGGCCAATATCGCAGCAGGCGACCTGCCCTTGCCGGACTACCGCGACGCGGTGGCTTTCTAGAGAACGTCGTTGATGTCGTTCTTCAGCGCTTCGGCATCGGTGCCGAACACCGCCTGAACGCTGTTGCCGACCTCGATGACGCCTGCGGCGCCGAGGCTCTTCAACCGCGCCTGGTCGACCTTGTCCTTGTCGTTGACCTCGACGCGGAGCCTGGTGATGCAGGCGTCCACGTTGACGAGGTTGTCCCGGCCGCCGAACGCCGCGATCACGTTCTCGGCCTTGCTGTCGGTCGCGACGGGTGCCGCCATCGTTGCGGTCGCCGCACCTGACCCGCCCGCGGTGACGGCGGTGGCGGAGTCGGAGCCCTCGCCGAGGTTGGCCCGTTCCTCGGCGTCGAACTCGTCCTCGGGCTCGCGACCGGGGGTGCGCAGGTTCCACTTCGTGATCGCGAATCGGAAGAGTACGTAGTAGACGACGAAGAAGCCCACGCCCATCGCGATGAGCAGCGGGATGTTCTTCGCGGCGGGCGCGGTGCCGTACAGGAGCAGATCGATGAGGCCCGCCGAGAACGAGAAGCCCAGGTGTATGTCGAGTAGGTAGGCGATCGCCAGGGACAGGCCCGTGAGCACCGCGTGGATCAGATACAGCGGGAAGGCCACGAACATGAACGCGAACTCCAGCGGTTCGGTGACGCCGGTCAGGAACGCGGTGAGTCCCGCCGCCGCCAGGATGCCGACCGCGACCTTCCGCTGCTTCTTGTTCGCCACGTGGATCATCGCCAGCGCGGCAGCGGGCAGGCCGAACATCAGGATCGGGTAGAAGCCCGAGGTCAGGATGCCCGCGGTGGGGTCGCCCGCGGCGAATCGGGTGAGCTCGCCGGTGACGGCATCGCCTCCTCCTGGCGGCTGGTAGTCGCCGTAGAGGAACCAGATGTAGGAGTTCGGGATGTGGTGCAGGCCGAGCGGGATCAGCATGCGGTTGGCGAAGCCGTAGACGAACGCACCGAGTGCACCCGCACCGCCGATGAACTCACCGAGCGAGGTGAGCCCCGCATCGAAGATCGGATAGAAGTAGCTCATCGCGAAGGCGAGGAACAGCGACGCCAAGGACACCACGATCGGCACGAACCGCCGTCCGCCGAAGAATCCGAGGTAGGAGGGCAACTTGATGGTGTGGTACCGATCGAACAGCCACGCGGTGACCAGACCGATCACGATGCCCGCGAACACGCTGTAGTTGATCTGGGCCTGTTCGCCTGCCTTGTCCACCTCGCCGGCGAGGACGATCGGCGACATCGTCTTGAACACCGCTTCCATCACCAGATAGCCGACGACCGCGGCGAGCGCGGTGGAACCGTCGGCTTTCCTGGCGAACCCGATGGCGACGCCGACCGCGAACAGCAGCGGAAGGTTGGAGAAAAGCGCGTCGCCCGCCGCGCTCATCGCCTGGAAGAACGGCCCGATGACCGGAGCCTTGATGCTGCCGAGCAGGTCGGGTTGGCCGAGCCGCAGGAGGATGCCCGCTGCGGGGAGCACCGCGATCGGCAGCATGAGGCTCTTGCCCAGCCGCTGCAACTGCGCAAACCCGGGAATGCGCATACCCGACTTTTGCTGGACCGCTTGAGATTTCGCTGTGTCGCTCATTGCCGGTCACCCTTCTCTGCCGCAAACGATCCTGGCCGCCGAAGCTGAGCGAAGCTTAGACGAGAACACGCGAAGTTGAGACCGTCTTGCGGGCACGCTCGTATTGTTTGACGGGTGAGCAAGACGCAGGTGTTGGCCCCGGTCGCGGGGCGCGCAGTTCGACTCTCCGACGTCCCCGACCCGGTGTTCTCCCAGGGCATGGTGGGCTACGGCGCGGCGGTGGACCCGCCGCGCGAGGTGGTCGAGGCCGTCGCCCCGGTCAGCGGCAAGCTTCTGAAGCTGATGCCGCACGCCTACATCGTGATGACCGCCGAGAACGTCGGCGTCCTTGTCCACCTCGGGCTGGACACCGTCGCGCTGAAGGGCGAGGGCTTCACGACCCACGCCACCCAGGGCGACGACGTCACCGCGGGCCAACTGATCATCACCTACGACGTTCCGGCGATCGAAGCCAAGGGGCTCAATCCGATTGTGCCCGTTGTGGTCATGGACGAACGAGAGTCCGAAAACGTCGTCCCGTCGGAAGCGGTGGCCGCAGGCGCGGATATCGCTTCCGGCGCAGAACTTTTCACGGCGAACAAGTAGATGGAAGTCGTCATCCTGGCCGACGCCAAGGAGATTGGTGGCGTTGCCGCCGACGCGATCGGTGATCTGCTGAACCGTAATCCGGCCGCGGTGCTCGGACTTGCCACCGGCTCGTCGCCGCTGGCGATCTACGACGAGTTGGCCGCGCGGTGTGATGCAGGGAAGATCTCGTTTCGGCAGGCCAGGGGATTCACGCTCGACGAGTACGTCGGTCTGCCCGCGGACCATCCGCAGCGGTACCGCACCGTCATCGACGAGGTGTTCGTATCCCGGGTGGACTTCCCGCCTGGCGCTGTCGAGGGGCCGGATGGCCTCGCGTCGGACATACCTGCCGCCTGCGCGGCGTACGAGAGCGCGATTCAGGCGGCGGGTGGGGTCGACCTGCAGATCCTCGGAATCGGCACCGACGGACACATCGGATTCAACGAGCCCGGCTCCTCGCTCGCGTCGCGTACCCGGATCAAGACTCTGACCAGGCAGACGCGCGTCGACAACGCCCGTTTCTTCGACGATGACCTCGACGCGGTCCCGACCCACTGCCTGACCCAGGGACTTGCGACCATCATGGCGGCCAGGCACGTGATCCTGGTGGCCACCGGTCGCAGCAAGGCCGAAGCCGTGCACCATCTCGTCGAGGGCGCGGTGAGCGCGCTGTGGCCTGCGACCATCCTGCAGCATCACCCGCACGTCACCGTGCTCCTCGACGATGCCGCGGCGCGGCGGCTGCAGCTGGTGGATTACTACCGCGAGACCTACCGTTCCAAACCGGGATGGCAAGGCGTCTGAGGCGCATCCATGCTGATCACCGCCGACACCGTGCTGACAGGCCGAGAATTGTTGCGGCCCGGCTGGATTGACGTTTCGGGCGAATCGGTCGCGGCGGTCGGCGGCGGCGAAGGCCCGCGGCCCGCTGACCGGGACCTCGGGGCGGTCACCGTGATGCCCGGCTTCGTCGACACACATCTCCACGGCGGGGGAGGGGCGAACTTCTCTACGGCGGCACGCGACGAAACGGCCACCGCTGTCGAGTTTCATCGCACGCACGGCACCACCACCGTGATCGCGTCACTGGTCACCGCAGGACCGGAGGACCTGCTGCGTCAGGTCGGCGCCCTGGCCGACGACGTGCGCGCCGGACTGCTCGACGGAATTCATCTGGAAGGTCCGTGGCTGTCGACGCTGCGGTGCGGCGCCCATCAGCCGGCGTTGATGCGGGATCCCGATCCCGCCGAGATCGACCGCGTCCTCGAAACGGGCGGCGGTGCTGTCCGGATGGTCACCATCGCGCCGGAACGCGACGGCGCCCTTGCCGCGATCGGGCAGATCGTCGACGCAGGCGTGGTTGCCGCCGTCGGCCACACCGAAGCGACGTACGCACAGACCAAGGCGGCGATCGACGCGGGTGCGACGGTGGGCACCCACCTGTTCAACGCGATGCGTCCGATCAACACCAGGGAGCCGGGGCCGGTCATCGCCTTGCTCGAAGACCCAAGGGTGACAGTGGAACTGATCACCGACGGCGTGCACGTCGACCCGGCCCTGTATCGACATGTCTGCCGCAACGTGGGACCTGATCGGGTTTCCTTGGTGACCGATGCGATGGCGGCGGCGGGAATGTCCGACGGCAGCTACTGGCTTGGTCCCTTGGAAGTCACTGTCGTAAACGGGGTCGCGCGCGTCGCGGGAACGGACACCATCGCGGGCAGCACAGCGACCATGGATCACCAGTTCCGGTTCGCCGTCGAGCACTTCGGGTTGCCGCGCGATGACGCACTGATGGCCGCGGTCCGGCAGACTTCGATCAATCCCGCACGGGCGCTGGGCTTCCCGTCGACGGTGCTCGAAGCGGGTGCCCGCGCCGACCTGGTGGTGCTCGACGCGGATCTCGCCGTGGCCGGAGTTATGCGAAAGGGATCGTGGATCGTTTAGGTGCGCGTAGCAGCCGGAGTGATCTGGCTGGTCGGCGCAGCGGTCTATCTGGTGTGCGAGGCGGTCGCCGCGGCGAGCGTCCCCGGCTACAGCTATGTCGCCGACTACATCAGCGATCTCGGAGTCTCCGCTGTCATGAACGTCGGGGCGTTCATGGTGCACGGCTCGCTGCTTCTGCTGGGCGCGGTCGTCTTCGTGCGCGCTTGCCCGACTCCGGGTTGGGCCGGTTGGATTTTCGTGCTCGCGGCCGCTGTGAACGCGATCGGCAACGTGTTGGTCGGCACCTTCAGGAGCGGGGCGGTCGAGATGACCGGCACCAGTCATTGGCACGTAATCGGCGCCGGGATGGCGATCGTCGGCGGGAACGTCGCGGTGATCATCGCCGGACTCGGCAGTCGTCGGCTCGGCGCACCACGGACCTATCGCGTCGCTGAGCATCGCCATCGGCGTCGTCGGGCTCGCATGTCTTCTGGCGCTGATCATCGACGGCGCGAGCGGAGCTCGCGTTCTTCCCGTCGGCCTGGTGGAACGCGGTTCGGTGTACACGATCATCCGCATGGGAAATCATGACGGGCGCCGCTCTCGTGCTGACCGGTTATGGGTGGGCGGCGAGGAATGTCTCTGTCGGTAGGCCGGCGGAAAGCTCGTCGACGTCGAACGGTCGATCAAGCAGTGCGTGAAGTTCCTCGCGGTCGGTGAGCAGGCTGATCTCGAAGGTCTGTCGTGCGAACAGTCGCCCGATTCGCGGGTAGAGGCGACGCATGACCGCCCGCTCCGCCGGAGTGCATCGCGCGGCGCAGTAGCCGACGTGCCCCACTTCATCGGTGAGTATTTCGCTGTAGAGGCGTTCGATTCGTGCAGCGACCTCGGGCTCGTCCGCGAAGAGCTCGAGCCCGATGCGGCGCAGTTCGTGAAACATGATGCAGCCGGCCATTTCTGCTGCACCCACGAACATGAAGCTCACGCGTTCGGGGAGGAACACTGCGGTCTTGACGAACTGCCGCATCACGAATGGCGGGGCGACCACTTGAAACGGCAGACCGAAAATGTCGAGCACGTACGCCAGGAGGCGAGTGTGGTAGTGCTCCTCGAGTTCCATGTACACCCGCTCGGGCGGCACATCGTCCCCGCTGTTGTGCCCATAGGTCTCTCCAAGTCCGACGCCGAACCGTTCCGCTTGGTTCAGCTTGGCGGTGGCGAGTAGAAACAGCATTTGCCGGTCCACCCCGGGTTCGGGCCGCCTGCGTCGGAGGTTCCGCTCGAACGTCTTTCGATCGACAGGATGTGTGGAGCGAACGGGAGCGGCCTCCAGATCTGCGAAGAATTCCTCCCGGCTGGCGAGCTTCCGATTCAGGAGATCGGCGTCGCCGTCACGGCGCACGAGGTAGTCGCGGTAGCCGATGATGCCCGAGGTGTTCATCGTGTCTCCATTCCCTGGACGAGTGTCTTCACATAGCGGTCCAATATCGCGGTGCGCGAACCGGCGTCTGCTGTCGACAGCAACGCGAACAGCCCGGTCATGAAGATCACTCCGAGCTCGCCCGCGTCTGCGTCTCGTGGCACGCGGCCCGCGGTCTGGGCGTTGGTGATGGCGCCGATGACGAATTCGGCCAGCGGGTGTTCGCGCGGCGCGTCATCGAGCGGTCGTGACGACGAGAAGTGCAGTCCCAACATGTCTCGAAAGATGATGGGCCCCAACCGCTTCTCCGCGTCAACCACGTGCCTGACCAGTTGGGCCAACAAGGACGAGAGGTCCTTGCTTTGTGGGTCCAGCTTGGCGATGATGCGGGCTTCTTCGTTGCGTTCCAGTTCGACGACCACGTGCTCCTTCGTGGGGAAGTGGAAGTAGAAGGTGCCCCGCGCAACGCCTGCCTCCGCGACGATTGCGCTGACGTCTGCTCGCGCCAAACCGGAGCGCTTGATCTCGGCCACTGCCGCGTCGAACAGTCGGGCCCGGGTCTCGAGCCGCTGCGTTTCGCGTACCCCGGTCGCCGACACTCTGCGACCGTATGCTCTTTCGCTGACACTTGTCAATGACGACTGTCAGCAGAAACTTCCAGCGGATTGGGCGCGCAAATGTGCGCTCAGCGTCGGTTTGCGCGCCGAATTCGCATCACGCGCGCGCGGTGTTCTCGACGATGATGTCGCGCGCAGCCTCGTAGAACGCGCTGATGAGGGTCGAGAATGACAGCTCGAAGGGATAGATCATGTGCACCTCGAGCGGTTCGAGACTCCAGTCCGAGAGAACGGGGACGAGGGTGCCGTCGCGCAACTCGTCGGTGCAGATGATCTGCGTCGGCATCGCTCCTATGCCCAGCCCCTGCAGGATGTACTGCTTGCACACCTGAAAGTTGTTGGCCCGCGCGCGAACCAAGGGCGACAACTCATGGTGTCGCTTCTTCCTCGTGACGCGTAGCTTGCGTGGTCCTGCGAATCCGAAGTCGATGAAGGGCAATTCGCTCAACTGCGTCGGCGTCGTCAACGGCTCGTCGAGGGCTCGGACGAACTCGGGGGAGGCGCACAGGAAGAGCTCGAGATCGAAGACCTTGCGCGCGATCAGTGTCGAGTCCTGCAGCGGGCCGGTCCCGAAGACGACGTCGAACCCGTCCCTGATCGGGTCGACCATGGTGTCGACCAGTCGGATGTCCAACCGCGAGTTGGGATAGCGCTGCAGGAACGTCGCGCCCACCCGCGACGCGTAGTCGATGCCGACGAAGACGGGGATCGCCACCTTCAGCTCGCCCTGCGGCTCCTGTCTACTGCCCTCGACAAGGGCGCGGACCCCGTTGGCCTCGGCAAGGATGTTCACGGCGTGGGCGTACACCTTCTCGCCGAGGTCGGTGACGGTGAGCTGGTGGGTGTTCTTGCGCAACAGCTTGATGCCCAGATCGGATTCGAGCTTCGTCAGCTTGCGGCTGACCGTCGACTTCGGCATGCCGAGCAACGCGGCCGCCTTCGACAGACTGCGGCTTTCCACCACCTTGCCGAATACCAGCAGGGCATCGAGGTCGAAGGGCGGGCGCTGTTCCATGGTTGGTGTTCCAACTATGCAACAGGGTGTTGCGCCCATGCATCTGTTTTCGCCATTCCGGCAACTGTAGTTTTCGGCTTGGAGGTGGGCCTCATGAGTCACAACAGCCTGGTGACCAAACCCGCAAGCGGACATTGGACCGACGATTACCCCGAATTGGGCCGCGGCCCCGTCTCGCTCGAAGACTGCGTATCGCCAGCGTTCTACGACAAGGAACGCGAGCACATCTTTCGCAAGACGTGGCTCTACATGGGCCGCGTCGAGCGGGTACCGAAGTCCGGTAGCTACTTCACCCGCGAGCTGAAGTTCCTCAACACCTCGATCATCATCGTCCGGGGCAAGGACGGTGTGATCCGCGCACTTCACAACATCTGCCCGCACCGAGGCAACAAGATGCTGTGGGAGGACGACCCGTTCCAGGAGGTCTCCGGCCGCGCGCCCCTGCTGTACTGCCGCTTCCACGGCTGGCGCTACAAACTCGACGGCTCGTTGCATTCGGCCACCCGCAAGGATCTGCTGCTCGACTTCGACGCCGACAGCTGCCGGGTGCCCGCCATTCAATGCGAGGTGTGGGAGGGGTTCATCTTCGTCAACCTGAACCCGCACAACACCGAGTCGGTGCAGTCGTTCCTCGGTGAGTTGGCCCATGACATCGAGGGTTATCCGTTCGAGGGGCCGCACCAGGTATACCGATTCAAGGCCGAACTGCAGTGCAACTGGAAGATCTTCCTCGACGGCTTCGCGGAGAGCTACCACGGGCCCTATCTGCACGCGTCATCGTTCGGCGCCCTGACCGCGGAGGCCAGAGATGCGTTCGATCAACCGAATCCGTTCACCGATGCGCTGGCGTACCGGCTCAAGGGCCCGCACCGGATGTTCTCCTTCTCCGGCGAGCCCTCCCGAAAAACGCCGTACTCCAAGCCGATCGAGTGCGTCTTCGAGGCGAGCGCGGCCGGCCCATGGAACAAGCGGATCGACAAGGGGCCGATGCCGCAGGGGATCAATCCCACCAAGTCGGAGAAGTACGGCTTCGACTCGTATCAGTTCTTCCCCAACTTCATCCTGATCTTCGGTGCTTCCGGTTTCACCGTGCACACGCACTGGCCCACCGGACCGCACTCGCACATCTTCGAGACGGAGGCGTACTACCAGCCGCCCACCACCCATAAGGAGCGGCTGGGCCAGGAGCTGACGATGACGTTCCTCAACGACATCATCCTGGAGGACGCCAGCCCGTCGGAAGGCTTGCAGGCGATGCTGAACAGCGGCGCGCTCACGCATTTCACCATGAACGACGAGGAGATCCTGCTGCGTCACCTGCACAAAACCGTCGCCGACTACGTCGAGGCGGGCGATGAGCGCTTGCGCGAAGAGCAGACAGCGGGAGAGGCGAGCCGATGAACAACTCTCTGCCGCCGGACTTCTCGGAACTCGAGCATCTCGTTGCCGACTGGGCGATCGAAGACGGCCACGACCGTTACGTCAAGCGCGTCAACAGCTCCATGGACGAGATCAAGGCGTTCTACGACGAGGTGTTCCCGCATGCCGAGGAGGCCGTCGCCTACATCGACAAGTTCGACTACTCCGAACCGCTGCCCGATGACGTCGCGAACCTGCGCAACCTGCTCTACTCGCTGATCACCGTCTCACTGGCGGTGGAACTGTGGAAACAGCCGCGGGTAAAGCATTCGGCCAACACCATTCTCACGAGAGTGAGCTGATCGACATGGGACTCACCTCCGCACAAATTGGACGTCGTCGACCTCACCCCGAGAATCGGCAGCGAGATCAGAACCGACCTCGACACCTTGCTCGGCGGCACAGAAGCGCAGAACATCCGGGCGACGCTCGAACAGCGCGGCGTCGTCTTCTTCCGCGGACTCGACATCTCCGACGAGCAGCAGGTCACGATCGCCAAGACGCTCGGCGCCATTCCC
This sequence comes from uncultured Actinomycetota bacterium, assembly GCA_963829405.1. Taxonomy (GTDB): domain Bacteria; phylum Actinomycetota; class Actinomycetes; order Mycobacteriales; family Mycobacteriaceae; genus Mycobacterium. The sequence continues at coordinate 152,470 of CAWHIZ010000036.1, forward strand.
GAGAACGAAGGACAGGGCGGCATCTACAAGATCTCGCTCGACAAGAACGTCAACCAGCGGGCCGAATACCTGAAGGGCTCGATGTTCTGGCACTTCGACGGGTCGCTTCAGCCCTACCCCAACCTCGCGACCCTGCTGCGAGGCCATCAAGCTCTCCGACACGGGCGGCGAAACAGAGTTCTGCAACACGTATGCCGCCTACGACGATCTGCCGCAGACCGACAAGGACGCGATCGCCGACCTGCGGGTGGTGCACAGCGCGGAACGGTCGCAGTACTACGTGCGCCCGGAGATGAGCTACGACGAGATCTCCTTCTGGCAGAAGTCGCCGACGAAGACGTGCCCCATGGTGTGGACGCACCAATCCGGCCGAAAGTCCCTACTGCTCGGCGCGACAGCCGATTACGTGGTCGGTCTGCCGGTCGAGGAGAGCAGGGCACTGCTTGCCCGGCTGCGCGACTGGGCGACCCAGCCGCAGTATGTCTATCGGCACGAGTGGCAGCCCGGCGATCTGCTCATGTGGGACAACACCGGCACCATGCACCGCGTACTCGAGTACTCCGTCGACAGCGGCAGGCTCATGCACCGCACCATCCTCGCGGGCGAAGAACCCCTGCAGTGAAACTCGGCATCGCAACGCCCGTCGTCACGAATGTTGCGGGCGCCCGGCTGACGTGGGAGCAGGACGCGGGTATCGAAGCGATCGGCCGGGTCGCCGAGACGGCCGACCGGCTCGGCTATCACCACCTCACGTGCAGCGAGCACATCGGCATACCCGCGACGGAATCCGGCAGGCGCGGGTCGCGGTACTGGGACCCGCTTGCGACCCTGGGCTACGTGTCGGCCCGAACCGAACAGATACGGCTGGCGACGATGACGCTGGTTCTCGGATATCACCATCCGCTGGAAATCGTGAAGCGCTACGGCACACTCGATCACGTCAGCGGCGGTCGGGTGATCCTCGGTGTCGGGGTCGGCTCGCTGAAGGAGGAGTTCGACCTGATCGGCGCAGAGTTCGAGAACAGGGGCGAACGCGCCGACGATGCATTACGTGCCCTGCGCGCGGCGCTGGCGAGTAATGAGCCGGTTTACGCGGGCAAGTACTACCAGTTCGGCGGCCTCACCGTCGATCCGTGCGCACTGCAGGCCCACATGCCGATCTGGATCGGCGGCCGGACACGGCGGTCCCTGCGTCGTGCGCTCACGCTCGCGGACGGGTGGTGCCCGTTCGGCATCTCGCTCGACACCGCCGCGGAATGGTTGCGGGCGCGCGAGATTCCGCCAGGGTTCGAGGTGGTGCTACCTGCCGATCGTCCGCTCGATCCGCTGGGTGAGCCTGCGGCGACGGTGGAGACGTTGGCAGCAATGGAGGCCGCAGGGACGACGATCGTCTCCGCGCGGTTCAACCACCACTCGCTCGAGCACTACCTCGAGCAGATCCACGCGCTCGCGGAGCTCCACACGGCGAGCGATTAGCTTGGGTGGTATGCGCACGCGCACAGCTCTCGGTTTCGCGGCCGCCGTCGTGGCCCTGAAAGCCTTGCTCATCGGTGCGGTGGCGCGAGGCCGGTGCGAGATGATCGGTCGCTGCGGTGATGGCACCGCTTGGTACGTCGGTTTCGGCGCGGCCGGACTCGTCCTGGTGGTGGTTCTGATTGCGACTATTGGGCGGATGCGCCTAGCGCAGACTCACCTTCTTTCGCGAGCTGGGCCCAACCGTAGCTGGGGAGCGCAAGTCGCATAAACCTAGCGCGCGCGGGCGGGGCGGTCTGGCGCGAATCCGCGGACAACGTGTGCCCGAACGAATTCGCCGACCACCCGGGCATCGTCGAGGTTCAATGTCGCCGACGGGGTGCTGAACAACGAGAAGAGCATGCGCGCATACCACTCGCCTGCAGCCGCCACGTCGAGGTCCTTGCGCACCTCGCCGGTGAGCTTCGCAGCGGCCAGGTAGGGCGCAAGGAACTCCGTACATTCGCGTAGCAGCACCGCGGCGTTCTTGGTGAGCAGCAGGCTCACCTCGTCCGCGTCGAAGTAGTCCTCGGGTTCGATGTAGCGCCGCGCCCTCGTCACGAAAACACCCGCGAGAGCCAACTGGTCCTCCAGCGTCTCGCCCTTGCGCATCGCCTTGGCCATCTCGCGGTAGAACTTCTGCGAAGCGCCTTCCGCGCAAGCCTCGACAATCTGCGCCTTGTCGCGGAAGTACTCGTATATCGTGCTGCGCGAAACATCGGCCGCCCTGGCGATGTCGACGACGGTCGTCTTGTCCAGTCCGTGCCGACGGAAGCAGTCGTAGGCGGACTCGATGATGAGTTCGCGGGTATCGGTCGCGGTCGACGCCGAAGTCATGGGGTCGGTCAGTCCGTCGCGAGGATCAACGCACTCGTCGGCACACCCGTCCCCGAGGTGACCAACACATGCTCGACATCGTCGACTTGGTTGTACGAGGTACCGCGCACCTGGCGAACACCTTCGGTGATGCCGTTCATGCCATGAATGTAGGCCTCGCCGAGCAGCCCGCCGTTGGTGTTGATCGGCAATTCTCCGCCGAGCGAGAGCCTTTCGATCGTCGCGAAGTCCTTCGCCTCGCCGCGCCCGCAGAAGCCGAGCTCTTCGAGTTGGGCGAAGACGAACGGCGTGAAATGGTCGTAAAGGAATGCCGTCTGGATATCGGTGGGCTTCAGTCCCGAATCGCGCCAGAGCTTTTCGGCGACCACACCCATTTCGGGCAGGCCGGTGATGTCGTCGCGGTAGTAGCTCGTCATCATCTCGCCATCGGCTGCCGCACCCTGCACCGCTGCGGTGATCACCGCGGGCGGCTGACGGAGGTCGCGTGCGCGCTCTGCGGTGGTGACCACCAACGCCACGCCGCCATCGCTTTCCTGACAGCAGTCGAGCAGTCGCAGCACGGGTTCGATGACCCAGCGCGAATTCTGATGGTCCTCGAGCGTAATCGGCCGCTCGTAGAACCACGCGTCGGGATTGCGTGCCGCATGGGCGCGGTCGACGACGGAGATCCTGCCGAAATCCTCATTCGTGACCCCGTACGTCGACATGTACCGCTGAGCGTGCAGCGCTACCCATGCCGCGGGTGTCAAAAGGCCGAACGGCGCGTAGTTCGCCATGAACAGCGGCGTCTCACCCGTCGGCCGCGCGCCCGAGCCGCCGAACCTGAACCCGGACCGCTCGTTGAATGCGCGATAGCAGACCACGGCGTCGGCGGTACCCGTCGCCACCGCCATCGCTGCCTGTACCACCGTGCCCGCAGCCGCTCCGCCGCCGTGGTGTACGCGGCTGAAGAATGTCAGGTCGCCGATTCCGACGTTCCGCGCGATGTCGATCTCGTCGCTCGTGTCCATCGTGAAGGTGACCATGCCGTCGACATCGCTGGCGTTGAGTCCCGCGTCGTCGATCGCGGCTTTGACTGCCTCGCAGGCGAGTTGGAGCTCACTTCGCCCAGACTCCTTGGAGAACTCCGTCTGGCCAATGCCCGCGATGGCCGCCTGGCTGGAGAGGCTCATGCCACTCTGTCCTCCAACAGGCTGACGGTCGCCGTTCCGGACACATGGTCACCCAGACTGTTGCTGCCCCGGAACTCGACCTCGATGAGGCCCTCGCCGTCGGCGCCCTCTGACGTGCCCGTCACGGTGCCGGTGAATCGCAGCGGATCGTTCGGGAACGCAGGCACGCCCAATCGGATGGCCAGCCGCTTCACCATCGCCTCCGGACCAGCCCAGTCGGTCAGGAACTTCACGCAGAGTCCGTTGGTGGTCAGGATGTTCATGAACATGTTGGGCGAGCCCTGCTTCTTCGCGAACTCCGGATCGTGATGCACCGGCATGAAGTCGCGCGAAGCGATCGCGCCCGCAACGATGACCGTTGCGGTGACGGGGATCTCGAGGGGTGTGAGCTCGTCACCGACGTTGATGTCGTGCCAGTCCAGCGTGGTGGTGCGGAACTCGATGGCCGTCATGCTTGTCCTCCTACGTACGAGGCGCCGAGGCGCGCCAGTTGTGCTGAGGCCGAGCCGAGCGACAGCTCGTTGTGCTTGGCCCACAGGAAGTACCGGAACAGGGGATAGGTGGTGTCGATGCCGATTCCACCGTGCACCTGCTGCGTGGTGGCCGCGACACGCGAACCGGCATCCGACGCCCAGAACTTCGCGATCGCGGCGTCGCGGCCCGGGGGCTCGTCCTGGTCGAGGCGCCACGCGGCCTGCCACATGGTCCACCGGATGGCCTCGACGTCGATGAACGCGTCGGCCATTCGTTGTTGGACGGCCTGGAAGCTGCCGATCGGCCTGCCGAACTGCTCGCGTTGCGTCGTGTAGGACGCGGCCATCAGCAGTGCACGCTCGGTGACGCCGAGCTGGATCGCGCACAGTCCGACAAGCGCACGCGCATAGAGGGATTCGAGAATCTCTCGACCGTTCCCGGGCAGCCGATCGGTGGCGACGGCTCCGTCGAGGACAACGTCGGCGTGCGGCTCGCCGTTTGTCGTCTCGACGGAGCGGATCTGGACCCCGGCAGAGTCCGCGTCGAGCAGGAAGACGCCGACGTCACCGTCGTCGAGCGATGCCGGGACCAGGATGATCCGGGCCAGCTGCGCGGCGGGCACCAACTCCTTGATGCCGTCGAGCCGCCAGCCGTCGCCCGCGCGGCGTGCGGTCGTTACCGGCGCCGTCGGGTCGGATCGGCCCGGTTCGGCCAAACCTGCGGTGAGTAAGGACGATCCGTCGACGACACCGGGAAGATAGCGCTGCAGCTGTGCGTCGTCTCCGTAGCGGGCGATCGTGTCGGCGCCGAGCAGCAGCGTTGCGTACGCAGGCACCGGCGCCACGCTCCACCCCACCTCCGCGAGCAGCAGCGCCAGCTCGACAAAGCCCCGCCCGCTACCGCCGACGCTCTCGGGCAACGAGATTCCTAGCAGGTCGGCCGCCGCGAGCTCGCGCCACAACGCCTCGTCGTAGCGCACGTCGCCGGATTCCAGTTCGGTGAGGTGTTCGGGTGTTGCGCGGTGCTCGAAGAGTTGGCGCGCCACCTTGGCGACGGTCTCCTGATCTTCGGTGAATGCGAAGTCCATGGCGGCCTACCCCGCCTGCCGGAACTGGTGCAACACGAGGTCCTTGCCGTCGAGTGTGTCGAAGGTCTGATAGAAGACCTCGACGGGCATGCCGACTTCGACGTCGGCGGGCGCGATATCGCAGAGGTTCGACACCAACCGCACGCCCTCTTCGAGTTCCACAAGCGCGACGATGTACGGGTACTCCATCAGCGGCATCGGAGGGTGTTGGGGCATCACGTAGCTGTATACGGTTCCGCGACCGGTGGATTCGACGGTGTCCCACTCGAGTGAGTTGCACGTCGGGCACATCGGCCGCGCCGGCTGGCGTAGCTTCTGACAATCCTTGCAACGCTGGATCAGCAACTTGTTCTCGCGCAGCCCGTTCCAGAAGAACTCACTGTCCGGGCTGATCGCGGGCGCCAGTCTCGTCGCCATCAGCCATTGGCCTTGAATCGGAATACCCGGAACCTCTGCCGACCGAGGACGTCGCCGTCCTGAGTTGTGTAGCTGGACACCCAGGTGACGAAATAGCCGGTGCCAAGGGAGGTCTTCTTCTCGTCGGAGATCTCTTCGAACTCCTGTGTTACCGAGATGACGTCACCGAGGCGCGGATAGCGCTCGATCTCGAACTCGGAGTTGGTGGCCACGATGCCGGTGTAGCCCGCCTCTTCGATGAACGATGCGGGGTTCTTGTCCTTGTCCATCTCGATCGGCACACCGCCACGTTCGGCGATCCCTTCGATCTTGGGTGCGGGCATCGTCCAGGCCTGCAACATCACCGGCGGCGAGACGATGCCGCCGAACCTCGACTTCTCCGCGAACTCGGGATCGAGGTAGACCGGGTTCATGTCGGCCAGTGCATAGGCCCAGTGCCGGATCATCGGCTGGTTGACCGGATCCGGTGCGACGGTGGCTTTCCCCGATCCGCCGGTCGGCTTGCCGATCAGCGCGTCGAGCTTCTTGCGGAACTCTGTCTCTGTCACTTGGCATCTCCGTTCTGGTTCGCTCGAAGGTCACGCGGTGCGCGAGGCATGAAAAGCCCTGCCATCGCGATGATGTCGCGCTGAAGTTCGTTGGCTCCGCCGCCGAAGGTGTTGATGACCGCGATCCGGTACGCCGATTCGAGGGATCCGCGCAGCGGCGCGTCATCACCCTTTCTGGTTCCGCTGCGGTCCAGCACCTCGAGCAGTCCGCGGGCCACCTGCTGGGTGAGTTCGGTGCCGAAGACTTTGACAGCCGACGCTTCGCCCATCCCGAGCGCACCCTTCGTCATCGCCGCGTTGACGCGCAGGTTCATGATCTTGTAGGCGGTGACCTGGGCTTCGACTCGAGCCAGAGCCTGCTGCACCCACGGCTGGTCGATGACCCGACCGCCGTCGAATTCGGTGGTCTGAGCCCAGTTCAACGTCTTCTCGAAGAGCGGTTCCAGCGCACCCATGTTTCCCAGTGCGGCACGCTCGAAGTTCAGCTGCGTGGTGATCAGGCGCCAGCCCTCGTTCTCGCCCGCCACGATCGAACTGGCGGGCACCCGCACGTCGTCGTAGAACGTGTAGAACGTGGATACGCCGGGCATGGTGTGCAGCGGTTTGAACGAGAATCCCGGCGACGAGGTCGGCACGATGAAGATCGTTATGCCCTTGTGCTTCTTCACCGTCGGATCCGTGCGCGCCGCGAGCCAGATGTAGTCGGCGTATCCGGCGCCGCTCGTGAACATCTTCTGGCCGTTGATGATGTAGTCGTCGCCGTCGCGCACAGCGGAGGTGCGCAGCGACGCCAGATCGCTTCCCGCGGAAGGCTCGGAGTAACCGATCGCGAACTCGACGGTGCCTGACAGGATCGCGGGCAGGAACTTCTGCTTCTGTTCCTCGGTGCCGCAGGCCGCGAGCGTCGGACCGACCGTGTTGAGCGTCACGAGCGGGATGGGCGCGTTCACCCGCTGCGCCTCCTCGAAGAAGATGAACTGCTCGAGCGCGCTGAATCCGCGTCCGCCGTATTCTTTGGGCCAACCGACGCCGAGAAGATGGGCGTCGCCGAGTGCGCGCACACATTCCTTGACGGCGTCCCCGCCCTCCATGCGGCCCGCGACGGCAGCGATGCGTTCGGGTGTCATCACCGTCTCGAGCGAGGCGCGGATCTCGGCGCGCAACTCCTTCTGCTCAGGAGTGAAATCCAGATGCATGGCTCAGACCTCGGTTCCGAGGCGAATCGGCATCCGCTTGACGCCAGGCACCATGGTGGCCCTCATCCGGTCGACGTCGCCGACCAATTCGAGCTTCGGATAGCTGCCAAGGAGCACCTCGAACAACACACACGCCTCGAGTCGGGCCAATTGTGAACCGATGCAGGAATGCTCGCCGCAGCCGAATGCGATGTGCGGGTTGGGGTGACGTGCGATCTTGAAATCCTCGGCATCGTCGCCGAAGACTTCCTCGTCGCGGTTGGCTGAGCCGTAGAGCATGACAACGGTGTCGCCCTTCTTGATGCGCTGGCCCCGGATTTCCACGTCGGCGGTCGCGGTGCGCGCCATATGAGTGACGGGTGTGGTCCACCGCAACATCTCCTCCACCGCTGCCGGTATGAGCGAGGGGTCGGCGACCAACTTGGCGCATTCGTCCGGGTTGTCGATCAGGGCCAAGGTTCCCAACGCGATGAGGTTGCGGGTGGTCTCGTTACCCGCCACCAGCAGCAGGAAGGAGAAGTTCAGCAGATCGTCGTCGGTGAGCTTGATGCCGTCGATCTCTGCGCCGGCCAGAACCGAGAGCATGTCATCGCGCGCGTGCTCGCGTCGCGCGGCGATGAGTTGGATGAAGTATTCGTACAGTTCGCCGATGGCCGCGAACGAGTCCATCTCGATCTCGGGGTCTGCGACACCGGTACATGCATCCGACCATCGACGGAACTGCTCCCAGTTCTCGGGCGGCGCACCGAGAAGCTCCGCGATCATCCGGGTGGGGAGGGGAGCCGCGACCCCTTCGGCGAACTCCACGGTGGAGCCGGGTTGGACATCGGCGAAGAGCCGGTAGACGATCTCGCGGATCTTCGGTTCAAGGACGGCAACCCGTCGCCGGGTGAAGCCGGTGTTGATCAGCTTGCGCAGCTGCCGATGGCGGGGCGGGTCGGTGAAGATGAGGTTGCCCTCCTGCACCGGGTTCTCCGGCAGGACCGGGTCGGGAATCGTGATGCCCTTGGTCGAGGTGAACAGGGCGGGGTTGCTCGATACGTAGCGGATGTCCTCGTACTTCAGCAACGCCCAGAACTTCGTCACGTCGTTCCAGACGACGGGCGATGTGGCGCGCAGTTCCTTGTAGGCGGGGTACGGATCGCCGATGAAGAAGTCAGGGGAATGCAGGGGGAACGTGGTGGGCAAAAGGCCTCCATCGACATCATTGTCAGACGTCGGACACTTTTGGTCAAAGTGTCTGATGTGAACTGTCTACTCGCCACGCATATTGCTGTCAATACGCGTGATTGACGATAACGGTCCGACAGGTGTAGACCATGTGTTGATCCACTGAGCTCGGTGAGGAGCCCTATGGCGGACCCACTTCAACTGGTTGACGACTACTCGCTGTACATCGGAGGGCAGTGGGTCGAGCCGCGCAGCGGGCGCTACGACGACATCTCACCGTCCACCGGGCAGACGATCGCGGCGGCGCCCGATGCCGACCTCGACGACGTCGACGCTGCGATCGGCGCCGCGCGCACGGCGTTCGACGAGGGACCGTGGTCGGCGGCCACATCAGAGGAGCGGGCCCGATGCCTCGGCCAACTCGGCAACGCGCTTCTCGAGCATGCCGACGACTTCTTCGCCCTTGCTCAGGTCGAATGGGGGTGCATCGCCAACGAGCGGCTGATCCAGATCGACGGACCCGCCTTCATGGCACTGCACGCGGGAGAACTCGCCGCGCAGTTGGCGGACGAACCGATCGGCGCGTACGGGGCGGCAGGCACCACGCTGCTGCGCCACGAACCTCTCGGCGTCGTGTCCGTGCTGACGCCGTGGAACTTCCCGCACAGCCTCAACGTCATGAAGGTGGGCAACGCGCTCGCCGCGGGCAACACCGTCGTGCTCAAACCGTCGCCGCTGACGCCGCTTGACGGCCTTGCCCTCGCCCGGATCATCGACGAGCACACCGACATCCCACCGGGTGTCGTCAACGTGATCACGCCGAGCGGCGTCGACGCCAGCAGGGCGCTCACCACGGATCCACGTATCGACATGGTCAGCTTCACAGGAAGTTCGGCCGTCGGCAGGCAGGTCATGTCCGCGGCCGGTGCCTCGATGAAGCGGATCCTTCTGGAGTGCGGCGGTAAGTCGGCGTCCATCATTCTCGATGACATTGACGTGACCGACGAACTGCTGCAACGGATTCTGTTCGACGGCTGCTCGCTGCACGCGGGACAGGCGTGCATACTGCAGAGCCGACTGCTACTCCCGGACCGGCTGCACGACGAGTTCGTCGAACGACTCGTCGGTATTGCACGAAGCATCCAGGTGGGTGACCCGACGGATGCGGGGGTGCAGATGGGCCCGCTGATCAGTCGACAGCAACGAGACCGTGTCGAGGCCGACGTCGCGGCCGCGCTCGGGGATGGCGCCACCCTGGCCACGGGAGGCCGTCGTCCGGCCGGACTGGACACCGGCTTCTATTACGAGCCCACGATCCTGACCGACGTCGACGCCGACTCCCGGATCGCCCAGGAAGAAGTGTTCGGTCCTGTGCTGGCCGTCCTGCGCTACCGCGACGACGACGATGCGATCTCGATCGCCAACAACTCCCAATACGGGCTGTCGGGCGCGGTGTGGGGCGGCGACGTCGAGCGCGCGGTGGCCGTGGCGCGCCGGGTACGCACCGGGCAAATCGCCGTAAACGGCTGCATCCCAGGCGATGCACCGTTCGGCGGGTTCAAACAGAGTGGTCTGGGGCGCGAGGGCGGCGGGCTTCCCGGCCTGCACAGGTACATGGAGCCGAAGGCCATCGGAATACCTGCATGACGGGGGCGTTGGCGGGGTTGCGCGTCGTCGAGATCGCCGGTGATATCGCCGGGCCGTACTGCACGAAGCTACTCGCCGACCTCGGCGCCGACATCACCAAGGTCGAGCCGCCCGTAGGCGATACCCTCCGCCGGTGGGGACCGTTCCCTGGCGGTGCCGAGGATTCCGACAGGTCCGGAATGTTCGAGTACCTCAACGCCGGGAAAAGCGGGGCGACAATCGATCTCGGCGCTGACGTGTCGGCGTTACGTTCTCTCATCGGCCAGTCTGACCTCCTTGTCGACGGCATGCCGCCAGGGGCGCTCGACGAGTTCGGGCTCGGCGTCGCTGAACTGGAATCGCTGCGCCCCGGACTTGTCGTCGTACGCATTTCTCCGTTCGGGCAGCACGGGCCGATGCGCGACCGGCAGGTGACGCCGCTGACCGTGCAGGCCGCATCGGGATGGGTGAACCTGCGCGACCCCGAGCGCCCACCGGTCCAAGCCGGGGCGAGGATCGCCGAACACGTCGCTGGTGGTTACGCCGCACTGGGTGCGCTCACCGCACTGCGAACGATCACCGCCGACACACGGGATGTCGTCGAAGTGGACGTGTCGGTGATGGAGTCGTTGTTGTCGACACTTCCTTATCCGATGTTGTTGGCAGAGAAGATGCGCATCCTCGGCATGCCTCCCAACACGAAGGCCGGCCCTGTGATGGGCATCGTGCGCGCCGCAGACGGCTGGCTCGGCATCAACTGTTTAACTGGCCAGCACTGGCTCGACGTGTGCGCGATGCTCGGGCTGCCGGAGTACGGCGAGCACCAGATCGCGGTCATGCTCGGCGGCCCCGAACGCGCCGAATTCTACGAGAAAGCCCAGCCCTGGCTCTCGGAGCGGACAGTGGACGAGATCGTCGAACTCAGCCAGGCACTGCGCATTCCGGCCACTCCAGTCAACGACGGGGCGACAGTCCTCGAATGTCCGCAGTACCGGGATCGCGGGTTCTTCGTCGAGGCAGGGGGCGATAGTTGGTCGTTCCGTCGACCGGGCGCACCGTTTCGGCTGTCGAAGACTCCTGTCCTGCCGATTCGGGCCGCACCCCGTCACGGCCAGGCCGCCGCAGTCAGCGCGACAGAACGGCGCCGTCCCGATGTTGGTCGAGAGCTGCCGTTCGACGACGTGAAAGTTCTTGATCTGTCGACATTTTGGGCGGGCGCCTATCTCACCTGCTATCTCGGTGCGTTCGGCGCCGACGTCACCAAGGTGGAATCGATCCAGCGGCCCGACGGATTTCGCTACTCCGGCGCATACGCCCACGAGGGCGACCTGTGGTACGAGCGCAGTGGAATGTGGCAGGCGACAAACCTCAACAAGCGTGACATCACACTCGACCTCAACTCCGACGACGGGCGTGACATCGCTCGCAGGCTAGTCCGCGAAGCCGACGTCGTCGTGGAGAACTTCTCGCCGAGGGTGGTCGAGCAGTTCGGCCTCGACTACGAATCGCTCGTGGCACTGAACCCCGGCGTGATCCAAGTGCGTATGCCGGGTTTCGGGTTACACGGGCCGTGGCGCGACTACGTCGGCTGGGCGTTCAACTTCGAACAGACGTCGGGGATGGCGGCGGTCACCGGCTATCCGGACGGCCCGCCGTGCGTCCTGCAGGGCCCTGCGGACCCGATCGTGGGAGTGCACGCCGGGGTGGCACTGCTGGCGGCGCTCGAGCACCGGCGCCGGACCGGCGAGGGTCAACTCATCGAGATCGCGCAGATCGAGGTCGCGGCGTCGGTTGTCGCCGAACCGGTGATCGAGTACTCGATGAACGGTGTCGTCATGCCGCGTGAGGGCAACCGTCAGCGTGGCTACCTTCAAGGCGTGTACCCGACTGCCGTCGACGGCGAATGGGTGGCGATCTCCATCAGCGACGACGTCGGGCTCGAACACGATGCATTCGACGAGGCGGTCGCTGCGTGGACCGCGACACTCTCGCCCTCAGAGGTGATCGATGTCCTTGACGCACAGGGCGTTCCCGCCGAACAGGTGCTCACCGCCGATCGGATGTATGACATCGCACAGCTCGACGCCCGCGGGTACTACCAAGGCTTCGAGCACCCGATCACGGGCGCACACCGCTATCCGGGATGGCCATTCCGCATCAGGCCGGGGCCTGACGACCACCACCGATCGCCCCCGCCGACACTGGGACAGCACAACGGCGAGGTACTGCGCGGACTCGGTTTGACGGACGCCGAGATCGACGGTCTTCGTGCGCGGAAGGTGATCGGCGAGAGAGCGCTCAACGCTTAGCGTTCTCCACGAGCGACCAATACCGCTGCTCGCGTTCCGTCATCTCGTTTGACGTGATCGCACCGAACGCGGCCGCGTCGCGGACGAACCGGACAGGTGCGTCGGGCAGGGCATCGGGTCCCTGCAGCCGGAAGCAGCTCGGGGCGAGCGGACCGAACAACAGCGCGCGTCGCAGGTGCGGCCAATCGTCGATGTTCGGCTCGACACCCGCCGCTCTGGCGAATGTCAATGCCGCCAGGTTCATTCGGGTCTTCTGTGGCATCCCGCGCCGCGCGCGGTAGGCCTCGATCGCGGACCGAAGTTCGGCGTCCGTCGGTGCAGGCACTGTGCCGGCCCACGTGTACGCGATCCACCGTGCTTGGAGCTCCACAGGAACGAACAGTCCACCGGACTGATCCCACATGCCGACGAACGCGAGGCCGGGGAGATCGGGGTGGAAGGTATAGCGGTCGGCATCGAGGTGGACGGTGTCGAGGTCGACGATCGTACGGATCTCATCGCTGAGGAACGGAAGGTCGATCTCGAAGCCGGTACCGAACAGGATGCCGTCGAACTCATCGGACGAGCCGTCCGCGAAGGACACTGTTCTTCTGTCGACGGATGTCAGCCAGGGACGCACGGTGATTCGGCCTTCTGCCACCAGGGGCAGATACTGCTGGGCGAGCGTGACGCCCGCGGCGGCCAAAGAAGGATCCGGCGCGGGCGCACCGTATTGCTCCGGGCTGCCACCGGCCTCGACGACGATCTCCTTCAGCTGTCGGTCGACTTCGGCCGCAGGCAGGCTCTCGTGCGCCAGCGTTCCGTACCGCGTGAAGATTCGGGAGTCAGAAGGCACGCCCGCGGCGAACTTCGGCAGGACATACCGTTGGCGCCGCTGCGACACCGAGACGGTCGCGCCGAGTTGCGCCAGCTCGGAGGCGATTTCGAGTGCGCTGATCGCGCCGCCCGCGACGAGGACGCGTCGGCCGAGATAGGGAAGCGGTTCGCGGTAGTGGTACGTCGCCATCGCCCCTGCCGGGCCGGTGAACGACTCGAGCCCGGGAATCATTGGCACACTGGGCGATTGGAATCGCCCACTGGCCACAATGACGCGTTCGAAGGCTTCCGTCGTACCCGAATGTTCGACGAGCCAGCCGCCATCGCCGCGGCTCAGGCGGTCGACCTTGGTGTCGAACCGGATTCGCGTCGTCAGGGCGAACGTCTCGGCATATCGGTGAAGGTAGGCAAGCATGTCCCGGTTGGACGGGAATGTGAGGTCATTGTCGGGTTCCAGATCGCTGAACGACGTCAGGATCCGGCTGGTGTTCGTGTGCATCGTCGGCCAGACACCGCTGATACCCGGCGACCCCGTCCACTGTCCGCCTAGGGTCTGACTCTTCTCGAAGATCGTCGGCTCGAACCCTTGAGACAGCAGCCAACGTGCCGTGACCAGGCCTCCTGGGCCCGCGCCGATAACCGCAACGCTTCCTGTCATCTCCCGAACTGTCGCACAGGTGTCAATTAGGCTCAACGATGTGCCGGAAACGTCGTACGCGCCATGCGGCGACCTGAGCCTGGCCTACCAGGTATTCGGCAACGGACCTGTGGAGTTGCTATACGCCGGGTCCTACGTCAGCCACGTTGAGCTGTTCTGGACGCTGCCCGAATATGAGGCGTTCATGGATCGACTCTCGACGTTCTGTCGGGTCGCAGTGTTCGACAAGGCCGGGGTGGGACTGTCGGACCCTGTCCCGAAGGTTCGCACGCTCGACGAACGAGCGGAGGAGATCGAAGCCGTCATGGATGCTGTCGGCTTCCGAACTGCTGCCCTCATGGGAATCAGCGAAGGTGGCCCAGCCGCGATGGCCTTCGCCGCGACTCGACCAGAGCGGACGCAGGCGTTGGTTCTCATCGGCACCTGTGCGTACACGGGCGTAGATTGGATCAACCTTGAGAGCGATCCGGCCGACGTCCGCGACGCCGTTCTCCGAAAGCTTGGAGAGAAGTACACACCGTCGGTCGAGCAGTTCGCAGTCGCGCAAGAATTCGGCCGCAACGTCCGCTCGGCGTGGGGTAGCGGCGCTGCACTCAAAGCTCTTATCCCGTCGGTCTCTTCGATACGTCAGCTCGGAATGCTGGAGCGCATGAGTGCCAGCCCGGGTATGGCGCGCGCGACGCTCGAGGCGGGGTTTTCCATCGATGTCCGGCCGATTCTGCCGACGATCGGCGTGCCGACGCTTGTTGCCCATGCCCGTGGTGACCCCGGTGTACCCGTGCAATTCGGCCGTTACCTGGCCGACAACATCCCCGGCGCGCGCCTGCTCGAGGTCGACGGCAACGACCATGCACCGTGGATGACCGATCCCGACAGGGTTCTCTCCGAGGTCGAGGAGTTCCTCACCGGTGGCCACGCGGCGCCGTCGCAATCGCAGCGCGCTCTGCGCACGGTGTTGTTCACCGACATCGTCTCGTCGACCGAACGTGCAGCGGCGTCCGGGGATGAGCGGTGGCGGGCCGTGCTGCAGCGCTTCGGCGAGGTCACCGCCGGAGCCGCGGAACGGTTCGACGGCACGGTGGTGAAGAGCACGGGGGACGGCCACCTCATCACGTTCGACGGCCCCACCCAGGCGATCCGCTGCGCAGAAACACTGCGCGACGACGCCGAGCGATTGGGCATCGAGATCCGCATCGGAATCCACACCGGCGAGTGCGAATTGTTGGGTGACGACATCGGGGGAATCGCGGTCCACATCGCCGCGCGCATTCTCGGCCAGGCGGGGCCCGGCGAGATCGTGGTCTCCCGGACTGTGCGCGACCTTGTCGTCGGCTCTGGCACAGGTTTCGAAGACCGTGGCTCCAAGGAATTGCGCGGTGTGCCCGGTATGTGGGAACTACTTGCGGTCAATCGTCACGGTGCACAAGTGGGTTCGACGGAAGCACGACTGGCGTCGACGCCTACCCCTGGCCCTCGAAGCGCGATGCGCCGCTCGGATCGTGCCGTCGCGGTGATGGCGAAGCGGGCGCCGTGGCTCCTCCGCGGGGTGGCTGGAAGGATGCAGTAGGTGACCGTCGTTCTCGCTTTGCGCTGCGTCGACGGCATCGTCGTCGCCTCGGACTCGCAGATCACCGATCCGGCTCGTGGAGTCAGCTATCCAGCTCAGAAGCTGCATGCACTGGGCAAGCACGCGGCATGGGGCGGCAGCGGATCGCGCGCCGTGCTCTACGACATCGAGAAGCTATTCGATTCCGAACCCGATGCCGTTGTCGAGTCGCAGGACGTTGGGCGCGCGCTGCAGGCGCGGGTGTTGCCGATCTTCAAGCACCACTACGAGAACTTCATCGCCGATGTGCCGGAGACGAAGCCCGGCGCGACACCCGCCACGTACGTGCTGGCTGCGGGCTATGCGGGTGGAGAGCCTTTCATCGTTGACATGGATCCGCACGGGCTGATCGGTCATCACGAAGAGACCGGTTTCCAGGCCGTTGGCAGTGGCTCCCCGATGGCGCAGCAGGCGTACGCGCTGCTGGCGAACTTCCAGATGTCAAAGAGGGGTGTGGATTACGGCGTGGTCGCTGCCCTGCGCGTGCTCGATGCACTCGATGCGTCATCGCCGACCGTCGGCGGACCGATGGACATATGTCGGATCACACCCGAAGGCGCACATCACCTCAGCCCGGACGAGGTCGAACAGGTGCGTGGTCACGTCTCCAGGTGGCAGGAGCTCGAACAACGCGCGATCGACGAGTTGTTCTCATGACCGGTCAGCCTGAGATTTCGCTGTACCTGCGGAACTTCTCCGACGACCCGGCATTCGACTGGGCAGCGACGCTGGAGTTGGCGCGCGCCATGGACGCGGCGGGAGTGGACCGCGTCGTGGTCTCGGACCATCTGGTGTTCGGCGAAAACCTCGACGCCTATGCCGACCCCGCAATCGGAGGCACCGCAGGAGGCAGGCAACCAACGGGCCCCGACGGGGTCTGGCTGGACCCGCTCATCTATTTGACCGCGATCGCTGCCACGACGACCCGCATACGGATGGGCACGGCGATACTGCTCGCCGCATTGCGCCGTCCTGCGGTGCTCGCCAAACAGCTGGCGACCATGGACGTGCTGTCCGGTGGACGTATCGACCTCGGCGTCGGAGTCGGTTGGCAGCGCGAGGAGTACGACGCTGCCGGTCTGGCGTTCGAAGATCGCGGACGGCTACTGGATCACACGCTCGAGGTCTGCCAGACGTTGTGGACCCAACAGCGCGCGAGCTACGACTCGCCCGAACTGTCCTTCGACGGTATCCATCAGATGCCAAAGCCGTTGCAGCCCGGCGGGATACCGATCTGGATCAGCGGCACCGTGAACAAGAGGGTGGCCAGCAGACTGTCCAGGTTCGGCTGCCGATGGATCCCATGGGGCCCGGCCATCACCGACCTCGGGGGTGCGATCCCGGCAATGAAACAGGCCATTGCAGAGGTCGGCGGAGATCCGGCCGATCTGCAGGTGCAGGGCACGGCGCTGTTGCGGCGGGACTCAGACGGTGGCATCGACGTCGACGCCTCGATCGCGCCGGTGGCTGATGTGGTCACGTCCGGCGCCACGGAAATACGTTTCACCGGCCCGCTCCCGAAACCGGCGAATGCGGTCGAGCAGTTTTCGCAGCTGGTGACCGCTTTCCGAGCAGCGACGACATAGCGCCTATATCGCTAGCGGCGCGAAGCGGCTGTAGAACCCGGCCTGTCGGTCGGCGATCTGCTTCGCCCGATCCACCTCGGGGTTCTCAAGGAATGCGTCGGCCGGCAGCTTGCCGGGCAGCTGGTCGTTGTCGACCACCTCGTACTTGACGATCTTCGGTGGGGTGTTGCCGAGATCTTGGAACCGGATCGAGAACGTGCCCTGGTTCAGGCCGCCCGTCGACACCCAGTTCTTCGCATCGGAATCCTCCGGTGAGATCACGACTGTGTAGGTGCCGTCCGAGTTCTTCCATGCCTGCTCTTTGTTCAGGCTGGCCGGCTGATCCCAGTAGTTGTCGGTGATCGTCCAGTCGTTGGTCACCGGCACCACGAAATAGCCGGAGTCGCCGGGATCGATCGTCACGACCAGTGACTGGTTGTCCTCGAGCTGGAAGTAGCCCGCGCTCTGGCGCTGGGTCGACAAGGAACGACGCATTGCTCGTCGGCTGCGGCACCACGTTTGGCTCGCGCTTCTCACCCGTCAGCGCATCGACGGTGGCAACGCGGATGTACTCGCGTTCCATCTGCAGGCCGATGAGCATGATGACCGACGTGACCGTTCCGCTCACAACCGGCGGCAGGCCGCCGGGCAGCGGCGGGATGATGGACACCAGCTGCGTCAGCAGTTGCGTTGTCGGACACCGCGGGCCCGATGAGCGGAATCGCGAAGATGCCGAGTTGGGCGAGCAGGCTGTTCGGCGGGCCGCTGATTCGTTCGATCGTCAAGCTCATCGGTTGTTCGTTGTTCCAGTCGGCCAACGTGTCCCGCGCCGCGATCAGCGTCGAATCCGATGTGAGCTGAAGGTAATTGCCTTCGTAATCGGCCGGCTTCGGGTCACCGGAGACGAGGATCTCGAACTCGCCGTTCTGGTCGACAATGAGGTCGTTTTGATTGAGCACCCCGGCAGTGTTTCCCGACAGGCCCGTCAGCAGGCTGAAGGTCGTGTCCGCAGGCCTCGCCTCCGGGTCGTCCCAGTTCTCGAACTTGCCCTTGATCACGTACGTCGACGTCTTGTTGACCGGCATGAAGCGGTAGACCGTGTCGGGATTGTCGTAGAGGATGCGCGAGCCTGCGAACCATCTGGCCGTACCAGGTGTGCGGCGGCGCGACCTGCATGACCGCTCGCGGTGTCATGGGGTTGAGCAGCTGCTGCTGGAACGCCGCTCCCATCGCGTACTCGTCGACGGACCTGCTGAGCTGCGCGAGGTTCTCCCTGTCCGGCCCGCCGACCTTGCTGAACTCGCCGAGCGCGGTGACGTACCAGCCGGTCTTGAGGACCAGCTTGGTCAACTGCACCGGTAGCGTGTTGGCCGTTTCGGACAGCCGTTTGCTCGGCGTCGCGTTGTTCTGGTGTGCCCAGCGGGCTGGTCGTCGGCGTCGCCACCGATTGCGCGACGGTTGCTGTGGGCGTGAAGGATTCGGCAGTCCTGACTGGAGTTACGGCGTGTTCGATTTCGCGCCGGACGAAGCCCGCCACGGCTACCAGGGCGGGGTTGGGCGCGGGTTTCGGAGGCTTCGGCGTGGTTCTGACGATCTGGGTGGCCTGCACGACCTGCTTGGCCTGCACGTTCGACGACTCGGCTGTCTCTCGTTGTGAGCTACGGGTCTGCAGCCGACTGCTGACGTCTTCGCGCGCCGACTCCACCTTCTCCCTGACCTCGTTGAGTCGCGAGTGTATTTGCTTGACAACCGATTTCACCGGATCGTTGTCTTTGGTCGACGATGGCGTCGACGTCGACTCCGACGTCGTCGACGCCTTCTCCGCGCCTTGGCCGTCGTCGGCCGAAGCGATCGCCGGGTTGTTGGCGATCGCAACCCCGATACCGAGTGCGACGGCCAGCCCGCCGACGCGGCCGACGAATCGGGCGTAGTGCGTATCAACCGAGTGAGTGCATGGCGTCTTTGCCATGGATAGCGCCCTTTCGTGCAACCCCCGCTGCCGGTACCGTAGTCAGGTGTCTACGGCTCGCGCAAGCACCAGTTCACGGCGTGCCGCCGCACCGGTCGGCAAAGAAGAGGTGGTTGCGGCCGTCCTGCGCTCCGCAGCCGATCTGTTCGCCGAGCGGGGGTTGGCGGCGACGTCGATCCGCGACATCGCCGCGCGCTCGCGGGTCAACCACGGGCTGATCCACCGGCACTTCGGCAACAAAGATTCCCTGGTGGCCGCCGTGCTCGACCACCTCGGTCAACATCTCGCCGAACTCCTCGCCGAGAAGGCGGACGGCAAGAAGGTCGCCGACGCCGTCGACCGTCAGCTGCGGGTGCTCGCCTACGCGTCCCTCGACGGCTACCCGGTCGGTGAGTTGCAGAGCCGATTCCCGACCATGGGCGTACTGCTCGACGCTGTGCGGCCACAGCACCCGAGTGACCTCAGTGCGCGACTGGCCGCCGCGCACACGATCGCGCTGCAGCTCGGATGGGTTCTGTTCGGTGATTTTCTTCGCGCGTCCACGGGTCTCGAGGACATGGACGACCGCACCTTCGTACGCTCGGTCGGGGAGACGGCCGCGTCGATCCTCGGCGCGCAGTACAGGGGAGGTCACTGATGCGGGTCCCTCGCGCGGTAGCGAGATTCAATCGCCGAATCACAAATCCGCTCGCGGTCCGGTTCGGCGGGTGGGCACCGTTGAACGGAACGCTGGAGCATGTCGGGCGTAAGTCGGGTAAGACGTATCGAACACCGCTGAATATCTTCGAAACCGCAGACGGGTTCGTCGTCCCTATCGGCTACGGACTCGAATCTCACTGGGTACAAAATGCATTGGCCGGTGGGCCGCTGTCGATTCACAAGGCAGGACGAACGGTTCCTGTCGCCAATGCGCGCATCGTGAGCAAGGCGGATGCCGAGTCGCTCGTGACGCGTGGGCGAACGATGTTCCGCCTGCATCCCTACGACGAAGCGGCGCTCGTACTGACGGCCAGCTAGGCGGCCTTCGTGAGCGCGAGGACTTCGGCGCTGGGCAGTGCAGCGAGCACGTCGGATGCCGCGAGCAGCTTGGAGCCCCGAACTCCGCTTCCGATGATGACCCGCTGCTGATCGGCGACGTTCTGGTCGACAAGGATCGGCCAGTCAGCAGGCAGCCCGACGGGGGTGATACCGCCGTACTCCATGCCGGTCAGCGATACCGCGGTGTCCATCGAGGCAAACGAAATCTTGCGCGCATCAACATGTTTGCGCACGATGCCGTTGACGTCGGCCCGTGTGGTGGCCAGCACCATGCATGCCGCGTACCACACGCGGTCGGCGCGCTTGGCCTCCACGACCACACAGTTGGCCGAGACGTCGAGCCCGATGTCGTAGTGCTCGCAGAAGGCGGCGGTATCGGCCAGGTCAGGGTCGATCTCGCTGACCCACAATCCGTCGCCGCCGGCCTGTTCGATGTACCGGCGGACCGGAGCGCCGACCAGGTCCACCGCATCGCCGACGGGAACGAACGTCAGCCTTCCCACATTCACACTGTCCACTCTTGCGCCCCATCAATCCGTGCTGCTGAATCGCTCACCGATGTAGTCGATCAGCCGCGCATCACCGGAGGTGAACCTGTCCACCTCTTCGCCACCGTCGCATCGCAACAACGCGACCGTCACCCGACCGTTCCTGCGCGACACCACCGACCAGACGGCGCCGGAATCTTCCCAGCGCTGAAGTTCTGCGACCCGATCGCTGTCCATCCCTCTACGATTCCACGCTCACGTAGGCTGCCGCGCGTGAGTCCTGCATCGGGCGTCGCGGTTGCGGCGACATTCGTATGGCTGGGCATGGTGCTCGCGATCTCGTTCATCGAAGCACCGCTGAAATTCCGTGCTCCCGGCGTCACCCTGCAGATCGGTCTCGGCATCGGCCGACTGGTTTTCCGCGCACTCAACGGCGTCGAACTCCTGCTGGCGTCGTGTTGGCTGTCGCCTTCGTGATCGCGCCGCCAGGCGTCGGGGCAGCGGTGGCGGCGGCCGTCGCGGCCGTCGCCCTGCTGGCGCAGGTGCTGCTCGTCCGGCCGCAGCTGACGAGGCGCTCGAACGCGGTGCTCGCCGGTGGCGACGGCCCGCGCTCGCGCGCCCACTGGGTGTACATCGGCTTCGAGCTCGTCAAGGTCGCCGCGCTGCTCATCGCGGGAGTGCTACTGCTCGCGGCGTGAGACGATCGGCTCATGCGCCTGGGCCTGCACGCACTGGGCATCGGCAGCGGTGCCAACCGTGACGTGATCGACGCGGTCGCAACGTCCGCAGAGCGCGCAGGCTTCGCGACGCTCTGGTCGGGCGAGCACGTCGTGATGGTCGACGAGTCGGCGTCGCGCTATCCCTACTCCGACGATGGCCGGATCGCGGTGCCCGCCGAGGCCGACTGGATCGATCCGTTGATCGGCTTGAGCTTCGCCGCCGCCGCCACCTCGACGATCCGGATCGCGACGGGTGTGCTGTTGCTGCCCGAACACAATCCGGTGCTGGTGGCCAAGCAGGCGGCCACCCTCGACACGCTGAGCGGTGGCCGGCTGACACTCGGCATCGGAATCGGTTGGTCGCGTGAGGAGTTCGATGCGCTCGGCGTCCCGTTCGAGCGCCGCGGCGCGCGCACCGAGGAGTACGTCGACGCCATGCGGACCTTGTGGCGCGACGACGTCGCCTCGTTCGACGGTGACTTCGTCCGCTTCGACTCCGTGCGGGTGAATCCGAAACCGGTGCACGACCGCCGCATTCCGGTCGTACTCGGCGGCAACAGCGATGCGGCGCTACGCCGGATCGCGAAATGGGGCGACGGTTGGTACGGATTCAACCTGGAAAGCGTCGATGTCGTCGCCGAACGCGTCGCCTACCTCCGTGAGCTGTGCGACGAACATGGCCGCGACCCCGCCGAACTGAGGCTCGCCGTGGCGCTTCGCGACCTCAAGCCCGGTGATGCGGCAGCGCTCGCCGCGTTGGGGATCGACGAGTTGGTGCTCGTGGAAGGTCCGCCGGAGGACGCGAGCGCGGCCGCCGAATGGGTGCGCGCGCTCGCTGATCGCTGGATGGCAAAGCTCCTCTAGCGCAGGAGGTCTCGCGCCTGATCGCGCGCAGCTTCGGCGATCAGCTGTTCCCGCGCGTACAGCAGGCCGTAGGTGAATCCGTTCTCTCCCGCGGTCGTTCCAGCCGTCAGCGCGAATCGGCGCAGCACGTCGGATGCGACCACGCTGTCCTGATGGTCGCCGAGCACTCGCTGAATTCGTTTGAAATGTTTCTCGGACCTCTTGGCAGGGGCAGGTTTGTCCAGCGGTCGTCGAAGCTCCGCCGCGTAGCGGGCCCGCTTGGCCGCTTTTCGCGCCCGGTGCAGCATCGGGTCATCGCCGGATTCGATCGCAGCGGCGAGCCGGCGGTCCGCCTTCTTCTCCGCTCGCAGCGCCCGCTTGTGGAGCTTCTTCACCGAGGCTCTGCCGTCGACGGGCAGGCCGCTGCGCCACTGCTGCAGGGTCGACAGGATGTCGAGGTATCTGGGTGAGCCCATCGCCTCGGTCACCTCCGCGCGCGCCCGCAACTGTTCCGATTGCAGGTCCGTGTTCAGCCGGTTGGCGACTGGACCCAGTACGAGCTCGGGCGGCCACTCCGCGAGCACCTCGCGGAAGCGGCGGCGCTGGACCTGCCGGTCTCGGACCTCGCCGAGGAGACCGGCGAACCACTTGAGCTCCTCGTCAACGGGATCGGTCGCGGATCGGTCGAGCAGCTTGCCGAACACCCGAATCGTGCTGCGCAGCCTGCGGATCGCCACCCTGGTGTCGTGGATCGGATCCTGGCCGCGCCGAAGACCCAGGTCACCGTCGAAGACGGCGTCGATCTGATGTGTGACGTACTCGAGGAGGGCAAGGTGCGCAGCGTCGTCGATGTCGGGCGTCGCCGTGGCACCCAGTGCGTGAGCCAGCTTCGACGGATGCTTCGACGGTCGGGCACCGGCCTTGCTCAGGCGTCTGGCGAGTCGGTCGGGCAGCGAGTCGGACTTCGACCCGTATTCGATCTCGATCTCGCGCCACGCCAGCAGGCGGTGATCGACCGATGCGTGTACCTGATCGTCAGCGAGCTCAGCGCACAGGTGCTCGTGTCGTCGGATGCGATAGCGCGTCCGCTCGGTGCGAAGTGTCGCGACGTTGACCAATTGCTTGCCCAGGCGCAATCCGGTCAACAGGTCCAGGAGCTCGGCAGGCGGCTCGTCGGCCAACGAGGTGCGGATCTCGATACGGCCGTCGAGGTCGGGGACCTTGAGCTGCCAGCCGGTGTCGTCGTCGCCGTCGCGTCTGCGCAGGACGATGCCGTGAGACTGCAGATCGTGATCAGCGGTGTCGTAGTAGACGCTCTCCAAGCGCACAGTGCTGCGATCGATGTCGCCATCGTCGATCAGATCGTCGAAACCGGGCAGAACGAAGTGGTCGTCGACGTCCCATTTGTCTTCGCGTTCGAGCAGTTGATACATGCCGTCTGGATTACCGCGCGGACCGACCTGCGAAACGTTCTCTCAGTAGTCGTAGCGCGCCAATTCGGTGCCGCCGCGGCGATCCTCGCCGTCGATGGACACCAGGGCGGGAACGAGCTCGCTGGTGACCAGCCCGTGTTCGGCGGTGAGCTCGTCGATGATCTCGAAGCTCGCCGCGATGCGGTCCGGCGAATCGACGACGATCGTGGTCACCGGCACCCTGCGGGCGAGCTGGACCCACCTGTCGCCGTGCGGTTCATGATCGCCGTGGAATCCCCAGATGCCGCGCAACGCCGTCGCCCCGCTGGCCGTCCGTGAGTCGAACAGTCGTCGAATGATCGCCCGATGGATCGGCACTCCGTCGTGCAGTGCCGCCTCCGAGGTGTAGACCATCAGCTTCTGCCACAGCGCCCGCCCGTGCCGATCGGCCGCGGGCAGGGCGACAGGCCGGGAGAGCAGTTTCGCCGTCGCGTTTGCACAGCTGTGCGCGCTCGATCGTGAAAAGCGGTTCCCGCAGTAGGGTTTCGAGTTCGGGCAGCGCCGCGGCGACCTGCTGCCGGTTCCGACCGCGATGATCATCACCGGAACGCCGATATTGCGGCTGAAGAACGTGGCTCTCTTCCGATCTCCGCGCGCGGTGCCGTCAACACCGAGAAAAACGGATGCGCCCGCGAATCCGAGTCGGTGCAACACATCGCACACCGCGCGGTGGGCGGGCCTGCCGTCCGCGCGATCCTGTCGGCCGACGTAGATCGTGAGCTTCGCCGCATCCGGCGGCGCACCGTTCCGCCGAGCTGCGCGCGTTCCAGGGTGACAAGGCCGCGGGCCATCATCGTCGACACCTGATCGGCCAGCCCGGCCATCTTGTCGGCTTCGTCGACTGCGGCGACCGCGATCGGCGAATTCTCCGACACGGTCAACGACTGGTCGGTGCGCAGCACGTGGTGCGGGCCGAAGCTCGCGATGCCCCGCAGCACGATGCTGGTGGCGACCGCGTTCTCGCCGTAGAGGTCGAGCAGGGCGTCGGAGGTGAAGCGGTCCCCGTGCCGCAGTCGCTCGTCGAAGTACGGCGGTGAGCTTGACGTAGTCGGTCACAGCGCGGCTCCGATCGTCTGACCCAGCCACGCCGCGGCCAGCCCCAGCACGACGCTGACCGCGATGTTGGCGAACGCCGCCACGACCTGACGCTCCTCGGCGAGGCGCTGGGTCTCCAGCATCCACGTCGAGAAGGTCGTATAGGAGCCGACGAACCCGGTGCCCGCAAGCAGCGCGAGGTGCGGGCTGAGGGCCAGACCGGCGAGGAAGCCGAGCAGCAACGCCCCGCTGAGATTGACCACGAGGGTGCCGAACGGAAACGGCCGCGCCGACCCGCTTGGACACCGCGCGGTCGAGTGAGAATCGCGCCACCGCGCCGAGCCCGCCGAGCAGCATGACGCCGAACCAACACCGCGACGGTCATCGGCGCACCCTGACCCGCCGCGTCAACGCGGTCGCGACGTACACCGCGAGCAGGCCGGCGGCGATGCTGGCGACCGTGTATCCGACGGCAAGGCCGTAATGCCGGTGTTCGAGCATCTTGATCGTCTCGACCTGCATGGTGGAGAACGTGGTCAGGCCTCCGCATAAGCCGGTGCCCAAGCAGCGGGCGGCGGTAGCTCGACGTCGGCAAACGCTCGAGGAGCCGGGTGACGAAGTAGCCCAGCAGGAATGCGCCCACGATGTTGACGATGAATGTCGGCCACGGCCAGCGACCGGGGTCGGGCGCGGCTAACGCCTCCAAACCCGCCCGGGCCAGCGTGCCGACGGCGCCGCCGACGAAAACCGCGGCCAATTCACGTCCGTCGAAACTGAACACAAGCCAAAGTAACGCCGTCAAGCTTCCGGACCCGCGTACGGCACGAAATACGGAGGAGCAGAATCGGGAGCATGGCCGCCAACCCCCGCGCCGGCAAGCCGGCGCAACCCGAAGACCTCATCGACGTGGCCCAGGTGGTCACCGCCTACTACACCGTCGAACCCGACCCGGACAACATCGATCAGCAGGTGGCCTTCGGTACCTCCGGACACCGCGGATCCAGCCTGGACGCCGCATTCAACGAGGCGCACATCCTGGCCACCACGCAGGCCATCGCGGAGTACCGGAAGGCGCAGGGGACGTCGGGCCCGCTGTTCATCGGCCGCGACACCCACGCGCTGTCGGAACCGGCGTGGGTGTCGGCGCTCGAGGTGTTGGCGGCCAACGACGTCGTGGCGATGATCGACTCGGCCGACCGCTACACCCCGACGCCCGCCGTCAGCCACGCCATCCTGTCGTTCAACCGCGGCCGCGACAGCGACCTGGCCGACGGCATCGTCGTCACCCCGTCGCACAATCCGCCCCGCGACGGCGGATTCAAGTACAACCCGCCCAACGGCGGACCCGCCGACACCGACGCGACGGGTGTGATCGCCAAGCGGGCCAACGAGATCCTGCGCGACGGGCTGAAGGCCGTGAAGCGGGTCCCGCTGGCCAGTGCCCTGAAGACCGCGCAGCGCCACGACTACATGGACGCCTACATCGACGACCTGCCGAACGTGGTCGACATCCACGCCATCAGCGCCGAGAAGATCCGCATCGGCGCCGACCCGTTGGGCGGCGCCAGCGTCGACTACTGGGGCGCGATCGCCGAACGGCACAACCTCGATCTCACGGTGGTCAACCCGCTGGTCGACGCCACATGGCGGTTCATGACGCTGGACACCGACGGCAAGATCCGGATGGACTGCAGCTCGCCGAATGCGATGGCATCGCTGATCGCCAACCGCGAGGCGTACCAGATCGGGACGGGCAACGACGCCGACTCCGACCGGCACGGCATCGTCACACCCGATGGCGGGCTGCTCAACCCGAACCACTATCTGGCGGTGGCGATCGAGTACCTGTACACGAATCGGCCGGAATGGCCCGGGTCGACGGCCGTCGGCAAGACGGCGGTCAGCTCGTCGATCATCGACCGCGTCGTCGCCGGCCTCGGCCGCAAGCTGCTCGAGGTGCCAGTCGGTTTCAAGTGGTTCGTCGACGGATTGATCGGCGGCACAATCGGTTTCGGCGGCGAGGAGAGCGCGGGCGCGTCGTTCCTTCGTCGAGACGGATCGACGTGGACCACCGACAAGGACGGCATCATCATGGCGCTGCTCGCGTCGGAGATTCTCGCCGTCACCGGCTCTTCACCCTCGCAGCGTTACGAAGCGCTGGCCGAAAAGTACGGTGCGCCAACCTATGCGCGTGTCGATGCGCCCGCCGACCGTGAGCAGAAAGCGCGGCTGGCCAAGCTGTCGCCGGAGCAGGTGACGGCCACCGAACTCGCCGGCGAGGAGATCACCGCCAAGCTGACGACCGCGCCGGGCAACGGGGCACCGCTGGGTGGTTTGAAGGTGACGACGGAGAACGCGTGGTTCGCGGCTCGGCCGTCGGGGACCGAGGACGTCTACAAGATCTACGCCGAGTCCTTCAAGGGGCCCGAGCATCTCGCCGAGGTACAGGAAGCCGCGCGAGAAGTGGTGAACAAGGTCATCGCGTGAGTTCGGAGAGCGACTGTCGTACTGAGACAACTGAACCCAAGGAGCCACTGCCGCGCGAAGTATGGCTGCTGATCGCGGCCAATGTCGTCGTGGCGCTTGGCTACGGTGTGGTCGCTCCGGTTCTTCCGCAGTACGCGCGGCACTTCGGTGTCAGCATCAGCGCTGCCACATTCGTCATCACCGCGTTCGCGCTCATGCGTCTGGTCGCCGCGCCGCCCGCCGGAATGCTGGTGCAACGGGTGGGGGAGAGGCGGGTCTACGTCAGCGGTCTGGTGATCGTGGCGTTGTCGACAGGCGCGTGTGCCTTTGCCGAAACATATTGGCAGCTAATCGCTTTTCCGATCGCTCGGCGGCCTGGGCTCGGCGATGTTCACGGTGTCGTCGCTGGGTCTGATGATCCGGATCTCACCGCCGGACGCGCGTGGCCGCGTCGCGGGCATGTTCTCGTCGGGCTTCCTGATCGGGTCTGTCGGCGGTCCGGTGTTGGGCAGCTTGACCGTCGGCCTGGGATTGGCCGCGCCGTTCCTGATCTACGGCGCAGCACTGCTGGTGGCCGCGGCGGTGGTCTTCATCAGCCTGCGCAATTCCGCCGTGGCGCTGCCGGAAGCGACGACGGAGCCGGCTGTCTCGCTGCGGACGGTGTTGCGTCACAGGGCGTATCGCGCCGCGCTGTTCTCCAACTTCGCGACGGGCTGGGCGGCATTCGGTTTGCGCATCGCGCTGGTCCCACTGTTCGTCGTCGAAGGGTTGGGTTACGGCGCGGGCTTCGCGGGTTTGGCGCTGGCGACGTTCGCGATCGGCAACATCTTGGCCGTCATCCCCAGCGGGTACCTGTCCGACAAGGTGGGGCGGCGCAAGCTGCTCATCGTCGGCCTGACGGTGTCGGCGGGCGCCACAGTTCTGGTCGGGTACACGACCTCGCTGCCGGTGTTCCTGGCGGCGGCCCTGGTGACCGGCGCGGCGACCGGCGTCTTCGTCTCGCCGCAGCAGGCGGCGGTGGCCGACATCGTCGGCAACAAATCCCGCGGCGGAACCGCGGTCGCGACGTTCCAGATGATGGCGGACCTGGGCTCGATCGTCGGATCGCTTGCGGTCGGCCAGGTGGCCGAGCATGGATCGTTCGCCATGGCTTTCCTGGTCAGCGGCGGCATCCTGCTGGTGGCCGCGATCGGGTGGGTGTTCGCGCCGGAGACGCGCGGCCTGCCGCCCGTTCGTCCGACACCCATGCGCGCGATCGGCCCGGAGGCCGGTGGCGAAGTCCCGTGACCAGCGACTTTGAAGGCTAACTGCAGGTGGTGTAGCTTCGATGAGCACAACATCACGGGGCTATGGCGCAGTTGGTAGCGCACCACACTGGCAGTGTGGGGGTCAGGGGTTCGAATCCCCTTAGCTCCACTCGTTTGGACTAGGCGGTTTACGATGTTGGACTGTTTCCAGCACCCCAATGAATGTGATGGCTAGTCAGCGCTCGCGGCAACTGCTCTCAGAGACCAGGTTTGAATTTGCGGTGGCACTGTCGGGGTTAGTGCAACCGTGACGTCGATCCGTCCGTTCGTCGAAGGGAAGCGGAAGGTGGCTTCGTTTGGCGAATGCTGCAATATCTCTAGCTGGCCAGTGCGTTCACCCACCAAATCTCGCGCGTCTCGGATCGCTGACGTACGTTCCTCCAGGGGGATATCGAGCAGCACATTGGCGGCGTACGCCGGGTCATGAAGGGTCAGCGGGTTGCTCACGGTTCGTTCGATCAGTTCCCGAAAAGGCTCTCATCTCCGGTTGCTCCGGAATAGGCCTTAAGTGCGACTGCTGCTGGTCGAGCAGAGCATTGAGCGCCGCACGTGCGGGCACGTGAACTGGGGCGTAAGTGCCGTTGGCGAGGGCGACGACAGCCACCCCGCTGTCCTGCTGCCAGGCCATGCACGACCCGAAGCCGGGATAGCCTCCGCGATGATGGCTGATCATGTCGCCGCCCGGTGGACTGTCCACGAAAAGTCCATATCCGTATGCAAAGGGCCCACAGACGATCTGTCTAAATTCCTCGGGCTCGTCGTCGAGAAGCGTTGCGGGCAGAAGACGATGTCCCTGTTGCATCTCTCGACGGGAGGACCGCGACAAGACGTTCTGCATTGTGTCGTCGCGGGCAGGGAAGGCGTCGGCAAGCCAGTGCACCCACCGTGCGATGTCGCTCACGGTGCTGAGAACTCCGCCGATCGCAGAGAAGCTCCCTGGCGAGGTAAAGGGTTGCAGTTCCCATGAGCTGGCGCTGGTCCGCCTATAGCCTTTGGCAAGGCGCGCAAGGGGTACCGAACGGTAGTCGTAGGTGGTGCTGTTCATTTCCAAGGGTTCGAGTAGGTATTTTGTGGCGTAGTCGACGAACGACATAGCGGTTACTGCTTCGATGATGCGGCCGAGGATTGCGTAGCCGAGGTTGGAGTAAACGAATGCGGCACCTGGCGAGTAGATCGCTTTAACCCGATTTGCCAGCATCTCGTCGAACGTCGCCTGTGTCATGGGCTCCTTGCGGTCTGCCCACGCATCGTCGGTGGGCAGAACCGCTACTCATAGTCAGACAGTGACGCACGGTGATCTCAGGTGAGTCCGCGGTGGGCAGACGAAGTCCCTGTGCTCGAGGCAGATACGACCTGACGGGTTCGTCTAAGGCCTGAGAATTTCTGGTCTCGCAGTTGGAGTACAGCTGCCGCGGTGAAGCTTTTCGACATCGACGCGATTCGAAACACGCCCTCCTCACCAGCGGGCGCATCCGTAGCGCAATCGGTTACGCCTCTCCCGGTGAAGTAGGCGACTTCGCCGTTCACAAGGACACCGAGTTGGATGCCTGGAGCATGGTGTTGGTCGTGGAATGCGTCGACGAACTCGTCTATCGCGGTGAAGACGGGGGCACGCACCATGTCGTCAAGCCCAGTCGGGCGAGGTGTCGGTCATCGAGGAGACCTCGCCGAGAAAGTGCGCGACTTTCTTCGGGTCTTCGGCGCGCTGCCAACCGATCGTCGTTGGTCGTTGCGCGCGGTCGTGCCAGAAATGTGGAGACTTCGATGGTGGGCGGGTGGATACCAGCCACACCGCGGTGTCGGCCCCGTCTTCGGCGTCGCGCAACAGCGGCCCGGTGATTTTGCGGAACGTGGGCAGGGAGTCGGCGACACCAGGCGTCTCCGCCCAACCGGGATGCATGCTCTCGACCGATACGCCACTGCCTGCGACCCGTCGGGCCCACGCGTCCGCGAGCACCACCTGCCTCCGCTTCGTCCGGGCGTAGGCCCTGATTCCGCGGTACTCGCCGTCGGTGTACTCCAGATCGTCGACCAGCGGCGCGCTATACATCCCGCCGGACGACATGAACACCACCGATGATCCGTCTGCGGCGGTTAACAGCGGCAGCAGACCCTCGGTCATGAGGTGTTGTCCGAGAACATGTAGAGCAAAAGCCATTTCATGGCACTGTGCCGACTCCTCACGCTCGGGCGGCATCGCGCCCGCGTTGTGGACGAGGCCGTGCAGCGAGGTGACCCGTTCCGAAAGGTCGGCGGTCCACGTGCGGACGGCGTTTAGGTCGGAGACATCGCAGACCTCTTCGATGACGTCGGTCGTCGGCACCGCATTGCGGACCTTCATCGCCGACGCCGCCACCTTCTCCGGGTTGCGCCCAAGCAGGTGCACGGCGGCGCCGAGCCTTGCGAACGACAACGCCATCGCCTCGCCGAGGCCTGAGGTAGCGCCCGTCACCACAACCCGCTTGTCGGACATCGATGCGCTCGGGGATCGGCAGGCCAGAACCGCCGGCGAACCAGTGAACCGATCTTCGTATAGCCGATGACGACGGATCGGTCCATGACGTCGTCCACCGCGTTGGCGGCGAAGGTTCCAGCACCCATGACGCCACCCTAGACGCGACGGGTAAGTGTGAGTGAAAATGCTGCAGCACAACCGAAGTAAAGCGGCGCGAGCGTAAGACCTTGATTTATCGTTTGCGCAATAGATAGTTCACGTAGTGGATTGCGCGGCCATTGTCCTGATATCCCAGGGTTCGGCGCGAGCACTCCGTTCTGAAGCCTGCCTTGGACAGCATCGGCGCAATCTCCTGCTTGTAATAGGACTTCAGACCGGCATCCGAACACGCCTTGTTCTTATAGGGCACGCTTACTCCCATCAGCCCACCCTTACGCAGCTTTCTCGACGCCTGACCGAAAAGGGAGTCGGGGCGGCCGATGTATTCCATCACTCCAACCAAAACGATCGCGTCAAACGAATTATCCGCTACCCGCCAGGGCAACTCCAGATCCTGCTGAACGAGTTTCTTGTACGGGAGCTTTCGCGCCTGCTGAATCATCGCGCGGGTGCCCTCGATCCCGGTCACTTGCCAACCCTGCTCAAAAAAGAGCATCGAACTGAGCCCCGTGCCGCAGCCTAGATCGAGGACGTTGACACGGTCCTTGTGATCCAGTGTGTCGATGACTAGTTGTGGCACCTCCGCGTAGGCGCGGTAGTGCATGTCATCGCGCAATTCGCGGTCGTAGTCCTTCGCATACTGCGAATAGATGGCCTGCACTGCTGTCAGCTTCATCGGTGTGAATCATATTTCAACGATGCATGTCTGCGATGCCCTAGAAATTTGCAAAGCAGGGCTTCTCGTTAAGTGCAGTCTCGTTGTCACCAGGGTCGGCCTGGCTGTACCGCGGTATCGACAACTCGCGGGACGAATAGTGCGCTGTCACACCGTATTTCGTGATCTGCACGCTGTCGGCTTGGATGCCAATCGGATCGTTCTCGGTCAGGCGGCCAGTAAGCTCGTCCAGCGCGGACTGCACGATGTTGCGTGGCAGCACCGAACTCAGTCCAGTGATATCGGCCACCTGCAGCGTATCTCGGCCGCCAACGACCCGTGGTTTGGTGGTGATGGTTCCGAGGTCGCCTCGCAGCGTGAGTGTGCCGTCGTCCGAATCGGCCTGGACCTTGGTGACCAGACCACGCAACGGCGTAGTCGTGGCCTGGATGCTCTGGTTCATGCCGTCGGCGCTCCAGGTGATGACCATGTCCAGGGCGCCCACGGTGGCCGTGTCTCCGGGGGCGCCGCTGATGCGGACATCGTCGAGCCACACGTCGGCCTTCATGCCTTGCGCGTCGCCGATTTGATTGCCCGCGGTGTGGATCGAAATGTCCGTGAAATGGCTGGTTGCGAGCTGCAGCAGAAACGGAGTGGTGCCGAATGACACTCGCTGATGATTGCGCACTGCGCATTCGACGGCGGCGGCGACCACGCTCTCGGCGCGATGGCGGGCATACAACTCGCCGGCGAGTAAGCCTGCGGTCAGCAAGCTGATCGCGATCACCGCGATCAGGATCATCGATTGCGGATGGCGTGGCCAGACTGACAATCGTCGGGAACGCGCCGACGTCGGGCCGCCCGGCGGTGAGGTATACCCAGGCTGGCCTGCTGGCCACGGGCCATGCTCTGCCATTCCTTCATCATGGCCGATTAGCCGAGTCCATCACTTGCTGCAGCTCAAGGCGGGGGGTCAGGGGTTCGAATCCTTTAGCTCCACTCGTTTCGAGTAGTTACGCAATCATGGGGTCGATCCCCGACCGGGGCGCCAGCACCTGCAACGCTCCATATGACGCGGGCAACAGCACTCCCTGGTCGAAAAAGAAAATCACGCCGTCGTTGACCACCGCGAAGTTCTGATAGTTGGCGGTGTTGTACAGCGCCGGTTGGGCGATCGGCAACGGCGGCGGTGTTGTCGCTGTCGTCGTGGTCGTCGGCGTAGCCGCAGCCGGCTGTCCCGGTTCCGCGGGAGGTGCGGCGGGCGGCGGCGCAGGCGCCAGCTGCTTTTGAAGTTCAGCCGCGACGATGGGGTCCTACTGTCTTGAGCGGATCGTCCACACGCCACAACGGCGTATTTTCCTTGTCGTCTGGCGCGGCCGTCCAGATGATGGTCTTGCGATAGGTCTGGTCCCAGTTGAGCGCCTTCCACGTTGTCTGCGGACTCGTGCCGCCGAGGTTTTGGTTCACCTTGAACACCACGGCCTGCGTGCCGCGCGGGGGAATCGCCGAGGTGTATTCCGTCGGCTTGATGCTCAACGAATACGGCGTATCGCGCGGCGCGCCGGACTTGGCCGTGTTGAGGAACCCGTCGCGCGCCTGGGAGATGTAGTCGGCGACGGACTTCTGGTCGGGGTAGTCGAGCGGGAAGGTGATATCGACGCTGTACGCGGGGTCGGACAGCTGGATCACACACGTGCTGCCGGTATTGCCGCCCTTGAGTTCGGCGCAGTAGTCCTTCGGCGCCGCTACAGCCACGCCGGAGAAACCGAAGATGGTTGAACCGTGGCGACCACGGCCACGCTGAAAGAGCGCATGTAGTCCCTCCTAGCAAACGCGGCACCCCACCGCGGACGAAAGATTAACGCGAAACGCGTCAGCACAGCAGGGCGGGGGGATTTATCCCGTGATCTTCTCTCGATTAGTACCGTTCTACTCGGCTCGAGACGCAGTCGTCGACGCGTTGCTCGCGAACCTCGAACATCAGGAATACAGGCGCACCAGCCGAGACTTCAATTTTGACTGTCGGTTCGGCGGTGGGCGATCAGCCCGGAGCGACGCACACGTTCTGCCGGACAGTGCTGTTGGCCAGCTGGTTCAGGGCGTCTTGATCTGCATCATCTTGCGTTGGGCCCCGGCCCCCCACCCACTGACTTCCGTTTTCAGCGATCGCGCCGCAGTCCGTGAAGCTGACCAACAAGCTGCAGCGCCGATAATCTTGCGACGGGAAGTTGCACTCGCCCAGCGCGGCTCTTTCGGCCGTGGCCTGGTCGGGCAACGGGTTTCTGGAACAGATCGCCCTCTGGCCGGTGCTGGCCGGCGCCGCACAGGCCATCCATTGATCGTCGGCGTGTGCGATGGGACTCAGGGCGACGATGGCGGCGCCCGCCGCGGCGATACCCGCTGCGGAGATTGCGATGGGTGCTCGAAAGCTGATGATTGACATGATCTTTCCTTTTCTCGATCGTGTGGTCTGTGACGGGTTATGCCGGCGCGACGCTCGTTTTCAGGCTCTTCTATACGGAAGGTCGAATCCGAGGCGATCAGCCTGGCGCCGGCGCCGGGCCTGGCCAGACGCACGCCGACTTGGCGATGTTGCCGTTGGCCAGATTTCTCACGGCGTCTTGTTCCGCATCCTCCCGCGTGAGGCCTCTGCCCCCGGCCCACTGGCTCCCGTTGGCAGCGATCGCGCCGCAGTCCGTGAAGCTGACCACCACAGTGCATCGCCGGGCCGCTCGAGCCGGGTTGTTACATGTTTGCAGCGCGAGTCTTTCGGCCGTGGCCTGGTCGGGTTCGCCGTAATCGCCCGAACAGATCGCGACCTGGGTCAGTGTGGCGTCGGCCGGCGCCGCACACGCCCCCCATTGACCGTCGGCGTGTGCGACGGGGCTCAGGGCGACGAAGACCCCCGCGGCGATACCCGCTGCGGAGATTGCGGTGGGTGCTCGAAAGCTGATGATTGACATGATCTTTCCTCTTCTCGACCGTGTGGTCTGCGACCGGTCACGCGGGTCGTTCTCGTGCAATCTTGGGCGCACAGAAGGGTTCTGTGCCCCGTGCTGCCCTACCTGTATTTGAGGGCGGCTGCGACCAGGACTACGTGGTTTTCTGCTGCGACTACCTGTAGGTGTGACTGCGGCTATCCGCCCGCCGGGCACTGTTCCTGGCCTTCGCAGGTGCCGCCGAAGTCGGCCTCGTGCTGCGGTGCGGGTGCAGGCGGTGCGGCGGGAACGGTCGGGCAGTGCTCCTAGTCCCTCGCAGGTGCCGCCGAAGTCGGTGTTGCCCGGCGGAACCCCTTGCACGGTCGGGCAGTGCTCTAGTCCCTCGCAGGTGCCCCCGAAGTCGGTGTTCGGCGGCGGCGCGCCCGGTGCCGGCGTGCCCGGTGTCGCCGGAGTCTTGGAACCAGACGACGCCGGCGCACCAGTCGTGCTGGTGGGGGGTGGAGTTCGCGTGGACGAGACCGCCGACGAGGTCGTGGTTTTGGTCACGGTCACGGGCGCCTCCTCACCGCCGGAGCACCCTGCGGCCAACACAGCGACGACGGCAACGGCAACGCCGAACACCTTCACCGTGAACTCCTTGGCGGCCGCGGAGCTTTCGGCATGACGGCACGTAATCTCACGGCACCCAGTTCCCCTCGAAAACGGAAGTGGAACTATGTGTCGGTCCCGGCGGA
>CAWHIZ010000037.1:0-95470 GCA_963829405.1 uncultured Actinomycetota bacterium
GGGCCACCACCGTCGAGGAGATCGACTTCGACACCGAAGCGAGCTGGAACACCGTATCCGCGTCGACCTTGTCCCCGGTCTTGATATCGCTCACACCAAAGCCCTTGGCGTAGATGGTTTTCCCGCCGTGCACGACAGCCACCGCCAGACCGGGTATGCCGGACTTCTTCATCAGGTCGTCGGCGATTCCGTCGAGCTTGGCGACGGCGTTCTCAATGGCGTTGTCCGGCAGCGGCACCCCTGGCACCAACGGCGGCGGCACATCCGAGAGCGCCGGCTTCGGTTCCTCTGCTGACGGCTTCGACTCTTCGGCGGGTCCGGAATCGCACGCAGCCACCATCGATATCACCGCGGCGAGAACGATGAACGGGGCAAACGCGATGCGGGCTCTGATCACAGCCAGCACGCTAGCCGGTTATCGCTGCCACCAAGGGTCGAACACTGCGGGACGGGGCGAGCTGCGCGCGTCGCGGGATCGACCCGTTCGCCCGGGCGCGGCACGACCACCTCGACACCCGCGGGATCTGCCGCGGCGAGCAGTCGTTCGATGGGCTCGGCCCACGGGTGCGGGGCGAGCCGGAACGTCGCCCAGTGGATCGGCAGCAGCAGACCCTTTCCGGCTTCTGCGACGTCGAGATGGGCTCGCACGGCCTCTTCCGGGTTCATGTGGATATCGGGCCACGCGGGGTGGTAGGCGCCGACGGGCAGCAGCGACACGTCGAACGGCCCGTGATCCTTCCCGATCTCGGCGAAGCTCTTCGTGTAGCCGGTGTCGCCGCCGAAGAACGCCCGGTGCCGCGGACCGATGATCACCCAGGACGCCCACAGCGTGGTGTTGCGGGTCAACAGCCGCCCGGAGAAATGCCGGGCAGGGGTGCACACCAGCGTCAGATCGCCGATCGTGTGGCTCTCGTGCCAGTCGAGTTCGACGATGCGGTGCTCGGGGATGTGCCACTTCCGCAGATGTGCGCCGACTCCGAGGGGCACGACGAACGGCGCCCGTTGGCTCTTGGCCAGCGCGACGATGGTGTCCATGTCGAGGTGGTCGTAGTGGTCGTGGCTGATGATCACGGCGTCCAGCGCAGGCAGCGCTTCGAGCGGCACCGGCACCTCGTGCATCCGCTCGGGGCCCACCGTTCGTGACGGCGAGCACCGCCTGCTCCAGATCGGATCGGTGAGCACGCGGTAGCCGTCGACCTCGACGAGTGCCGTGGCGTGGCCGTACCAGCTGACCGCGAGGTCAAGTGGTGTGGTGTCGACCGTGGGCGGTACGGCCAGCGGGATGGGCTTCTCCGGCCGCGTCACGACACGCGAGCCGACGAGCTGCCGAAGGAGCAGGCTGCGCTGCTCACCTTCCAGGTTTATCGCCGTCGCCGGATCGACGTTGACGAACACCCCGTCCCGATAGTTCGGCGAGCGCCGTGCGACGGGCCAGATCTCATCCGGGCGAGCACCGACCGCGGTCGGCGATCCCTGCAGCGCCCGCAGCACCCAGCCGCTGGCTGCGACGGTGGCCGTCCCGACCGCGAACCGCAGCGCAGCGCCAAGCATGGGTGATCAGGCTCCCTTGAAGTTCGGCGGCCGCTTCTCGATGCGGGCGACCTGCGCCTCGATCACGTCCTGGCTGCCCCACGCCTTGTCGAACAGCTCCTGGTGCACGGGCCGTGGGTCGTCATAGGCGCCGTCGTCGTTGAGCACCCGTTTGGCGTGCTGAAGGGCCAGCGGAGCGAAGCCGGCGAGTTCCGCGGCCCAGGCCTGCGCATCGGCCAACGTCCCGATCCGGTTGGCCATCCCGGTCTGCAGCGCGACGTCGGACGTGAGCCGTTCGGCACCTAACAGCATGCCTCTTGCCCGGCCCGCACCGACCAGTGAGGTCAACCTGCGGATGCTCCAGTTATCCAGCGCCAGACCGTATTTCGCGAGAGGAAACTGGAAGTACGCCTCTGGCGCGACGACGCGGAGATCACAGATCATCGACAGGATGACGCCTGCGCCGATCGTCGGTCCGTTGATCGCGCCGATGACGGGAATGGGCGCCGCGTCGATCGCGAGGTTCAACGCCTTGGCCTTGTCGGGTAGCTCGTCGGCCACCCCCTGGGGGTCGGTGAGGTCCGCGCCGGAGCTGAACACATGGCCCTGGCCGGTCAGCACGATGGCGCGGACGTCTTCGGAGGCCGCCTTCTCGATCGCTTCGCGCAGTCCGTCGACAAGCGCGCCGTTGAGCGCGTTGCGGCGCTCGGCGCGCTGCATCTCCAAAGTCATCACGTGGCCGTCGCGGGTCACACCAATCATGGGGTCCAGCCTATTAGGGTCACCCTGTGAGCCGGATCGGTGCCCTTGAGCTGCGGGATGCCGTGCTGGACGAGGGATCGTTCCTTAGCTGGGACACCCCGCCGGTGCCCGTGGCGCGCAGCGACGACTACCGCCGCGAGCTGGCCGAGGCCGAGGCCGCGACCGGCCTCGACGAATCGGTCATCACCGGCGAGGGCCGCGTCCTCGGGCGGCGCGTCGCGGTGGTGGCGTGCGAGTTCGACTTCCTGGCCGGCTCGATCGGGGTGGCCGCGGCCGAGCGCATCACCGCCGCCGTTGCGCGGGCCACCGCCGAACGCCTGCCGCTGCTGGCGTCGCCGAGTTCGGGCGGCACCCGCATGCAGGAGGGCACCGTCGCGTTCCTGCAGATGGTGAAGATCGCCGCGGCCGTCGAGCTGCACAAGCGGGCCCACCTTCCCTACCTGGTGTACCTGCGCCACCCGACCACCGGCGGGGTGTTCGCGTCGTGGGGCTCGCTTGGCCACATCACGGTCGCCGAGCCGGGCGCGCTGATCGGCTTCCTCGGCCCGCGCGTCTACGAGCACCTCTACGGCGAGCGCTTTCCCGAAGGCGTTCAGACGGCGGAGAACCTGCAGCGGCACGGCGTCATCGACGCCGTCGTCCCGTTGGACCGTCTTCGCGGCGTCCTCGACCGGGCGCTGAAGGTCGTCGCCGACCCACCCGAGCCTCCGCCGCCCGCGCCGCCGACCGAGCCGTTGCCCGATGTGCCCGCATGGGATTCGGTTGAGGCCTCGCGGCGGCCGGACCGCCCCGGTGTCGCGCAACTGCTTCGGCATGGCGCGACGGAGTGGGCCTTGTTGTCCGGCACCACATTCGGCGAGGGCGCCACGACGCTGCTCGCGCTGGCCCGGTTCGGCGGCCAACCCGCCGTCGTGCTCGGCCAACAACGTGTCGTCGGCGGCCTCGTTGGTCCCGTCGCACTGCGCGAAGCCCGCCGCGGCATGGCGCTTGCCGCGGGGCTGAAGCTGCCGCTGGTGTCGGTCATCGACACGGCAGGGCCCGCATTGTCGGCCGAAGCCGAACAGGGCGGTCTGGCCGGCGAGATCGCGCGGTGCCTCGCCGATCTGGTCACCCTCGATACGCCGACGGTGTCGGTGTTGCTCGGGCAGGGCAGCGGCGGGCCCGCGCTGGCCATGGTGCCCGCCGATCGGGTGCTGGCCGCGCTGCACGGATGGCTCGCGCCGCTACCGCCGGAGGGCGCAAGCGCGATCGTCTTCCGCGATGTCGACCATGCCCCCGAACTTGCTGCCGCACAGGGTGTTCGGTCGGCGGATCTGCTGCGCGACGGCATCGTCGACGTCGTCGTCGGTGAGCATCCTGACGCGGCGGACGAACCGGTCGAGTTCACCAAGCGGCTCTCCGCCGTCATCGCCGGTGAGCTGCACCGGCTGCGCGCGATCCCGGACGAGCAACGCCTTGCGGCCAGGCTGGAGCGCTACCGCCGCATCGGTTTGGGTTGAGGCTGCGCTATTCCGGTCTTCTGATCGCCCGCGCGTTGCCACGGCTGCGGAACCACAGCACCGCGACGGCGATCAGCACCTCGACCATCGAGAGAGCCATGGCGAGCGTCATGACAATCGATTGCGGCACAACGGCTTGCACCGTCGCGTGCGTGACGTGGTGTTCGCCGGACATCGGTAGGTGCACGGCGACCATGGCGAGGTTCATCACTGCGACCAACGTCCACGCCCGCGTCGTCCCTGACAGCCACAGTTCGCGCGCGCAGTACAGGCAGACCACGGCCATGACCGCGATCAGCACCGTCGACGCCACGTTGCCCGCATGGCCGAGCATGACCGTGTGCAGCGCCGCCGAGACCGCGGCCAGTCCCGCTGCGATACGCCGCGCGACCAATGGCATCCCGCCATTGTCGTGCACAACCTAAGACAGGTACCGCTGAATAGTCGGTCCGAGCCACGACACGACCTCGTCGCGGGGCATTGCGACGACGGGCGGCAGCCGCAGCACGTAGCGGCATAGCGCGAGGCCGAGCATCTGCGACGCGATCAGCCCTGCGCTGCGTGCCGGATCGACCGCGTTGACCTTCGCGATCGCGGGCAGCAGCTGCGCGGCGAAGATCGCCTGCATCCGCGCGGCCGCGTCGGCGTTGGTGGTGCTCGACCGCAACAGCACGATCAATGCCTCGTCGCGTTCCCAGCGGTTCATGAAATGCGCGACCATCCGCGCGCCCATCTCGTCGGCGGCGATGCCTGCCATATCGGGAAAGTCCAGGTCGAAGTCGGCGGCGGCGGCGAAGAGCTGGTCCTTGTTGCCGAAGTACCGCATCACCATCGACGGGTCGATGTTCGCGTCGGCGGCGATCGCCCGGATGGTGGCGCGTTCGAAGCCGGACTGGGCGAACCGCTCCCTGGCCGCGGCCAGGATCACCGCCTTGGTTTCTGCAGAGGATCTACGCATGCCAACAAGTGTATGCCAACAACTGTTGACATAGTGGGAAATCGGGCGCATAGTTATGCCAACAAGTGTTGGCAAACAAAGGAGATGCACGATGAACAGCACATATGACACCGATGTCCTGGTCGTCGGGGCCGGCCCCACCGGCCTGACGCTGGCCGCCTCGCTCATCAAACGGGGTATCGCCACGACGATCGTCGACGCCCAGCCGACGGCCGCCCACACATCGCGTGCGGCGGCGGTCAATGCCCGCACCCTCGAAGTCCTCGAGGCCCTCGACGTGACGAGGCGGTTGGTCAAGGAGGGCGTCCACGCGCCGCGGTTCACCATCCGCGACCGGAGCCGCGTCCTGATGAACCTCGACTTCAGTGGGCTGCCGACCGACTACCCGTACACGCTGCTGATCCCTCAGAACGTCACGGAGACATTGTTGAACGACCGGCTGCTCGAACTCGGCGGATCCGTGGTTCGTTCGGAGTCCCTGACGTCGGTCGTGCAGGACGACGACGGCGTCACGGCGACGTTCGACGACGGCGACGTCGTCCGGGCCCGCTACGTCGTGGGCGCAGACGGCATCCACAGCTCGGTTCGCGAACAGGCGGGCATCGGCTTCCACGGCGGCGCATACGGCGAGTCGTTCATCCTGGCCGATGTCCACCTCGACGGCGAGAAGCCGATCGAGGAGGTCGTGTTGTTCTGGGCCACAGCCGGTTTGACGGTCGTCGCCCCACTGCCGGACGGCAGCTACCGCATCGTGGCGCCGGTCGTCGACGCGCCAGAGGAACCGTCTGCCGAGTTCGTGCAGCGGGTGCTCGACGAACGCGGACCCGGCGCAGGGCGGATCGTCGTCACCGACGTGGTGTGGAGCTCGCGCTTCCGTATCCACCACCGCGTCGCCGACACGTACCGCGCAGGGCGGCTGCTGATCGCAGGCGACGCCGCGCACGTGCACAGCCCGGCGGGTGGGCAGGGCATGAACCTGGGCATCCAGGATGCCGTCGTCCTGGCCGACGCGCTCGCCACCGTGCTCGCAGGCGGTCCGGACACCGCGCTCGACGAGTACAGCGCCGCCCGCCGTCCGATCGCCAGCGGAGT
This sequence comes from uncultured Actinomycetota bacterium, assembly GCA_963829405.1. Lineage (GTDB taxonomy): Bacteria > Actinomycetota > Actinomycetes > Mycobacteriales > Mycobacteriaceae > Mycobacterium. Next base: position 5,842 of record CAWHIZ010000037.1, read on the forward strand.
CGTCTCGCTGACCGACCGGCTGACCCGGCTCGCGACGCTGCCGCGTGGCCTTCGCCCCATCCGCAACGCGGCGATCGGCATGGCCGGACGGGTACCCGCCGTCCGTCGGGCACTGGCGATGCGGCTGAGCGGGCTCGTCTACCGCTGATTGGGCGGGGTCGCGAGACCGATAGCATCTCCCGCGGGAGGGCAGCAGTTTGGCGACGATCGAAGCCGACTACCTGGTGATCGGGGCGGGTGCGACGGCGATGGCGTTCGTCGACACGCTGGTCAGCGAGACCGACGCCACCGTCGTCATGGTCGACCGCAACGATTCGCCCGGCGGGCACTGGAACTCCGCGTATCCCTTCGTGCGGCTGCACCAACCCTCGGCCTACTACGGCGTGAACTCGCGGCCGCTCGGCGGCGACACCATCGACAGCGCCGGGTTGAACAAGGGCTACTACGAGCTCGCAGGCGGCGCGGAGGTGTGCGCCTACTTCGACGCGGTCATGCACCAACAGCTGCTGCCGACGGGGCGGGTCTCGTACTTCCCGATGAGCGAGTACCTCGGCGACGGGCGGATCCGCACCCTCGGCGGTGACGACGTCGACGTCGCGGCGCGCAGGATCGTCGACTCGACCTTCGTCGGCATCACGGTGCCGTCGATGCGGCGGCCGCCCTATGAGGTCGCACAGGGGGTCGACTGCATACCGCCGAACGATCTGCCCCGCCGCGCCGCCCACGACCGGTACGTGATCGTCGGCGCGGGCAAGACCTCGATGGACACCTGCCTGTGGCTGCTGCGGCACGGCATCGCACCCGAACGGCTCACCTGGATCAAGCCCCGCGACTCGTGGCTGCTCAACCGCGCCAACATCCAGCCGGGACCGCAGTTCACCAAGAACGTGCTCGCCGACGTCACCGGCCAGCTGAAGTCCGTCGAGAACGCCGAATCCGTCGACGACCTCTTCGCCCGGCTGGCCGACGCCGAATCGCTGCTGCGCATCGACGAGTCGGTGCAACCCGACATGTACCGCTGCGCCATCGTGTCGCGGGCCGAACTCGAGCAGCTTCGACGGGTCGACGATGTGGTGCGGATGGGACACGTGCAGGCGATCGAACCGGGCCGTGTGGTGCTCGAAGGAGGCGCTGTCCCGGTCGCCGGGTCGGCGCTCTACATCGACTGCACCGCAGTGGGTCTCGGCCGCGGCGACGTGACCTCCGTATTCGACGGCGAGCGCATCACGCTGCAGACGGTGCGCACCTGCCAGCCGGTGTTCAGCGCCGCGCTGATCGGCCACGTCGAAGCGGCCTACACCGACGACGACACCAGGAACGCGCTCTGCGCACCCATTCCCAACCCCGAGGTTCCGCTGGACTGGCTGCGAATGATGCACACCTACAACGAGAATCAGATCCGCTGGTTCGACGAGCCCGAGATGATGGCGTGGCTCGATTCCGCCCGGCTCAACATCCTCAGCCACTCGACGGCGACGGTCAGCCCGCGGGCGCGGGAGAAGATCATCGGCGTGATGCGTTCGCAGCTGCGCAAGACCAACGACAAGCTCGAAACGCTTCTGGCCTGAGCAGGCGCGCGTTGAGACTGCGCTGACGGCGGACCCTACTCGCACTTCTGTCTGCGCCATTGCAGTCTCAACAGGGCTGTGGATGGACTCGGCGACGGATGCCCGAGAGGTGTCACGCTGCGACGGTGACGGTGTTGATCGGCAGTGAGGCGCTGGCAGCCGGCACGTTGACGCGTCACCGAGTTGCGGGCGTACTACCGCCGCTTACATCCCGACGTCTATGCGTTGAAGCGAGCGGAGTTGACGCTGGAAGACCGCATTGCCGCCGCCTGGTTGTGGTCGCGGCGCCGCGGTGTTGTCTGCGGGCTGGCCGCGTCCGCGCTACACGGAGCCAAGTGGGTCGACGCCGACGTGCCGATCGAGCTGATCTTGCCGAATCATCGTGGTACAGCTGGCGTCATCACCCGCAACACTGCACTGCCCGACGACGAAGTCATCACCCGGCGCGGGATGGCGCTGACGACGGTCGAGCGCACCGCGTTCGACTTGGCCCTCAGTGGCCGCGTCGGCCAAGCGGTCGCCCGCTTGGACGCATTGGCGTCCGCCACGCACTTCAAGAACGAGGACGTGCAAGAGCTGGCGCGACGGCACCCTCGGCATCGAGGCATCCGGCGTCTGGACAAGATTCTCGAACTGGTCGACGCCGGTGCAGAGTCCCCGCAGGAAACCCGAGTTCGATTGCTGTTGCTGGACAACGAATTTCCACGACCAGACACGCAGATTCCCGTGCCGGGTCCGAATGGACTCCCGCGCTACTACCTCGACATGGGGTGGGAAGACATCCTGGTGGCGGTGGAGTACGACGGCGAGCACCATCGCAAGAACACCGCCGACTATCGCAAAGACATCATCCGACTCGAGTACATTCAGTCGCTCGGATGGATTGTCGTTCGAGTTGTTGCGGGCAATCGTCCGCGAGAAGTTGTCGAACGTGTGCGTCGTGCTTGCCAGTGCAGTCTCAACGTCACTACGACAGCAGATCCTCGTACCGGTACTCGGTCGTGATCGGCGTGCCGTCGGCGTGTGCGGCATCCTCTCTGCGACGAAGGTCGACGCGGCGGATCTTGCCCGAGATCGTCTTGGGCAGCTCATAGAACTCGACACGGCGAACCTTGAGATAGGGCGCCAGGTGATCGCGCGCGTATTCCATGATCTGCCTTGCGGTTTCGGCGCTCTCCTCCCACCCTTCGGCGATCGCCACATACGCCTTGGGCACCGCGAGCCGGGTTTCGTCCGGTTGCGGAACGACGGCCGCCTCGACGACGGCCGGATGCTCGATGAGCACGCTTTCGAGCTCGAACGGCGACACCTTGTAGTCCGATGACTTGAAGACGTCGTCGGTGCGGCCGACATAGGTGATGTAGCCGTCCGAGTCACGGCTCGCGACGTCGCCGGTGTGGTAGTAACCGCCCGACATCACCGCTTCGTTGCGGCGCGGGTCGCCGAGGTAGGCGGTCATCAGGTTGACCGGCGACCGGCTGAGGTCAAGGCAGATCTCGCCCTCGTCGGCGAGTTCACCGGTCAGAGGGTCGATGAGCACCACCGGCACGCCGGGCATCGGCCGCCCCATCGAACCGGGTTTCACGGGCGCACCGGGTGTGTTGCCGACCTGCAGGGTCGTCTCGGTCTGCCCGAAGCCGTCCCGAATGGTGAGCCCCCAGGCCCGTTCGACCTTTGCGATGACGTCGGGGTTCAGCGGCTCCCCCGCGCCGAGGATCTCGCGCAGCCCTTCGGGTCTGGCACCGAGGTCGGACTGAATCAGCATGCGCCACACCGTCGGTGGCGCGCAGAACGTGTTGACCCCTGCCCTGCTGATCTGACCGAGGAGTGCCGCCGCGTCGAACCGGCTGTAGTTGTAGACGAAGATCGTCGCCTCGGCGATCCACGGCGCGAAGAAACAACTCCACGCGTGTTTGGCCCAACCCGGCGAGCTGATCGCGAGGTGCACATCGCCTGGGCGCACGCCGATCCACGCCATCGTCGACATGTGCCCGACCGAGTAACTCACCTGCGAGTGCTCCACCAGCTTCGGCTTGCTCGTCGTGCCGGAGGTGAAGTAGATCAGCATCGAATCGGCGACGTCGGTGCAGGCGCTGAACGGTCCCGCGCCCGACGCGTCGTACGCATCGGCGTAGCGGAGCCAACCCTCGACGCGATCACCGACCGCAATGCGCACGTATTCGCCTGCGACACCGTCGAACTTCGATGCGTCGCCGGCGTTGGCGATGACGAATTTGGCGCCGCCGCGCTCGATCCGGTCGGCGATGTCGGCGGGGCCGAGTGCACCCGTCGTCGGCATGATGATGGCGCCAAGCTTGGCGACGGCGAGCATCGCCTCCCACAACTCGACCTGGTTGCCGAGCATCAGGATCACCCGGTCGCCCTTGCCGACGCCCTGTCGCGCGAGCCAGGTGGCGACCCGGTCGGACCGGTCAGCCATCTCCGCGAAGGTGACCTTCTGCTCGCCGCCGTCCTCCTCGACGATCCAGAGGGCGATGCCGTCGTTGTCGCGGGCGATGACGTCGAACCAGTCGGTGGCCCAATTGAATGTGCCGGTCAGCCGCGGCCATTCGAAGGTGTCGACCGCCTGGTGATAGTCACCGATCAGGCCGACGAGTTGGTCGCGCGCGCTGCGGTACGTCTCGGTGTTGGTGGCCATAGGAGAAAGACTCCCAGGCACGGCCCCGTCAGGCCAGCGACTCGATCCACGCCCGGTGCAGTGCGGCGTATCTGCCGTCGCTTTGATGGATCAGTTCGCCGGGCGGGCCGTCCTCGACGATGCGGCCGTGCTCGAGCACCAGCACGCGATCGGCGACCTCGACCGTCGACAACCGGTGCGCGATGACAAGGGCCGTGCGGTCGGCGAGCACCGTCTCCAGCGCCCGCTGCACCATCCGCTCGCTCGGGATGTCCAGCGACGACGTCGCCTCGTCGAGGATCAGCACCGCGGGGTCGGCGAGGAACGCCCGCGCGAACGCGACAAGCTGACGCTGGCCCGCCGACAGCCGGCCGCCCCGCTTGGCCACGTCGGTGTCGTACCCGTCGGGCAGAGCGTCGATGAACCGGTCCGCACCAACGGCGGTGGCCGCCGCGCGCACCTCGTCGTCGGTGGCGTCGGGCCTGCCGAACCTGATGTTGTCGGCGACGGTGCCGTCGAACATGAAGTTCTCCTGGGTGACCATCACGACGTGCCTGCGCAGTTCGCTCTGCGTCAGCTCGCGAAGGTCGAGGCCGTCGAGCGTCACCGAACCCGATGTCGGGTCGTAGAACCGCGCGATGAGCTTGGCGATGGTCGTCTTGCCCGCGCCGGTGGTGCCGACGAGCGCGACGGTCTGGCCCGGCGGGCACCGTCAGGTTCAGGTCCGGCAGCACCGCGCGTCCGGCGACATAGGAGAAGTGCACATCGTGGAACGCGACGTCGCCGCGCACCGAGGCCAGCTCCACCGGATGCTCGGGATCCTTGATGCCCGGCCGCTCGGCGAGTACCCCCGCCAGCTTCTCCAGCGCGGACGACGCCGACTGGAAGGTGTTGAAGAACTGCGAGATCTCCTGCATCGGCTCGAAGAACATCCGCAGATACAGCAGGAAGGCCGTCAGCGTGCCGATCGTCATCTGCCCGTGCAGCACCCGGTAGCCGCCGTAGAGCAGCACCACGGCGGTGGTGAGGTTGCCGACCAGCTTCACGCCGGGCATGAAGACCGCGAGCAGCTTGAACGTCTTCTCGTTGATCGTCGCGATAGCGGTCGGCGATGTCTTCGAAGATCTGCTGGTTGCGCGGCTCGCGCCGGTACGCCTGCACGGCCTTGATGCCGGTCATCGTCTCGACGAACTGCACGATGACCAGCGCGGCGCTCTCGCGCACCTCGCGGTAGGTCTTGGCGGACTCGCTGCGGAACCACCACACCAGCCCGACCAGGATCGGGAAGCGCCGCCAGGCACATCAGCCCGAGCCGCACATCAAGAACCACAAGCAGAACGCGAGTGCCGAGCAAGGTGAGCACGGCGGTGATCAGGCTGTCGAAGCCGGTCTCGAGCATGTCCTGGATCGCGTCGACGTCATTGGTGGACCGGCTGACGACGCGGCCGGACGTGTAGCGGTCGTGGAACGCGATGTCGAGCCGCTGGAAATGCCGGAACACCCGTCGCCGCAGTTCCAGCAGCACCTTCTGGCCGATGCGTCCCGAACGGCGAAGGAAGAACATCCGGCTGACGGCCTGCACGACGACGACCACGCACAGCGCGCCGACGACCATCATCAGTGTGTGGGCGGACCCACCGTCGACGATCGGCGGGATGCCGTGGTCGATGCCGCGCTGGACGAGGAGCGGAACCGAAAGGCGCGCAGCGTTTTCCACCACGACGATGCAGGCGAGGAAGGCGACCGTCCAGCTGTAGGGCCGCAGCAGTGAGACCAGCAGCGCGCGTGCCTCGCGCCTGCGCGGCAGCGACTCATCGATAGGCAGGTCGTCGTCGCGCTGTTCGTCGAACTTGCCCCGCCAGCGCTCGATCCGCTGCTCGTCGGGATCCTCGGGAACGTCGACCGGGTTGGTGTCTGTGGCGGTCATCGGCCTTCGGCCTCCGATGCGCGCGAACTCCGGTCGCGGGCCTCGCAGGCCCGATCGGTGGCCTCCTGCTCCCGATGGGCCATGTCGAGCCTGCTGCGGTTCTCGTCGTCTTCCCATGCGCAGGCCCGCTCGACGCCGTCGTCGAGTTCGTCGTCGGCGGCGAGCAGGTAGCGGTACTGCGGCACCGTCGCCAGCAGCTGCGCATGCGTTCCGACATGGGTGATGGTGCCGTCCTCGATCAGCGCCACCCTGTCGGCGAGCAGGACGGTCGACGCGCGGTGCGCCACGACGATGCCCGTCACCGCGTGCAGGACCCGGCGCAGCGCCTCCTCGACGACGGCCTCGGTGTGCACATCGAGAGCCGAAAGAGTGTCGTCGAGCACCAGGATCTTCGGCGTCGCCAGGATCGCGCGGGCCAGCGAAAGCCGTTGCCGCTGACCGCCGGACAGGCTCATGCCCTGTTCGCCGATCCGGGTGTCGAGGCCGAACGGCAGGTCGTAGACGAACTCCGCGGCCGCGACCTCGATGGCCTGCGCCAGCTCGCTCCTCGGTCGCGTGCGGGCGGCCGAGCCGGAGGTTCTCCGCGACCGACATCGAGAACAGCGTCGGGTCCTCGAACGCGGTCGCGACGGTCTGGCGCAGCGCGGGCAGCGACAGTTCGCGGATGTCGTTTCCGTCGATCCGGATCGCACCCTCGGTGACGTCGTAGAGCCGCGACAGCAGGCTGGCCAGCACCGACTTACCGGAGCCCGTCGTGCCGACGAGGGCGAGCGTCTCCCCAGGCTCGACGGTGACGTTGACGTGCCGCAGCGCCCAGTCGTCGGTATCGGGGAACCGGAAGCCCACGTCGACGAGTTCGAGCAGGCCGCCGCCCGGCGCCTGCGCCACTGGGCCGTCCTCGATCTCGAGTGGCGCGTCGAAGATCTCGGCGATCCGGTTCGCCGCGGTGAACGACTCCTGCGTCATCGACAGCAGAAACCCAAGCGATGCGATCGGCCAGACCAGCGACAGCATCATCGTGATGAACGCGACCAGCGTGCCCATCGTCACGTAGTTGTGGCCCGCCGCGTAGGCGCCGAGGCCCAGCACGATGATCAGCGTCAGGTTCGGGATGATCTCCAGCAGCGTCCAGAACTTCGCCGAAACCGACACCCGGCTCGACCTGCGTGTCGTAGAGGTCGGTGAGCTGCCCGTCGAACCGGTCGTAGACATAGTCTTCGCGGCCGAACGACTTGACCACCCGCAGACCGAGCGCGGACTCCTCGACATGCGTGGCGACGTGGCCGGACTGGTCCTGCGCCAGCCGCGACAGCCGGGTGTACTCCTTCTGGAAGTGCAGCACCGTCAGCAGCGATCGGCACGATCGAGATCAGCACGATCACACCCAGCGGCCAGTACATCGCGAGCAGGATCGCCGGTGACCGACGGTGATCTGGATGACGTTGAGCAGCAGGAAGACCATGCCGAACGACATGAACCGGCGAATCGTGCTCAGGTCGTTCATGATTCGCGAGAGCAACTGCCCCGACTGCCAGCGGCCGTGGAACGACATCGGCAGGATCTGCAGCCGCGCGTAGAGGTCTTTTCGGATGTCGGCCTCCACGCCCATGGTGCCGCGGGCCACCAGCCACCGCCGGATGAACCACAGCACCGCCTCGGAGATGCCGACGCCCATCGCGGCGCTGCCGAGCACCCAGAGGCCGTGCTGGTCCTGATGGCGCACGGGCCCGTCGATGACGGCCTTGGTCATCAGCGGAATGGCCACGGTGGCAACGAGGCTCAACAGCGCGACGGAGATCATCGCGATCCAGCGCACGCGGTACGGCATCAGATACGGCAGAAGCCGCCACAGATCCGAACTGGAGCGCTTACGGGCCGGTGGCGGCGCCATCGCGGGCGCCGCGCGCATCGTCTCCGCGGTCGGTTCAGTCAAAGTAATTCCAATTATCCGCAAGGCGGCAAGTTATTAAGCAGTGCTTACAGACTCTCACGCCGCTACGACATCGTCGGCGTCTGCCTGCTTGCCGAACTGGGTCTCGTACAGCTCGGCGTAGCGGCCGCCGCGCGCCAGCAGCTGGTCGTGGTCGCCGCGTTCGACGATGCGGCCGTCCTCGACGACCAGGATCGTGTCGGCCGCGCGCACCGTGGACAGCCGATGGGCGATCACGATGGAGGTCCGGCCCGCGAGCGCCTCGGCGAGCGCCTGTTGCACCGCCGCCTCCGACGCAGAGTCCAGCGATGCGGTTGCCTCGTCGAGCACCACCACCCTGGAGCGGCCGAGCAGCAGCCGTGCGATCGTCAGCCGCTGGCGCTGACCGCCGGAGAGCCGGTAGCCGCGCTCCCCGACCACGGTGTCGAGACCGTCGGGCATCTGGCCGATGACATCGCCGAGCCGGGCGCGTTCCAGCGCCTGCCACAGCTCGTCGTCGGTCGCGTCGGGTGCGGCCATCCGAAGGTTGGACGCGATCGTCTCGTGGAAGAGGTGTCCGTCCTGGGTCACCATGCCGACGGTCTCCTTCAGCGACGCGAAGGACACGTCGCGCACGTCGGTCCCGTTGAGCCGGACCGCACCGGAGTCGACGTCGTAGAGCCGGGCCAACAGCGACGCGATCGTCGACTTGCCTGCGCCCGACGACCCCACCAGCGCGACCATCTCGCCCGGTTGTGCGGTGAAGGAAATACCGTGCAGCACTTCCTCTCCCCCGCGAACATCGTTCTCGCTGAGCACCGCGACCTCTTCGAGCGATGCCAGCGACACCTTGTCGGCCGACGGGTAGGAGAACCGCACATCGTCGAACTCGACCGATACCGCCCCTTCTGGCACCGGCGCCGCGGCGGGCTTCTCCTTGATCAGCGGTTCGAGGTCGAGCACCTCGAAGACGCGCTCGAAGCTGACCAGCGCGCTGGCGATCTCGACGTGCGCGTTGGCCAGCGCCGTCAACGGCGAGTACAGCCGCGTCAGAAGCAACGCCAGCGCGACGATCGCTCCGGTCTGCAGGTGTCCTCCGATGGCGAGCACGCCGCCGAGTCCGTAAACCAGGGCCAGGGCGAGCGCCGACATCAGCGTCAGCGAGTTCATGAAGACCGACTGCAGCATCGCGGTGCGCACGCCGATATCGCGGACGCGGTCGGCGCGCACCTCGAACTCACGCGACTCGGTGGCCGGGCTGCCGAAGAGTTTCACCAGCGTTGCACCTGGCGCCGAAAAGCGTTCGGTCATCTGGGTGTTCATCGTCGCGTTGTGAGCCGCGGCTTCGCGGGACAGCCGCGCCATGGTCCGCCCGATCCAGCGGGCGGGAAGCAGGAACAGCGGCATGAGAAGCAGCGAAAGCAGCGTGACCTGCCAGGAGATCCTGAGCATCACCACCATGGTCAGCGTCAGCGTCACCACGTTGGTGATGACGCCGGAGAACGTGTCCGAAAAGGCGCGCTGCGCGCCCATCACGTCGTTGCCGAGCCTGCTGACGAGTGCACCCGTGCGGGTGCGGGTGAAGAACGCGACGGGCATCTTCTGCACGTGGTCGAAGACGGCCGTGCGTAGATCGAGGATCAGACCCTCGCCGATCAACGACGACAGCCACCGCGTCACCAGCGATACCCCCGCCTCTGCGACCGCGACCGCCGCGATCACCAGGGCCAGCATCACGACCACCCGGCCTGCGCCCTTGCCGATCTCGTCGACGACGCGGCCTGCCAGCAGCGGGGTGGCAAGACCGAGCAGCGCGCTCACCACGCTCACCCCGACGAACACGCCCAGCCTGCGATGATGCCGCGCCGCGAAGCGCCATATCCGCCTCAGCAGCTTGCGGTCGGCCAGCGACCGCAGATCGCCGCCCTTGGCGTGCGTCTGCCGGTACAGGGATTGCCGGGCCACCGTTTCAAAACTCATGTAATCACCGTAAAACCTCAACAATGGATGAGGTCAACGACTTCCCGAGGGCGGGAAACCTAAACCCGCTGGGTGATCCGCGCGAGGTCGGCCTCGATGTCGGCCACCCGTTGCCGGGTCGATGCCCCATGGCTCCTCGACGCCGACGTGGTTGTCGAGGTCCCACAGCACGCATCGCTCGCCGGCTTCGGCGACCATCGACCACGCGATGACCGTCCGGCGAAGTTGTTCGTGCATCGGATCGGCGGTCGCAGCGGTGTTCTCCGGGGCGCCGCCTTCGGGGTGGTGATGCAGGAATCGGCCGTAGGCCTTGTCGCAGAATGCGGAATACCTTGCGGTGCAAAGGATGAAGCCGTGCCACGCTTCGTCGACGGCATGCGACGGCATTCCGATGACCTGTTTGTCACGCAGGGCTGCCGCACAACAGCGCAGCCATTGCCGCAAACCTTTTTCGACGAGTTCCCGAGGCTGCCAAGGGCACGTCTTGAAGACGGCAGGAGGCAGATCGAGCGCTGCGACCTCGGCATTCGCCCGATTGATTGAATTCATGCTGCGGTGACGTATGCCGATACTCTATTCCGTCGCGGCAAACCGCCATAACATTTATTCATGAACGCCACCCTCATCGTGATCGGTGCGTTTCTGATTGTTCCGGTGATACTCGGCGGCGCCTATCTCGTGAAGCACACGGATACCGATCCAGGGGCGACGACTCGAAACGCCGCGGCCGGAGGGTCATGGGGCACAAAGAAAGTCGTCGACCGTCGCGCGATGTGGGCTCGGCGGTACGGCGCCGGAGCGGCATGGACGGCAGGCACGATCGGCATCACGAGCACATCAGGAATCGACGGTGTCGGTGATCCACACGCCACCGGCGGCGGCGCGGGCCCCATCGGCGGCGGCGTCGGTTGCAGCGCAGGCTGCGGCGGGGCTGGCGGCTGCGGCGGAGGTGGCGGCTGCGGCGGTGGCTGCGGAGGGAGCTAGCCGATGGACAGCACTTCTCGATGCTGGTCGTCATTGCGGCGACCTGCGCCGGCCTCGTCGGCCTGAAGATCTGGATGAACAAGCTGCAAGACCGGATGCGCGCAGAGCGGCGACAACGCTGGGCAGCGACGGGCCTCGGTAAGTCCGCCGCAGGCGGTGCCGCGTTTGGCGGCGCAGCCGGTGCTGTACGGCGGGAGTTCCGGCGGCGAAGGCGGCTGCGCGGGGGGCGACGGCGGCGGCGGCGAAGGCGGCTGCGGCGGGGGTGGCGGCTGTGGCGGTGGTGGCGGCTGCGGCGGTGGCTGCGGAGGAGGCGCTAGCCCTCAGACCGGGGCGCCGTGACACACCGGTGATGAGACCGCCGCAAAGGCGATAGCACCCTCGTCTCGCGCCTAATCCCATTCACAGTGCTCGATCAGGCAAGATGGCGGCATGGACAGTGCAGGCGTTTCACCCCGGGTGCTCGTTGTCGACGACGACGACGACGTGCTCGCATCCCTGGAACGCGGCCTGCGGCTGTCCGGATTCGACGTCTCCACGGCGAAGGACGGCGCAGAAGCGCTGCGTAGCGCCACCGAGACCCGCCCGGACGCGATCGTGCTCGACATCAACATGCCGGTGCTCGACGGGGTCAGCGTGGTCACGGCGCTGCGCGCGATGGACAACGACGTGCCGGTCTGCGTGCTGTCCGCCCGTAGCTCCGTCGACGACCGGGTCGCGGGACTCGAGGCCGGGGCCGACGACTACCTGGTCAAGCCCTTCGTCCTGCAGGAGCTGGTGGCGCGGGTGAAGGCGCTGCTGCGCCGCAGAGGTGCGACCGCGACCTTCTCGTCGGAGACCATCGCGGTCGGGCCCCTCGAGGTCGACATCCCCGGCAGGCGGGCCCGCGTCAACGGCGTCGACGTCGACCTGACCAAGCGCGAGTTCGACCTGCTGGCCGTGCTCGCCGAGCACAAGACCGCCGTCCTGTCGCGGGCCCAGTTGCTGGAGCTGGTCTGGGGCTATGACTTCGCCGCCGACACCAACGTGGTGGACGTGTTCATCGGCTACCTCCGTCGAAAGCTCGAAGCCGGGGGCGCGCCCCGGCTGCTGCACACCGTCCGCGGCGTGGGGTTCGTGCTGAGGCAGCAGTAGTCGATGGCTCCGCTGTCGCGGTTTCTCACCAGGACCCCTTCGCTGCGCACCCGCGTGGCGTTCGCGACAGCCATCGCCGCGGCCATCGTCGTCGGCATCGTGGGCTCGGTGGTGTGGATCGGCATCACCAACGACCGCAAGGAGCGCCTCGACCGCAGGCTCGACGAGGCGGCCGGCTTCGCGATTCCGTTCCTCCCCCGCGGCCTCGACGAGATCCCGAAGTCACCCAACGACCAGGACGCCACCATCACCGTCCGCAAGGGCGACGCCGTCACCACCAACTCCAACGTCACGCTTCCTGCAGCTGCCTGCCGGATATGCGGACACCTACATCAACGGGGAGCGCTACCGGGTTCGCACCGTCGAGATCCGGGTGCCCGAGCCGATGTGGGTCGCCGTCGGAGCCACCTACGACGCCACCATCGCCGACACCAACAACCTGCACCGCCGCGTATTGATCATCTGCACGTTCGCGATCGGCGCCGCGACGTTCGCCGGATGGCTGCTTGCCGCATTCGCCGTCCGGCCGCTGAAGCGGCTGGCCCAGCAGACCCGCCAGATCGACGCCGGTGACGAAGCGCCGGACGTCGAAGTGCGAGGCGCAAGCGAAGCCGTCGAGATCGCCGAGGCGGTCAAGGGCATGCTGCAGCGCATCTGGACCGAACAGGGCCGCACCAAGGCCGCGCTGGCGTCGGCGCGTGACTTCTCGGCGGTTTCCGCGCACGAGCTTCGTACGCCTCTGACCGCCATGAGAACCAACCTCGAAGTGCTCGCCACCCTCGATCTGCCCGACGAGCAACGCAAAGAGGTCATCAACGACGTCATCAGGACGCAAACCCGTGTCGAGGACACCCTCAGCGCGCTGGAACGCCTTGCCCAGGGCGAACTCTCGACCTTCGATGACCACGTGCCCGTCGATATCACCGAACTGCTCGACCGGGCCGCGCACGACGCGATGCGCGTCTACCCCGACCTCGATGTGTCGCTGGTGCCGACGCCGACCATCATCATCGTCGGCCTGCCCGCGGGCCTGCGGTTGGCGGTGGACAATGCGATCGCCAATGCGGTGAAGCACGGCGGCGCAACCCGGGTGCAGCTGTCCGCGGTGAGTTCCCGTGCGGGAGTGGAGATCGCGGTCGACGACGACGGCGTCGGCCTCCCGGAAGAAGAGCGTGACATCGTGTTCGAACGCTTCTCCAGGGGCTCGACCGCATCGGTGTCGGGCTCCGGCCTCGGCTTGGCGCTGGTGGCCCAGCAGGCCGAATTGCACGGCGGCACTGCAGCATTGCAATCCAGCCCGCTCGGCGGCGCCCGATTGTTGTTGCGGCTGCCAGGGCCTCGCTAGCGCGCTACCTCTTACCGCGTTGCGACTTGCCGCTGTCCCAGCGGTTGAAGCCTGCTGCCTCTGCGGTCGGCACGTCCTTGAACCACACCTCGGCGACGGTCATGTCGTATGCGTTGCTCTCCTGCGAGTGGTAGAGCATCGAATCCTCGTTGCCCTTGACGGTCCAGCCCTCCGGGCCGCTTCCGCCAGGGCCGGGTTTCGCCGAACCGGGACCGTGCGGGCCCGGCGGCATTTCGGCGATTTCGGCCGCACCGGCCGGCTTGGCCCGGCCCTTGCTCCAATGCGTGAAGCCCGCCGCCTCGGCCGTCGGCTCGTCGAAGAACCACACCTCGGCGATCGTCCGCTTGTAGGACGGGCTTTCGGGCGTGTGATAGAGCATCGAGTCCTCGTTGCCCTTGATGTCGTAGCCCGACGGCGCCGCGGCACCGGCGGCGACCCGCGCGGACCCCGCACCATAGGGCTCCTCGACGTCGCCGGACCCGGCGAACTTCGCGGCCGCTGCGCCGCCCGCCACCGCGGCCCCCGCAGCAGCGGCACCGGCTGCAAGCCCACCGGTCTTAGCGGAGGACGCGTCGGCGTCGGCGTCGATCTTCGGCACCTTCGCTGTCGCGACATCGTCCTCGGCGGCGCCCGCCCCGCCGGAGTCCCATCGCGCAAACCCCGCCCGCTCAGCGGATTTCTCGTCACGGAACCAGATCTCGGCGATCGTCTGCTTCCACGACGGGCTGTCGGACGTGTGATAGAGCATCGAGTCCTCGTTGCCCTTGACCGTGTAGTCGGCATCGGGCGCCGTGGCCGTCCCTTTCACGCGTACCGAGCCCGCGCCGTACGGTTCGTCCTCGACGAACCCGGCGCCGCCCTTGAGCTTGCCGCCGCCGCCTTTGAGCTTCGCGGCGCCTGCCACACCCGCCGCACCCGCGGCCGCTACGCACCCGCACCCGCGCCGAGCGTCGCGTACTCCGGCACCTCGCGCTTGACCCGGCGGATGAGCAGGAAAAGCGTGAGCACGAGGCCGAGGAGGAACGCCAAGGCCATCAACCACCAGTTGACGTTTTGCATCACTTCGCTCCCAACTCGCGTGCGCCGGGAAGATCAGCGAGCGCTTCGGATTCGGATGTCCGCTTGACCGTGGCGACGGCGATCAGCCAGGCGACCAACGAGCCGACCGCGAAGGCCACCAGGTACCACAACCACTGGATGACGAAGTCCATATCCGATCTCCTAACTGACCGTGATGTCGACGCGGCGGTTCTGCGCCTTGCCTGCGGGTGTGTTGTTCGGGGCGATCGGCTCGGCAGCGCCGACTCCCTTGGAGGTGACGCGATCTGCGACTACGCCCTGCGAAACCAGGTAGTCCCCAACGGCTTTGGCGCGGCTACCGCTCAGCGGAACGTTGATCGCGTCATTGCCGCTGCTGTCGGTGTGGCCGACAACTGCGATCTTCGGGTCCGGGCAGGCCTTCAACTTGTCGGCGATCTGGGTCAGCTGCTGCTGCGATGCAGGCGTCAGGCTGAACCCATCGGTCTGGAAGTTGATCGGCGTCTTCAGCAGCGCGGTGATATCGGCCTGCAACGTCGTGCATGCGCCACCGCCCGGGGCAGGTGCGGCAGCCGGCGGTGATGCCGGTGCTTGCGGCGCAGGCGCCTCCTTCACCTCAATGTTGTTGACGATCTTCATGTTCGGCCATGCCGACTTGGCGGCGGCCTCGACCTCCGCCTTCACCTGTTCAGAAGGCGCGATGCCCTTGAGCGTGATGGTGTCGCCGTTGAGGTCGAAGTTGAAATCCGGAATCTCCACGGAGGCCCCGAAGATCGAACCGAGCGCCGCGAAATCCGGGGCGTTGACACCGGCCTTGACGTTCAGGTTGTCCGTCAATTCGATGTCGTTGCCGAACGCGAGCTTGAGGCTGTCAAGCAGGCCCGTCTTCGCCTCGAGGCTCGGTAGCTCGCCGGACAAGGTAAATCCCTTGCCGTTGCGGATGATTGACAACGGCGCGAAGTTCATCGCAGGGGCGTTGACGTCAGGCGCGTTGACGTCAGGCGCGTTGACATCGGGGGCATTCACATCCGGTGCCGTCATCGTTGCCGACGGGTTCACACTCGGCAGGTTCGCGTTGACGTCCACATCCGGCTTACGCAGCCCCGCCCACCCGATCAGCGCCAGCAGCAGTGGAATTGCCAGCAACGCCAACAGCCAGGCTGCGCCCGGTGAACGCCGGTAGTACCTGGAATCGGTGCGATAGCCTGTGATCGTTCGAGTGTCGCGAGTTTCTTCGGAGTCCGGCATGGGGTCCTCCCGGTGTCGACAAAGTTCGCTCTGATCTTGTTTTCTGAGCGAAGCCTAAGCCCATCGACACGGTTGCGCGGGGCTTTGATTCGAAACCGGTCGCGACAACCAACTGCGGGTGAATACCCGCCCAACCAAAAGAATTTGCCGCTGCGTAAGTTAGCGAACGTCCAGCAGGTCGATGATGAAAATCAAAGTCTTGCCCGACAATCGGTGACCGCCGCCCGCAGGCCCGTACGCCTGCTCGGGAGGAATGGTCAGTCGGCGGCGCCCACCCACCCGCATACCGGGGATACCGTCCTGCCATCCCTGGATCAGCCCGCGCAGGGGGAACTCGATGGACTCGCCGCGATTCCAGGAGCTGTCGAACTCCTCGCCGGTGTCGTACTCGACGCCGACATAGTGAACAGTCACCGTCCCGCCCGGCACCGCCTCGGCGCCGTCGCCGACCACCACGTCGTCGATGACCAATTCAGCCGGTGCGGGGCCGTCGGGAAATTCAACCTCGGGTTTAGTCGCCACGGTCGGCTACGTTACGCGTCAATCACGGTAAGTCCGAGAGCCTCAACGGGCACACTGGAGCCGTGGCATCTGACAACAACCCCCTTGCCCATATCCACGAGCTCGTCGAAGAGGAGCGCGAACTTCGGGCCCGCCTGCAAAAGCACGAGATCAGCCCGGACGAGGAGCATGCGCGTCTGCGTGCGCTCGAGGTCGAGCTGGACCAGTGCTGGGACCTGCTTCGGCAGCGCCGCGCCCTGCGGGAGACCGGCGGCGACCCGCGAGAGGCGAAGATACGCCCGCCGGACGAGGTCGAAGGCTACCTGGGTTGATCACCGACCAGGAGACCAACGTCGTCATAGTGGGCGGCGGGCACAACGCGCTGGTCGCCGCCGCCTATCTGGCCCGTGCCGGCCGCCGCGTGCGCGTGCTGGAACGGCTCGACCATGTCGGCGGCGCGGCCGTGTCGGCACACGCCTTCGAGGGAATCGACGCCCGGTTGTCGCGGTACTCGTATCTCGTCAGCCTGCTGCCGCGCCGCATCATCGACGATCTCGGCGTGCGGGTGCGGCTGGCGCGGCGTCGGTATGCCTCGTACACGCCCAATCCCGACAACGGTGGCGAGACGGGTCTTCTGATCGGCCCGAACTCGACATTCGCCGCCGTCGGCGCCGAGGGCGACGCCGAGGCGTTCGCCGACTTCTATCGGCGCGCCAGGATCGTCACCACCCGGTTGTGGCCGACCGTGACGGCACCGCTGACCTCGCGGGACGACGCACATCAGCTTGTGCTCGCGAGCGGCGACCCTGACGCAGAAGAGGCGTGGCAGGCGTTGATCTGCCAGCCGATCGGGCACGCGATCACCAAAGCGGTCGACAGCGATCTCGTTCGCGGCGTGATGGCCACCGATGCGCTGATCGGCACGTTCGCCAAGCTCGACGATCCCTCGCTGCAGCAGAACATCTGCTTCCTGTACCACCTGCTTGGTAGCGGTACCGGCGAATGGGATGTGCCGATCGGCGGCATGGGTGCGGTGAGCGGCGCGCTGGCCGCGGCCGCGACCGG
This sequence comes from uncultured Actinomycetota bacterium, assembly GCA_963829405.1. GTDB lineage: Bacteria > Actinomycetota > Actinomycetes > Mycobacteriales > Mycobacteriaceae > Mycobacterium. The sequence continues at coordinate 23,176 of CAWHIZ010000037.1, forward strand.
CTTCGGAGCCGAAATAACCACCAACGCAGAGGTTTACGCGATCGATCCGGGCGGCGAGGTGTGTTACACACTCGACGGCGAGGAGCACCGTGTCCACGCCGAGCACATCCTTTCGGGCGTGACGCCTGCGGTGCTCGCGGGTCTGGTCGGCGACCCGGCACCGACGGTGGCACCCGGGGCACAGGTGAAGGTCAACTTGCTGCTGAAGCGGCTTCCGCGACTGCGCGACGAAACCGTCACGGCGGAACAGGCTTTCGGCGGGACGTTCCACATCAACGAGAACTACAGCCAACTCGATGCCGCATACCAGCGCGCGGCGGGCGGAACGATTCCCGACCCGTTGCCGTGCGAGATCTACTGCCACTCGCTGACCGACCCGTCGATCCTCTCCGACGAGCTCCAGGCAGCGGGAGCGCAGACGCTGACGGTGTTCGGCCTGCACGCCCCGCACACCCTGACGAACGGCGCGGATCCCGACCGGCTGCGCGAGGATCTGACCTCAGCTGTGCTGCATTCGCTGAATTCGGTTCTGGCCGAACCCATTCAGAACGTGCTGATGGAGGACGGGTCCGGTCGGCTGTGCATCGAGGCCAAGACCACGCTGGACCTCGAGTGGACGCTCGGTATGACCGCGGGCAACATCTTCCACGGCGCGTTGAACTGGCCGTTCGTCGAGAACGACGAGCCGCTTGACACGCCTGCTCAGCGTTGGGGCGTTGCGACCGCACACGATCGGATCCTGTTGTGCGGTTCGGGTTCCCACCGCGGCGGTGCGGTGTCGGGACTGGGCGGGCACAGCGCCGCGATGGCGGTGCTCGAGACCTAGGCCATCTCCGCGGCCCACTTCATGTGGCCTACGTAGCCGTGTTCGTTGGCCATCGCGCGGTAGCGGTCTCGCAGTTCCCGATATGTGGGCTCGTCGCCGCGCGCTTGGGCCAGTAAAGCACGGAGTCGCAGCACGATAGATGTCGCTTGACCGCCCACGGCAAGCCCGGCATGGTGCCTGCCAGTCGCTCGATCGCGGCTTCGGCTTCCGCCAGATCACTCTCGGTACCGCGGGCGAGAAGCGCCTCGACGAGAAAGCTTGTCGCCGTATCGACAATTGAAGAAATTTTCCGGTGTCGAAGATGCCGTTCGATCGCACTCCGCACGAGCGCGACGGCACCGTCGTAGATCTCCGCGCTCGATCAAGCGCCGCGACGCGTACAACTCCAACGCGGGGGCTAGGTTCAACGCGTACTGTTCCCTCATGCAGGTTTCGTGGAGCGCGGCCAGAAGGTCGTATCCGCGCTGTGGAGTCCTGCGAGTCAGCTCGCGATCAGCGCGATGCCCATCATCATCCGGATCATGACCAGGGCGATGTCCTCCGAGATCTCTTCGGCCATCTGCAATGCCGCGCCGATGTCGACCAATGCGGCGTCGTCGGCGACGAGGACTCCGCGGGGTATCGCGATGTAGGTGTAGGTGATGACGGCTGCATGGGAGACGGCGTCAGACGATCGGCTCATGGCGACCGCGCGTTGTACGTCTTCGCGCCAGCCGGGCAGACCCATGCTCGACTTCACGGTTCCGCGCATCGCCCAGGCCAACGCCATGGGCGATCCCAGGATGATGCTCTCCGCCGCCGACTCACCGTCGGCGAGGTCGATCACCGCCTGCGACCATCGCAGCACGTCTTCCAGCTCGCCGACCTGAAATTTGGCAACGCATGACGTGAAGGTCAGTGCCACCGTGACTGCCGGGCTGCCGATCGACTCGACCAACGCCATGTTCTCCGACGCCAGCCGTGACGCTTCCCGCATGCGGTCCGCGGACGACGTGTTCCATCACGAGGCCGGCCATCCCGATCGCCAACGACGCCTTGTCGTCGGCCGCCGTGCACAGCTCGCGCAACTCCTCGAACCGGTCTGAGATATCCGGGTGGAACTGGCGAAACGAGTTGCTGCACAGCAACGATCGTGGCGCGATGCGCTTCGCCAATACGTCCGGCAGCGTCGGCGAGGCAGCGCGTCGGCGGCCTGAAGCGCACGCTCCCAGCTGAGTCGCGCCGCGGCGATGTGTCGCGGTTGATCGACCACGCGCCTGCCCGCATGTGCCATTCGTAGGCGTCACGCAGCTCACCGGCGGCCTCCAGATGCTCGGCGATCAGAGCCGCGTTCAGATCGTTCTGGTCGATCGCCGCGGCAGACGCGCTTGTGCAATTGCGCGCGATCGGATTTCAGCTGCGATTCGTATGCGACTGCACGGATGAGTGGATGCCGGAACGCATACTCGGGCTGCAGGGTTGAAGGCTGTCTGGTCGATGAGCTCTGCCGCGGTGAGGTCACCGAGGGCAGCCTCGATGTTCAACGTCGCCAACATCTTCGGCGTGAAGCGTGAGCCGATCACCGCGGCCGCGTTCAGAGTGCGTTTGGCGGCAGGATCGAGACGGTCGATGCGGGCGGCGATTACCGCCTGCAACGTGCGAGGTACGTGGACGTCGGCGACCGGCTCGGCGCACAGGTAGCAGCCACGCCCGCCGACCAGCACATCGCGCTCGCTGAGGTCTCTGACGATCTCCTCGGCGAAGAACGGATTGCCGCCCGCACGCTCGGCGATCAACTCCGCTAGCTCGGAGACCGACCTGTCCTCCCCCAACAACTCGGCACCCAACACCAGCATCTGCGACTCGTCGAGCGGTTCGAGGGCAATCGTTTGTGAGCGGGGCGCATGCGCAAGTGCACCTGCGTATTCCGGCCGATAAGTGACCACGACGAGCGATGGCGTCTGCGGAATGACCGTGAGGAACTCGGCGAGCATGGACTCGCTGATCTCGTCGATCCAATGCGCGTCCTCGATGACGTAGACCACCGGAGTCGTTCGAGCCAGCGCGGCGGCCTTGACCATCGCAGCGAGTCGCCGGCGGCGAGCGTCCGGGGCGATCGCAGGCAATGCCGCGCCGGGATCGCCGATGCCGAGCAGGTCCTCGAGTAGGAGTAGGTCATCGTCGTTGGCATCCAGGGAAGCGGGTCCGTATCTGCCGCCGTGCGGCCGCGTCATCGAGGCCGTCGATGCCCGTCGTCGATCGCAGCAGGCCCGTGGCGGCGTGAAATGGAAGATCGATGGTGTGCGATTCGGAATACGTCGCGAACACCTCGGCGCCTGCGGCCTCGGCGCGTGCGGTGAGTTCACGCACGATGCGACTCTTGCCGATTCCCGGCGGCCCGACGACGCCGACGATGCTGCCGTTGCCGTTGATCGACCGATCCAGCACACCGTTGAGCGCGCCCATCTCCCATTGCCGGCCAACGAAACTCGGCTCCGCCCGATCAGGCCGCGGCCCGGTCGCCATCCCGATCAACCGATGCGCGGGTACCGGCTCCTCGGCACCCTTGATGTGCACCCGTTCTGTGTCGCCGAGCATCGCCGCGGTGTCGACGAGACGTGCCGTCGAGTCGCTCACCATGACACCGCCCGGCGGAGCCACCGACTCCATCCGTTGGGCCATCCCGACCTGTTCGCCGATGGCGGTGTAGGACATTGGGCCGGAGCCGATCTCGCCGGTGATCACCTCACCCGAATTGAGCCCGATCCTCAACTGCAGGGCGATCTTGTCGCGGCGCTGGACGTCGTCTGCCAACGGCTGCACGTCGGCCTGGATGTCGAGGGCGGCGCGGCATGCCCGCACGGCATGGTCCTCGAGCGCGATGGGTGCGCCGAACACCGCCATGATGCCGTCGCCGGTGAACTTGTCGACCGTTCCGCCGTAGCGCTGGACGATCGTCGACGAGCGGCGGAACACCTCGCCCATGATCTCGCGCAACCGCTCAGGCCCGACGGCAGCGGCGATGTCCATCGAGCGGACCACGTCGGCGAACAAAACGGTGACCTGCTTGTACTCGGCACGACTGTCGGCCGCGGTGACCGGTGAGCCACAGGCGTCGCAGAACCGCGCGCCGTCCCTCAGTCCGGCGCCGCACGCACCGCACGATGTGGCCACGACACCAATCGTGCCGTCGAAAGCGAAGCCAGGGCTGTCAAATGGCCGACTTGACGACCACGGATGTCCCCCGCAAGCGGGTGGTGCCCCCAATTAGCGTGCAAGCTTGGCCAAGATGGCCCGCAACGCCTCGAGATCGGCATCGCCAAGGACAGACAAGAAGTCAGGTGCCGGATCGTCGGTCGTATCGATCGTGGCCACCATGTCGCGGCCCGCGTCCGTCAGCGACACCACCTTGCAGCGTCGATTGCTCGGATCGGTCTCGCGGATGACGAGCCCGCGGCCTTCGAGGTCGTTGATGGCGACCGTGGCCGCGGGTGCGTCAATGGTGGCCGCCTGCGCGATCTGTTTCACCGACATCGGTCGCCGCCCCAACCGACTGAGGATGCGAATCCGGCTGAACGGCAGACCCGTCCGCTCCACCACCGCGCGTTTCCAGCTGTCGCGGTTGTCGATCACCAGCGACGCCATTGCGCGCCATACGTCGTCGGCCAGAGGGTTATCGGACATGGGCAGTCCCTGCCGGTATCGGCGTGCCCTCGATCAGCGGAGCGAGGAGCTCCGCCGAACGCGTCGCGCGAGAAGACGTGGAGAACAGACCGAGCGCGAAGATGGTGACGCCGAAACCCGCGCAGATGAACCACAGCGGCCGCGCCGCGGTCGCGAAGTCGGCGCCGGTCATCGCGAGCGCCGCGCCGGCGACCGAACCACACAGCGCCACACCGAGACTGACGCCGACCTGACGGCTTGTCGATGCGATGGCCGAGGCTGCGCCGGCACGGTCGGTTGGCATGCCACTGACGGCGGCATTGGTGACCGGAGCGTTCATCACCGAGAAGCCGATGCCGAATACGGCGAAGATCACCAGCAGCTGCCACACCGGCGTGGTCGCCGTCAGCCGGGTGAGCATCAGTGCCGCAGCCGTGATCAGAGTGCCCGAGATGATCAGCGACGGCCTGCTGCCGAATCGGCCGACGAGTCTGCCCGACAGTGGCGAAAAGATCAGCGCGCCAACGGCAACGGGCAGATAGATCAGGCCGGTGTGCAGCGCCGAGAACCCGCGATAGCCCTGCAGGTACAGCGACATCATGAACAGGAAGGCACCCCATGACGCGAAGGAGCAGATGGCGATCACCGTCGCCGATGCGAACGGAATGCTCCGGAAGAACCGCAGATCGATGAACGGATCGTGCCGACGCGACTCGTAGCGCAGAAATGCGACGAACGCGCATACCGCGATGACGGCGACCACGATCGTGATGGGACTCGACCAGCCCATCCCCGGGCCCTCGATGAGGACGAACACCACGCCGAACAGGAACGCCATGCCGAGGGCCTGGCCGATCGGGTCGACGTCGCGCATGGTGGCCGACTTGGATTCCGGGACGAAGATCGCGGTCAGCAGGATCGCGACGGCGCAGATCGGCAGGTTGATCCAGAACACCGCTCGCCAGTCGACGTACTGGATGAGCGCCCCGCCGACGATGGGCCCGAGCGCCATCGAGATACCGACAACACCGCCCCAGATACCGATCGCGCGGGCGCGTTCCACCCGCCCCCGGAATACCTGGGTGATGATCGACATCGCGACGGGGTTCATCATCGAACCGCCGATGGCCTGCAACAAGCGGGCGGCGATCAGCATCTCGATGTTCGGCGCGAGGCTGCACAACAACGACGCGGTCGCGAAGACGGTCAGCCCGATCTGGAACGTGCGTCGCCTGCCGAACCGGTCGCCTGTCGCACCCGACAGCATCAACAGCGAGGCCAGCACCAGCGTGTAGACGTCGATGACCCATTGGATCTGCGAGGCAGATGCGCCCAGGTCGTTGCGGATGCTCGGAATCGCGACGTTGACGATCGTCGCGTCCATCGACACGATCAGCAGGCTCAGGCAGCAGGACACCAGGATGATGGCCTTGCGCCGAGCGCTCATCGACCGGACGACAGTTTCATTCACACAACTATTGTGAAACTACAACTGTTGATCGCGCAACCCCGACCTACGGTGACATGCGTCTCCAAAGAGCAGTTGTCAGCGCTTGCCGAGGTCGGTGTAGTCACGCTCGGTGTAGCCGGTGTAGATCTGGCGCGGCCTGCCGATCTTGCCGCTGCCGTCCTCGTGCATCTCCCGCCAATGCGCGATCCACCCGGGCAGCCTGCCGACGGAGAACAGCACGGTGAACATCCGGGTCGGGAAGCCCATCGCGCGGTAGATCACGCCGGTGTAGAAGTCCACGTTCGGGTACAGCTTGCGCTCCACGAAGTAGTCGTCGGTCAGCGCGACCTCTTCGAGCGCCTTGGCGATGTCGAGCAGTTCGTCGTCGCCGCCGAGCTTGCCGAGGATCTTGTCGGCCTGCTCCTTCACGATGCGGGCCCGCGGGTCGTAGTTCTTGTAGACCCGGTGGCCGAAGCCCATGAGCTTGACGCCGTCTTCCTTGTTCTTGACCCTCTTCACGAAGTCGTGCACGTCGCCATCGGACTGGCGGATCTTCTCGAGCATCTCCAGCACGGCCTGGTTGGCGCCGCCGTGCAGCGGGCCCCACAGTGCGTTGATGCCACCCGAGATCGAGGTGAACAGGTTGGCCTGCGATGAACCGACCAGCCGCACCGTCGACGTCGAGCAGTTCTGCTCGTGGTCGGCGTGCAGGATCAGCAACAGGTCAAGCGCCCGCACGATCTCCGGGTCCACCTCGTAGGGCTCGGCTGGGAAGCCGAACGTCATCCGCAGGAAGTTCTCCACCAGCGTCAGCGAGTTGTCCGGGTACAGGAACGGCTGCCCGACCGACTTCTTGTAGGCGTACGCCGCGATGGTCGGCAGCTTGGCCAGCAGCCGGATGGTGGACAGCTCGACCTGCTCGTGATCGAACGGGTCGAGCGAATCCTGGTAGTACGCGGACAGCGCGTTCACCGCGCTGGAGACCACCGGCATCGGATGCGCGTTGCGCGGGAAGCCGTCGAAGAACCGCTTGAGATCCTCGTGCAGAAGGGTGTGCCGCTGGATCTGGTCGGTGAACTTGTCCAGCTGCTCCTTGGTCGGCAGTTCGCCGTAGATCAGCAGGTAGCTGACCTCGATGAAGTTCGACTTCTCGGCGAGTTGCTCGATCGGGATGCCCCGGTAGCGCAGGATGCCCGCGTCGCCGTCGATGTAGGTGATGGCGCTCTTGGTGGCGGCGGTGTTGACGAAGCCGTCGTCATACGTGGTGTAGCCGGTCTTGGCCAGCAGCGAACCGAGTGCGATCCCGTCGGAGCCCTCGGTGGCGCCGACGATGTCCAGCTCAAGCTCCCCACCGGGATAGTTGAGGGTGGCGTGCTCGTCTTTTTCTGCCACGTGAATCCCTTCGTCGCTGAGAGAACCGACTTCTGACCTCAAAAGGCTGAGAGAACCGACTTCTGCCATCAAAAGGTAGTCCCATTGTGGCAATCGCGCCCGCGCGGGTTCACACCGGCTCGACGACGCCCTCGATCAGGCCTGCGAACTGGGCGAAGGTCGCATCGATGCGGTCGACGGCGTCCTCGATGTCGACGCCTTTCCATCCGGTGTCCCTGCCGAGGTCGGCCAGCGCGGTCATGCTGATCGCCGCCCAAACGTCCGCTACCAGCTGCAGTCCCCGGTCGGTGATGTCGACACCCATCCGCCGGGCCATGGCGACATTGACCGCGTGTGGCCGGAACTCCATCACCGCCTGCCGAAGCGTCGACGAGGACAGGATGATCCGCAGCGTGCACAACAGGCGCGGCGCCGTCAGTTCACCGATGCCCGCATTCTTGGTGTTCCGGTACATCGTCACCCAGGCCCGGTACAACGCCTCGAGGTGGTTCATGTCGTCCGGCAGGCCGGCCAACTCGACGGCGGCCACCTCGATGGCGTCGTCGGCCAACGCCAGACACACGGCTTCCTTGGTGGCGAAGTATCGACTGAAGGTGCGGGGGGACACATCGGCGATCGCGGCGATCTGCTCGACCGTTGTCTGCTCGAATCCCTGACGTTCACATAGCTCGATGGCGGCGTCGATCAGCGTCGTGCGCGTGCGTTGTTTTTTACGTTCGCGCAAACCCAGAGCGGCCGAATCCCCCGAGTCAGCAGGCATTTCAGGATGCTAACCCGGTCGCTTATCTTTGCCAAGGAAAGTGTCTTGGATCGTAATGTGCCCGCGTCAGACTTTGTCGTCGTCCGGCGCATGTTCGCTGGGCGCATCGAGTTCGTCCCGACCGCGACGATCGACCCGGTAACGGACGAAGACCGGCGCGCAAACTGCCGCGATAGCGAGGCCCACCAGCACAAGGCCGCCGCCACCTGCCGCGGCGATCGTGGTGCCGACGGCAGCTGCGGCCGCGCCGTGCACCGCGTCGGCGACCCTCGGCCCGCCCGCGACCACGACGGTGAACACACCCTGCAGCCGACCGCGGACATCGTCGGACGCCGCTTCCTGCAGGATCGTGTTGCGGAACGCCGACGACACCATGTCAGCCGCTCCGCCAATTGCCAAGCACAACAACGCTATCCACAGCATCGTGCCTGGCGTGCCACCGGCGAACCCGGTGGCCACACCGAAGCCGATCATCGCCACGCCCCACACCGCGATCGCAAGGATCACCGCGAGACCCTGTCGCTGAATGCGCGGTAGCCAGCCGGAGAACACCCCGCCGACGACGGCTCCCACCGCTATCGCCGCGGACAGCAGCGCCATCGCCGTGCCGCCCTCGACCGGTCCGCCGAAGCTCTCGTGTGCCATCTGCGGGAACAGCGCCCGCGGCATGCCGAAGATCATCGCTATCAGGTCGACGACGAACGACATCAGCACGACGGTGTTGCCTGCGAGGTACCGGAAGCCGTCCAGAACCGCCCGAAACCCGTAACCGGATGAGCCCTGGTCGCCCTTGGTGGGCGGTATCGCCTTGAGGCGAATCGTTGCCCAGATCGGCGCGATACAGGTGATCGCGTCGATCAGGTACAGCGTGGACAGGTCCACCCAGCCGAGCAGGACACCGGCCATCAGCGGGCCGACGATCGCGCCGAACTGATAGACCGTCGTGTTCAGCGAATTGGCAGCGGGCAGTTGTTCCGGGGGCACAATCCGTGGGATCGCCGCCGACCGCGTGGGCGAGTTGATCGCGTAGAACGCCTGCTGCACCGACAACAAGCACAGCACCACCCATACGTTGTTGAGTGCCAGTGCAGCCTGCAGCCACAGAAACACCGAAGCCACCGCCAAACCGCATGACGTGATGATCAGCAGCGTGCGCCGGTCCATGTGGTCGGCCAGCGCACCGCCCCACAAGCCGAACACGATCAGCGGGACGAGCGCGAAGACACCGGAAAGCCCGACGTATGCCGAGTTCTGAGTCAGGGCGTAAAGCTGCACCGGCACCGCAAAGATGGTGAGGTTGCCGCCGATCATCGTCGGGATGCCCGCCAGCCACAGCAGGCGGTAGTCTCGCGTCCGCAGCGGTGTGAGGTCGGCGAAGAGCCGCCGCACTACGGCTGCAGCCGCTCGGTGCGGCCCTCGATGACTCGAATCCTGTTGTGCACCCGGTTTTCCCGACCCTGCCAGAATTCGACGACCTCCGGCGCAATGAGGTAGCCGCCCCAGTTCGGCGGCACCGGAACCTCGTCGAGATCGGCGAAACGTTGTGTGACGTCCAGCTAATTGGCCAAGGAGCGCCTCCCGCGACGCGATCGGGTGGGACTGGGCCGACGCCCATGCACCCAACTGTGATCCGCGCGGTCGGTGCCGCCAGTAGTTCTCGGTCGCTTCGGCGGACACCTTCGTGACGGGGCCCCGCACGTGTACCTGACGGCCGAGCAGAAACCACGGGAACGTCGCCGATGCGTAAGGCGTCGATGCGATTTGCTCGCCCTTGGCGGAGTCGTAGTTGGTGTAGAAGCTGATGCCGGTTTCGTCCACGCTCTTGCACAACACCGAGCGGGTCACCGGCCGTCCTTGCGCGTCGACCGTGCCGACCACCATGGCGTTGGGTTCGGCCACGCCTGCGTTCTCGGCATCGGCTAACCACTTGCGCAGCAGCGCAACCCATCCGTCGGCGAGCCAGTCGGCATCGAGGTCGGGACTGCCGTCCTTCTCCGCCGATCCGTACTCGACGCGCATTGCGGCCAGACGCTCATTCTCCTGGGTAGCCACCGCGATAACGCTACGCCCCGACCAGTTCGACGACTTGTTACCGACCGGTAGCAAGCGGCGCGCACGGCGGGTGCGAGAATCAGATTCATGACTGCGGTACCCGAGGATTTTGTGCCCGGCCTCGAAGGCGTCGTGGCCTTCACCACCGAGATCGCCGAGCCGGACAAAGACGGCGGCTCGCTGCGCTATCGCGGCGTCGACATCGAGGACCTGGTCAACCGCCAGGTCACTTTCGGCGACGTGTGGGGGCTGCTCGTGGACGGCAGGTTCGGCAAGGGGCTGCCGCCCGCCGAGCCCTTCCCGCTGCCGATCCACAGCGGCGATGTGCGCGTCGACGTGCAGGCAGGCCTGCCGATGCTCGCTCCGATCTGGGGATACAAACCACTGCTCGACATCGACGACGCCACCGCCCGCGACCAGTTGGCCCGCGCATCGGTGATGGCGCTCTCCTACGTCGCACAGTCCGCACGCGGCATCTATCAGCCCGCCATACCGCAGCGCAAGATCGACGAATGCACCACCGTGACATCGCGTTTCATGACCCGCTGGCAGGGCGATCCGGACCCAAGGCACGTCGAGGCCATCGACGCCTACTGGGTGTCGGCCGCCGAGCACGGGATGAACGCCTCCACCTTCACCGCGCGGGTGATCGCGTCGACGGGTGCCGATGTGGCCGCGGCGCTGTCGGGCGCGATCGGCGCGATGAGCGGCCCACTGCACGGCGGCGCCCCCGCACGCGTGCTGCCGATGATCGAAGAGGCCGAGCGCACCGGCGACGCGCAGGCGGTCGTTCGCGGTGTCTTGGACCGCAAGGAGAAGCTGATGGGCTTCGGCCACCGCGTGTACCGCGCGGAGGATCCCCGCGCCAGGGTGCTGAGGGCGACGGCCAAGCGCCTCGAGGCGCCGCGCTTCGAGGCGGCCGCCGCACTCGAGCAGGCCGCGCTCACCGAACTGCGCGAGCGCCGCCCCGACCGCGCGATCGAAACCAACGTGGAGTTCTGGGCGGCGGTGATCCTGGACTTCGCCGAGGTGCCCGCCAACATGATGCCCGCGATGTTCACCTGCGGTCGCACCGCCGGTTGGTGCGCGCACATCCTCGAGCAGAAGAGGCTCGGAAAACTCGTTCGCCCGTCGGCCATCTACATCGGCCCCGGCCCGCGCAGCCCCGAAGCGGTCGAGGGCTGGAACGAGATCACGAAGGGCTAGCCCGGTGGCGGTGGCGGGCACCACGTTCGAGTCGGCGGCACGTTCCTTCGCCGGCCTGGTCCGCCGCATTCCCGACGACGCCTGGGACGGACCGGGACTCGGCGATTGGGACCTGCGGGCCCTGGTCGGGCACGCGTCACGCTCGTTGATCACGGTGAGCACGTATCTACAAACCTCGGCCGAGCGTGAAGACGTCGCCACCCCGCAGGATTACTACGCGTGGGTGGCCGACTACACATCGAACGCAGGAGCCGAGGCCATCGTCGAACGCGGCAGGCAGGCGGGCCGCGACCTCGGCGCCGACCCCGTCGGCGCCGTCGACGAACTCGTCGAGCGGGTCATGGGCGAGCTGGAAACCGCGGGCGATCCGCTCATCGAGGTCATCGGCGGCCTCGGCATCCGCCTGCACACCTATCTGCCGACCCGGGTCTTCGAGCTGGCCGTGCACGGCCTGGATATCGCACGGGCGACCGGGCTTTCGTTCGAACTGCCCGCCGATGTGCTGGACGTGGCCACCGTGTTGGCAGCCAGGATCGGCGTCGAGACGGGACGCGGCGACACGGTGCTGATGTCGCTGACGGGGCGGGAGACGCTGCCGCCCGGCTTCTCGGTCGTATGACGCGATGAGTTTCTGTCGGTGCGGATGGTCGATAGTGATCGACCACCCCCGATAGGAGATCGCCATGGCCATCGAAGTTCAGCCCGCAGTGCTGCCCCACCTCGTCGTCGACGACGCCGCGGCCGCGATCGATTTCTACGTCAAGGCGTTCGACGCGGTCGAGCACGGCAGGGTGCCCGGCCCGGACGGCAAGCTCATCCACGCCGCACTGGGGATCAACGGTGCGACGGTGATGCTCAACGACGACTTCCCCGAGATGAGCGGCGGCAAGTCGATGACGCCGAAGTCGCTCGGCGGCTCCCCGGTGACGATCCATCTCGTCGTCACCGATGTGGACACGCAGTTCCAGCGGGCGATCGACGCAGGCGCGACCGTCGTCATGCCGGTCGAGGACCAGTTCTGGGGAGACCGGTACGGCGTGCTGCAGGACCCGTTCGGCCATCAGTGGTCGATGGGCCAGCCGGTGCGCGAGGTCAGCATGGAGGAGATCGAAGAGTCGATCAAGCAGCACTGACCGCCGGTTGATGCTCGCCCGGGCGTCAGCGACGCAGGCCGGCCAGCACCCGCTGCCGCAGGGACGGCGCGGGCGCGGTCGCTGCGGCGGCCAGCATCTCGGCGACCGAGGTGAACTTGTCGCGCGGGCGGTTCTCGCCGCCGCGTGCGATCTCGGCCTTGTCGATGGCCTGCCAGCCTGCCGCGTCGACCACATCGGCGCGGCGGCTGCGCACCAGCTTGTCCAGCTCGGCGGGTTTAGCCTGCGGTTCGGACAGCTGCCCGGCGTTGTAGTCGTCGACGAGGCTCTGCACCGTCTCCAGCGCACATGACTTGTTGGTGCCGATGAAGCCGGTCGGTCCGCGTTTGATCCAGCCGGCGACATAGCTGCCGCGCACCGGCCGGTCGGTCTGCGGGTCGACGACCCGGCCGCCGTCGTTGGGCACCACGGCGGTCGCCTCGTCGAAGGGCAGATCGCGAATGGGCTTGCCGCGGTAGCCGATCGACGTCAGCACAAGGCCGGCGTCGAGCCGACGGGTCTCGTCGCTGTCGGTGACCGTGAACTCGACACCGGTCACCGTGTCGGTGCCGAGGACACGGCGAGGCGTGAGCCGGTACGCGAGCCGGATCCGCGGACGCGTTGCGGGCACCGACGCGTCTGAAAGCTTGCTGAGGATCTCGAGCTTGTTGCGTGTCAGCGCATCGTCAACAGTGGCCAGGTCGGCCTGAACCAGATCGTGGTCGGCGGCGTCGAGCACGACGTCGCATGTCGCCGTCAAGCCGATGAGTTCGGGCAGGGTGAAGGCGGACTGCGCGGGGCCGCGGCGGGCCGCGATCACCACTTCGGTGACCTTCGACTGCCGAAGCGCGGCCAGCGCGTGGTCGGAGATGTCGGTGCGCGCCAACGCATCCGGATCGGTCGTCAGGATCCTGGCGACGTCGAATGCCACGTTGCCGTTGCCGACGATGACCACCCGCTCGTGTCCCAGATCGACTGGGAGATCGGTGTATTCGGGATGGCCGTTGATCCAGGCGACCACCTCGGTGGCCGTACCGGTGCCGGGCAGTCCCATCCCGTCGACGTCGAGCCTGCGGTCGTTCGGCGCGCCGACCGCATACAGCACGGCATGGTGGTGGGCCAGCAGGTCGGCATGCGACACGTCCGATCCCACCTCGACGTTGAGGAAGAACGTGAAGCCCCGCCGGTCGGCGATCTTGTCGAACAGCCGGGTGACCCGCTTGGTGCTCTGGTGGTCGGGCGCCACTCCCGCGCGCACCAGACCGTAGGGCGTCGGCAGCTTTTCGAAGACGTTCACCCGCACGCCGCGCTGGGTGAGCAGTTCGTCGGCGGCATACATCGCGGCGGGCCCGGAGCCGACGATCGCCACCGTCAATGGATCCGCCCCGCGCGCATGGACTTTCGGCGCCTCGATCACCGGCGCCAGCTTCGACGTCGGCGGCAGCTTCTCACCTTCTGGCAGTTGCGGGTAGAACGCCGCGTTGAGTGCGACGAAGGGCAACTGCTCGTCGTCGAGCTTCGTGTCGGGCGCGATCGCACCGACCGGGCACGCGGACACACACGCGCCGCAGTCGACGCACGCGACCGGGTCGATGTAGAGCATCTCGGCGGTCGCGAAGCCCGGTTCGTCCGGTGACGGGTGGATACAGTTCACCGGGCATGCGTAGACACAGGACCCGTCGCTGCAACACGACTGGGTGATGACATGGGGCATGGCGTCCTAGGCGGCCGACACCAGATGCTGCCGGGCTGGTTCGCTGCGGTAGCGGCTGGGCCTGCCGTCGATTCGGCAGATCCGCCACATCAGCTTGGCGATCGGGTTGATCAGACCGGTGTCATGGCAGAGCATCCGGACGTCACCGAACATGTCGCGAAGCATCTGCCGCGATTCGGGCGATCTGAAGAAGATCTCCTTGCGCACCGAGCGCGGGATGTCGAATTCCTTCCAGAACGCCCGCGGCGGAACGATGATGGCCGAGCACAGGATCCGCATGGTCAGCGGGACGTACAGCGACAGCAAGAACCGCTTGCGCCGCGGCAGGTGCGGGACCCGCTTGCGCAGGTATTCGTGCGCGAACGAGATGTGCCGCGCCTCCTCGGCGACGTGGATGGCCATCACCCGTTCCATGATCGGGTGCAGCGTCTTGCCTTCGCGCAGGACGTTCTTCTGCGTGTGGTCGATGGGTTCCTCGCCGGCGAGGATGCCGAACCAGAACGGGATCGGAAGCGGTCCGGCGACCAGGGGGATGACCGGCTGGACCCACTTGAGCATCCGCGGCATGCCTGGCACATCGGCACCGATGCGGTTCACCATTTCCTGGAACATCATCGTGTGGTTGCACTCTTCGACAGCCTCGTGCAGGCAGTACCGGTATTCCGGTGAGCCGTTGGGTGTCCAGAACGCGTACTCCATCAGGCCACGGATGAGGATCGACTCGAAGTGCAGTCCGACCTTGGCCACGTTGGCCTGTCGCCACATGCCGATCTCGATCTGACGCTCGACCGACTGCGCCTTGTACCAAGCATGCTGTCCGACCGGATCCGTCGAGGGCAGGATCCAGCGGGTGTCGTTGTCGACAACCGCGAACTCCGGGGATTCCCAGTCGATATCGGTGTACGGATTGAAATTGCGCCGCACCGACCCCTCGGACAGTGTGGTGAGCATGTCGACGTATGCGGTGTCGTCGCTGACATCCATGTTCCGACGCCAGCGCCTGACCATCTTTGTCCGGGCCATTCGAAGCCTCCTAATGAGGTTTACATTTGCGCCTTGGTTGTCCAACGACGGTACCGCAGGTATCGCATATTGAACAGGGCCGTCCCGGCGATGTGTCCAAGCGCACCTGTACCGGAATATGTGACGGAGGTCACAAACGGGGCGACACCGAAGAGCGGCGCTACGACCTTTCCGAATTCCCCCGCCGCGGTCATCTCGTCGCCTTGTCTCACCGTCGAGAACCCGGCATCCGTGAATCCGCAGTCGGTGATTATCGCGCGGTGGCCTGGGCTGTTCATCCACGAGTTGACCGCGGCGGCCGGGCTACCGCTCGAGCCGGTGCCCCAGAAGACAACCTCGCCGAGCGCGGCATAGGGCGCGTAGCCGGCGTCCGTTGCGCGCTGGACAAAGGAGGAGCCGTCCGAGCCGGTGTGGCTCATTTTTCCGTTCTGAAGTACGTCGTTGGCGTGCCGCGCGGCGGCCGCAGTCAGCTGCGGATTAGCCACAACCGGCCCACAGCCGTTCGCCGCGCGGGTGTCATTGATCTGGTTCAGCACTGCGCCGCCCTCGTCACCGTCGGCCTGCGCCGGAACCGCGCTGAGCATCAAACCGATGGCGGCCACCGCCGCCCATGCCGGTACCAGCGTCGACGTCATTCCCCTAGTGACCACGTGCCCACCCCCGGGCGATAGCTGCGGTCCCCGACCAAACCTCAGTATGAACCGCGCGAGTGCCGGTAAATCGGGCCTTTGGCCAACTTCTCAGTGTTCTTTCATGGCGGTTCTCGCCGACCCTCCCCGCAGGAAGTGCACAAGCCCGGTCACTACTCTTGACCGCATGGCCGAACTGACGATTCCCGCCGACCTCAAACCCCTCGACGGCCGGTTCGGCTGCGGGCCGTCGAAGGTACGGCCGGAGCAGTTGGCCGCGCTTGCCGCAGCGGGCGACCTGTTCGGCACATCGCACCGGCAGGCACCGGTGAAGAACCTGGTCGGCAGGGTCCGCGACGGGGTGCGTCAGTTGTTCGGCGCACCCGAGGGCTACGAGGTGATCCTCGGCAACGGCGGCTCGACGGCCTTCTGGGACGCGGCCGCATTCGGTCTCATCGACAAGCGCTCGCTGCACCTCACCTACGGCGAGTTCAGCGCGAAGTTCGCCTCCGCTGTCGGCAAGAACCCGTTCGTCGGCGACCCGGTGATCATCAAGGCGGACCCGGGCAGCGCCCCCGAACCGCAATCGGACCCGTCCGTCGACGTCATCGCGTGGGCGCACAACGAGACGTCGACCGGGGTGGCCGTACCCGTGCAGCGGCCCGACGGCTCCGGCGACGCGCTCGTCGTCATCGACGCCACCTCCGCGGCAGGCGGCCTACCTGTCGACATCACCGACGTCGACGCGTATTACTTTGCGCCGCAGAAGAATTTCGCGAGCGACGGCGGCCTCTGGATCGCGGTCGTCTCCCCCGCTGCGCTGGCGCGGATCGAGTCGATCGCCGCATCGGGGCGCTGGGTGCCCGACTTCCTTTCGCTGCCGATCGCGGTCGAGAACAGCCTGAAGAACCAGACCTACAACACCCCGGCGATCGGCACACTGATCCTTCTCGCCGAGCAGCTCGACTGGATGCTCGCCAACGGCGGGCTGGACTGGGCCGTCAAGCGCACCGCCGACTCGTCGCAGCGGCTGTACTCGTGGGCCGAGGCCTCGAAGTACGCGACGCCGTTCGTCGCCGATCCCGCGCACCGCTCGCAGGTGGTCGGCACCATCGACTTCTCCGACGAGGTAGACGCCGCCGCGGTGGCCAAGGTGCTTCGGGCTAACGGCATCGTCGACACCGAGCCGTACCGCAAGCTCGGCCGCAATCAGCTGCGGATCGCCATGTTCACCGCCGTCGAACCCGACGATGTGACGGCGCTGACGCAGTGCGTCGACTGGGTCGTAGAACGCCTCTGACCTCGGGCGTGTCTGCCGGGTAACGAGCCGGTAACGCAGTAGGGTGGGCTGCTAATCGGGTGCGGCGTCCCGGCGCCAATGAAGCCCGGAGGAGGTCGGCATGCGGGAACTCACGGTCGTCGGACTCGACGTCGATGGCAAACGCATCATCTGCGAAAGCGACGACCCGAACGAGAAGTTCATCCTGCGCGCCGATGACCGGTTGCGCGCCGCCGTGCGCGGCGACAAGTCCGGAGCCAGTAGATCCCAATCCGATGCCGAGGTTCCAAACGTGCTGAGTCCTAAGGAGATTCAAGCGAGGATTCGCGCGGGCGCATCCGTCGAGCAGGTCGCGGAGTCGGCCGGTGTCGACGTGGCCCGGGTCGAGCGGTTCGCCCATCCTGTGCTGCTGGAACGCTCACGCGCCGCCGAGCTGGCAACTGCCGCCCACCCCGTTCTCGCTGACGGTCCCGCGGTGCTCACCCTGCTGGAGACCGTCACGACGGCGCTGATCGCGCGCGGACTCGACCCGGAATCCGCCAACTGGGACGCGTGGCGCAACGAGGACGGTCGCTGGACGGTGCAGCTGTCCTGGCAGGCCGGCCACTCCGAGAACGCCGCGCACTTCCGCTTCACACCGGGTGCGCACGGTGGCACGGCGACGGCGTTCGACGACGCCGCGTGCGAGCTGATCGACCCCGACTTCGCGAGGCCACCGCTGCGGCCGGTGGCGCCGGTCGCCCAGCTGGCGGTCGAGGAGCCCGAACCGCCTGCCCAGGTCGAAACGGTGTCCGAGCCGCCCAAGCCTGCGCGAACCCCGCGCGCCCGCAAGGGCAAGCCGCCGGTTCCGGCCTGGGAAGACGTGCTGCTCGGGGTGCGCTCCAGCGGACAGGGGCTAACCGAGCGTCAAGGCCAGCAGCGCCAGCCAGGCACCTGAGACGCCGACCCCGAGACCGAGCACGAACCACCGCAACACCGGCGTCGCACGCCAACCCCACACCGTCGGGGCCAGTCCACCCACCGCCACCAGGTTGAGCCCGACGGCGACCAGCGGATGGACGCGGATCAATCCCATACTCAGCACCACCACCGCGGCCGCGGTCACGATCGCAACGAATGCCGCGACCGCCAGGCCGGTTCCCCACGGCGTCGCGTCGTCGGTCATCGCGGCCCAATCTAGCCCGCTCGTAGAACGCCAGCGCCGCGGCCGTCGCCACGTTGAGCGAGTCGGTGCCCCGCGACATCGGGATCCGCGCGCGGATATCGCTTGCCCGCATGGCTGTCTCCGTCAGCCCGGGACCCTCGGCACCGACAAGAATCGCGACGCGGTCGTCACCGACCGTCGCCATCGCATCGGACAACGTGGCCGCACCCGCGATCGGGCGTCATCGCCATCACGCGAAAGCCGCTGTCGCGCAACACGGTCAGGTCGGCCGGCCACGCCGACGCCCATGCGTACGGGACCAGAAGGGCATGGCCCATCGACACCCGCACCGCGCGGCGGTACAGCGGATCGGCACAACCGGTGCCGAACACCACCGCGTCGACACTCAGGCCTGCGGCATTGCGGAAGATCGAGCCGAGGTTCTCGTGGTCGTTGACGCCCTCGAGCACCGCGACCGTGCGCGCACCGTCGAGCACAGCCTCGACCGACAACTCACCGGGCCGCGGCGCCGCGGCGAGCACACCGCGATTGAGGTGGAACCCGACGACGTCGGCCATCACCTCCGCGCTCGCCCGGTAGTAGGGCGCGTCCGTCGCATCAAGGTCGTCGGCCAGCTCGAGTCGCCTGCGCTCGGTGCCCAACATGGCGCGAGGACGGAATCGAGACGCGAGCATCCGCTGCACGACCAGCACGCCCTCGGCGATCACCAGCCCTTTTCCCGACGGCAGATCGGGCCTGCGGTCGATGCTGTTGAGGTCCCGGAAATCGTCCAGCCGGGGATCGGCGGGGTCGTCGACATCGACTACGGCACTCATCCCCCGCAAGCTACGCGACCCGCGGGTTCAGGCGTTTTCGTCGACGAGCACCGACATCAGGTCGGCAGCTACCAGCAAAGCCCTACGCTGGTCGGCATTGAAGTGCGACAGCCGGTCCCTGAGCCATTCCTGGCTAGCTTTGCGTTCTGCCTCGATCAATTCCGTGCCCGACGGTGAAACCGACACCAACACCTGTCGACCGTCGGCCGGATGGGCACTTCGCGCGACGAATCCGAGGTCGGCGAGCGAGGCGATGACGCGCGTCATCGAAGGCGGCCGAACGCGTTCCCGCGTAGCTAACGCCCCCGGGGTCATCGCGCCCTCCTTGGCCAGCGTCGATAGCGCCGACAACTGCGATAGCGAAACCGGGGAATCCGGACGGCGAAACCGCAATTGGCGTGCCAATCGCATAACCGCCAGCGATAAGTCGCTCGCCAACCGGGATTCGATGTCCTTCACAAAGCAAAGAATAACCAGAGGATGTTCGCTGACGCGTAGCAAAACACCGTGCGGCTTTCGGTTCGGGTACATCGCGGGCTATGTTGGTCGTCAAATGAGCGCCGAACCGCCCGAGCCCGGCCAGCCGGAACCGCCTGCCCTGCCCGCGATCCTGCTCGAACCATGGCCGGTCATCATCGTGATCGCCGTGGGCTGGTTGATAGCCGCGATCCTGGCATTCACGGTCGCCGGGCTACAGGAGTGGCGTCCCATTGCCGTGGCCGGACTTGGGGTCGGCGTCCTCGGCACGTCGATCTTCCTGTGGCAGCGGAGCGCATCGCGCCGCGGCTCGCGCGGCGCGCAGAGCGGTCTGAGCTGAGTTTCACCAAGCACAGCGAGGAGGAGCAGCAATGGCACAGCCGCTATTGCAGGCGCAGATCGATATCGACGCCCCCGTGGCAAAGGTCTGGGGATTGGTCTCCGATTTCGGCCGGATGCCGCAATGGAGCCCACAGTGCCGCTTGATGAAGGCGCTCGGACCGCTGCGTGCAGGCACCCGAACCTTCAACCTCAACCGGCGCAATTTCAGGTTCTGGCCGACCATCAGCACCGTCACCGAAGTCGTTCCGGAACAAAAGGCTCGCGTTCCGGGGCAACGCCAACAACACCGTCTGGAGCTATGAGCTGGAGCCCACCGCAAACGGCACCCGGCTAGTGGAGAGCAGACACGCCGAGCACGGCGTGAACGCCGGCCTCCAACGTTCGCCATCAACGCATTCTTCGGCGGCGTGCCCGGTTTCGAGCGCGAACTGGTCGACGGCATGAACACGTCTCTTGCGCGCATCAAGGCGGCGGCCGAGAGTTGACCGGCACGCCCGCCGACGAGCAGCGGCTGCGCGACCTCAAGCTGTTGCGCCGCGTCCGCGACCGGATGGACCGCGAATACGCACAGCCGCTCGACGTCGAGGCGCTCGCCCGCGGGGTGAACATGTCCGCCGGACATCTGTCGCGCCAGTTCAAGCTCGCCTACGGCGAGTCGCCGTACTCCTATCTGATGACACGACGCATCGAGCGCGCCATGGCACTGCTGCGGCGCGGCGACATGTCGGTCACCGAAGTCTGCTTCGCCGTCGGCTGCTCGTCACTTGGCACCTTCAGCACCCGGTTCACCGAGCTGGTCGGCATGCCCCCGAGCGTCTACCGGGACGAGACGGCGGGCGCGACGCAGGCAATGCCGTCGTGCGTGGAGAAGCAGGTGACCAGACCGATCAGGAATCGAGAAGCGCCCGCCACGCGGCTGCACCTAGCGTGAACGGCATGGACATCACGATCAACGCGAGTTTCCTTCCCCACGAAGATCCCGAGCAGTCCCTGGCCTTCTACCGCGATGCGCTGGGCTTCGAGGTCCGCAAGGACATCGGCCGCAACGCCATGCGCTGGATCACCATCGGCCCCGCGGGCAGGCCCGATATGAACATCGTGCTGACGCCGCCCGCCGCCGACCCCGGCGTCACCGACGACGAGCGCCGCGTCATCGCCGAGATGATGGCCAAGGGCACCTACGCAAGCATCATGCTGGCCACCACCGACCTCGACGCCGTCTTCGAGCGGGCACAGGCCAGCGGCGCCGAAGTCATGCAGGAGCCGACCGACCAACCGTGGGGCTCACGCGACTGCGCGTTCCGCGATCCCGCGGGCAACACCGTCCGCATCCAGCAGAGTGGCCTGAGCACGACGCCGACAGCCACGACCTGATCCGGGTGACCGGCGCCCGCGAGAACAACCTCAAGGACGTCACCGTCGAACTGCCGAAACGGCGGCTCACCGTGTTCACCGGCGTCTCGGGGTCGGGTAAGAGCTCGCTGGTGTTCGACACGATCGCCGCGGAATCGCAACGCCTGATCAACGAGACCTACAGCGCGTTCGTGCAGGGCTTCATGCCGAACCTGGCGCGACCCGACGTCGACGTCCTCGAAGGGCTGACAACGGCGATCATCGTCGATCAGCAGCGGATGGGTGCCGATCCCCGCTCGACGGTCGGCACCGCCACCGACACCGGGGCGATGCTGCGCATTCTGTTCAGCAGGCTCGGCAAGCCGCATATCGGCTCGCCCCAGGCGTTCTCCTTCAACGTCGCGTCGATCTCCGGCGCGGGCGCGGTCACCATCGAGAAGGCAGGCAGGACCGTCAAGGAGCGTCGCGAATTCAGCATCACCGGCGGCATGTGCCCGCGCTGCGAAGGCCGCGGCTCGGTGAACGACATCGACCTGACGGCGCTGTACGACGACAGCAAGTCGCTCAACGAGGGTGCGCTGACGATCCCCGGCTACAGCATGGAGGGCTGGTACGGCCGAATCTTGCGCGGCTGCGGCTTCTTCGACACCGACAAGCCGATCAGCACGTTCACCAAGAAGGAACTCGACGCGCTCCTGTACAAGGAGGCGACCAAGATCAAGGTCGACGGCGTCAACCTGACCTACCTCGGGCTGATCCCGCAGATCCAGAAGTCGTTCCTGGCCAAGGACGTCGAGGCGATGCAGCCGCACATCCGTGCATTCGTCGAGCGTGCGGTCACCTTCACCAGATGCCCCGAATGCGACGGCACGAGGCTGTCGGAGACGGCGCGGTCGTCAAAGATCAAGGGCGTCAACATCGCCGACGTCTGCGCGATGCAGATCAGCGATCTCGCCGAGTGGGCGAAGGGCATCGAGGACAAATCCGTTGCGCCGTTGTTGGCGTCGCTTCGGCACACACTGGATTCGTTCGTCGAGATCGGGCTCGGCTATCTGTCGCTGAACAGGCCCGCGGGCACGCTTTCGGGCGGTGAGGCGCAGCGCGTCAAGATGATCCGCCATCTCGGGTCGTCGCTGACCGACGTGACCTACGTCTTCGACGAGCCGACGATCGGCCTGCATCCGCATGACATCGCGCGGATGAACGACCTGCTGCTGCGGCTGCGCGACAAGGGCAACACCGTCCTTGTCGTCGAGCACAAGCCCGAGGTCATCGAAATCGCCGACCACGTCGTCGATCTCGGCCCAGGAGCGGGCACCGCGGGCGGCGAGCTGGTCTTCGAGGGCAGCGTCGACGACCTCCGCAGGTCCGACACCGTCACCGGCCGCCACCTCGGCGACCGCGCGAAGCTCAAGGACGAGGTGCGCACGTCATCGGATGCGCTCGAGGTGCGCGGCGCAGACACCAACAATCTGCGCGACGTCGACGTCGACATCCCGCTCGGGGTGCTGACCGTCATCACCGGCGTGGCGGGCTCGGGTAAGAGCTCGCTGATCGACGGCACGGTGGCCGGCCAGGACGGCGTGGTGACGATCGACCAGGCGCCGATCCGCGGTTCGCGACGCAGTAACCCCGCGACCTACACCGGGCTTCTCGATCCGATCCGCAAGGCGTTCGCGAAGGCCAACGGGGTTAAGCCCGCGCTGTTCAGCGCCAACTCCGAGGGCGCATGCCCGAACTGCAACGGCGCGGGCGTCATCTACATGGACCTGGCGATCATGGCCGGTGTCGCGACGCCGTGCGAAGTGTGCGAGGGCAAGCGCTTCGACGCGTCTGTGCTGGAGTACACGTTCGGCGGCCGAGACATCAGCGAGGTGCTGGCGATGCCGGTGAGCGAGGCAGTCGAGTTCTTCGCCGACGGCGACGCGAAAACGCCTGCTGCGCACAAGATCCTCGAACGACTCGCCGATGTCGGGCTTGGCTACCTCACGCTCGGCCAGCCGTTGACCACGCTGTCGGGCGGTGAGCGGCAACGGCTGAAGCTGGCCGCCCAGATGGGCGACAAGGCCGGCATCTACGTGCTCGACGAGCCGACCTCGGGTCTGCACCTCGCCGATATCGAACAGCTACTCGGACTTCTTGATCGGCTTGTCGAGTCCGGCAAGTCGGTCATCGTCATCGAGCATCACCAGGCCGTGATGGCGCACGCCGACTGGATCATCGACCTCGGGCCGGGAGCCGGGCACGACGGCGGCACCGTGGTGTTCGAGGGCACGCCAGCCGATCTGGTCTCCTCAGCGACGCGGACCCTGACGGGTAAGCATCTGGCTGACTACGTCGGATCCTGATCGGGTTCGTCGCCGGGCTGCTCATCGCTCTGCGCGGGCGGCTCGTCCTCAGCGGCAGGCGCAGGCGGCTCGTCCTCAGCGGCAGGCGCAGGCGGCTCGTCCTCAGCGGCGGGCGCAGGCGGCTCGTCCTCAGCGGCGGGCGCAGGCGGCTCATCCTCGGCGGGGGGCGGTGACTCGACCACCTCGACGACCCCGTCGTCGTATGGGGGGTACAGCGGTGAGCCTGACCCAGGGGGCGCAGGGGTGTCCGAATGTGCGCCGCACCCGTATTCGGCGTCGACCACGTGGCCGTCGGCCGACAACTCGTTGGCGCAGACGCCGAACATCAGCCCGAGGGCCCCGGAAACCGGCACATAGAAGCCGCAGTCCCGGCACGTCCTGCGGGTGGACCTGGCCATCGCCGACCCGGGACCGAAGTCGCCGTCGTGCCACCGCTGGGCGGCGTCGAGCCGACCGAACTGGCTGAGCAGACGACGTCGGCCGAGCCCCAACTCGTAGGCCACGTCGTCGATGGCGGGATCACCGGTCGCGGCGAAGCCGGGAACCAGGCGGGGGTCTTCGGTCGGCGCGGCCAGCAGGTCGCCGGGGCCGAGATCGCCGGGCTGCACCCGCTCATCCCATGGCACCCACGTCGGCGCCAGCAGGGCCGTCGGCCCTGGCACCAGGACAACTTCGCTGATCGTCGCGTGGTCGGCGCCGGGATGGGCCGCCACCACCACGGCCCACTGCCAGCCCTGATAGCCGGTCTGGTTGGCCAGGAATCGGTGGGTGGCTGCGGTGGAGTCGTCGAAGGTCGCGCCCAGATAGTCGCCGACCGTTTCGCCGCTGTGCTCGACAATCGCCGCGCGCGCCAAGTCGACGGCGCCCATCAGCACCGCCTCCAGATCCGCTGACCTCTCGGTCACCGGTGCCGCCGAGCCGTCCTCGGTGGATTCCGTCACGCTGTCCACGCACTTAATAGTGCCCGACCGGCCGCCGCGCAGCCACACCCGGTCGGCTGCACGACGCCGCCATCGCGATGGGGGAGAATCTTGGTGTGAGCGGATCGCGGCGTGACCCCCGGGACAAGGCGGGCCCCCGCGATCCCCGGTACTACCCGCCGCGGCCGCCCTCCGATGCCAACAACAGGGCGGGCCGCCCCCGTGGCGACTGGGGGCACCACCCGCTTGCGGGGGAGCATCCCGGCATGGCGAACTACCCGAGCGACGGAGTGGATAACCGGCGCCAGCGCCGACCGCCAACGAGCGCCAACCGCTACCTGCCGCCTCTCGAGGAGAGGTCGGCCAACCGCACCGACCCCGGCGTCGGAGAGGGTCTCGGGCACAAGCCGCAGGGCCCGCGCTCGGCCGCTCAGCGCAGCCGCGAGATGGGCTCCAAGATGTACGGCCTGTTTCACCGCGCCGCCACCGCCGACGGCGCAGACAAGTCCGGGCTCACCGCGCTGACCTACCCGGTGATGGCCAACTTCGCCGTCGACGCCGCGATGGCCGTCGCGCTGGCCAACACCTTGTTCTTCGCGGCGGCCTCCGGCGAAAGCAAGAGCAAGGTCGCGCTGTATCTGCTCATCACGATCGCACCGTTCGCCATCATCGCCCCGCTGATCGGTCCCGCGCTGGACCGCCTTCAGCACGGCCGAAGGCTCGCGCTGGCCACGTCGTTCGCGTTCCGCACCGCGCTCGTCGTGATCCTGATCGCCAACTACGACGGCGCGACAGGAGGCTTCCCGTCGTGGGTGCTCTACCCGTGCGCGCTGGGAATGATGGTGCTGTCCAAGTCATTCAGCGTTCTGCGCAGCGCTGTGACGCCGCGCGTGCTTCCGCCGACGATCGACCTCGTGCGGGTGAATTCGCGGCTCACCGTGTTCGGTCTGCTCGGCGGAACCATCGTCGGCGGCGCGGTGGCCGCAGGGGCCGAGTACCTGTTGAACCTCTTCCAGATGCCGGGCGCGCTGTACGTCGTCGTCGCCCTCACGCTGGCCGGCGCCGCGCTGTCGATTCGCATCCCCAAATGGGTTGAGGTCACCGAGGGCGAGGTGCCCACCACGCTGAGCTACCACGGAGGGGAAGGCGAACTCCGCCGCCACCCACAGCGCTTCTCCGAACCAAGCAGTGCCCGACAGCCGTTGGGCCGCAACATCATCACCTCGCTGTGGGGCAACTGCACGATCAAGGTGATGGTGGGCTTCCTGTTCCTCTACCCCGCGTTCGTGGCCAAGTCGCACGACAAGAGCGGCTGGGAGCAGTTGATGATTCTCGGCCTGATCGGCGCGGCGGCGGCGATCGGCAACTTCGGCGGCAACTACGCCAGCGCCCGCCTGCAGCTCGGGCATCCGGCCCAGCTGGTGGTGCGCAGCACGATCGCGGTCACGCTGGTCGCGCTGGCAACGGCACTGACCGGAAAGCTGATGGTGGCCGTGATGGCGACGCTGGTCACCGCCGCGGCGGCGGCGGTCGCCAAGGCGTCATTGGACGCATCGCTTCAGGACGACCTGCCCGAGGAGTCGCGCGCCTCGGCGTTCGGGCGTTCCGAATCGCTGCTTCAGCTTGCGTGGGTGGCAGGCGGCGCGACGGGCGTGCTCGTGTATACCCAACTGCACATTGGCTTTACGGCGATTTCGACCGTGCTGATCCTCGGCCTCGCGCAGACGCTGGTGAGCTACCGCGGCGGCTCGCTCATCCCCGGCCTCGGCGGCAACCGGCCCGTCGTCGCGGCCCAGGAGGGTGCGCACGCGCGCAGCGAAACCCGTGACGGCTGGACCGGCCCTGCTGCGGTGCCGCGGGAGTGAAGAAAGGTCTGGCGGTACTCGCAGCCGTCGCGGTGTTGGCCTCCGTCGCGACCGGTGTGCTGATCTGGCGACTCACCCGGCATCCCGCATCCGATCATCCCGAGATCAGCGCCTACACCCGCGGGCAGTTGGTGCGCATCGGGCCCTACGAGTATTGCAACGTGCGCGACCTCCGCGATTGCGAAACCCCGCGTACCGCAGGCGAACTGGCGGTCAACCCGCGTCACCCCGACCCCGTTCAACTGTCGGTGCCGCCCGCGATCGCGAAGGCGCCGTGGATTCTGGTGCGCACCTACGAGGACTCCGACGTCGTCAACGAATTCCGGCCGGGCAGCACGCACGCGGTGACGATTCCGACGATGGATCCGCAGCGCGGCAGGCTCTTCGGCTTCGCGGTGCAGCTGCCCACCCTCGTCCGCGACGAGCAGGGCAACGAGTTCCCGTGGACGCACGCCGAGTGGTCGGTGAAGACGGACTGGCTCTAGCCGGCCGAATGCCCTTCGGGGACCCGCTCGCCCTCTCGCGTCGGGCCCGGCGGTGTGCCGTCACCGAACGGCCTGCCGCCCAACGCCTCCCGGCCATGCGGTGTCAGCCAGTTGGACAGGTCGGGCCCCTTCGGCACGATCCGCGTCGGATTGATGTCGGCGTGCACGATGTAGTAGTGCTGCTTGATCTGGACGAAGTCGGTGGTGTCGCCGAAGCCCGGCGTCTGGAACAGGTCGCGCGCGTACGCCCACAACACCGGCATCTCGTCGAGCTTGGACCGGTTGCATTTGAAGTGCCCGTGATACACGGGATCGAAGCGGGCCAGCGTGGTGAACAGCCGGACGTCGGCCTCGGTGATGGTGTCTCCCACCAGGTACCGCTGATTCTCCAGCCGCCCGGTGAGCCAGTCCAGTGCGGTGAACAATCGGTCGTAGGCGCTCTCGTAAGCCTCCTGTGAACCGGCGAACCCACACCGGTAGACGCCGTTGTTGACCTCGGTGTAGATGCGCTGGGCGACCTCGTCGATCTCGTCGCGCAACGGCTGTGGGTACAGCTCGGGTGCGCCGTCGCGGTGATATTGCGTCCACTCGCCCGACAGGTCGATCGTCATCTGCGGGAAGTCGTTGGTGACCACCTGACCGGTCGGCACGTCGACGATCGCGGGCACCGTGATGCCCTTCGGATAGTCCGGGATGCGGGCGAAGTACGCGTCCTGCAGCCGCGGGATCTTCAGCACGGGGTCGACACCGCCGGGGTCGAGGTCGAAGGTCCAGCTGCGTTCGTCGTGCGTCGGCCCGCAGAAGCCGATGGACAGCACGTCTTCCAGGCCGAGCAGGCGACGCACGATGATCGCGCGGTTGGCCCACGGGCAGGCCCGCGCGACGATCAGCCGATATCGACCGGGTTCGACGGGATAGCCGTCACGACCGTCCGCGGTGATGCGGGTGCTGATGTATTTGGTGTCGCGGTTGAACTCGCCGCCGCCGGAGACATATGCCACGCCCTCCAGCATGCCCCTGCCGGGAAGAGCCGAGAAATGTCTAGGCCTGGCCGTCGAGCTCGCTGGCCACGGCGCGGACCACCTCGGACACCCGGCGAGAGACCTTGCGGTCGGGATAGCGGCCCTTGCGCAGCTCGGGCTGCACCACGCCCTCCAACAGCGTGATCATGTCCTCGACCATGCCGTGCAGTTCGTCCGGGGAGTGCTTGTGCTCGGCCGCTGCGGCCTCACGACGGGTTCTTGTCAGGCTCGGCGGCGCGTCGAGGACTTTCACGCTCAACGCCTGCGGCCCTCTGCGACCGGCGGCCATTCCGAACTCGACCTTCTGGCCCGCTTTCAGCCCTTCGACACCGTCGGGCAACGCTGAGGACCGGACGTAGACGTCCTCGCCCTCCTCCTGCGACAGAAAGCCGAAGCCCTTCTCGGCGTCGTACCACTTAACCCGGCCGGTCGGCACTGGTCTCACCCGCTCGTAATCTCGTAACTACATAAGGAAAGCGTCCCGCCGTTTCGCTGGGACGCGTTGGGAAGATCCTACTCGGAGGCCCCGCGCGACCAGCACCCCCATTACTCGGTAGGCTGAAACCACCGGCTGGAGGAAGAGATGCGCCTGATCCTGAACATCATTTGGCTGGTCTTCGGCGGCCTGTGGCTGGCGTTGGGTTACCTGCTTGCGGCGTTGATCTGCTTCGTCCTGATCATCACGATCCCGTTCGGCTTCGCGTCGCTGCGGATCGCCTCCTATGCGTTGTGGCCGTTCGGCCGCACGGTGATCGACAAGCCGGGGACCAGGCCCGGTGCGCTGATCGGGAATGTCATCTGGGTGCTCCTGTTCGGCATCTGGCTGGCCATCGCCCACGTCATCACCGCGGTCGCGATGGCGATCACGATCATCGGCATCCCGCTGGCGCTGGCCAACCTCAAGCTCATCCCGGTCTCACTGGTGCCGCTTGGCAAGGAGATCGTGCCGGTCGACTCGTTGAACCCACCCGTGCGAGCCGCCGCATGACGGTGATCGAACTCGGCGTTCCCTCGGTGACGCGGCCCGTTGGGCCCGCGCCTGCCGACGGACCGCTGCTGGACACCCACGGCCGGATCGCCACCGATCTGCGGGTGTCGCTGACGGACCGCTGCAATCTGCGGTGCACGTACTGCATGCCCGCCGAGGGACTGGACTGGATGTCGAGCGACCAGCTGCTCAGCGTCGACGAGCTGACCCGCCTGCTGCGCATCGCGGTGACCCGGCTCGGCGTCACCCGGGTTCGCTTCACCGGCGGCGAACCCCTTCTGGCGAAACAGCTGGAGAACATCGTGGCCGCGACCGCCGCGCTCACGCCTCGCCCCGAAATCACGTTGACCACCAACGGGATTGGTCTCGACCGTCGCGCCGAGGGCCTCAAGAACGCCGGCCTGAACCGGATCAACGTCTCGCTCGACACCATCGACGCCGAGCACTTCGCACACATCACCCGCCGCAATCGGCTCACCGACGTGTTGGCGGGCCTCGCGGCCGCCCATCGCGTCGGCCTGCGGCCGGTGAAGGTGAACGCGGTGCTCGACCCGGTGACGGGGCTCGAGGACGCGGTGACGCTGCTGCGCTTCTGCCTCGAGGCCGACTACCAGTTGCGCATCATCGAGCAGATGCCGCTGGACGCGGGCCACGCCTGGTCGCGCGGCGAGGCACTCGGTGCCGCCGACATCCGTGCCGCGCTGCAGCGCCACTTCCGCGCTGACGCCCGACCCCGCTCCGCGCGGTTCCGCACCCGCGCAGCTGTGGCTGGTCGACGGCGGCCCTGCGACGGTGGGCATCATCGCGTCGGTGTCCGACGCGTTCTGCTCGGCCTGCGACCGCACCCGGCTGACGTCGGACGGTCAGGTCCGCAGCTGCCTGTTCTCCCGCGAGGAGACCGACCTGCGAGGGCTGATGCGCGCGGGCGCCGACGACGATGCGGTTGAGGCCGCCTGGCGCGCCGCGATGTGGGCGAAGCCCGCAGGCCACGGCATCAACGACCCGGACTTCGTGCAGCCGGACCGCCCGATGAGCGCGATCGGGGGTTGACGGAATGGAGACGACCTCGACGGCGACGCTGCTGCTGACCGTCCGCTACTTCGCGGCCGCGCGCGCGGCCGCGGGGCTGGAGTCCGAAAACGTCCGCGTCGCCGAGGGCACGACCGTTGCGGCGCTGGTCGGCGCCCTCGCCGAACGCAGTCCCGAGCTCGCGAAAGTATTGAAAAGGTGCTCGTTCCTCCGCGACGGGATCGCCGTCCGCGATGACGCGATGGAGCTGTCGGACGGCCAGACAATCGATGTGCTCCCGCCCTTCGCGGGCGGATAGTTGTGATTTACGTCACATAACGAAATGGTCACAAGCTGGCTACGGGACCGTGATCAACGAAAAACACCAGGAGAAACGCCCGAACCTCCTGCTGGTTTAGAGCTCTATTAGGATTTGCCGACCTGCGAAACGCTGAGTCGAGCAAAAAATGACTACAACCCGAAGACCAGTTATGTTCTTCCGCAAGCCAGCTGACCCTAATCGGCTAGCCCTTCCTGTCTGATAGCGCCGAGCCCCATCCGTTGGGCGGGAAAACGACGAACAACTGGATGGGGGCGGGGGACCCACCGGTCCACCGAACAAAGGACCAGGAGCCGCTTGCGGTTCCTTGGGGTGAAGCCGAAACCGTTTTCACCGACGGCCAGGCCGGGCAACCTCTCCAGCCCGAACCCGACAGCTGACCTCGTGGGCGCATAGAGAGGAATAAACGCACCCATGAGTGGACGGCATCGTAAGCCCACTACATCGGCCAAATCAGTCGCCAAAGTCGCCTTCACGGGTGCAGTCATCGGTACCGGAGGCCTCGCCCTCGCAGGGCAAGCTGGCGCCGCCACCGATGGCGAATGGGACAAGGTCGCGTCCTGTGAGTCGGGCGGAAACTGGGCCATCAACACCGGCAACGGATATCAGGGCGGACTTCAGTTCTCGCCCGGCACGTGGAGCGGGCACGGCGGCGGCGAGTACGCGCCCTCTGCCCACCTCGCGTCCAAGGACGAGCAGATCGCAGTCGCCGAGCGCGTGCTCGGCAGCCAGGGTCGCGGCGCGTGGCCCGTCTGCGGTCGTGGCCTTTCCAGCGCCACCCCCCGCAACGTGGTCGAGGAAGCCCAGGAAGGTATCGACAACGCGCTCGACGCGGTCGGCCTGAACGGCGAGCTGCCGCCACCGCCGCCGGTCGATCCCTTCGCACCCCCGCCGCCGCCGGAGGCCGCTCCGGTCGACGCGATGGCAGCCCCGCTTCCCGAGGCCCCGCCTGCACCCGAACTCCCGCCGCCGCCGGCTCCCGACGTCCAGGCGGTCGCGTTCGAAGCACCGCTGCCGGACGCCCCACCGCCTCCGCCTGCACCCGAGCTTCCGCCGCCCCCGGCTCCCGAGGCCGTCGACGTCGTGGCGGTCGACCCGTCGGCGATGCCGACCGCTCCGGTGCTGCTGGACACGCCGCACCCGGACGCCGAGACGAACGTCGTCACCGCCTCCCTGCAGCAGCCCGCACCGGACTGGGATGTCGCAGAGGCACCCGCGGACGGACCGCAGCAGTGGTCGCTGCACACCGCGCCGCTGCCGCTCGAGCCTGCACCGGTGATCCCGCCTGGCCCGGCTCCGGCTGTGCCCGCAGCGGCCGCGCCGGTCGGCGCGCCTGCGGCCGATCCGCTGGCGATGGTCAACTCGGTCGACATTCCGCAGCCCGCCTTCGACGCCGCCAACCAGGCGGTGACGGGTGAAATGCCTGCAGCGCCTGCAGTGCCGCCGAGGTCCCGCACCTGGCCAGCCCGGAGAACCTGCCGACAGGTACCACGCTGAATGAGGGCGACCTGCCGGCTCAGAGCGCCAACGTCGGCTACCTCAAGGACCTGTGGCACGCGATCCAGACGCAGGACATCACCGGTAAGGATGCGCTGCTCGCGCTGACCCAGCGTCCGATGTCGACCCCGGAACCGGGATCGGAGAACCTCAACGCTGGTCCTGGCATCGCTCCCGGGCCGGTCGGCGACGTTGCGCCTGCGCCACTTGGGGCCGAGCTTCCGCCCGCGCCGCTGCCTGGCGACCCGGTGCTGCCGCCCGCGCCCGTCGGCTAGCGCTGACGCGCTCAGGCCGAACCCACCCATTCGTCGGAACCATCGGCGAAGTACTGGTGCTTCCACACCGGCAGTCGCTCCTTGACGGTGTCCACCAACCGGGCACACGTGTCGAATGCCGCCTGCCGGTGGTCGGCCGCGACCGCGGCCACCAGCGCTGCATCACCGATCTCCAGGGCGCCGATGCGGTGGCTGACGGCGATCGCCCGCACACCGTCGCAATCGGCCGCGATCTCGGCCGCCACCTCGGCCAGGGTCTGCTGCGCGTTCGGATGCCCGGAGTACTCGAGCCGCGTCACCGACTGGCCGCCGTCGTGATCCCGCACGACACCGGCGAAGCCGACGACGGCCCCCGCGGCCTGATGCGCGACGAGGGCCTCGTGCTCGGCGAGTTCGATGGTCTGCTCGGTGAGGTCGGCGCGCAGCACGACGGCGTTCACTGGACGTGGTCCTTGCCCGCGAGTTGATCGAGCGCGTGCTCGAGGACATCGTCGAGCACGCCGAGACCGTCCTTCACGCCACCGGTCGAACCCGGCAGGTTCACGATCAGGACGCCGTCCCTGACCCCGCAGACGCCTCGCGACAACACCGACGTCGGCACCTGCGGTAGCCCTGAACGCCGGATCGCATCGGCCAGTCCGGGGATCTGGTAGTCGACGATGTTGGCGGTGGCATCGGCCGTCCCGTCCGTCGGCGAGATCCCGGTGCCGCCGGAAGTGATTATCACGCCGACCTTTTCGGCGACCGCCGCGAACAGCGCCCGCACCACTCCGCTTCCGTCCGCGACCACGCTCGGCGCAGGAGTCACGATGCCGCGCTCGTTGAGCCAGTCGACGATGATCGGGCCGGTGCGGTCTTCGTAGACGCCCGTCGCCGCACGGGTCGAAGCGATGATCACCCTCGCCGTCCGGGTCATCTCGTCCACACCCCTGTTTTTCCGCCCTCTTTGCGCAGCACCCTGATGTCGTCGATGCTCGCCGCCGGGTCGACGGCCTTGAGCATGTCGTACAGCGTCAACGCGGCCACGCTGACCGCCGTCAGTGCTTCCATCTCAACGCCGGTGCGGTCGGTGCTGCGCACCGTGGCGGTGATGACGACCTCGGCCTCGCCGATCTCGAAGTCGACGTCGACCCCGGTCAGCGCGAGCTGATGGCACAGCGGGATCAGGTCGGCGGTCCGCTTGGCGGCGAGGATTCCCGCGATCCTGGCGGTGGATAGGGCATCACCCTTGGGCAGACCGCCGGATGCGATGAGTTCGACGACGTCCGCGCGGGTGCGGAGGGTGCCCGCCGCGACGGCGGTGCGCTTGCCGGCATCCTTGCCGGTCACGTCGACCATGTGTGCCGCACCTGTGTCGTCGAGGTGCGACAGCCTGCGGCCCGGGCCGGAAGGTTCGGCTCCAGCCACGACTACCTGTTGACGACGGTGACCGGGTGCGTATACGGCAGATCCTCGGAGGGCAGCGGGAATGTCAGATCGCCGAACGGCGACAGCGCGCCCGTGCGGTCGGCGGCCAGCTCGCTGACCGCGTGATCGTCGTCGACATCCGTCGTCGGCCATCCGTTGTCGATGTAGCGGGTCTTCTGCTTCTTCTCTGCCACGCCTCATATTGTGGCAGGCGCCGCGCCCGGTGGCGAGACCGGCAGGCTGCTTTACGCTGGTCAGTAATGTCCGAACACAATCCAGGCACCCCGCTGGGCGCCTGGCTAGCCGATTTGCCTGACGAGCGGCTGATCCGGCTGCTTGAACTGCGGCCCGATCTGACCCAGCCGCCGCCGGGAAGCATCGCGGCGCTGGCTGCCCGCGCGCAGGCCAGGCAGTCCGTCAAGGCCGCCACCGACGAGCTGGACTTCCTGCGGCTGGCGGTGCTCGATGCCCTGCTGACCCTGCATGCGGAGACGACGCCGGTCGCGCTGACCAAGCTGACCGCGCTGCTCGGTGACCGTGTCGGTGAGGAGTCGATCGGCACAGCGGTCGACGACCTGCGCGAGCGGGCGCTGGTGTGGGGCGACTCCGAGGTCCGGGTGGCCGCAGAAGCCTCAGCGGGCCTGCCCTGGTACCCGGGCCAGGCGGTGCTGGAAGGTCCCGAGTACGCGGGCGCCGAGATCGCCGACCGGCTCGCCGTCCTCGACGACGCGCAGCGCGATCTGCTGCGGCGGCTGATGGAGGGCTCGCCGATGGGCCGGACGCGTGACGCGGCCCCCGGCACGCCGCCGGATCGTCCGGTGCAGCGGCTGTTGGCGGCCGGCCTGCTGCGACAGGTCGACGCGGAGACGGTGATCCTGCCGCGGCTGGTCGGCCAGGCGCTGCGCGGCGAGAGCCCAGGGCCGGTCGAGTTGACGCCACCCGACCCCGTGGTGTCGAAGACGACCGCAAAGGATGTCGACGCCGTCGCGGCGGGTGCGGTCATCGACATCATCCGCGAAGTCGAGCTGGTAGTCGAAACCCTCGGCGCCACACCAGTTCCCGAGCTCCGCAGCGGCGGCCTCGGTGTGCGCGACGTCAAGCGGTTGACGAAGGTGACCGGCATCGACGAGCCGCGGCTCGGGTTGATCCTCGAGTTGTCGGCGGCCGCGGGGTTGATCGCGGCGGGACTGCCCGACGGCGAACCACTCGACGGCACAGGGCCGTACTGGGCGCCGACCGTTGCGGCCGACCGGTTCGTCGAGTCGCCCGTCGCGGTGCGCTGGCATCTGCTTGCGTCCACCTGGCTCGACCTGCCAGGAAGGCCAGGACTGATCGGTGGCCGCGGACCCGACGGCAAACCGTATGCGGCCCTTTCTGATTCGCTCTATTCCACCGCCGCCCCACTGGATCGCAGGCTGTTGTTGAATGTGCTCGCCGACCTGCCGGACGGCGCAGGGGTCGACGCCGCAGAGGCGTCACGGGCGATGATCTGGCGGCGCCCCCGCTGGGCGGTGCGACTGCAACCGCAGCCCGTCGCCGACCTGCTGACCGAGTCGCATGCGCTTGGAATCGTCGGCCGCGGCGCGATCACCGGCCCAGGACGCAAGCTGCTCGCCGACGACGCCGGTGCCGTCGGCGCGATGGCCAAGGTACTGCCCGAGCCCATCGACCACTTCCTGCTGCAGGCCGACCTGACCGTCATCGTCCCCGGCCCCCTGGAACGCGACCTCGCCGAGCAGTTGGCGTCGGTGGCGACGGTCGAGTCGGCGGGAGCGGCCATGGTGTACCGGATCAGCGAGCCGTCGATCCGGCGCGCGCTCGACACCGGTCGCACTGCGAGCGAATTGCATGCGCTGTTCGAGCGTCACTCGAAAACACCCGTACCGCAAGGGCTTACATATCTCATCGACGACGTCGCCCGCAGGCACGGTCAGCTGCGGGTCGGGATGGCCGCGTCGTTCGTTCGCTGTGAGGATCCCGCGCTGCTCGCACAGGCGGTCGGCGCACCCGCAGCGGAACCGCTGGAGATGCGGCTGCTCGCCCCGACCGTCGCGGTGTCGCAGGCGCCGATCTCGGAGGTGCTTGCGGCGTTGCGCACCGCGGGGTTCGCACCGGCGGCGGAGGACTCCACCGGCACGATCGTCGACATCCGGTCCCGCGGTGCGCGGGTGCCCTCCCCCACGAACCGGCGCGTCCCGCGACAGCTGGCGCCTCCGACCGGGCAGACACTGACCGCGATCGTCGCGGTGCTGCGCAAGGTGGCCGCGCAGCCGTTCGCCAACATGCGGATCGACCCGACGGTGGCCATCTCGCAGCTGCAGGAGGCGGCGCGGCTGCAGAGCTCGGTGGTGATCGGCTACGTCGATCCCGCGGGCGTGGCCACCCAGCGCGTGGTGGCGCCGGTGACCGTCCGCGGTGGGCAGCTGACCGCCTACGACCCCGCGACCGGCCGGGTCCGCGACTTCGCGATCCATCGCGTCACCTCGGTGGTATCGGCCGACGAGGCCTAGCCCCCGACTACCGGCGAGTGTGCGCGTCTGCGTGCCGACACGCCGCGCAGAAACCGCAGTTCACGCACGCTCGATGCGGTGAACGTCGGGGGCATCGGGATAATGGACAAAATGACCGACGGCCCCCTGATCGTGCAGTCCGACAAGACGGTGCTGCTCGAAGTCGACCACGAGCAAGCCGGCGCTGCGCGCGCCGCGATCGCTCCGTTCGCGGAGCTCGAGCGCGCGCCCGAGCACATGCACACCTACCGGATCACACCGCTTGCGCTGTGGAACGCGCGCGCCGCGGGCCACGACGCCGAACAGGTCGTCGACGCGCTGGTGTCGTTCTCGCGCTACGCCGTGCCGCAGCCGCTGCTCGTCGACATCGTCGACACCATGGCCCGCTACGGCCGCCTTCAGCTGGTGAAGAGCCCGGTCCACGGGCTGGTCCTGGTGAGCCTGGACCGCGCGGTCCTCGCAGAGGTGCTGCGCAACAAGAAGATCGCGCCGATGCTCGGGGCCCGCATCGACGACGACACCGTCATCGTGCACAACAGCGAGCGCGGCCGCGTCAAGCAGATGCTGCTCAAAATCGGTTGGCCTGCAGAGGATCTGGCCGGCTACGTCGACGGCGAGAAGCATCCGATCAGCCTCGACCAGGAGAACTGGCATCTGCGCGACTACCAGGAGATGGCCACCGAGTCGTTCTGGGCGGGCGGCTCCGGCGTTGTCGTGCTGCCGTGCGGCGCGGGCAAGACGCTGGTCGGCGCCGCGGCGATGGCGAAGGCGGGCGCCACGACGCTGATCCTGGTCACCAACACCGTCGCGGGCAGGCAGTGGAAGCGCGAACTGATCAACCGCACGTCGTTGACCGAGGAAGAGATCGGCGAATACTCCGGCGAGAAGAAGGAGATCCGCCCGGTCACCATCGCCACGTATCAGGTGATCACCCGGCGCACCAAGGGCGAATACCGCCACCTCGAACTCTTCGACAGCCGCGACTGGGGCCTGATCATCTACGACGAGGTGCACCTGCTGCCCGCGCCGGTCTTCCGGATGACGGCCGATCTGCAGTCCCGGCGACGACTCGGCCTGACCGCCACCCTGATCCGCGAGGACGGCCGCGAGGGCGACGTGTTCTCTCTCATCGGGCCGAAGCGCTACGACGCGCCGTGGAAGGACATCGAGGCGCAGGGCTGGATCGCACCGGCCGAGTGCATCGAGGTGCGGGTGACGATGACCGATAACGAGCGGATGCTCTACGCCGTCGCCGAACCCGACGAACGCTACAAACTCTGCTCGACGGTGCACTCCAAGATCGCGGTGGTGAAGTCCATCCTCGAACGCCATCCCGGCGAGCAGACGCTGGTGATCGGCGCCTACCTCGATCAGCTCGACGAGCTCGGCGTCGAGCTCGACGCCCCGGTGATTCAGGGGTCGACGAAGACCGCCGAGCGGGAGAGCCTCTACGACGCCTTCCGTCGCGGCGAGATAAAGACGTTGGTGGTTTCGAAGGTCGCCAACTTCTCCATCGACCTTCCGGAAGCCAGTGTGGCGGTGCAGGTTTCGGGCACATTCGGATCGCGTCAGGAGGAGGCGCAGCGGCTGGGCAGGCTGCTGCGGCCGAAGTCCGACGGCGGCGGCGCGATTTTCTACTCGGTGGTGTCGCGCGACAGCCTGGACGCCGATTACGCCGCGCACCGTCAGCGCTTCCTCGCCGAGCAGGGCTACGGCTACGTCATCAAGGACGCCGACGACCTGCTTGGCCCCGCGATATGACAGTCCGACGCGTCGTGCCGATCATCACGGTCACGGACTTGGACGCGGCCCGCGACGGCTACGTGCGAACCCTCGGACTGCGCGAGGTGATGAACCACGGCTGGATCATCACGCTGGCCGACGAGCAGAACCGAAACCAGCTCAGCCTGCTCACCAAGGACGCGACGGCAGAGGTGAATCCCGTCGTGTCGATCGAGGTCGACGACGTCGACGCCGCGTATCAGGCCGCGGTGGACGCCGGGTTGACGATCGTGCATCCACTCAGCGACGAGGAGTGGGGAGTCCGGCGGTTCTTCTTCGCGGATCCGTCAGGCAACGTCGTCAACGTGCTCAGCCACTAGACATGCGGCCCAACGGGTTTCACGACGGTCAGTAGCACGACCGAATCTTCGAGTGCCGCCAGCCCGTGCCGCGACGTCGGGATGACGATGTGATCGCCCGGCGAGCCTTCCCAGCCCGCGTCCGAGTTGGTGACGCGGACCCGGCCGTGCAGAACGTGCAACGTCGCCTCGCCCGGGCTGTCATGATCGGCCAGATCGCTACCTGCCTTCAGCGCGATCAGCGTTTGTCGCAGCGCATGCTCGTGGCCGCCGTAGACGGTGTGTGAGCTGCGGCCACTGCTGGCCGCGCGCGCCGTTTCGAGATGCTCACGCGCAAGTGCGGTGAGAGAAACCTTGTTCATACTCGGCATCCTTCGTCAGACGATCGGACATGCAATCAAGCCATGGAGCCACGATTCGTCTCGATACAGGGGCTGCAGAGACGAACCACGACCAACCACACCATTCTCGCCCTCGGCCGCACCGGCAAGGCCGAAAACCGTTCGACTGGGACAACCCGAAGCGCGTGTGAGGCGAAGCCTCTCAGCTGCAAGCACATTGGTCGTGGCCGGAAGGCCCGCCGTGACCGCACCATCGACTGATGTACGCGAAGTGGGTTCATGTCGGACGCGGGGCCGCTGCATTGGGAGCGGCGATGGGAATCGGCCGCTTCGCCTACACGCCGATCCTGCCGCTGATGACGGCGCAGGCGGCCATCACCCCGCAGCTCGCAGGTCAGTTGGCAACCGCCAACTACGTCGGTTACCTCGCGGGCGCGGTGGCCGGGACGGTCTCGACCCGCCTCACCACATCGACGGTCGCCTGGCGCACATCGTTGGTCGTCCTCGTTGCGACGTTGGCTGCGATGCCGTTTGCGAACAACGCCGCCGAATGGATCACGCTCAGGACGGTCGCGGGGTTCACCAGCGCTGTGGTGTTCGTCATCGCCGTCACGTCGATGCTCGACCGCTTCGCCGGGCATTCTCCGCACCTGTCGGGATGGGGGTTCGGCGGCGTCGGCGTCGGCATCGCACTGTCCGCGGCGCTCGTGCTGGCGCTGCCTGCATCCCGATGGCAGACGGCGTGGTGGACGGCGGCGATATGCGGCCGCAGTGTTGAGTGCCGTCGCATGGTCGATGGGCGTGGGCGCGCGGCACGCGCCCGTCTCCGCCGCTGCCGTGCCTGCCGAAGCCGAACCGCGCAGACACTTCGATCGCCGATTCGGCGTACTGCTGCTCAGCTACAGCCTCGAAGGCATCGGCTACATCGTGGCGGGCACCTTCCTTGTGGCGGCCATCAAGGAGACGTCGTCGGGCTGGCTCGGCAACGGTGCGTGGCTGTTCGTCGGCGTCGCCGCCGCTCCGTCGGCGGCGCTGTGGGCGTGGCTGGGCGGGCGCTGGTCTCACCCAACGCTGCTCGTGGTCGCGCTGATGTTGCAGGCCGTCGGAATCGCGCTGCCCGCCGTCGCAGGTGGCGGCGCCGCCGCAATCGTCGGAGCGGTGTTGTTCGGTGGGACGTTCATCGGCGTCAGCACGATGGCGCTGGCGGCAGGACGTCTGTTGCAGTTCCCCGGCGCTGTCGCAATGCTGACCGCGGGCTATTCGGTCGGCCAGAT
Organism: uncultured Actinomycetota bacterium; assembly: GCA_963829405.1. GTDB lineage: Bacteria > Actinomycetota > Actinomycetes > Mycobacteriales > Mycobacteriaceae > Mycobacterium. The sequence continues at coordinate 62,792 of CAWHIZ010000037.1, forward strand.
CGTCGGCCCGGTGGCGGTGACCCCGATGCTTGCGCACGGATTCCAGTACGCCCTGATCGCCGCTGCGCTTGTGGTGGTGGCCGCGGCCGTCGCGGCCGCGCTGGTGCGGATGCCTCAGCCCGAACCGGCGCGGTGAGGGTCGCCCGCGGGTAACCAGTCCGAAGCGTCCACCGTGACATTCCCTGCGTCGCCAGTGAACGCGTCGATCACCGCCCGCACCGACGGATTCGCCTCATCCCTGCGCCACACCAGCGACCACGTCCACAACGGTGTGGGACGCACGACGGGGCGCCGGACCAGACCCTTCGGCTGTGCCGTTTCCTGGCCCTTGGGATTGTTCAGCACAGGACGTCCAAGGCGTCGCACGTGCTCGAAGAAGTCCGGGCCGGTGATGCCGCCGTCGTCGACGCGCATCGTGTGCGCGCCGGTGTCGGCGGCGAACTGCTCGCCGTAGCGGTTCCAGGACGACCACGTCGCCTCGTCGGGATCGAGGAGCACCACCGTGTCCTTCGCTTCGACCGGCGAGGTGTCGGTACCGATGCCGACCGCGTACAACCGGTCGACGCCGATCAGACGGGCCGCAAGGCCGAGTGATTCGAGGTCGCTCGTCTGCACCCAGCAGATCGCCAGGTCCAGGCTCCCGTCGGCGACTCTGGCGGCCTGGGCGTGCGACGGCATCACCCAGGTGTCCACGCGCACCCTCGCGACACCGGCGGCGCGTTCCGCCCAGTCGGTCGGACACCACTGCACATAGCCGATGCGCACTGGTGCCGAATTCTTCAGACCGGCTGCGCGGCGGCGCAATTCGTCGGCCTGGTCGACAATCGCACGCGCCTGAGGGAGCAGCGCCGCGCCGCTTGCGGTGAGCGTGACCGAGCGTCGATCGCGATCGAACAGCTCGACCTTCAGATCGCGTTCGAGCGCTTTGATCTGTTGAGACAGCGACGGACCCGCGATGTGCAGCCGGTCGGCCGCCCGGCCGAAGTTCAGCTCCTCGGCGACGGCAAGGAAATAGCGCAGCTGACGTAGCTCCACGCCGCAAGCGTAATCCATTGAGAGGCAGGGCCTATCACGAGAGAGCAAACCGGTCGCAGGCGCCAAGCATCGTTTCGCGCCGGTACGTGTTGATCCGCATCAACACCGCTACATAAGGAGTCGGACAATGGACAATCAACAACGTGTCGCGCTGATCACCGGGGCCTCGCAGGGTATCGGCGAGGGGCTGGTCGCGGGCTTCCGCAAGCTCGGCTATGCCGTCGTCGCGAACTCCCGCACGATCAGCGAAAGCGACGATCCGTCGGTCCTCGCAGTGCCCGGTGACATCGCGCTGCCCGGGGTCGGCCAGCGAATCGTCGATGCGGCGCTGCACCGCTTCGGTCGAATCGACACCGTGGTCAACAACGCGGGGATCTTCGTCGCCAAGCCGTTCACCGAATACACCGACGACGACTTCGACGCCATAACCGGCGTGAACCTCCGCGGGTTCTTCGAAGTATCCCGCGCGGCCGTCGCCGCGATGCTGTCCAGGGGCGAAGGCGGGCACGTGGTCAACATCTCGACCAGCCTCGTCGACCACGCGAACTCGGCAGTGCCGTCCGCGATGGCGTCGCTGACCAAGGGCGGGCTCAATGCCGTGGTCAAATCGCTTGCCATCGAATACGCCGATCGTCGCATCCGGTCAAACGCCGTCGCGCTCGGCATCATCCGCACCCCGATGCATGACGAAACGTCCTACGACGCGTTGGCGGAGATGCACCCGCTCGGCCGGATCGGTGAGGTCGACGACGTCGTCGACGCGGTCCTCTACCTGGAGAACGCGTCGTTCGTCACCGGCGAGGTGTTGCACGTCGACGGCGGCCAGAGCGCAGGTCACTGATCAATGCCCGGGTGATGCCTCTGGCGCGCTGAGCGGCTAGCCTCGTCACTCATGACTCGAAGAATCGCCGCCGCGGCGATCGCAGGCACAGTCATCGGATTCGGGGCGCTGGGCTTCGCGGCCCAGGCGAGTGCGGAACCGGTGGTTCCTCCGCCGGCCCCAGGCGAGCCCGTCCCCCCAGGTCAGCCGGTCATCGAGGCCGCTCCCGCGGGCGACCCCGTTGGTGGCGACGTGGTCGCGGCGCCGCCACCGGTCGGACCTCCGGCGGTGCCCGAGATACAGAACCAGCAGTACGGCTCGGGTAATTCGAGCGGGCCGCTCGGCTTCCTCAAGGATGCCTGGAATCAGGCAAAGGACCCGTACAACTTCGCCGAGACGCCGGAAGGCCAGATGCCGGCAGGCGCCCCGCCGCCGCCTGGTGCCGGTCCCGCGCCGCAGCTGCCGCCGGGATTCCAATCGCTGAACGCCCCTGGGTCAGAAGCACCGCCGACGGCGGAGACGCCGGGGAGCGGCCCGCCGCTGCCCGAGGGCTACTACTCGATCACCGGTCCGCCGCCGCCCGGGTATTTCGATGCGCCTCGTCGGCCCCAACGCGCCGCCGGGGATGGCACCGATTCCGGCCGCGCCAGAGCCGGTACACGCCACTAATTTACCGCCGGAATAACCTGCTGCTCGAACAGTTCGATGCCGGAGCGGTCGTAGGCCGCCTCCGGGAAGTAGAGGATGGCGTACTCGCAGCCGAGGTCGCGCATCCGCTTCAGCCTCTCGACGGCCTGCTCGGGTGTGCAGCCGAGGGAATCGGGCGACTTCACCGTTCCGAGCATGGAGTCGACCGCCTTCTCGCTCGCCACGGCGACCTGCTTCGAGCGGATGCGGGCGATGCGGTCGGCGACGTCGGCCTCCGATTCGCCGATGACGGCGTTGAAGTTCGACGAGCGGACGATCGCGTCGTAATCGGTGCCGACATCGCGGCAGTGGTCGGCAAGCACCTGCGACTTGTGCGCGAAGACGTCGGGCTCTGAACTGAAGTTGGTGTACTTCGCGTACTTCGCCGCGATCTTCAGCGTCACCTTCTCGCCGCCGCCCGCGATCCACAGCGGCGGGCCGCCGTCCTGCAACGGCTTCGGCGCGACGATGGCGTCGTCGACGTCATAGTGCTTGCCGTGAAAGGTGACTCGGCCGTCGCGCCACGCGTCGCGCATGATCTGGACGCCCTCGTCGAGCTTGCCCAACCGGGCGCCCGCCGACGGAAATCCGTATCCGTAGGCCTTCCACTCGTGCTCGTACCAGCCACCGCCGATGCCCATCTGGACGCGACCGCCGGAGATGATGTCGGCGGTAGCGGCCACCTTCGCCAGATACACCGGGTTGCGATAGCCCATCGACGTGCACATCTGACCGAGCTTGATACGCGACGTGCTCGCCGCGTACGCCGACATCAGCGACCACGCCTCGTGCGTCGCCTCGTCCGTCGGCACGGGCACGGTGTGGAAGTGGTCGTACACCCACAGCGAGTCCCACGCGCTGTTGTCTGCGTAGGTGGCCAGTTCGTGCATCACCGGCCAATGCCGTTCGGTGGGGATGTCGACGAGATCGAGGCGCCAGCCCTGCGGGATAAACAGTCCGAAGTCCATACGTCGGACCCTATCCGCGCCGGCTCGCATACCACATGGATGCGCTATTGACGTCCTGGAAAATTTCTTTATTTTTGAAGTCCGCGCCGCCGTCAAGATCGATAACGTCCCCTCACCACAACGGCCGAACCAACGGAGTCCGGCCCGAAGAGACGGGGAGAATCTGATGGACAGCACACGTTACGTCGGCAGAGTAGGCGCACTGGCTATGTTTCTGGGCGTCGGTACCGCACTGATGACGACGGGAACGCCTACCGCACAGGCGGATTCGGTACTGGACAATCTGCGGCCGAACATCAGTGTGTCAGCGGGCGGCAACAACATCATCAGCAGCGGGTCGGCGAAGGCGACTTCCTCGGGAGAGCGGTCGCTAGCAATTGCACTCGGAAGGAACAGCACCGCAACCGCCACCGGCGGTGTCAACAACCGCGCCATCGTCATCGGTCGGAGCAGCACAGCCACCGCGGTGAACGGCAACGACAACTACGCCGCGGTGATCGGCAACGGCAGCCACGCATACGCAGGCGACGGAAACAACAATCGTGCGACCGTCCGCGGCAACAACAACAGCATCGCACTGGCCCATGACGGCGACAACAACGTCGCGCGGGTCTCCGGCGACAACAGTCTGGCCACGGCCGGATGCCTGAACTCCGGCGTGTACGCCGAGTGCGGCAGCGGCAACAGCGCGACGGTAGAGGGTGACGACAGTGAGGCCAGAGCGGGCGGGTACATCGACACGAGCCCGACGGGCGGCCAAACAGTCATGGCAGGAAACAACGACAGCGCCACGGTGAAGGGCGACGACAGCCTCGCGTCGGCGAGCTTCGGAGACGACAACGTCGCGACCGTCAGCGGCAACACCAGCCAGGCATATGCCCAGGGCAACCGCACGGCAGCGTCCATCGTCGGCGATGACAGCACCGCCAGCACGTCCGGCGCCGACCTCAGCGTCACCATCAACGGCAACGGCAGCGACGGCGTGGTCTGGGGTTCGGGCAACACTTTGGTGGTCAATGGTGACGAGTGGTACGGCGAGCTGAAGGAATTCGCAGGTGCAATGGCACCCCCGCTCGAGTTGACCTGTGTCAGCGGCGTGCCGGGAAATCTTTCAGGCGGTGGTCCAGATGTGCAGGGCGGTTAGCCGCGCGAACTAACAGTCGCGGTCAGCAGGCGTCGGTGGCTGTGGCTAGCCTGGGAAACATGGCCCTATCCAAGGAAGAACGCGAACAGTTTCTGGCCGAACCACACGTCGCCGCACTGTCGGTGAGCGCGGGCGACAAGCGTGGCCCGCTGACCGTGCCGATCTGGTATCAGTACAGTCCCGGCGGTGAACCGTGGGTTCACACCGGCGTCGGATCGCGAAAGCACCGGCTCATCGAGACGCAGGGCGAGTTCACGCTGATGGTCGACCGCGTCGAACCGACCGTGCGCTACGTGGCGGTCGACGGGCCGGTCAGCCGCATCGAGCCCGCGACAGATGAGCAGCTCGTCGAGATGGTCAAGCGCTACCTGCCGCCGCGAAGCCGTGGACGGATACCTGGAGTTCGCACGACGCGAGCACGGTGAGGGTGTCGCGATCTACATGAAGCCCGAGCACTGGCTGTCATCGGATCTCGGATCGGTCTGACGTGGGATCACGGCAGCTGTTGTTCCGGACCTTCTACCGGTTGGGCTTCACGCCGTGGGACGGTCATCCGCTGCCGACCAGCCTTGCGAACCTGATCGAGGGTGAGAACGCGCCGTCGCCGGCGAAGGCCCTCGATATCGGGTGCGGCACCGGCGACAACTCGATCTACCTGGCCGGCCACGGCTGGCAGGTCACCGGCGTCGACTACGTGCAGAAGGCCGTCGACAAGGCGCGGGCGAAGGCGGCCGCCAAGGGCGTCGACGTCCGGTTCGAGCAGGCCGATGTCACCCAGCTGTGCGAGGAGAGCATCGGAACCGACTTCTCGCTCATCGTCGACAACGGCTGCCTGCACGGGATGAACGACGAGGACCGTCACGACTACGTGCGTGAGGTGACGGCGGCGGCCGCGCCAGGCGCCCGGCTCCTGCTGGTGGAGTTCATCCCCGGCGGGTCGCGCGGCGTTCCCGGCATCGAACCTTCGGAGGTCGCGCAGCGGTTCGAGGGCCCGTGGACTCTGTTGTCGTCGGGCAGCGAACCCGCCATGGACCACAACGGCAAGGACGCCGGCCGGTTCTACCTACTTGCGCGCGCGTCGTAGAGGGCGGCGACGGCGGGAATGCTCACCTTCAACGCCGGGTTGCGCGGGAGTTCGTCGACGACGGTGATCGCGACGGGCACGTTGTAGACCGGAAGCGACTGCCGGACCAGCTCCTTGAGCTCGTCGGCGGCGGGCACCGGCTCACCGGGCACGGGTTCGATGGCGGCGAACGGCACCTGGCCCAGTCGCGCATCGGGCACGCCGACCACGCAGGCATCGCGCACCGCCGGATGCGAAACCAATACTCGCCGAACGCTTTCCGGCAGGATCTTGAACCCGCCGCGATTGATGGCGCCGTCCGCCCTGCCGTGCAGCGTGACGAACCCGTCCTCGTCGATCGAGGCGATGTCGGTGGTTCGGATCCAGTCCGCGCTTATCGCGGTGATCTTCGCCTCCAACAGCCCCTGCTCACCGACGGGTAGCTCGGCACCGGTGTCCTGGTCGACGATGCGCAGCCCGGTGTCGGGCAGCGCCCTGCCGACGCTGTTGCGTTTGGACGCGCCGAACTCGCTGTCCATCTCCGGGGTCCAGGCGCACAGCGATCCCGCGAACTCCGTTGCGCCATAAGCCAATTTGACCGGAATGCCGTAGTGGGCCTCGAACTCGTCGCGGGTCTCCGGGTCGAGCGGACCCGATGCGCTGATCAGGAATTCCAGAGACGCCAGGTCTTCCTTGGGAACGTCGGCGTCGAGCAGCATGCGGATCACCGCGGGCTGCACGCCCGAGCGCTTGATGCCGTGCGTCTTCACCGCGTTCACCCAGTTGTCGACGGAGAACCGCTCCAGGATGACGATCCGCCTGCCGTTGTACGCGCCCGCGATCAGCTGGCAGACCCCGATTCCGCCGAACTGCCAGTACGAGAATTCCGGCGGCGCGCCTGGCGGTGCGGCCTCGCCACTGGTGACGCTGAAGACGGTCCGTTCGAGCACCTGCGTCTTGATCGACTGCCGTTTGGGCGGTCCGGTGGTTCCGCTCGTCAGGATCTGAAGCGCCACACCGGGTTCCGGTTCGACGTGACGACGCGTTTCGTCGCGGTGCTCGAGACCCGCGACGGCGGCGACAGTCGGCGCTCGCATGGAAAGGGCGACGCCTGCGCTGCCCGCCCGCTTGGCCGCGGCGATCACCGTCGTCGGTCCAGTCCTCTTCGTCGGCCACGATCGCCGCAAGGTTCAGCTTCTCGATGTCGCGGCCGATCGCGTCCGCCGATTGGAACGAGTAGATCATCGAGACGGTTCGGCCCGCCGCGATGAACCCCATGATGGCCGCGGCATGCGGCAGCCGATTGCGGACCACCAGCCCGACCGGCGCATCGTCGGCGACCCCCGCCTCGCGCAGCAGCGACGCGATGGCGTCGGCGTAGTCGGTCACGTCGTTGCCCGAGTACCACCGGCCGTCGTACTCGATGCACTGCCCGTCGCCGTAGCCGGCCAGCCCCGCCGAGAACCTTTCGGTAAAGGGTTCGGTCACGCATCGACCTTAGCCAAGGGCGTCGGCGCCTTCGGCAAAAGCCGGACCGCCCCGGCCGTCTCTGCTTACAGTGCAAGCCTCGACGGTTGGGGAGGGGCTTCGGTTGCCAAGGAATCGCATTTCGGACCTCTGCTGGTTGTTGCGAGTGGCCTTGGCCGCGTTCGTGCTGTCCGCGTGGATGACAGTCGCGGTGACCGGCGGGGTCGCCCGTGCTGACAGTCCACCACCGTCGGATGGCGGATCGACCTCGGCAGGCCCGGAAGGTACGCAGGGCACACCTGGCGAATCAAAATCCGAGTCGTCGAAGCAATCTGGCGATCTGCGCGACCGGCTGACACGACACCTCCGGCCGCAGAATCGGATTCGCGCCACCGACGGTGTTCAGACGAAGACAACGAACACCACCAGGCCATCGCGCAGGGCGTCCGGTCCCGATGCGGAGGATCGCAGCGCCAAGCCCACTGATACGGGCAATGACGTCGACGCCGCGGCCGACGGGGAGGACACCACACCCGTCGACGGGAACGCGACGCCGGCAGCCCAGCCGCCGACGGCGACATCGGTTCCGCAGGCGAAGCCCAGGTTGTGGGTGGTGCCGCGCGCGCTGCACAGCGAGCGCCGACTCGACCTGACCGCCGCTGCGAACGCCGCGACCAGCGCCGTGGTGAAGCCGTTCAAGCCGACCCTCGTCGCACCCCAGCGGTCCCCCGCCGACAACGCGTCGAGTGCCCGTGACGCCATCACGCGCCAGGCGCAACCGTCGGTGCAGAGCATTGTCCCGAGGCCATTGGCGGCGAACATTGCGCCCGCCAATCCGGCGACGCCGAGCACACCGGCCGCCATCGGCGGGGTCGACGTGCCGCAACTCGGCAGGCAAGCCGTCGGGCTGATATCCGACGCAGGCGTGATCGCGGCGTCTGTGGTGTACTCGGTCGCCGACACCTTGGCACAAGCGTTCGGCCCCAACAACTTTCTCGGTGTGCCCTACGCCCTGGCGACGGCATTGGCGAACACGGCCGCAGCCGCGGGCAGGACGCTGATCGGTGCCCCGCTCGATGCCGGCGAGCAGGGCGACCATCAAGGTCACGTACGGGGTCCTCAACGGGCTGGCGTTCTTCAATCCGCGCCAGCCGCCGCCAGGCGCGAACATCAATCACGGTCCGATCGACCCCGCGAACGAGCATCCGCTGCCGATCATCCTGTTGAACGGGACCACGGCGACGCAGGGCACGAATTGGGGTGTCGGAGCGCCTGTCCTGGCCAACGCGGGCTACCGGGTCTACACCTTCAACTACGGCAACGTCACCGGTAACCCCAACTCGCCGATCCAGGCGACGGCGGACATCAGCGAGCTCGGCCGAAGAACTCGACGACGGAAATCGACAGAGTGCTCCTAGAGACCGGCGCCGAAAAGGTCATCCTCATCGGCCATTCGCAGGGCGGTGGCATCCTGCCCGCGTACTACATCAACAATGTCGACGAGGGCGCCGAGAAGGTGTCCCAGGTCATCGGCATCGCCCCGAGCAATCACGGCACCGACTTCAACGGCCTGGTCGGCCTGCTGAATGTGCCGGTGCTCGGCCCGCTGGTGGTCGCGGTCTCCAACATCATCGGGCCCGCCTTCATCCAGCAGACGGTGGGTTCGGATTTCCAGCAGGTGGTGTACGGCGATCAGGACACCGACCCCCGCGTCATCTACACCAACATCATCACGCGCAATGACGAGATCGTCACGCCGTACACACAGCAGGCCCTCGAGGATGGTGACAACGTCGACAACGTCACCAATATCGTTCTGCAGGACCGGTATCCGGGCTATCCGGCCGGACATCTCGGCGTCGTGTTGAGCCCCCAGGTGTGGTACATCGTCCTCGAAGAACTCGAAGCCAATCCCGAGGCGAATCCCCAGCTTCACCCCGAAAGCGCGGAACTGGCGGCGTAGGCACTCGGACGACTACGTGTCGTCCGAAACGCCCTGCGGTGGCGTCCGAGGCATCGCGGCCACCGCGACAGCGCCGAACACGGCTACCGCAAGGACACCGAGAAACACGGCGGCCGTGCCTGCTTGGACTGTCGGTGCACCCAGGCTGTGCACGTCCCCCTCGCCGAAGATGGTGTTGGCGATCGCCCCGAAAACCGCGACGCCGACCGCGCTGCCGAGTGAGCGGGCGAACATGTGGGCGCCGGAGACCACTCCGCGCTCACCCCAGTCCACACTCGACTGCGCGGCGATCAGGCTGGGCAGCGCCAGCAGGCCGAGCCCGCAGCCGGTGACGAAGCACAGCACCGCGACCACGGCGACATTCGGGTGGTGGACCACCGCCAGCAGCGCGCCGGTGCCCGCCAGGACCAGGGTCGCCCCGATCGCGGCGGTCTTCTTGAACCCGATCCGGAGGTAGATGCTGCCCGCCAGGCCCGCAGTCAGTGGCCAGCCGATGGTCAGGGTGGTCAGCGCAAGGCCCGCCACCACCGGTGACACCCCGAGCGAGCCCTCCAGATACATCGGCACGAACGAGGTGAGCCCGATCAGGATGGCCCCCACCGCAAGCCCCGCCAATGGTGGTGGTCAGCAGCAGTCGCCGTGTCAGCACGAAACCGGGCAGGATCGGCTCGGCCGCCCTGCGCGCGGCGAACACGAACGCCGCCAGCAGCACAGCACCCGCACCGAACGCCGCGAAGCTCGCAGGCGAGTCCCACTCCCACGTCTGCCCACCGCCGAGGATCGCCAACACCAGCAGCGTCAACCCCAGCGTCAGCAACACCGCGCTCGGATAGTCGACGGATCGCGGCCCGCGGTCGGTGTTCTCGTGGAAGCGCCGGACCATCATCCACGCCGCAAGAAGGCAGAGCGGCACGTTGAGCACGAAAATGCCGCGCCAGATACCCATTTCGGCGAACAGCCCACCGAGGGTCGGGCCGATCACCGATGCGACCGCCCACACGCTGGCGACGTACCCCTGCACTTTCGCCCGTTCGGCGAGCGAGTAGATGTCGGCGACGATCGTGACCGACATCGGTTGCACCGCACCGGCACCGATCCCCTGCACCGCGCGGGCGATGATCAGCGCGGGCATCGACCACGCCGCCGCACAGAGGATCGAGCCGAGAAGGAAGAGGCCGATGCCGACCAGGATCACCGGCTTGCGGCCGTACACGTCGGACAGCTTCGCGTAGAGCGGCGTCGTCACCGCCTGCGCGAGCAGATAGCCCGAGAACAGCCACGGAAACAGCGCGAAGTCGCCGAGTTCGCCGACGATCGTCGGCACCGCGGTGGCCAGCACCGTCGCGTCGAGGGCGATCAGGCTGAGGCTGAGCATGATCGAGACGAGGACTGGACCTCGCTCCGACCGAAACCCCACATCGACGGTTTCGGCACTCACTGACCCGAGAATACGGAAAGCCCCCGAAACACCGTCTCGGGGGCTCTGCCGTTTCCTGGCCGCGCCTACTTGGTCAGCGACGCCGGCGGGTTGAAGCGGTCACCGTAGCGGGCCGCCAACTCCTTGGCGCGGGCCACGAAGGCTTCCTTGCCGGTGCCGCCTGCTCCCTGGTAGCCGACGATGAACTGCGCGCTTCCGCCGGTGTAGGGCGGGTAGCCGATGCCCATGATCGAGCCGATGTTCGCGTCGGCCGTCGACGTCAGCACGCCCTCGTCGAGGCACTTCTGGGTCTCCAGCGCCTCGGCGAACAGCATCCGGTCGATCATGTCCTGCAGCGGGAGCTCTGCGGAGCCGGACTTGAACGTCTCGGCCAGCCCCGGCCACAGACCGGCGCGCTTGCCGTCGACGTAGGAGTAGAAACCGGCGCCCTTCAGCCGCGACGGCCGCTCGAGTTCGATCATCTTCTCGACGACCGCCTCGGCCGGGTGCGGCGTATAGGTGCCGCCCTCGTCCTCGACACCCTTGCGGGAGGCGACGGCGATCTTGTGCATCAGCTCGAGGTTGAGCTCATCGGACAGCTGCAGCGGCGGCGCCGGGTAGCCGGCCTGGCTGCCCGCCTGCTCGATGCTCGCCGGCGCAACGCCCTCGCCGAGCATCGCCAGCGCCTCGTTGACGAACGTGCCGATGACGCGGCTGGTGAAGAAGCCACGGCTGTCGTTGACGACGATCGGGGTCTTACCGATCGCCAGCGTGTAGTCGAACACCCGGGCCAACGCCTCGTCAGAGGTCTTCTCGCCCTTGATGATCTCGACCAGCGGCATCTTGTCCACCGGTGAGAAGAAGTGGATGCCGATGAAGTCCTCCTGGCGCTTCACGCCGGCCGCGAGACCGGTGATCGGCAGCGTCGAGGTGTTCGACCCGAGCAGCGCGTTGGGTTCGACGATGTCCTCGATCTCCTGAAAGACCTTGTGCTTCAGCTCAACCGACTCGAACACGGCCTCGACGACGAAGTCGACACCCTCCAGATCGGCCGCGTCGGCAGTCGGGGTGATGCGGGCGAGCAGCTTCTTGGACTTCTCCTCGGTGGTCTTGCCACGCTCGAGCGCCTTGGCCTCCAGCTTCTCGGAGTAGCCCTTGCCCTTCTCGCGGCCTCGATGTAGACGTCCTTGAGCACCACGTCGAACCCGGCCTTGGCCGAGACGTAGGCGATGCCTGCGCCCATCATGCCCGCGCCGAGCACGCCGATCTTCTTGATCTCCTGCTTGGCGATGCCGTCGGGTCGCGAGCCTCCGCCGTTGATGTGCTGCAGGTCGAAGAAGAACGCCTGGATCATGTTCTTGGCGACCTGGCCGGTGACGAGATGCGTGAAGTAGCGGCTCTCGATGCGCGACGCGGTGTCGAAGTCGACCTGCGCGCCCTCCACCGCGGCGTCCAGGATGGCCCGCGGCGCAGGCATCGGCGCACCCTTGAGCTGCTTCTTCAGCAGCGCGGGGAACGACGGCAGGATGCCGGCGAGGCCGGGGCTGCTCGGCGTGCCGCCGGGCATCTTGTAGCCCTTGGCATCCCACGGCTGCGTGTGCGACTCGGGGTTGGCCTTGATCCACGCCTTGGCGGCGGGCACCAGTTCGTCGACGGTCGGCAGCACCTCGTCGACCAGGCCGACCTCCTTGGCCTTGCCGGGCTTGAACCGGGTGCCCTGGCTCAGCACCTCCATGAACGCCTTCTGGATGCCGAACATCCGGACGGAGCGGGTGACGCCACCGCCACCGGGCAGCAGGCCAAGCGTCACTTCGGGGAAGCCGACGACGGCGCCAGGCACATCGGCGATGATCCGGTGGTGGCAGGCCAGCGTGATCTCCAGGCCGCCGCCGAGCGCGGCGCCGTTGATGGCGGCGACGACGGGCTTGCCGAGGGTCTCGAGTTTGCGCAGGTCGGCCTTGATGGCCTCGACGGTGCTGAAGAACTCGCCCGCGTCCTCCGGCTGCGCCTTGACCATTGCCGTCAGGTCGCCGCCCGCGAAGAAGGTCTTCTTGGCGCTGGTGATGACGACGCCGGTGACCGAATCCTTCTCAGCGACAAGGCGTTCGACGGCATTGTGCATCGACTCGCTGTAGTGCTCGTTCATCACGTTCGCCGACCCGGTCGGGTCGTCAAGCGTCAGGGTGACGATGCCGTCGGCATCCTTGTCCCACTGAATCGTGTTCTCTGCCATGGCCTTAAACCCTCTCGATGATGGTCGCGACACCCATGCCGCCGCCGATGCACAGGGTGACCAGCGCGCGCCGCGCGTTGCGCCGCTCGAGCTCGTCGACCATGGTGCCGGTGATCATGGCGCCGGTGGCGCCGAGCGGGTGGCCCATCGCGATGGCGCCACCGTTGACGTTGAGCTTCTCGTCGGGGATGTTCAGGTCCTTCTGGAACTTCAGCACCACCGAGGCGAAGGCCTCGTTCAGCTCGAACAGGTCGATGTCGTCGACCGTGAGGCCCGCGCGGTCGAGCACCTTCTTGGTTGCAGGTGTCGGGCCGGTCAGCATGATGACCGGATCGGCGCCGCTGGTCGCGGTCGCGACGATGCGCGCCCGCGGGCTCAGGCCCTGCGACTTACCCGCCTTCTCGGAGCCGACGAGCACCAGCGCGGCGCCGTCGACGATCCCGGAGCTGTTGCCGCCGGTGTGGACGTGGTTGATCTTCTCGACGTAGTGGTACTTCTGCAGCGCCACGTCGTCGAAGCCGCCCATCGCACCGACGCCGTCGAATGCGGTCTTCAGCTTGCCGAGGCCCTCGAGGGTGGTGTCGGCGCGCATGTGCTCGTCGTGGTCGAGGATGACGAGGCCGTTCTGGTCCTTGACGGGGACGACCGACTTGGCGAAGTAGCCGCCCGACCATGCGGCGGCGGCCTTCTCCTGGCTGCGCAGCGCGTAGCGGTCGACGTCCTCGCGGGAGAAGCCCTCGATGGTGGCGATCAGGTCGGCGCCGATGCCCTGGGGCACGAAGCCGATGCGGTAGTTGGTCTCGGGGTCGGTGGCCCATGCGCCGCCGTCGGAGCCCATCGGAACGCGGCTCATCGACTCGACGCCGCCGGCCAGCACCAGGTCGTCCCAGCCGGAGCGGACCTTCTGCGCGGCGGTGTTCACGGCCTCGAGGCCGGACGCGCAGAAGCGGTTGAGCTGGAAGCCGCCGGTGGTCTCCGGCAGCTTGGCCACCAGCGCGGCGGTACGGGCGATGTCGCCGCCCTGGTCGCCGACGGGTGATACGACGCCGAGGATGAGGTCGCTGATCAGAGTTCTCGTCGAGATCGGGAAAGCGGGTGCGCAGTTCGTCGATCAGGCCGACGACCAGGTTGACGGGCTTGACCTCGTTGAGGGCGCCGTTCTTGTTCTTGCCGCGAGGCGTGCGAATGGCCTCGTAGATGAAGGCTTCTTCAGACATGAAGGAGTTCCTGTTCAGGTGGGGTTGTTTGGGAGACCTGCCCGCATGGGCGGTTGTCCTCTACGCGCCAGCCTAACAGCCCCACCCAACCGGGTGGTTGGGAGGTTCGTCACCCCTGCCGCACAGGACTCAGGCGACGTCCAGTGATTCGAGTCTCGGCGAGCGTCGGGTAGTCGATATAGCCGACGGGGCCAGGGGCGTAGAACGTCGCGACGTCCGGTTCGTTGAGTTCGGCGCCCCGCATCAGGCGATCGATCAGGTCCGGGTTGGCGAGGTAGGCACGACCGACCGCGACCGCACCGACGACGTCCCAGTCGACGAGGTTCTCCAGTTCGCAGAAGTTCGTCTCGACGCCTCGCGGGGTGTTGAGCACCAGCGTGCCGTCCCACACCGAGCGGACGACGGCGAACGCGGGCTGGGTCGGCTCGACCACCAGGTGCAGATACGCCAGACCAAGCGGCGCGATGCGGTTCAGCAGCGCCTCGTAGGCCGACACCTCGTCGACCTCTCGCATATCGCCCGCGCTGTTTCCCGGGGAGATCCGCAGCCCGACCCGGCCCGCGCCGACCTCGTCGACGACGGCTTCGACCACCTCGGCCGTCAACCGGGCACGGTTGTCGGCCGAACCGCCGTAGATGTCGTCGCGGCGGTTGGTCACGTCGGAGAGGAACTCGTGCAGCAGATAGCCGTTGGCCGAATGGATCTCGACGCCGTCCATTCCGGCGTCGACGGCACGACGGGCCGCGGCACGGAAGTCGGAGACGATGGCGGGAAGCTCGTCCATGCGCAGGGCGCGCGGCACCGGAAGCGGCTTGCGGCCCGTCGGCGTGTGCGCGGTCATGTCGGCCGCGATAGCCGAGGGCGCGACGGATTCGGCACCGCTGATCTCGGGTGCCCCATTCGGCCGACGTGCCACAACTGCACGAACATCCGACTGCCCGTCGGCGTGCACGGCGTCTGCGATCTCGGCCCACCGTCGCTGGTGCCGATCGGTGAACATGCCAGGAGTGTTCGGGTAGGCGCCGTTGGCGGCCCGCGACACCGCCGTCGCCTCGCTGACGATCAGGCCCGCGGACGCGCGCTGTCGCGTAGTAGAGCGCGGCCAACTCCGACGGCGTCGCATCCGCCTCCGCGCGTGAGCGGGTCAGCGGGGCCATGAACAACCGATTCGCAGTGGTGACGTCGCCGACCTTCGCCGGCCGCAGCAGTGCTGAATCCTCGTCGAGGGTGAAAGCCATGCCGCTGACAGCGCTCGGGAGCCGGCATTCATTCCTCGCCTAGGCTCGACAGCCATGACGGTGAAGCGGCTGCAGCCCTATGCGGTGACGATCTTCGCCGAGATGTCGGCGCTGGCAGCACGCATCGGAGCGGTGAACCTCGGCCAGGGCTTCCCCGACGAGGACGGCCCGCCCGCGATGCTCAAGACGGCGGAGAACGCGATCGCCGAAGGCGTCAACCAGTACCCGCCCGGCCTTGGCATTCCCGCGCTGCGCGAGGCCATCGCCGCACAGCGCAGACGGAACTTCGGCACCGAGTACGACCCGGACACCGAGGTGCTCGTCACCGTCGGCGCCACCGAGGCGATCGCCGCGTCGGTCATCGGGCTCGTCGAACCGGGCAGCGAGGTGCTGTTGATCGAGCCGTTCTACGACTCCTACTCCCCCGTCCTCGCGATGGCCGGCTGTGAGCGTCGCGCCGTGCCGATGGTGGCCGACGGTCGCGGGTTCGCGATCGACGTCGACGCGTTGCGGCGCGCGGTGACGCCGAAGACCAAGGCGCTGATCCTCAACTCCCCGCACAACCCGACCGGCATGGTTGCTTCCGACGCCGAACTCGCGGCGATCGCCGAGCTTGCGTGCGACGCCGATCTGCTGGTGATCACCGACGAGGTCTACGAGCATCTGGTGTTCGACGGCCGCCGCCATCTGCCGCTGGCCAACTATCCGGGTATGGCGGACCGGACGATCACGATTTCCAGCGCGGCGAAGATGTTCAACGTCACCGGCTGGAAGATCGGATGGGCCTGCGGCGCAGCAGATCTCATCAAGGGCGTGCGCGCTGCCAAGCAGTATCTGAGCTATGTCGGCGGCGCACCGTTCCAGCCCGCCGTCGCCCAGGCGCTCAACACCGAGGAGGCGTGGGTGACGGCGCTGCGGGAGTCGTTGCAGGCCAAGCGCGACCGGCTGGGAAACGCGCTCGACGACCTGGGCTTCGAGGTACACGACAGCTTCGGCACGTATTTCCTGTGCGCCGACCCGCGGCCACTCGGCTATGACGACAGCACCACGTTCTGCGCCGAGCTTCCCGAGAAGGCCGGCGTCGCCGCGATTCCGATGTCGGCGTTCTGCGAGTCCACCGACAACCAGTGGAATCACCTGGCGCGCTTCGCCTTCTGTAAGCGCGACGACACTCTCGACGAGGCCATCCGCCGACTGGGCATTCTTCGAAAGTAGAGTTTTGCAGACGTCTTCTCGCACTTTGCCTGCAAAACTCGGATTTCACGGGATCGGTGGCACCGCCAACTTCGAGCGGGTCGCGAGCAGGTAGTAGAGGCCGAAGCCGATACCGCATCCGATGAACCAGCTGTACTGGGCGGCGGTGTGCATACCGGCCACGGAGCCGCCGAGCAGCACGGGAATCACCGCGACCACCGCCGCGACGACCGTGGTGATCACCGCCGCCAGGTTGTAACCCTTCTTGTACCAGTAGGTTCCGTTCTCATCGAGCGTGAACATGTCGTCGATGATCACCTTCTGCTTGTGCACCAGGTAGTAGTGGGCGATGAGCACACCGAACAGCGGGCCGATGAAGGCGCCGAGGGTCTCGAGCGTGTAGTGGATGACCTCGGGGTTGTTGTAGAGGTTCCACGGCGTGATCAGCACCGAGCCGACGGCGGCGATCATGCCGCCCGCTCGCCAACTGATCCGCTGCGGGCTGACGTTGGAGAAGTCGAATGCCGGCGAGATGAAGTTGGCGACGATGTTGATGCCGATGGTGGCGATCGTGAACGTCAAGGCGCCCAACACGATTGCGAAGGTTGAGTCGATGCGCGCCACCGTCTCCACCGGGTCGGTGATGAGCTCGCCGAACACCGGCACCGTCAGCGATGCGGTGACGACCACCAACAGCGAGAACACCAGGAAGTTCACCGGCAAGCCGAGGAAGTTGCCCCGCTTCACCGCATCGAACGACTTCCCGTAGCGCGAGAAGTCGCCGAAGTTCAGCATCGGACCGGAGAAGTACGACACCACAAGCGCAATGGCGCCGAGCATCACGGGAACGGAATCGAAACCCGTATAGGTGACCTCGCCGAGGTTGAGATCGATTGCGCCCCAACCTGCTTGGTAGATCAAATATCCGCACAGGCCGAACATCACCACATAGACGGCTGGCCCGCAGAAGTCGATGAACTTGCGGATCGCCTCCATGCCCCGCCAGAACACACACGCCTGCAGGATCCACAGCAGGATGAAGCTGCCCCAGCCGAGCAGCGGCAGGCCAAGGAAACCGTAGGAGTCCACATCGGCGTACGGCGCCAACCCCGGAAACAGCTTGAGCAGCACGATATCCAGCGCCGCCGACGCGAGGTAGGTCTGAATGCCGTACCAGGCCACCGCGATGAGGCCGCGGATGATGGCCGGGATGTTGGCGCCCAGAACCCCGAACACACTGCGACAGATCACCGGATACGGCACCCCGGTCGCCTGGCTGGGTTTGGCCACCAGGTTGCAGAAGAAGTTGACGATGACGATGCCGATCAGCAGCGCGATGAGCACCTGCCAGCTGGCCAGCCCCAACGCGAAAAGGCTGCCCGCAGTCACATAGCCGCCGACGCTGTGCACATCGGACATCCAGAACGCGAAGATGTTGTACGACGTCCAGGTCTGCTTGCCCAGCGGCGCGAGGTCCTCGTTCGTCAGGCGCGGGTCGTAGCCCGGTTTGATGATGCCGCCCCCGACCGGATGGCCCGACGCTTCGATGAGATCGCCTGCGTCGACGACAGCGCCGTGCGGAAGATCCTTGGCAGTCTGCGGTGTGTCGATGTCCGTCATGCGCGGACGGTATCGACGGCGTATTTCGCCGCTGTTTCCGCCGAACTACCTCGCTATTGCGCTTCTGCTCCTGTTTCCTACACCGAAGCCGCGACGGCCCACAGGTTGCCTGGCGTCATCCGATCAGAGATGTCGCGTGGGCTGACCCGGACAGTTCCAGTGCGGCGATCGCCATTCCGAACAGTGTTGCCGTGGCGAGTAGATAAAGCTTCATGACGAGACCCCTTCGTTGGCCCCATCACCATCTCGAATCGGCGATGTGAATACGACGACGCTGGCGTCCATCGCCTCTACCCGCTAGCCCCCATTGAGATTCAGTGCGCGATCTGGTCGACCCGCTGGCGAAGGCTCTCCGTCGCGACGTCGAGCACCAGCTTCTTGGCACGCTTGATGAGGAAGGCCGGCACCGGCGCGGCGAGTTCCAAGATGATGTCGAATCGCACCCGCGTCCTGTCCTCGCCCTCGGGTGTGAGGTTGTACTCGCCGTGCAGTCCCCGCTGCTGGAATGTCTCCGAGGAGTCCCACACCATCCAGCGGTCGCCCCAGTGGTATTCGAGGATCTCCTTGTCGGTGACGCCCATGATCTTCAGCGTGGCCTTGACGTGGTGCGGCCTGCCGTCGGGGTGGCGGTCGAGAACCTCTGCCGTCTTGTGCAGCGACGACCATGCCGGCACCGCATCGATGTCGGCGAGGACGTCGAGGATCGTGTCGACTGGGGCGTCGAAGACGACCTCCCGCGACGCGCGAACCGCCATGTCGGCAAATGTAATCCTCTTGCCGCGCATGGTTCGCGCCGACTCGCGCGTTACCAGCCGATTTCGTCGAGCGACGTGGCGCCCTTCGGCGGCGCGCCGACGGGGCCTGCCGGCGTTCTCGAGAACCGCGGCGCGGGCGCCGCCTGGGCGACGCCGTCGCTGTCCACCAGGGTGGAACGCGCCCTGAGGTGCTCGTTTTCGGCGGCCTCAGTCCAGGTGAGCACCGGTGTCACACATGCGTCGGTGCCCGCGAAGACCTCGGTCCACTCGTCGCGGGTCCTGCTCGCGAACCGGTCTGTGAAGAGCTTGTGCATCTCGGGAAAGGCGCTCGTGTCGAACTGGTTGGGCACGCTCTTCGGGCGACAAACCGAGGCCGGTCAGCAATTGCGCGAAGAACTGCGGCTCGATCGCGCCGACCGCCATGTACCTGCCGTCGGAGGACTCGTACGTGCGGTAGAACGGCGCGCCGCCGTCGAGCAGGAACGCCTCGCGCTCGTCCTTGAGCGACCCGGTCGCCTTCATCGTCCACATCATCTGCGACAGGATGCTGACGCCGTCGACCATCGCGGCATCGATCACCTGGCCCTGCCCGGACGCTCCCGCTCGTAGAGCGCCGAAACGATGCCGAGCAGCACGAACATCGACCCGCCGCCGAAGTCGGCGACCAGGTTCAGCGGCGCGACCGGCGGCCTGTCGCGGTAGCCGATGGCGCGACAGCGCACCGGTCTGCGACAGGTAGTTGATGTCGTGGCCCGCGGTCATCGCCAGCGGCCCGTCCTGACCCCAGCCGGTGATCCGGGCGAAGATCAGCCGCGGGTTGACCGCCGCGCAGTCGTCGGGCCCGATGCCGAGCCGCTCACAGGTGCCCGGGCGGAAGCAGTCGAGCAGCACGTCGGCCTTCGCCGCGAGGTCGAGCAGCGTCTGCGGCTCCTTCTTGACGTCGAGGTCGACGACGCGTTTGCCGCGGTGCATCAGGTCGACGTTCTCGGCGGGCATCTGCAGCCCGCCGGGCCGGCGCACCCGCACGACGTCGGCGCCCAGGTCGGCGAGCATCATCGCCGCGTGCGGGCCGGGCCCGATGCCGCCGAGTTCGATGACCTTCACCCCTGCCAGGGGTCCCGTGTTGGTCACGAATGCAACGTAACTCAGCGTGTGATCGCAGGTCGCTTGAACGTATCTGTCAATTGTCGCCTCTGCGCTGGTGAGCGCCCTATCCTGTGGCAATTGCGGGGCGAATGCCGCATGGACGGCGGTGTCGCAGATGGCGGCGGCCGTGTCTTGTGCCGGTCGTGCGGCAGCGGCCTGCGGGAAGACGCCAGGTTCTGTGACGAGTGCGGTGCGCCGAGTTGGTGCCATCGGTCGACCACCGCGAGTACAAGCAGGTGACGGTGTTGTTCGCCGACGTGGTGCGGTCGATGGACATCGCGGCCGCGCTGGACGTCGAGCGGTTGCGCGAAATCATGACCGAGCTGGTGGAGCGGTCGGCGGCGGTGGTGCAGCGCTACGGCGGGACCGTGGAGTACAACGGCGACGGGGTGATGGCGCTGTTCGGCGCCCCAGTTGCGTTGGAGGATCACGCTTTTCGGGCATGCCTGGCCGCGCTGGCCATCCAGGAGGAGGCGAACCGGTTGGCGGCCGAGGTGCAGAGCCGCGACGGCGTGGCTCTGCAATTGCGGGTGGGCCTGAATTCGGGTCGGGTGATCGCCGGCGAAATCGGTTCGGGGTCGCTCGGCTACGCCGCGACCGGCGAGCCGGTCGGGTTCGCGCAGCGGATGGAATCGGCGGCGCCCCCGGGCGGGGTGATGCTGTCGGAGTCGACCGCGCGGCTCGTCGAGCACACCGTGATGCTGGCCGAACCGGAATGGGTGCACATCAAGGGCGCCGACGAACCGGTGCGCGCCCGCCGACTCGTGGCGATCGCCCCCGCGATGGCCTGGTCGGACGCGCCGAGGCGAGCCTGGTCGGTCGGCGCTGGGAAATGGCGGCACTCGACGCCATCGTCGACCGCGCGATCGGTGGCCGCGGCGGCGTCGTGAATGTGGTGGGGCCGCCGGGCATCGGCAAGAGCCGGGTGGCCAGGGAGGCCGCGGCGCTGGCGGCCGGTCGCGGGGTCGAGGTGTTCTGGACGTTCTGCGAATCACACGCCCGTGACGTCCCGTTTCATGCGGTGACGCGGTTGCTGCGCGCGGGCAGCGGCGTACTGACCTCGACGATGCGACGCCGCCCGCGCGCGAGTGCGCGGACGCGTGCCGGCGACGCCGACCCGCAGGATCTGCTGCTGCTCGACGATCTGCTCGGCATCGCCGACCCCGGACGTGGCGCTGCCCCAGATCGACCCGGATGCGCGGCGGCGCCGGTTGACCGCGCTGATCAACACCACGTCGCTGGCGCGCATCGAACCGGCGCTGTTCATCATCGAGGACGCGCACTGGATCGACGCGGTCAGCGAATCGATGCTGGCCGACTTCCTCACCGTCATCCCGCGCACCCCGATCGATGGTGCTGATCACCTCCCGCCCCGAATACGACGGAGCGCTGACGCGGGTGCGCGGCGCCCAGGCGATAGCGCTTGCCCCACTGGGTGATTCGGACACCGCGACGCTGCTCGGCGAGCTGATGGGCTCCGACTCCTCGGTCGGCGAACTGGCGGCGATCATCGCCGACCGGGCCGACGGAAATCCGTTCTTCGCCGAGGAGATGGTGCGCGAGTTGGTGCAGCGCGGCGTGCTACCGGCGATCACGGCGGCTACGTCTGTAGCGCGGACATCGCCGAGGTCAGCGTGCCCGCCACGGTGCAGGCGGCCATCGAGGCACGCATCGACCGGCTGACGACCCGGCCAAGCGAACGCTGAACGCGGCGTCGGTGATCGGAGCCCGCTTCGGGGCGGAGTTGCT
Organism: uncultured Actinomycetota bacterium; assembly: GCA_963829405.1. Lineage (GTDB taxonomy): Bacteria > Actinomycetota > Actinomycetes > Mycobacteriales > Mycobacteriaceae > Mycobacterium. The sequence goes on from CAWHIZ010000037.1 coordinate 84,508, forward strand.
CGCCGCGCTCGGGATCGATCCGGCGTTCGACGAACTGCTCGCCGCGGAGCTGATCGATCAGGTGCGATTCACGCCGCACGCCGAGTACGCCTTCCGCCACCCGCTGATCCGCGCGGTGGCCTACGAATCACAGCTGAAATCCGATCGCGCAGAATGGCATCGGCGCTTGGCCGCTGCAATCCAGGAGCGTGACCCGGAATCGGCCGAGGAGAACGCGGCGCTGATCGCCGAGCATCTCGAGACCGCGGGCGACCTGCATGCTGCATTCGGCTGGCACATGCGGGCAGCAGCATGGTCGACCAACCGCGACCTCGCCGCTGCCCGGCTCAGCTGGGAGCGGGCACGCCGCATCGCCGACCGACTGCCCGACGACGACCCCGACAAGCTGGCGATGCGCATCGCCCCTCGCACCATGCTGTGTGCCACCGACTGGCAGGCCCGACACGTCCAGAAAGCCGGGGCCGCTTCGCGGAGCTGCGGGAGTTGTGCATCGCGGCCGGGGACAAGGTCTCGCTGGCCATCGGCATGACCGGGCTCGCGATCCGAACTGCTCTACTCCGCGCCGCCCGGGTGAGGGTTCGCGGCTGGCGTCCGAACAGATGGCGCTTGCTCGAGTCGATCGGCGATCCCGACCTTGACGGTCGGGCTGTCGTTCGGCGCGTTCGCCAACTGGTTCAACTCCGGAGAGTTCGGCGAGATGCTGCGCTGGTCGCAGACCGTTATCGACCTGGCCGACGGAGATCCCGTCCATCGGGGCCGGATTCGGCGTCGGGTCACCGCTGGCGATCGCGCTGGCGTTCCGCGGCATTGCGCGGTTATGGCTTGGCCGGAGGGATGGCGCCAGGACCTCGACGACGCCGTCGCAATCGGCGCGAACAGCGATCCGAGCGACACTCGCCCTCGTCGTCGCGTGGACCTTCGCCTCAGTGATGCTACGGAGTACTTCGGGCCCGATGACGCCACATTGCGCGCGATCGAGGAGGCATGTGCAGATCGGCCGAACAGATCCGGCGAACGATTTCGCGCTGTGCCGGTGCCCGATTTCGCGCTGGGCATGGCGCTGCTGTATCGGGAGACCGCGGCCGAGCGTCGACCGCGGGCGTGGAGATGATGGTGCACGCCCGCGACGTCGGGCTGCCGCAGAACGCGCCATCCCTCGTCCCGGTTGCCGAGTTGTGGGTCGCCAGGGAGAGAGCCAGGGAGCGGCGAGCGCGATGCTGCCATTTCGATGATGCGCGCAGCCGTTGGCGAGCTGCACGAGGCAGGACGGATCGGGTGGGACGTCTGCGGTACCGGCAATGTCTGGTGGAGACGCTGCTGGAGCGTGGCGCTGACGGCGACCTGGCCGAAGTGCAGATCGAGATCGAGCGGTTGGCGAACCTGGGGAACGAAGGCTCGGCGGTGCTCGACATCACGCTATTGCGACTGCGCACACTGGCAGCGCGCGCCACGGAGACGATCTCGCCTATGAGGAGCTGCTGGCCGCTACCGCGGCTGGCGGAAACACTTGGCTTCGAGGGGCACATCGACTCAGGCCAGGCATGCCCACGGGACCGACGTGGCGAAACCTGATGTCGTCGGGTGGCGCCGACGCGTCCACGACAGCAACCCCGATCGGCCCCGCTACGCTTTACGCCGCGTCAATAACGACCTTTTTCGCTGGTGAGCGCCTTATCCTGTGTGCAATGGGACCCAACCCAAAGATCGGTGGTGCGCAAATGGCGGCAGGAATGGTCTGCGGGTCATGCGGCACCGACCTGCGGGAGACCGCCAAATTCTGCGACGAGTGCGGTGCTCCGACTGCGATGGCCGCTGACACGGCGAAGTACAAGCAGGTGACTGTGCTGTTCGCCGACGTCGTGCGGTCGACGGACATCGCAGCGACCGTGGACATCGAGCGGTTACGCGAAATCATGACCGAGGTCGTCGAACGGGCGGCGGGGGTGGTGCGACGCTACGGCGGCACCGCGGAGTACAACGGTGACGGGGTGATGGCGCTCTTCGGAGCCCCAGTCGCCTTGGAAGATCATGCTTTCCGGGCTTGCCTTGCGGCGCTCGCCATCCAGGATGAAGCCAACCTGATGGCCGACGACGTGCGCCGCCGCGACGGTGTGTCTCTCCAATTGCGGGTAGGCCTGAACTCGGGACGAGTCATCGTCGGCGAGATCGGTTCGGGGGCATTGGGATACGCCGCGACGGGCGCAACAGTCGGGTTCGCTGCAGCGGATGGAGTCCGTGGCGCCTCCCGGCGGGGTGTTGCTTTCGGAATCGACCGCGAGACTGGTCGAGGGCATGGTGAAACTCGACGAACCGACATGGGTGCACGTCAAAGGATCTGTAGAGCCGGTTCTCGCGTGCCGGTTGGTGGAGACAGGCCCGCGTGACGGATTGAGTCGGGCGTGCCGACGTCAGCCTGATCGGCCGGCGCTGGGAGATGGCGGCGCTCGACGCCATCGTCGACCGTGCGATCGACGGCCGCGGCGCCGTCGTGAACGTGGTCGGACCGCCGGGCATCGGTAAGAGCAGGGTCGCCCGGGAGGCCGCGTCGCTGGCTGCCGGTCGCGGAGTCGAGGTGTTTTGGACCTTCTGCGAGTCGCATGCTCGTGACATCCCGTTCGGCGTCGTGGCGCGGCTGCTGCGGGCGGGCAGCGGGATAGCCGACCTCGACGGCGCAGCCGCGCGTGCCGGGTTGCGGGGATATGTGTCACCCGATGCCGACCCTCAGGATCTGCTGCTACTGGATGATCTGCTCGGCATCGCCGACCCCGATGTGCCGCTGCCCCAGATCGATCCGGATGCGCGACGGCGCAGGTTGACCGCGCTGATCAACACCGACGACGCTGGCGCGCACCGAACCGGCGCTGTTCATCATCGAGGACGCGCACTGGATCGATGCGGTCAGCGAGTCGATGCTGGCCGACTTCCTCACCGTCATTTCGCGCACCCCGTCGATGGTGCTGATCACGTCCCGTCCCGAATATCGAGGGAGCGCTGACGCGGGTACACGGCGCCCAGGCGATAGCCCTTGCCCCACTGGGTGATTCGGACACCGCCGCGCTGCTCGAATGAACTGCTGGGGTCGGATCCCTCGGTCGGCGAGCTGGCGGCGATCATCGCCGAGCGGGCTGACGGGAAACCCGTTCTTCGCCGAGGAGATGGTGCGCGAGTTGGTCCAGCGCGGCGTGCTGACCGGCGAGCACGGCGGCTACGACGTGTCGACGCGGACGTCGCCGAAGTCGCGCGTGCCGGCCACAGTGCAGGCCGCGATCGAGGCGCGCATCGACCGACTGGGGACCCTGGCCAAGCGAGACGTTGAACGCGGCGTCGGTGATCGGCGCCCGCTTCGAGCGCGGAACTGCTCGTCGCGCTCGGCATCGATCGCGGTTTTCGATGAGTTGCTCGGCGCGGAACTGATCGATCAGGTGCGGTTCACCCCGAACGCCGAGTACGCGTTCCGCCATCCGCTGATCCGCGCGGTGGCCTACGAATCGCAACTGAAATCCGACCGCGCCGAATCGCACCGGCGCCTGGCCGCCGCGATCCAGGAGCGTGACCCGGCTTCGGCAGAAGAGAACGCGGCGCTTGATCGCCGAACATCTACAGGCCGCCGGCGACCTGCACGCCGCCTACGGCTGGCACATGCGCGCCGCCGCCTGGGCGACCAACCGCGACATCGCAGCGCTGCCCGGCTGAGCTGGGATCGCGCCCGCACGATCGCCGACGCACTGCCCGACGAGGACCCCGACCAGCTGCCGATGCGCATCGCCCCGCGCACGATGTTGTGTGTGACCGACTGGCGAGTCCGACGTGCAGAAGAGCTGGGCGGCGGTTCGCAGAACTGCGGGAGTTGTGCAGCGCGGCCGGCGACAAGGCGTCACTGGCCATCGGCATGGCCGGGCTGGTGATCGACACTGCGTATCACGGCCGCATCCGCGAGGCGTCGCGAGCTGGCATCCGAACAGATGGCGCTGCTCGAGTCGATCGGCGATCCCGACCTTGACGGTCGGGCTGTCGTTCCCGGCGATCTTCGCCAAGGTTCGAAAGCGCCGAGTGTTCGCGACATGCTGCGGTGGTCGCAGACGCGTCATCGACCTGGCCGACGGCGACCCGTACTCGAGCGGCAACTTCGCTATCGGGTCGCCGTTGGCGATCGCCTATGGCGTCGCGCGGCAATTGCCCGGTTACTGGCTCGGTCTCCAGGGATGGCAGCACGACCTGCGACGACGGCCTGGCGATGGCCCGCAGCGCCGACTCCGTGTACCTACGCCCGCGTCATCGCCTCGGCTACTTTCGCCGGAATGACCAACGGCGTCGTTGAGGCCGATGATTCCGCGCTGCGCGCGATCGAGGAGGCGCTGCAGATTGCCGAACGATCCGGTGAATGACTTCGCGGTGCGCAGCGTCGCACGATGTCGCGCTGGGCATGGCGCTGGTGCACCGCGCACACGCGCTGCGGAGCGTCGACCGCGGGCTGGAGATGCTGAGCCGAGGCACGCGACGTGTTCGTGACGCCGGAGAACACAACCTGCGAATTGTCCGGTCGTCAACATGTACTTGGCGCGTGAGGGCTCGGCGTGGAGATCCCGACGAGGCCATATCGCTCATGCGCGCCGCCGTCGACCAGCTGTCCGCGAGGGACGGACTGCTGTCGTGGGGCATCTGCCGCGACGGGTGTTCTGGTGGAGACGCTCCTCGATCGCGGTAGCGATGATGATGTGGTCGAAGCCGAGGCCGCAATCGCGCGGTTGGCGGAGCGCCAGCCGACGACGGATTGGTGATGCGCGACATCTGGCTGCTGCGGATGCGCGCGCTGCTGGCCCGCGGCTCGCGGCGACCCTGCCGCCTACGCGGACTTGACGGACCGCTACCGCGCGATGGCGGAATCGCTTGGCTTCGAAGGGCATATCGACGTGGGCCGAGGCGATGAACCAGGAATTGGCCTAGGCCTGCGCCGAATCGTCCAGCGACTGCTGGATACCGGCGGTGAGTACCGGGTGTGGACTGCATTCGATGAATGTGGGATAGCCGCGTTGGTATGACCATCGAACCGCCTGCTCGAACAGCACCGGTTGGCGAAGGTTGGCGAACCAGTAGTCACCGTCGAGGATCGACATGTCGAGGCCCGCGCCGGTGACCGAGGAGATGAAGGGGACGTCACCGGTTCGCGGCTGCAGTCCCGACAACGACGTGCGCAGTACGGGCCGCAACTCCTCGATGTGAGCGGAGTGGGCGGCGTAGTCGACGGGGATCCGTTCGGCTGTCACATCGTGTCGCCCGAGTTCGGTGATGAGCTCGTCCATCGCCGCGGCAGATCCGGTCACGACCGTCGAAGACGGACCGTTGTGCGCGGCAACGGAAATCGATTCATCGCACCGTTCGATGAGCGAAAGCACCCGTTCGACCGGCCACGGGATCGAGACCATGCCGCCCGTGCCTGCAATCGAACTGATCGCAATGGTGCGCTGCGCCACTACCTTCGCCGCGTCGTTCAACGTCAGACCGCCTGCCGTGTAGGCGGCGGCGACCTCACCGTGTGAGTGACCGAGGACCGCGTCGGGATGGATGCCCAGTTCCCTCCACTGGGCGGCAAGCGACACCATCACAGCGAATGACACGGGCAACGACAGGTCGATCCGGTCGGACGGTGGCCGCGCCGCATTGCCCTGGACCACGTCGAGCAGCGACCAGTCGAAAAACTTCGAGAAGGCGATCTCGCATGCACGCATCTCGCTGGCGAAAGCCGGTGCCCACTCCAGCAATTCGATCGCCATGTCCGTCCACCGCGATCCGTGACCGGGAAAGACGAAGACCGTTCTCCCAGCGGCATCGGTGGCAACCGCCCGGTGGTTGAACAAAGCCGAGAATATCCATGGCGCCAACACCGACATCGGCCATGCTTGCTCCATTCTGCTTGGCCAGAGATCAGCTCCGGACCCCTCGAGCCGGAGCTGCTCTCATCGATGCCTGAGAACGTTCGACTGGTTGAATCGTGGCTGCGGGACTGCCCGACGAGCGCAGTAGCGCGGTACTGCAATCTCGGTCGGGTTAGAAGCGGCTGTTACCGCGCGCCTTTACGGCGCGGCATCAGCGCGGCGAGTTCGTCGCGGCTCGTCGTATCCGTCTTCGCCATGGCCCGGTAGACGTAGCTCTCGACCGTGCGTGGGGAAAGAGTCAGCCGCTCGGCGATGGCACGGTTCGACAAACCCTCGCCGATCAACATCACGATCTCCGTCTCGCGATCGGTGAGCGGTAATGCCTCGGTTGCCTGGCGAAGGGCAGGCGTGGCCGCACCGCACTGCGCGGCCAATGTGTCGGCACGTGTCGAGCAACTCAGCGCAGACCCGCGCTTGTCCCGGCGGCGGTGCGCAATGGCGGCGTGGGCGGCCGCGTCGACGGCCGCAACGAGGTCACCGATTCGCTCGAATTCCTCTGACAACGAGGCTAATTCAGCACCGTCACCCTCATGAAGGGCATCGGCGAACCGTGCGGCAAGACCCGCACGAGGTCCCTCGACGATCGACTCCAGCTCGCGCAGTCTCGGCCCACCCGTCTGGTCACCGAACTGTGCGGCGGTCTGAAGACACATCACCTCTTCGGCGAACCGCCCGGCAGCTCGCGACGTCTCCGCCACGGTCGACACGATCGCGATCGCCTCGCTGACCGCCCCTTGGCTCGCGGCAATCCACGCTTTGGCGAGTCCTCGTTCGAATTCCAGCTGTCGAAACTGGCGCACCACGCCGTCGAGCCCACGCAGCGCGGCTTCGGCCTCGTCGCTCGAGCCTCGGATGGCAAGTGCAGACGCATGGGCGACTCGGTAGCGGTATCCCCACCCGCCTGCATGCGACGCCGACAGCCCCTGCGCCGCCCGTTGCAGCAACTCGCACGCCGTTCGCAGATCGCCCGCGCCGAGAGCGGCGCGACCGGCAACAGCAGCGCCAAGCAGCTCGGCTGCGCCGGGGAGTTCGTCGGCTTGCCCGCGAATCCGATCGGCCACCTCGAGCGCGTCGGAAACCCGGCCGGCCAGAAGCAGAGCGCTGATGTGCGCGTCGGCGATGTTGAATCTCATGTGCGGGGCATCGAGCGTCCGCGTCGCGACGTCGTAGCCGGCCTCCGCGATCTCGATGGCTTCGTCGGTGCCGCCCGCATCCGCCGATATCTGCGCGAGCACCCAGGCTATCTCCGCACCGACGACGGGAATATCGGTCAACGCAAGGCTTTTCGAGGCCTGCACCGCCGCCTGCGGCTGGTCCATCGCGAACCAGTACACGGTCAGAAAGGCATCGATGTACGTTCGCGCATCGGCGGGCGCGTCGCGCGCCGCCTCATCGATGATCGTCTTCGCCCGAGCCGGATCACCAAGCGCCCACAACATATTGCTCGACCGCAGGAACGCGAACCTGGCCCTCTCCTGATCGGTCATCTCACCCGTGCGGATACCTGCGAGCACCGCCTCCGCCTCTTCCCCACGGCCGAGCCAGGACAATGCGTGCGCCCGGATGAAGCTCGGCTCGGGACCGCCTCCGGCTTTGACGGCCGCCTCCGCAAGGCGATCGGCCAGAGCCAGGTCGGCCAGCCACACAGCGCCGTTGGCCGCCCTCACGAGCAGGTCGGCGTCGGGTGCCAGGTCGGAGTCGATACTCAACGCTGCGCGGCGAACGACGACTCGAACGTCGTCGCGGTCGTCGGACGCCGCGAGTTCTCCTGCGACCAGTCCGCGCAGTCGTCGTAACCGGGTCCGTGCGGCGCGCTCACGGCGCACTTCCCCGTACAGCGGATGCGCGACTCGCACCTCGATGCCGCCGCCCGCCGGCTCCAGTGTGATGAGGCCCCGCACCTCGGCGTCCTCGACGGCGCCCGCCTCGGTGATCCGAGACAGCGTCGCGAGCTCTATGGGCTCACCGACGGCCAGCAGGTCGATGACGTCGGCGACCGGCGAAGGCAGGTCGCCGATTCGGGATTCGATCAGCTCCGCCAGTCCCGGCCGCAACCGTGGATCGCCGGTCCAGCGCCAGCACTCGCGCTCAAGCGCGATTCGGCCGTCGGCGATCTCCTGTTCGACGATGTTCTGCAAGTACAGCGCATTTCCGTGCGTCAGCTTCCACAGGCGCTGCAGCGGCGTCCGGTTCTACCGATCCGCCCAACGCCGCGGAAAGCAGCGTCGAGGTTTCGTTCGCGGGCAGGGGCGCAAGGTCAAGCCGGTCGAACCGGCCGACATTCCAAATCTCCTGCAACGCAGCCGGAAACGGTGCGCCGTCGCGGACGGTGAGTATCACCTTCGCCGCGCCGCGCGCCACGATCTGGTGCACGACGAACGTCGACAATTCATCGAGCAGGTGCGCGTCATCGACTCCGATGACCACCCCGACGCCCGAAGGGGCTGCGGTCAGCGATTCGACGACGCCCCGCAACAACGCGACGCTGTCGGTGACACCTGACGGGGCCCACGCGGCGAACGCGCCGAGCGGAATGGACCGCGCCGACGACGCCCCGACCGTCCACCGGGTTTCACTGCCTTGCGACGCGGCAACCGACAACGCCTCGCGGGCGATGCGACTCTTCCCGACACCTGCCGCTCCGCAGACGAGGATTCCGCCGACATCGTGGGCCGAGATTGCGGCGTCGATGGCCCGCATCTCGGCTTTGCGGCCGGTCAGCGGCCATGACAGACGCACCCAATGAGCCTAAGAGCAGCCCGTGCCTTAGCGGCCCTTTTTGACTTTGAGCACCTGTTTGCGCAGTCCATCGGTGGCCGACTCGAGCCCGCCCTTCATCGCCCGCTTCAGCACGAAGCCCGGAATCGGGACCGCAGGGTCGACGGTGATCTCGAACTTGACCTTCGTCTTGTCGCCGTCAGGGGTCAGCGTGTACTTCGCGTCCTGCGTCTTGAGCTGACTCGAGCTGATCAACGTCCAGCCTGCGGTGTTGTCGGTCCACTCGTACTGCACGACCTGCTCGTCGGAGATGCCCATGGTTTTCAGCTTGAGCTTCACCCGGCCGGGCCTTCCACCCTCGACGGTGTCGAGTATCTCGGCACCCTGATGCTGCGACGACCAGTCCGAGGCGGTCTCGACGTCGGCGATGACGTCGAGGATCTCCTCGGGCGTTGCTTCGATGACCACTTCGCGCGAATCGCTGACTGCCATGGCGCGACCCTATCGACTGTGTCGTTTGTTGCGGCGCTTACTCGCACTTCTCCTCAACAAACGCGACAGTTGGTGACCGTCACTCCGGCCATTTGTTGCCGAGGATGATCTCGACGAAATCCTCGCGGACGAACGTCGGATCGAAATGCGCCAGCACGTCGGCGTTGACGTTGCCGAATGTGCTGTGCGGGCGATGGACGTTGCCGTCGTTGAACGCCTCGAGGATGCGGCGCTTGAAGTCGGGCCGAGGGTGAGCAGCCGTCACCGCGGCAAGCGCGTCTTCAGACAGCGCGTCGCGCCCGATGCCGAGCACGTCGGTCTCGACGCCTGCGGTGACAAGTGCGATCTCGGGGTCGAGATACTCCGGAATCCCCGGTGTCGTGTGCAGGGCAATACTCAGCCATACCGTGCGAACGGTGTGTTCGTCGGCTCCCCGTGCCAGCAGGAAGTCCCGCGCGGCGTTGGCGCCGTCGACCTCGAAGCGCGCTGTCGATTCGCGGTAACGCTGCGTGAGCCCGATGTCATGGAACATGGCGCCGACATAGAGCAGTTCCAGGTCGGGCTCGAGCCCGAGGCGCTGACCCTGCAGCGCGCCGAAGAGGAAAACGCGACGCGAGTGATCGAACAGCAGGTCGCTCTCCACGTCACGGATATAGGCGGTGACATCCCGCACCAGCGGGCTGTCGGGGATCTCGATCCCGGCGATGGTGTGTGTAGCCATGACACCAGTGTTGGCCCGCATGCCACTGTGCGACCCATGTCCGATCTGCCATCTTTCCCACAGAAAGCGACATACGGTGGTGTCATGCCCAGCCGAGCACGTCGTTGTCGTCGTCGTATTCGACGGCATGAAGCTGCTCGACGTCGCGGGACCCGCCGAAGTCTTCGCCGAGGCCAACCGCTTCGGCGCCTCCTACCGGTTGGTGGTGGCGTCCGTCGACGGCGCCGACGTGCAGACATCGATCGGAACGCGCTTCGCGGTGACGACGCGCATCGATGCCGTCGAATTCGCCGATACCGCAATCGTGTCCGGCGGCGACCAGTTGGTCGGCAGGCCCATCGACCCGGAACTGGTCGCCGCGGTGCAGAGGCTCCGATCGCGATGCCGCCGGATGGCGTCGATCTGTACGGGTTCGTTCATTCTGGCGCGCGCGGGTCTACTGGCAGGCCGCCGGGCGACCACGCACTGGCGTCACACGCGACTCTTGGCGCGGGCATATCCGGATGTCACGGTCGAGCCCGACGCGATATTCGTTCGAGACGACGACATGTACACATCGGCGGGTGTCTCGGCAGGCATCGACCTGGCGCTGGCCCTCGTCGAGGACGACCACGGCGCCGATCTGGTCCGCGAGGTCGCACGGTCACTTGTGGTGTTCCTCAAGCGTTCAGGCGGTCAATCGCAGTTCTCCGCCGCCGTCGAGGCGAAGCCGCCCAAACGATCGACCCTCCGAGCCGTCACCGAGGCCGTCGCAGCCGAACCGGCCGCAGATCACAACGTCAAAGCCCTTGCCTCACAAGCAGGTTTGAGCACACGACAGCTCACCCGGCTGTTCCAGACCGAACTCGGCACCACGCCCGCCCGCTACGTGGAAGCGATCCGAATCGACGCGGCTCGGGCGGCCCTCGACGCGGGCAGCTCGGTGGCCGATGCCGCACGGACTGCCGGCTTCGGCAGCCCCGAGACGTTGCGCAGGGTGTTCGTCGGCGAACTCGGCATCTCCCCGAAGGCGTACCGGGATCGGTTCCGGTCCACCGCGCGCGGCTAGGACTCGGGCGGAAGCGGAGCCTTCTTCGAGCGCCGGGCCACCGATGTTGGG
>CAWHIZ010000038.1:0-22314 GCA_963829405.1 uncultured Actinomycetota bacterium
GAGTCAGTCGACGAGCTGGTCGCCTAGATACCGGTCGGCACCCGTAACCCCTGGCAGCACAAAGAAGAAGCCGCCGCCGACCGGCATGATGTACTCCTCCAGCGGCTCGCCCTTGAGCCGGTTCTGCACGGTGAGGAAGCCCTTCTGCAGGCTGCGCTGGTAGGCGATGAACGCCAGGCCCTGGTCGAGTCGGCCCGCGCCGTCGAATCCGCGCGAGTAGTTGAACCCCCTGCGCAGGATGAGGTTCTGTTCGGTCTCCGTCGTGCGGGGGTTGGCAAGGCGAATGTGGGCGTCAAGCGGAATCCGCTTGCCGTCGGGGTCCTCGGCGTAGTCCGGATCGGCGAACTCGTCGGTCATCCCGAGCGGGGCGCCGCTGACCTTCTTGCGGCCGATGAGCGTTTCCTGCTCGGCAAGGCGGGTGCGGTCCCAGAACTCGACGAACATCCGGATGATGCGGACGGCCTGATATGAACCGCCGACCGCCCACTCGGGCTCGCCGTCATCGGGCTGCACCCAGACGTGCTCGTCCATCAGGGTGCCGTCGTCGACGTCGAGGTTGGCCGTTCCATCCTTGAATCCCAACAGGTTTCGCGGTGTCACGGCTTCCGAGGTCGCACCCGCTCCGATGCCTCGGGCGTAGCCGTCGATCATCCACCGCAGCGTCAAATCGCTTCGGGTGCGGCGCATCAACTGCCGCAGCGCGAACTGCACGGTGTCGTTGTGCCCGGCCTCGAGGATGATCGAGATGTCGCCGTGTGACAGTTTCGGGTCAAGCCGGTCGTTGGCCAGGAACGGCATGGTTTCCAGTTCCTTGGGCTTGCGATCCGCCAGCCCGAACCGGTCGTCGAACAGCGACGCCCCGACACCGACGAGCACCGACAGGTTGTCGGCGGGCGGCTTCTCGCCGAGGATGCCCGAGTCGACGGGCGGATAGGCCGGATCCCTTGTCTCGGGCGGCTTTCCCGCCATCAGCCCGCGGATCTCCTCGGTGAGCTCCTGCAGCGTCGCCTTGAGGCCCGCCCGCTCCCTGGCGTGCACATTGAACGACGCGATCAGGCCCTGTTCGGGAATCGGCAGCGTCGTGATCCCCGCTTGGTGGGGCCCCTCGAACGGGATGAAAGCGGCCTGCGGCACCGGTGGCGCGGCCGGCTCGGGTGACGAGCACCCGGCCAGCGCCGCGCCTGCGCCCACCGCGACACCGGTGCCCAACGCCCCGGTGACGAAGCCGCGGCGCGAGATCCCCCGACGTGGTGGTCGCTCGGTCACTGCAGTTTCAGGACTCCAGCAACTTGAGACAGGTTCTCCGACAGCCCGGCCAGCTGCGCCTTGAGGGTGTCGACGACCTGCGGCGTCACCGTGACCGCTGGGCACCGCGGCGACGGGAACTCACTGTTCTCCGGGCAGAAGTTCACCCAGCCTTCGCCTTGGCGCAGCGGCCGCATGGTGTCGAAGATCTGGGAGATTCCGCCGTCGATCTTGCCCAGCAGGGCTGCGTCGGCCTTCTCGAGTGCGGGCGTCAGCTTGTCGATGGCGGCCTGTGAGCCCTGCAGGTTGGCGTCGAAGTCCCACAGGTCGGTCTTGGAGTAGCGATCCTCCTCGCCGGTGATCTTGCCCTCGGAGACCTCTTCGATCAGCTCGGCCGCGCCGTTCGCCACGTCGAGCGGCGTGACCTCGACCTTTGCGAACTGCGTCTTGAGGTCGGCGATGTCCTTGTCGAGTTGGTCGGCGAACGGTGCGCCGCCCTCGGTGGTGTTCTTCTCGAACAGCAGGTACTCGAGCCGGTGCCATCCGGTGAAGGCAGGATCGTCGACGCCTGCGAAGTCGTCGACGCGTGCGTCTACCTTGCCGTCGATCTCCTCGACCAGCCCGGCCAGCGGCTCGATGCGCTCCCACGGCATACGCGACGGGGCGAACGCGTCCTGCGCGGCCTTGAGGTTGCCCGCCCGAACGGCATCGGTGAGCACCTTGACGACCGGTGACGAGTTCCTCGATCTGTCCGACCGCGTATCCCTTGTAGTCGGCTGCCGCCTTCTCGAGCTCCGGGCTCGGAGCGGCGGCCGCCGAAGTCGACGTCTCGCTAGCGGAGCTTGAAGCACTGCTCTCTTCGGTGCTGCCGGAATCGCTGCTCGAGCAACCGGCAAGAACCAGGGCCGCGGCCGCAACCGACACGGGCCAGGCGAGATGCAGTTTCATTGAGCCTCCTCGTAGTAGACGCGTGAACATTACAACGTTTTGCTCGCACCAGGGTAGGCACACCTAAATATCCATTGCCTGCCCTTACTTCGCGTCGTTTCGTGCGGCGATTCAGGGCGACTTCACAACCCCATGGGACGATGGATTTCACGTTTAGGGGTTTGAGGGAGTCCGGTGTCGCCAGTGCTTTGGCTGCGGGCTGTCGCGGTGATCGGCGCGACAGCACTGCTGATGGCCTCAAGCTGCTCGTGGCAGCTGGGCACCCCGATTCCGGAGGGCATTCCGCCGCCTACGGGCCCCCCTGTGCCCGCGATCGACACCCACGCCAAGGGCAGGCCCGCCGACAAGCTGCGCGAATGGGCCGCCGAACGAGCTCCCGAGCTCGGCATCCCAGCGGGGGCGCTGGAGGCCTACGCGTACGCGGCCAGGGTCGCCGAGGTGGAGAACCCCGACTGCCATCTGGCCTGGCCCACGCTCGCGGGCATCGGCATGGTGGAAAGTCATCACGGCACCTATCGCGGTGCGAGCATCGCGCCGAACGGCGACGTCACTCCCTTGATCCGGGGTGTGCGGCTGGACGGCACGATGGGCAACCTGGAGATCGTCGACAGCGACGCGGGTGCGCTCGACGGCGATCCCGACCTCGACCGGGCGATGGGCCCCATGCAGTTCATCCCGGAGACGTGGCGGCTCTACGGGGTGGACGCCAACAACGACGGCAAGGTCAGCCCGGACAACTTCGACGACGCGGCGCTGTCGGCGGCCGGCTATCTGTGCTGGCGCGGAAAGGATCTGTCCACGCCGCGGGGCTGGATGAACGCGCTTCGCGCCTACAACCTGTCCGACCAGTACGCCCGAACGGTCCGGGATTGGGCGACCGCCTATGCCGACGGCCACCCCCTTTAATCCCACCCTCCTCATCCGCACGTTCTAGGCTCATCGTTTAACCCCGCCCGACCGAATAAGGAGACGCCAGTGCCCATCATCGAGCAGGTCGGAGCTCGCGAAATCCTCGATTCCCGCGGCAACCCGACGGTCGAGGTCGAGTTGGCCCTGACCGACGGCACGTTCGCGCGGGCGGCGGTGCCCTCGGGCGCCTCCACGGGTGAGCACGAGGCGGTGGAGCTGCGCGACGGCGGGTCCCGCTACGGCGGCAAGGGTGTGCAGAAGGCCGTCGAGGCCGTTCTCGACGAGATCGCGCCCGCCGTCATCGGGTTGAGCGCCGACGATCAGCGGCTTGTGGACCAGGCCCTCCTCGACCTCGACGGCACACCGGACAAGTCCAGGCTGGGAGCCAACGCGATCCTCGGGGTGTCGCTGGCGGTCGCGAAGTCCGCAGCCGAGTCGGCCGGGCTGCCGCTGTTCCGTTACATCGGTGGCCCGAATGCCCACGTGCTGCCCGTGCCGATGATGAACATCGTCAACGGTGGCGCCCACGCCGACACGGGCGTCGACGTCCAGGAGTTCATGGTCGCGCCGATCGGTGCGCCCAACTTCAAGGAGTCGCTGCGCTGGGGCGCCGAGGTGTACCACTCGTTGAAGTCAGTGCTGAAGAAGAAGGGCCTGTCCACCGGTCTCGGCGACGAAGGCGGATTCGCCCCCGACGTCGCAGGCACCAAGGCCGCGCTGGACCTGATCCTGTCGGCCATCGACGACACGGGCTTGGCGGCGGGCACCGACGTGGCGCTGGCGCTGGATGTCGCGGCCACCGAATTCTATACGGAGGGAACGGGTTACAGCTTCGAGAAGGAGACCCGAACCGCTGAGCAGATGTCGGAGTTCTACGCCGGGCTGCTCGACTCCTATCCGCTCGTCTCGATCGAGGACCCGCTTTCCGAGGACGACTGGGATGGCTGGGTGGCGTTGACGACCGCGATCGGCGACCGCGTGCAGATCGTCGGCGACGACCTGTTCGTCACCAACCCCGAGCGGCTCGAGGAGGGCATCGAGCGGGGCGCGGCCAACGCGCTGCTGGTCAAGGTGAACCAGATCGGCACGCTGACAGAGACTCTCGACGCGGTGTCGCTTGCACACAACAGCGGGTACCGCACGATGATGAGCCACCGCAGCGGCGAGACCGAGGACACCACGATCGCCGATCTGGCGGTTGCGGTCGGTAGCGGGCAGATCAAGACGGGTGCGCCTGCGCGCAGCGAGCGCGTCGCCAAATACAACCAGCTGCTGCGCATCGAGGAGACGCTCGGCGACGCCGCGCGCTACGCGGGCGACCTTGCGTTCCCGCGGTTTGCCCCGGAGGCCAAATAGCCCGTGCCCGAAGCGAAACGGCCCGACCCGAAGCGGCGGTCCCCGGCATCCCGGCCGGCCAAATCGGCCAAGTCGGGGAAGCCGGGTGGCTCGGCTCGTGGCCGTCCGCAGACCGGGTCTCCTGCGCGACGCGAGCCGCGCAAGACCGAGTCACGGCCCAAGCCGCAGCCCGAGGAGCCGACGAAGACCGACTCGATACGGCAGTCGATCGCCGAAGCGGCCGAACAGCAGTCCGAACAGCGGTTGGGTTCTGCCGCGCGGCGGGCGGCGATCCTCGCGGCGGTGGTCTGCGTGCTGACCCTGACGATCGCGGGGCCCGTGCGCACGTACTTCGGCCAGCGCACCGAGATGCGCCAGCTGGCGGCCAGCGAGGAGAAGCTGCGCGCGGAGATCGCCGACCTCGAGCAGCAGAAGGTGAAACTCGGTGACCCCGTTTACATTGCGGCCCAGGCCCGTGAGCGGCTCGGCTTCGTGAAGCCCGGCGACGTTCCCTATCAGGTGCAGCTTCCACCGGGTGCGGTGCTGCCGACCGAGCCGGGGCAGGAAACCAAGGCCGCGCTGGCGGGCCAGCCGTGGTACACGTCGCTGTGGCACACGATCGCCGATGAGCCGCACAACATCCCGAGCGCCGTTCCGCCGGTTGCGCCCGCACCGCCGCCACCCGGTGACGCTTCCCGCTGCCACCGCCGCCAGGTGCTCCGCCTCCCGGTGGCTGAGCGGTCGGATCTCGACGCCGTCGCGCGGCAGCTCGGTCGCGAGCCCCGCGGTGTCCTCGAGATCGCCTACCGATGCCCCAACGGCGAACCCGGCGTCGTCAAGACGGCGCCGAGATTGCCTGACGGAACACCGTTTCCGACGCTGTACTACTTGACGCATCCTGCGCTGACGGCGGCGGCGAGCAGACTCGAATCCTCGGGGCTGATGCGCGAGATGACCGAAAGGCTCGGCGACGACGCACAACTGGCCGCCGCGTACCGCCAGGCGCACGAGTCGTATCTGGCCGAGCGCGATGCGATCGAGTCGTTGGGCACGACGTTCTCCGGTGGCGGTATGCCGGAGCGGGTGAAGTGCCTGCACGTGGTGATCGCTCACTCGCTGGCGAAGGGCCCCGGCGTCAATCCCTTCGGCGACGAGGCGCTCGCGTTGCTGGCCGTCGAACCGGGCATGGTGGGGATACTCGACAGGGAGGTGTGGACGTGAGTGCGAATCGGTGCGATCGACTGTGGCACAAACTCGATCAGGCTGCTGATCGCCGACGCGGTCGAGGGCGGGTTGCGCGACGTGCACCGCGAGATGCGCATCGTGCGACTGGGCCAGGGGGTGGATGCCACGGGCCAATTCGCGCCTGAGGCGATCGAGCGGACGAGGGTCGCGCTGACCGATTACGCCGAACTGCTGCGGCGCCACGATGTTTCGAACGTGCGGATGGTGGCGACGTCGGCGACGCGCGACGCCGCAAACCGAGACGTGTTCTTCGCCATGACATCCGAGGTGCTCGGCGCGGTGGTACCCGGCGCTGTCGCCGAGGTGATAAGCGGTGACGAGGAAGCCAGGCTGTCTTTCCACGGAGCCGTCTACGAATTGGACACCGCCGCCGCGCCTTTCGTGGTGGTGGATCTCGGTGGCGGGTCCACCGAGGTGGTGGTGGGGGAGCGCGAGGTGGACGCGGGCTATTCGGCCGACATCGGCTGCGTCCGGTTGACCGAACGCTGTCTGCACACCGACCCGCCGACGCCGGCCGAGGTGGCGGCCGCGCGGGATGTGGTTCGGGAGCGACTCGGGGAGGCGCTGCGGGTGGTGCCCGTCGAACGGGCGCGCACGTGGGTCGGCGTCGCGGGCACCATGACGACCCTTGCCGCACTGGCACAAGGGATGACGACGTATGACCCGGCGGCGATCCACTTGTCCCGCGTCGGGTTCGACGCGTTGTTGCCGGTGTGCGAGGACATCATCGCCATGAGCCATGACCAGCGCGCGGCGCTCGGTCCGATGCACGAGGGCAGGGTCGACGTGATCGGCGGCGGCGCCATCATCGTCGAAGAACTGGCCGATGCGCTGGGCAGCCGCGCTGGAATCGACGAACTGGTGGTCAGCGAGCACGACATCCTCGACGGCATCGCGCTGTCAATCGTCTAGGCGCGCACCTTCGTCCGGCGTTTCGGTCGTTTCGTCGGATCGTGCTGGCCCGCGAGCGTCAACGCGAGCAGCACCATCCCCACACCGATGCCGAAGTGCAGCCAGTTGTCGGCGCCGTTCAACGGCATGATGTTCAGCGCACTGCCTTGGTCCATCAGGACGCCGTACAGCCACAGCGCCAGATAACCGATACCGCCGACGAGCAGGTAGGCGCGCGAGGCAGCGTAGGTGCGCGCGAAGATGAAGCCGACGATGCCGAACGCCAGGTGCACGACGTTGTGCAGTGCGGACACCGCGAACATGCCGAACAGCATCGCGCCGGAATGATGACCTGCCCACTCCAACTGTGTCGAGGTGGCTCGTCGCACCGGGGATGAACCCGAGCGCGCCGATGATCAGGAAAGCGGCGGCTACCAGCACGGCGGCACCCTGCACCGCCATGACCTTCGGGCGAGACGCCATGGCTTCACCTTCCCTTCGACCCGGTAATTGACGGGTCGGCAGGTTAGAGAAGTACCCCGGCGCCTAGCCGGTTAATCGCCTTAGATCAGCGCCTGACGTTGCAGTTCGGCGGGTTACCGCAGTGGTGCCCGTTGTCGCACGCGTTGCAATGACAATTGCAGCCGCCGGCCTTGGTTTCTGACACTCGCATGCTGTTCAACTCCTTAGTCGCTCTGACCGCCCTGTCCAGGTGGGAGCAGAGTTCGTATCAACATATGCAAATTTCACAATAGTTCGTGTCAGCGTGGAAATAAAGGAAAGTCACCGCGTCGTTACGCAGCGGCGCCGGTCTCCGGCAGCAGGCGCTGCAGCACGTCGGTCAGGGTGATCAGGCCGACGAATTCATCGGCGTCGACGACCATCGCCAGGTGGTTTCGCGTCTGCCGCATCAGGTGCAGCGCGCGGTAGACCGGCAGCTCGGAGCCCAGTCGCAGCACCGGCCGCATCAGGTCGCGGGCCTGAGTTTCGGGGTCGGCGCGCAGGCTGTCGCGTACATGCACCACGCCCGTCGCGGTCTGATCGTCGCCCTGGACGAGGATCCGTTGGTGGCCCGTCAGCCGAGACATCGCTTGAATCGCGGCGGGGCCGGCGTCGGCTGGCGACCGTGCTCAATGATGAAGTGCGCGAGACGATATCGCCGACGGTGAGCTTCTCGAGCTCCAGCGCGGTGGCGAGGTTGCGGTAGTACCGCGGATCGAGAGCCCCGGCGGCCGCCGAATGCTCCACCAGGTGGCGAAGCGTTTCGGGATCCTGTCCCTCGCCGAGTTCGGTGATGGGGGTGACACCGACCTTGCGCACACACCAGTTGGCTGCATGGTTCAGTGCGACCAGCACCGGCCGGGTGAACGCCATGAACATCCGCATCGGTATCGCCAGGATCGTCGCCGCGCGTTCCGGATGCGCGATCGCCCATGACTTCGGCGCCATTTCACCGATCACGAGATGCAGGAACGTCACGATCGCCAGCGCCAGCACGAAGCCGCCGGCGTCTGCGACCCATGTCGGCGCGCCCGTTGCCTGCAGCAGAGGGGTGAGCCAGTGGTGGACAGCGGGTTTCGTGGTCGCGCCCAATGCCAGCGTGCACGCGGTGATACCCAGCTGCGAGCCTGCCAGCAGCAGCGACAGTTCGCTGGTGCTGCGCAGTGCGGCGCGCGCCGACCGGCTCTTGGGCGCGGCGTCTTCGAGTCGGTGTCGACGCGCGGTCAGCAACGCGAACTCGATCGCGACGAACAGTGCGCTCAACGCGATCAGGCCGAAGGTGACCGCGAGCACCACCCACGGGCTACTCAACGCAGTCCTCCTTGTAGCGGACCGCTACGAACACCTCGGCGGGCACGCGACGTTCGACGGATCGAACATTGGCGGACAACACCTTTGGCTTCGCGGGCCAAGCCGCGGGGTCGTCCGGCAGCGGGATGTCGACACTGTCGCCGACGGCGGGCAGCCGGCCCAACTCGTGCATCAAGAGCCCCGCGATGGTCTCGTAGTCGCCGTCGGGCAGGCGTTCGTCGAGCAGTCGCTGGGCCTCGTCGAGGTGGATGTCGCCGGGGAGCACCCAGCCGTCGCCGCGTCGGGTGACCCGGCCGTCGGCGCCGTCGTGCTCGTCGGCGATCTCGCCGACCAGTTCCTCGGCGATGTCCTCGACGGTGACGATGCCCGCAAGGCCGCCGTACTCGTCGATGACCACCGCCAGTTCGTCACCGGCCTCGGTCAGCCGGTTGAGCGTGATCGGCAGCGGAAGCGACGTCGGCACCTGCACGGCGGGCCGACACCGCGATCGCGCGGTGTCGGTCGGTTCGGCGTCGAGGACGGCGTGCAGGTCGATGATGCCGAGCACCTCGTCGGTGGTCTCGCCGACGACGGGGTAGCGGGTGTGGCCGGTGGCCATCCTGGTCAGCACCGCGTCGATCGTCTCGTCGAAGCGGACCGTGTCGACGCGGGTGCGCGGGATCATCGCGTGCTCGGCCGTGCTGGTCGGGAAGTCGAGAACGCGGCCCAGCAGGGTGGAGAGGTCGCGGCGCATCTCGCCGGATGCCGACGATGCGGCGACGATGTGCTCGAGATCGCGTGCGGTGGCGGCCTGTTCGACGTCGTGCACGGGTTGGATCTTCACCGCGCGAAGCAAGACGTTCGACGACTGGTCCATGAACCAGATCAGCCAGCCGAACAGCCGCAGATACCAGCGGGTGGACACTGCCAGCCTGCGGGCCAACGACTCCGGAATGGCGATCGCGAGGTTCTTCGGGAACAGCTCGCCGAAGAGCATCTGGATGACGGTGCAGAAGATCAGCGAAACGGCGGTGCCGATCGCCACCCCGACGCCGACGGGCACGCTGGCAAGCCCGAGCAGGTCGGCGATGCCCGAGCCGATCAGCGGCTCGGCGACATAGCCGGCCAGCAGGCCGGTGACGGTGATGCCGAGTTGGGCGCCGGAGAGCATGAACGATGTGCGCCGTGTGACGTCGAGCGCGCGGGCCGCCGAGGCATCACCGGCTTCGGCGTGGGCCTTCAGCCTGGCGCGGCTGACCGCCGTATAGGCGAATTCCTGCGCGACGAAATACGCGGTGAACGCGGTGATCAATGCGACCACCAGGACACCGAGGCCGATGTTGGCCAGCGCGGTTAACACGTCCCCACCTCCGGAGACGTCGTGCTTTGGTCAATCCGGGGTGGGACAGGTCTTCGGGGTGCGCGCGAGGCGCTACTCATTGCTCCCTCAGGTCGTGGCGTCTGGCGTTGTGGCATCGACGATACCTGGGCGAATCCTGTGGCCCGATTTCTCATGGCCCGCCAAGGAAAGGGCCGTTAAATGGGGACATGCCGTCTCCCGCCACCACACCCGCCGACGTACTTGTGATCTTTGGGATCACAGGCGATCTGGCCAGGAAGATGACGTTCCGGTCGCTGTACCGGCTCGAGCGCCGTGGCCTGCTCGACTGTCCGATCGTCGGGGTCGCCCTCGACGACTGGTCGGAAGCGGCCCTTGTCGACCACGCGCGCAGCGCGATCGAGACCGCGGGCGAAACGATCGACGACGAGGTGTTCGCCCGGTTCGCCGCACGGCTGTCGATGGTGTCCGGCGACTTCGCCGACGCGAAGACCTATGAGCGCGTGGCCCGCGCGATCGAGGGCAAGCACACGCCCGTCTTCTACCTCGAGATACCGCCGTCGTTGTTCGGCCGCGTGGTCGAGGGTCTTGCGCATGCCAACCTGACGTCGCGCGCTCGGGTGGTGGTGGAGAAGCCGTTCGGTCATGACTTGGCTTCCGCCCGTGCGCTCAATGAGTCGCTGCGCAGTGTCCTCGAGGAGTGGCAGATCTTCCGCATCGACCACTTCCTCGGCAAGGAACCCGCGATGGACATCATGTTCCTGCGGTTCGCCAACTCGATTTTCGAGCCGCTGTGGAACCGCGACCGGATTCAGTGCGTGCAGATCACGATGGCCGAGAACTTCGGCGTGGACGACAGGGGCAGCTTCTACGATCCGGTCGGCGCGCTGCGCGACGTGGTGCAGAACCATCTCCTGCAGCTGATCGGGCTGTTCGCCGCCGAGCCGCCGAGCGTCGCCGACGCCGACGGACTGCGGGACAAACGTGCGGAGGTGTTTCGCGCGATGCCGTCGGCCGATCCCGCGCATTACGTGCGCGGCCAGTACGACGGGTATCAATCCGTCAAAGGGGTGCAACCGAATTCGCAGACCGAGACCTTCGCCGCATTGCGGCTGGAGATCGACAACTGGCGGTGGGCAGGGGTGCCGTTCTTCATCCGCGCGGGTAAGGCGCTGCCGGTGCGGGACACCGAGATCCGCGTCATCTTCAAGCGCCCGCCGAAACTGGCGATCACCGAGAAGACGCATGATCCCGACGAGCTCGTGCTCCGCATCGATCCCAATCCCGGTACCAACCTGATCATTCAGGCGAAAGAACCCGGCAAGAACAGCACCCGCAGCGTCGACCTGGACATGATCTTCGCCGAAGAACTCGGCGAAGCGCCAGAGCCGTATGAGCGCCTGCTGAGCGACGCGATGGCAGGCGACTCGACCCAGTTCGCCCGTGAGGACGGTGTCGAGGAGACGTGGCGCATCGTGCAGCCGCTGATCGATTCGCCACCACCATTGCAGACCTACGCCAAAGGCTCGTGGGGACCGGAGGCGGCTACCAAACTCGTTGCCGGATATCCGAATTGGCGCAATCCGTGGATGAAGGGCTGCCCCTGACCGGCAACGGCAAAAGCGTCAGCCCTGCAGGATCGGCTTGAGCTTGTCGAGCACGGCCGGGTCCTCGATCGTCGACGGCACCGGCTCGTCTCGGCCGTCGGCGATACCGCGCATCGTCTTGCGCAGGATCTTCCCCGACCGTGTCTTGGGCAACGCAGGCACGACGTCGACGGCCTTGAAATAGGCGACGGCGCCGATGTTCTCGCGCACGGCGGCGATCAGCTCCTCGGCGAGGCCGTCGGCGGACGCTCCCGCCTTGAGCACGACGAGGCCGCGCGGCACCTGTCCCTTCAGCTCGTCGGCGACGCCGATCACCGCGCACTCCGCGACGGCGGGGTGGGCTGCGAGCACCGCCTCGATGGAACCCGTCGACATGCGGTGTCCCGCAACGTTGATGACGTCGTCGGTGCGGCCCATCACGTAGAGGTAGCCGTCCTCGTCGAGGTAGCCGCCGTCGCCGGTCAGGTAGTAGCCGGGGAACGCCGACAGATACGACGAGACGTAGCGGTCGTCGTCGCCCCACAACGTCGGCAGTGTTCCTGGCGGCAGCGGAAGTTTGACGCAGATCGCGCCCTCTTCGTCCGCGTCGGCCTCGGTGCCGTCGGGCCGAAGGACGCGCACGTCGTATCCCGGCATCGGCACCGTCGGCGAGCCGGGCTTGATGTCCATCGGCTCGACGCCCACCGGGTTGGCGGCGATGGCCCAGCCGGTCTCCGTCTGCCACCAGTGGTCGAGAACCGGGATGCCCAGCCGTTCCGACGCCCAGTGGTAGGTGCCGGGGTCCAGCCGTTCGCCCGCCTGGAACAGGTACTTCAAGGCCGACAGGTCGTGCTTGGCGAGATGCGTGCCTTCGGGGTCTTCCTTCTTGATCGCGCGGATGGCCGTCGGCGCCGTGAAGAGTGCCTTGACGCCGTGCTCGGCCGCCACCCGCCAGAACGCTCCGGCATCCGGCGTGCCGACGGGTTTGCCCTCGTAGAGCATCGTCGTCGCGCCGGCAAGCAGCGGGCCGTAGACGATGTAGGAGTGCCCGACCACCCAGCCCACATCTGAAGCGGCCCAATAGACGTCGCCGGGTTCGGTGTCATAGATGTGGCGCATGCTCCACATCAGCGCGACCGCATGCCCGCCGTTGTCGCGCACGATTCCCTTGGGCCGACCCGTCGTGCCCGAGGTGTAGAGCACATACAGCGGGTCGGTGGCGGCGACGGGCACCGGGTCGACGGGCTCGGCGTCGGCCATCACCTCGTTCCAGTCGAGGTCACGGCCGGCCAGCGGTTCGCACGGCCTCTGGTCGCGCTGCACGATGACGCACGCAGGCGGCGCGTACTGGGCTAGTTCGAGGGCGGCGTCGATCATCGGCTTGTAGTCGACGGTGCGGGTCGGCTCGATACCGCAGGACGCCGTGACGATGGCGGCGGGTTTCGCGTCGTCGATGCGGGCCGCCAGTTCGCTCGCCGCGAAGCCGCCGAACACCACCGAGTGAACGGCGCCCAGCCGCGCGCATGCCAGCATCGCGATGACGGCCTCGGGGATCATCGGCATGTAGATGACGACGCGGTCGCCCTTGTTCACGCCGAGGCCGCGCAGGACGCCTGCGAAGCGCGCCGTCTGGTCGAGCAGTTCGCGGTAGGTGTAGGTGCGCTTCGTGTCGGTCACCGGCGAGTCGTAGATCAGCGCGGGCGCCTCGCCGCGGCCCGCCTCGACGTGGCGGTCCAGCGCGTTGGCGCAGGTGTTGAGTTCCCCGTCGGGGAACCAGCGGTAGAACGGCGGGTTCGAGTCGTCGAGGATCTGCTTCGGCTCCCGCGTCCAGGTCACCGCGCGGGCGGCGTCGGCCCAGAATGTCGTCGGGATCGGAGATGCTGGCGTCGAACAATTCGCGGTAGCCGGGCATACCCGCACCGTAGCGCGGCGGCCGGACTCTATAGTCCGATTCATGACTGCTGAACCACCTCCGATCGACGGGGTGCGCAGAACCTTCGTCGAAGCCAACGGCGTTCGCTTTCACGTGACCGAGGCAGGCCCGCCCGACGGCCGCCCGGTGCTCGCGCTGCACGGCTGGCCACAGCACCACTGGGAGTGGCGCGACCTGCTGGCCGATCCGCCGCCAGGGCTGCGGATCATCGCGCCGGACCTGCCCGGCTACGGCTGGTCCGGGCCCGCCCCGCACAAGTGGGCCAAGGACGACGTCGCCACCGATGTGCTGGCGCTGCTCGACGTCCTCGGTCTCGACCGGGTGCTCCTGGTGGCCCACGACTGGGGTGCCGCTGCCGGCTACCACATGGTGCTGCGCGAGCCGCAGCGCTTCGACGGGTATCTGGTGATGAACTATCCGCATCCGTGGCAGACGCCGCGGGTTGCGCTGCCGCATATGTGGCGGCTGGCCTACCAATTACCGCTCGCGACGTTCGGCATTCCGTTTCAGCGCCACACGCGGTTGGTGCACTTCTTCTTCAAGGCGGGATCCGATATTCCACGCCGAGGATGCTGCCGTCTTCGCCGACCGGTTCCGCGATCCGGTGTGTGCCCGCGCGGGACAGGGACACGTATCGGACGTTCCTGCTGCGCGAATTGCCCGCTGCTGCGCGGCATGCGGAAACACGCAGGATCACGGTGCCGGTACGGGCTCTGCTCGGCACCCGCGACGCGGTGGTCCGTCTACCGATGGTGTCGCCCGAGACCGCCAACGCCGACGACTATCAATTGGAAACGGTCGACGCGACGCACTTCGTCGTCGACGAGCGCCCGGACCTGGTGCGCAAGAAGTTGATCGCGCTCGCCGAGGAAACCGCTCACGTAACCAGCGCGAGGAAAGTCACTCCTGGAAGCGGTAGCCCATGCCCGCTTCGGTGAGCAGGTGGACCGGGTGGGACGGGTCGTCCTCGAGCTTGCGCCGCAGTTGCGCCAGATACACACGCAGATAATGCGTTTCCTTGGCGTAGGCCGGGCCCCACACCTCTTTGAGTAGTTCCTCGCGGCCGACGAGCTTGCCGCGGTTGCGCACCAGCATCTCGAGCATGCCCCACTCGGTGGGCGTCAAGTGCACCTCGGTGCCGTTCTTCGTGACCTTCTTCGACGCCAGATCTACTGTGAACGAGGCTGTTTCGATGACGGGCTCGTCGGTATCCGCGGCGGCCCCGCGCCGGACCGCCGCGCGCAACCGAGCAAGGAACTCGTCCATGCCGAAGGGCTTGGTGACGTAGTCGTCGGCGCCCGCGTCGAGCGCCTCGACCTTGTCGGCGGAGTCGGTGCGCGCCGACAGCACGATGATCGGCGCCGAGAGCCAGCCGCGCAGGCCGCCGATCACGTCGATGCCCGAAATGTCGGGCAGGCCGAGGTCGAGGATGACGACGTCGGGGTGCTCGTCGGCCGCAGCGCGCAAGGCCCCGGTGCCTGTCGATGCGGTGACGACGTCGTACCCGCGCACGGACAGGTTGATCCGCAGCGCGCGAAGGATCTGCGGTTCGTCGTCGACCACCAACACCTTGGTCTTGGTCACGGCGTCACCCCCTTGGATGCGGCGAGATCCACCAGAACCGTCAGGCCGCCGCCGGGTGTGTCGGTGGCGGCGATGGTCCCGCCCATCGCCTCGACGAAACCCTTTGCGACAGAGAGGCCGAGGCCGACGCCGGTGCTGTTGTCCTGGTCGCCGAGCCGCTGGAACGGCGCGAACAACTGCTCCTCTGCGCCGCGCGGTATTCCGGAGCCCTCGTCGATGATCGCGATCAGCACCCTGTCGCCGACGGTGCTCGCGGTGACCCGCACCGGGCTTTCCGACGCGTAGCGCAGCGCGTTGTCGATCAGGTTGGCGAGCACCCGCTCCAGCAGACCGCTGTCGGCCATCGCAACCGCATCGCCCACTTCGACCTTCACCCTGTCCAGCGCGACACTGCGGAAACCCGTGGAGTGCTTGCTGATTCCCACCAGCGCGCGCTGCACCGTCTCCTCCAGGTAGACCCGTTGGCGCGCGGGCGTAACCACCCCGGCCGCGAGGCGCGACGAGTCGAGGAGGTTTCCGACGAGCGCGGTGAGCTGATCGATCGACTCCTCGACGGTGGCCAGCAGCTCCGAGGTGTCTTCGGCGGAGAAGTCGACATCGTCGCTGCGCAGGCTCGACACCGCCGCCTTGGCGGCCGCAAGCGGAGTGCGCAGGTCGTGGCTGACGGCGGACAGCAGCGAGCGGCGCAGCTCGTCGGCACGCGCGATCGTCTCGGCCCTGCTGGCCTCCTCGGTGAGCTCGCGCTGCTTGATCAGGCCCGGCGGCCTGACTCGCGACGGCCGTCAGCACCCGGCGGTCGCGGGCGGCTAACTTGCTTGCCTGCCATCAACATCCAGAACTCGTCGTCGCCGACCTCGATGGCGGTATCGGCCGACTCGACTGTCACGCACGGATTGTTCCCGACGCAGGCGACGATGCGGTCCTTGTCGTCGACGACGCGCAGAACGCTCACCGCGCGTTGGGAGTACGTCTCGCGCACCCGCTCGAGCAACGTGTCCAGGTCGGCGCCCCGCAAAACCGACCCGGCGAACAGCGCGAGAAGCTCGGCTTCCCGCGAGGCCTGCGTCGCCTCCCTCGCGCGCTTGGCCGCGCCGTCCACCAGCGCGGCGACGGCGACCGCGACGGCCAGCAGCACGACGACGGTGATGGCGCTGTCGGGTTCGGAGATGGTGAACGTGTGACGCGGGTCGACGAGGAAGTAGTTCAGCAGCAGCCCGGACAGCAGGGCCGACAGTGCGGCGGGGGCGACGCCGCCGAGCAGGGCGACCACCAGTACCCCGACGAAGAACAGCGCGCTCTCCCCGGCCACGCCGAGATAGGGGTCGAGCAGCCAGACGGTGATCGCGCAGATCGCCGACGGCACAACGACTGCGGCGAGCCAGGACATCGTGTGCCGCCGCCGGGGAGTCAGCGATGACCACGAGCGGCCACTGCTTGACCTCCCCATGGGTGACCATGTGGACGTCGATCTTGCCGGACTGCTGCACGACCGCCGCGCCGATGCCCTCGTCGAGGATGCGCGCCCACCGCGACCGCCTGGACGTGCCGATCACCAGCTGCGTCGCGTTCATCTCGCGGGCGAAATCCAATAGCGCCGCGGGAACGTCGTCTCCGACGACCGTGTGGACGGTTGCGCCGAGGCTCGCGGCCAACTCGCGCACCTTGCCCATCTGGGGCGCGGACACCCCCGAAAGGCCGTCGCCGTGCACGACGTGGACGACCATCAGCTCGGCGCTGGATTTCGACGCTATCCGGAAGGCGCGGCGCACAAGGGTTTCCGACTCCGGTCCGCCTGTGACGGCGACGACGACGCGTTCGCGGGTCTCCCATGTTTCGGTGATGTGCTTGTCGGCGCGGTACTTGGTCGAGCGCCGCGTCGACCTGGTCGGCGAGCCAGAGCAGCGCCAGCTCGCGCAATGCGGTGAGGTTACCCGGCCGGAAGTAGTTGGACAGCGCGGCGTCGATACGTTCGGGGGCGTACACGTTGCCGTGGGACAGTCTGCGCCGCAACGCTTCCGGCGTGATGTCGACCAGCTCGATCTGGTCGGCGGCGCGGACGACCTCGTCGGGCACCTTCTCCTGCTGCTCGATTCCGGTGATCTGGGTGACGACGTCGTTGAGGCTCTCCAGGTGCTGGACGTTGACCGTCGTGATCACGGTGATGCCCGCGTCGAGGATCTCCTCGATGTCCTGCCACCGCTTCGGATTTCTGCTGCCCGGCGCGTTCGTGTGGGCGAGTTCGTCGACGAGAACGACGTGAGGTTTGCGTTGGATCACGGCGTCGACATCGAGCTCGTCGAAGCGTGTTCCGCGGTAGTCGATGTGGTGGGGCGGGACGACCTCGATGCCCTCGATCAACTCGGCGGTCTTCTGGCGGCCGTGGGTTTCCACGACGGCGGCGACGACGTCGGTGCCGCGCTCCAGCCGCCGGTGAGCCTCGCCGAGCATCGCGTACGTCTTGCCGACGCCGGGAGCCGCGCCGAGGTAGATGCGCAGCTCACCTCGCTTCTGGGCGCCGACGTACTCACCTGTTCATCATCCACCCGGATACTTCTGATCGAGCTCGATGTTCACTGCGAGCACGTTGACCGTCGGCTCGCCCATGAACCCGAGCCAGCGCCCGTCGGTGTTGTCCGCGACGGCCTGCCGGACCAGCTGCGGGGCTCACGCCGCGGGCCTTGGCGACCCGGTTGACCTGCAGATCGGCGTAGGCGAGCGAGATGTGCGGGTCCAGACCGCTGCCGCTGGCGGTGACGGCATCGGCGGGCACCGCGGGGTCGGCCGGTGCGCTGCCGCGGATCGGCACGATCTGGCCGATGCTGTAGTCCTCGCCGGGCGGGCGCACTCCACCCGCACGCCCTCGTAGGTGCTGAGGAACGGTGTCTGAGTGGTTTCGCACGGTTCGTTGACGCTGACGACGCGCGTCGGCGCGAGGACGTCGCCGCGGGCGTCGCGTGGGCCGATCACCGACAGCACGGCGCCGACGCCGTCGCCGGTGCAGAACGGCCGTGACCCGTCGACGCCGTCGGACTCGCCGATCGCCGCGCTTCGTGAGCAGACGAGGCTGAGCAGGCTCGGCTTGTCGGGTGTGTCGACGATGCTCTCCGGTCCGAGGTTGCCCGCGCTGGTCGCCATCGGGTCATAGCCGTCGCCGGCCGCCGACGGCCTGCTCTGGAAGTACTGCGGCAGCGGGTTGCCGTCGCCGTCGGTGAACGACTGGCCGATCAGGCTGCTGCCCACCGGCTTTCCGCCGGCTTCGACGATCGAGCCGTCGGCCTTGTCGTGCAGCCCGGGCAGCTGGGCGACGAGCCAGATGAACACCGGGTAGGCCAGGCCGAGGATGGCGGTGAGGACCAGCAGCGCGCGCAGCGCGGCCCAGTGTTGGCGAACGATGTTGGACAGCTTCATTGTCACATTCCCGGGAAGAGTTGGATGACGAGGTCGATGAGCTTGATGCCGATGAACGGTGCGATGATGCCGCCGAGGCCGTAGATGTAGAGGTTGCGGCTCAACAGCTTTGACGCGCTGCTCGGCGTGTAGCGCACACCTCGCAGCGACAGCGGGATGAGCGCGATGATGACCAGCGCGTTGAAGATGACCGCCGACAGGATGGCCGACTGCGGGCTGTGCAGCCGCATGATGTTCAGCAGGTCGAGGCCGGGGAACAGCACCACGAACATCGCGGGGATGATCGCGAAATACTTGGCGATGTCGTTGGCGATCGAGAACGTCGTCAACGCGCCGCGGGTGATGAGCAACTGCTTGCCGATCTCGACGATCTCGATGAGCTTGGTCGGGTCGGAGTCGAGGTCGACCATGTTGCCTGCCTCTTTGGCCGCCGACGTGCCGGTGTTCATCGCGACGCCGACGTCGGCCTGCGCCAGCGCCGGTGCGTCGTTGGTGCCGTCGCCGGTCATCGCGACGAGCTTGCCGCCCGCCTGCTCCTTCTTGATCAGCGCCATCTTGTCCTCGGGGGTGGCCTCGGCGAGGAAGTCGTCGACACCCGCCTCGTCGGCGATGGCCTTGGCGGTCAACGGATTGTCGCCGGTGATCATCACCGTGCGGATGCCCATGCGGCGCATCTCGTCGAACCGCTCGCGCATGCCTTGCTTGACGACGTCCTTGAGGTGGATGACGCCGAGCACCTCGGCCGATGTGGGGTCGGTGTCGTCGGTGACGACGCGGGCCACCACCAACGGGGTGCCGCCTGCGGCGGAGATTCCGTCGACGATGTCGCCGAGTTCGGCGGGAATGACGCCGCCCTCGGAGCGGACCCATTCGGCCACCGCACCGGCCGCGCCCTTGCGCAGCCGGTGCTCGCCGATGTCGACGCCGGACATCCGTGTCGTTGCGCTGAACTCCACCCAGTGCGCCGTCGTCGAGTTCGCCAGGGGTGCGGGCGCGAAGTCCGAACTCCTGCTTGGCGTACACGACGATGGACCGGCCTTCGGGTGTCTCGTCGGCGAGGCTGGCGAGCTGGGCCGCGTCGGCGAGCGCCTCGGGTGTCACGCCGGCCAGCGGTACGAAGTCCGCGGCCTGCCGGTTGCCCAGCGTGATGGTTCCGGTCTTGTCGAGCAGCAGCGTGTTGACGTCACCGGCGGCTTCCACCGCGCGGCCCGACATCGCCAGCACGTTGCGCTGCACGAGGCGGTCCATGCCTGCGATGCCGATCGCCGACAGCAGCGCGCCGATGGTCGTCGGGATGAGGCAGACCAGCAATGCGACCATGACGATCCCGGATATGCCACTGCCGTTGAGCGCCAACGTGTCTGCCACGCCCGGGTTGTTCGCCTTCGAGTAGATCGCGAGCGGCTGCAGCGTCGCGACGGCGAACACGAAGATGATCGTCAACGATGCGAGCAGGATGTTCAGCGCGATCTCGTTGGGCGTCTTCTGCCGGTTGGCGCCCTCGACGAGGGCGATCATCCGGTCGATGAAGCTCTCACCCGGCCTCTGGGTGATCTTGACGACGATGCGATCGGAGAGCACGGTGGTGCCGCCGGTGACCGCGGAGCGGTCGCCGCCGGACTCGCGGATGACAGGTGCCGACTCACCGGTGATCGCCGACTCGTCCACCGAAGCAATGCCTTCCACGACATCGCCGTCGCCGGGGATCGTCTGGCCGGCTTCGACCACGACGAAGTCGCCCTGTTGCAGCAGCGGTGCGGCGACGTCCTCTTCACGCCCGGGATGCCGGGGCTCCATCCGGTGAGGCGGCGTGCCATGGTGTCGGTCTTCGTCTTGCGCAGCGTTTCGGCCTGCGCCTTGCCCCGGCCTTCGGCGACGGCTTCTGCGAGGTTGGCGAAGACAACAGTCAGCCACAGCCACACCACGATCAGCCAGGCGAACCACGACGGCTCGACGACCGCGAGGACGGTGCTCCAGGCGGCGCCGATCTCGACGATGAACATGACCGGATTGCGCCACAGCGTGCGCGGGTTGAGCTTGCGCAGCGCGTCCGGCATCGACTTCCACAGCATCCTGGGGTCGAGCAGGCCGCCCTGGACGCGGTTGGTCGCGTTCGGTTTCGGCTCCGCGGCCGGTGCGAGATCGATTGTGGTTGCGGTCAATCAGTGAATTCCTTCAGCGAGGGGCCCAGCGCGAGCATGGGCAGGAAGGTGAGGGCGACCAGGATCAGCGTGACGCCGGCGACCATGCCGACGAACTGCGGTCGGTGGGTGGGCAGCGTGCCGACGGAGTCGGGCGTCTTGCCCTGTCTGGCCAGCGAACCGGCCAGTGCCAGGACGAAGATGATCGGCAGGAACCGGCCGAACAGCATCGCCAGCCCGAGTGCGGTGTTGTACCAAACGGTGTTCACGCCGATGCCCGCGAAAGCCGAGCCGTTGTTGTTGGCCGCGGAGGTGAACGCGTAGAGCACCTCGGAGAGGCCGTGCGGACCGGTGTTGAGCATGCCTCGCGCGTTGGCCGGGCATCGCCATCGCGACGGCGGTGCCGGTCAGCACGATCAACGGCGTGATCAGGAAATACGTTGCGGCGAGCTTGATCTCGCGCGGCGTGATCTTCTTGCCGAGGTATTCCGGTGTGCGGCCGACCATCAGGCCGGCGACGAACACCGTGATGATCGCCAGGATGAGCATGCCGTAGAGGCCCGAGCCGACGCCGCCGGGCGCGACCTCGCCGAGCTGCATGTTGAACAGCGTGATCATGCCGCCGAGGCTGGTGTAGGAGTCGTGGAACGAGTCCACCGCGCCCGTCGACGTCAGCGTCGTCAGGTCGGCGAACACCGCCGAGTTCGGCACACCGAAGCGCTGTTCGACACCCTCCATGGAGGATCCGATCGCCGTGGGAACCGTTCCGTGGTGCTGGATTTGGAAGGACATCATCAGCGTGATGCTGGTCATGCGATGATCGACCATCACGGCGGCGATCGCGTAGCCCTGCTTGCGGCTGTCGACCATGCGGCCGAAGGTGCGGGGGAGCGAGAACGCGATGCAGGCCAGCAGGAAAATCTCGACCCAGTTGGTCCACGCGGTGGGGTTCTCGAACGGATGCGCGGAGTTGGCGTTGAAGAACCCGCCGCCGTTGGTGCCGAGTTCCTTGATGGCCTCCTGGCTGGCGACCGGGCCGCCGGGGATGGTCTGTTGCGCGCCGGCGAGGGTGTTGACGATCTGATCGTGCAGCGCGAAGTTCTGGATGACGCCGCCGGCGATCAGGACGATCGCGACGATCGATGGAGAGCGGCAACAGGATTCGGATGATGCCGCGGACCAGGTCGACCCAGAAGTTGCCGAGCTCACCGGTGTTGCGCGGGCCAGCCCGCGCACGAATGCCATCGCGACGGCCATGCCGACGGCCGCGGACACGAAGTTCTGCACCGCGAGGCCGGCCATCTGCACGAGGTGACCCTGAGTGGACTCGCCCGAGTAGGCCTGCCAGTTCGTGTTCGTGACGAAGCTGACCGCGGTGTTCCAGGCGAGCGCAGGTGTCATCGGCGTGCCGGGGTCGTTGAGATGCAGCGGCAACCTGCCCTGCACCAACTGGAAGAGGAACAGGAACAGGACGCTGACCGCCGAGAAGGCCAGCACGCTGCGCGCATAGGCGCCCCAGGTCTGCTCGGACTTCGGGTCGGCGCCGATCAGCCGGTAGACGACGCGCTCACCGCGCGAATCCTTCGCGGAGGGTAGACGCGGTACATGTAGTCGCCCAGCGGTACGTGCACGGCCGCCAGGCGCGATGATCAGGGATGCGAGGAACAAGATCCCCGCCGTCGTCGAACTCACTAGAACCTCTCCGGGAAGAGCAGGGCGGCGAAGAGAAACAGCGCGAGCAGGATCGCCAGGACCAGGCCGATCAGGTTCGGGCTCACAGTCCCTCGACCAACTTCTGGACCAGGCCGAGCAGGGCGAAGATCGCCACCGTCAGCACGATGTAAATCAGGACGGACATGGCCTCCGTCACGTTTACGGGCTGCCGGATTTCGGCGGCCTGCACCATGAAACGTCCTGTTCAGGGACTCGCTGGCGGTCTTAACGCTTTCTTGACGGCCC